>NZ_JBHUMM010000043.1:484221-803238 GCF_042685085.1 Marinicrinis sediminis
GCTGCAAGGAGCCGGCCTGCACCTTCTGGAGCCAGGCGGGGAGAAGGACCCGAGTGCGATCATCCAGGCGATCGAGCACGCTGGCATTACGGTAATGCACTTTGTCCCATCGATGCTGCAGCTGTTCCTGGATTATGTGAAAGCTCATCCGGATCAGGTAGAGCGGCTACGGACGCTGAAGCATGTTTTTGCCAGCGGTGAAGCGCTGACGATTCCGCAGGTTGAGGACTTTTATGCCCTGCTGGGAGCGTCGGGTGCGAAGCTGATTAACCTGTACGGACCGACAGAGGCGACCATCGACGTGTCGTATTATGACTGTCAGCCGGCAGAGGTGCGAAGAAGCATCCCGATCGGCAAACCGATTGACAACATTCGCCTGTACATCGTCAATGAACAGCATCAGCTGCAGCCGATAGGCGTAGCCGGAGAGCTGTGCATCTCGGGCGTAGGTCTGGCCAGAGGCTACCTGAACCGGGAAGAGTTGACGAAGGAGAAATTCGTGGACAACCCGTTTGAGCCCGGAGAGCGGATGTACAAGACAGGAGATTTGGCGAGATGGCAGGCAGACGGTACGATCGAATACCTGGGCCGGACGGACTTCCAGGTGAAGATCCGGGGCTACCGGATTGAGCTAGGCGAGATCGAGCACGAATTGTTGCAACATGAAGCCGTGAGTGAAACGGTGGTCACAGCCGTTGAGGATGCGACAGGAAGCAAGGCGCTGTGTGCGTATGTGGTGAGTAGCCGGGAAGTGACAGCAGGCGAGCTGAAAGAGCATTTGCTGCAGGAACTGCCAGACTACATGGTTCCGGCGTACTTTGTGAGACTGGAGCGGATGCCGCTGACGGCAAACGGCAAGGCGGACCGCAAGGCACTGCCGAAACCGGAGCAGGACAAGCTTGCCAATCATGCGGATTATATCGCACCGAAACCTGGAACACAGCAGCACTTGGCTGAGATGTGGACGGAACTGCTCGGCGTCGAGCAGGTTGGTGCGGAAGATGATTTCTTCCATTTGGGCGGACATTCACTCAAAGCCGTTCAACTGACCGTTGCCATTCAGAAAACGCTGGGCGCTGAAGTGAGTTTGCGGGAAGTATTTGCCCACTCTCGTCTGGATCGATTGGCGGAATGGGTAGATCAGAAACAGCCGGAAGCCTTCACAGCGATTCCTGAACTCGAAGAGGCACCGTACTATGCGCTTTCTTCTGGTCAAACGAGACTGTATCTGCTGCACCAGATGGAACATGTCGGTACGAGCTACCATCTTCCTGCCGCCATGCGGATATCTGGAAAGCTGAATCTCCAGGCTTTCAAAACGGCCTTTGAACAAGTCATCAGCCGACACGAAAGCTTGCGTACGACCTTTGAGATGCAAGACGGTCGTCCGGTGCAAGTGATTCATAAAGGCTTCGAATTCCAGCTGGAACAATTGGAAGGGACGGGATCGGGTCAGGCTGACGAGATCGATAAGCCGCAAGCAGTGGATGAAATGATCCGTCAATTTATTCGTCCGTTCAATTTGAAAGAGCTTCCTTTATTCCGAGTCGGTATTCATTCATTCGACGATGAACATCATTTGCTGTTGTTCGATATGCACCACTTAATTGCAGATGGACTGTCTATCGCCCGATTGCAAGAGGATGTCATTACGGCATACGAGCACGGCGAACTGGATAGGCTGCCTGTTCAATATCGGGATTATGCGCATTGGTCAACCCAGCAGCTTGACGGAGATCGAATGCAGAATCATGAACAATATTGGCTGGCGCAGTATGCGGACGGGGTGCCGATTTCCCAGATCCCTACCGACTACCCAAGACCTGCCGTCAAAGGATATGCAGGCAGTCAGATCGTCAAGCTGCTTACAGCGGAAGAGACCCTTCACTTGCGAGCGCTGGCGATCAAGGAGCGAGTGACGCTCACCACCATTATGATGGCAGCATTCTCCCGACTGATGATGGCATGGAGCGGACAAAGAGATGTGGTTATCGGCACACCGGTATCCGGTCGAACCCATAGTGATGTCGAGCAGCTCATCGGTATGTTCGTGAATACCTTGCCGATTCGGATGAAAGATGAAACGGAAAGCGAACTGTCAATTCGACAGTGGCTGCTGCACACCAGCGAGCATTTGCTGGAATCGATGGAGCATCAGGCTTATCCATTTGACCAACTGGTAGAAAAATTAAATGTGGCACGCGATATGAGTCGCAATCCATTATTTGATGTCATGTTCGTCATGCAAAATACAGGCGTACTTCAGTTTGAGAGCCAGCAATTTGATATGGAGCATGTCCAGGTCAATCATCCACAAGCTAAGTTTGATCTGACACTGGAAGTGTTGGAGCAGGAGGATGGCTGCTCTTTGCGGTTTGAATACAGCACCGCGCTGTTCCATGAAAGCACGATTCAGCGGATGGCGGATGCCTACTGCTGGCTCTTGGAACAAATCGCGGCGGCTTCACCGGAACAAAAGGTAATCGACCTGCAATTGCTGAGACCTGAAGAACAGCAGCACATGATGGAGAGCTGGAACCGCACGGAAGCGCCGTTCCCGGATCAACATCTGCTGCACGAGCGGTTCGAGGAACAGGTCGCCCGTCACCCGCATCGCCAGGCGATCAGCTTTGGTCATGAGAGCCTGACGTATGCAGAGCTGAATGCCCGTTCGAACCGACTGGCCCGTTACTTGCAGCAACACGGCGTGGAGCCGGACAGCCGGGTCGCCATTCTAAGTCCACGCAAACTGGATATGATGATCGGCATTTTCGCCGTTCTCAAAGCCGGAGGCGCCTATGTCCCGATTTCACCGGACTTTCCGGAAGATCGAATCGCCTACATGCTGGAGGACAGCGGAGCAAGTCTGGTGCTTCGCGGTTGCCAGACTGACATCCCTTCGCAGATCGATGCTTCCGAACGGATGATCATCGATTTGGACGACGATGCACCGTGGCGTGAGCTGGACGAATCGAATCTGTCTCGAAGCACCGCACCGGACAAGCTGGCTTATATGATCTACACCTCCGGTTCCACCGGAAAGCCGAAGGGAACGATGATCGAGCACCGGGCGGTGATCAATCGTCTGCACTGGATGCAAAAGCGCTATCCGCTTGGAGAAGCCGATACGATTTTGCAAAAAACGCCGTATACCTTTGACGTATCGGTGTGGGAGCTGTTTTGGTGGTCACTGGAAGGAGCCGGCCTGCACCTTCTGGAGCCAGGCGGGGAGAAGGACCCGAGTGCGATCATCCAGGCGATCGAGCAAGCTAGCATTACGGTAATGCACTTTGTCCCATCGATGCTGCAGCTGTTCCTGGATTATGTGAAAGCCCATCCGGATCAGGCAGAGCGGCTACGGACGCTGAAGCATGTTTTTGCCAGCGGTGAAGCGCTGACGATCCCGCAGGTTGAAGACTTTTACGCCCTGCTGGGAGCGTCGGGTGCGAAGCTGATTAACCTGTACGGACCGACAGAGGCGACCATCGACGTGTCGTATTATGACTGTCAGCCGGCAGAGGTACGAAGAAGCATACCGATCGGCAAACCGATTGACAACATTCGCCTGTACATCGTCAATGAGCAGCATCAGCTGCAGCCGATAGGCGTAGCCGGGGAGCTGTGCATCTCGGGTGTAGGTCTGGCCAGAGGCTACCTGAACCGGGAAGAGTTGACGAAGGAGAAATTCGTGGACAACCCGTTTGAGCCCGGAGAGCGGATGTACAAGACAGGAGATTTGGCGAGATGGCAGGCAGACGGCACGATCGAATACCTGGGCCGGACGGACTTCCAGGTGAAGATCCGGGGCTACCGGATTGAGCTAGGCGAGATCGAGCACGAATTGTTGCAGCATGAAGCCGTGAGTGAAACGGTGGTTACAGCCGTTGAGGATGCGACAGGAAGCAAGGCGCTGTGTGCGTATGTGGTGAGCAGCCGGGAAGTGACGGCAGGCGAGCTGAAAGAGCATTTGCTGCAGGAACTGCCAGACTACATGGTTCCGGCGTACTTTGTGAGACTGGAACGGATGCCGCTGACGGCAAACGGCAAGGCGGACCGCAAGGCACTGCCGAAGCCGGAGCAGGACAAGCTTGCATCGGGTACAGCCTACGTGGCCCCTCGCACGCCACTGGAGAAGGAACTGGTGGAGATATGGAGAGAGTGGGTAGGCAGCAGTCAGCAGATTGGCATTCAAGATAATTTCTTCGATATTGGTGGAAATTCATTACTACTGCTTAAAGTCCATCATGAGCTGGAAAAACGGTATGGCAACTGGATTCAAGTAACGGATTTATTCGCCAACGCCACAATTGAACAGCTGGCAGCATGCATTGAAGCACACCAAAAGCTGGACAATCGTGAACTCGCTCCGCCGCTTGTGCAACTGCCAGAACAGGCCTTTGCCTCGACAACAGATCGTCATCGTGCAAGTGGCTTCAAGATCAGACTCGCCGGCGGCAGCTATCCGCAAGGGATTGTCTCCGCTCATGATCTGGAGAGTGTACTCAGTGCAGCCTGGATGTATTTGTTTGCCCAGTTGAACAAGCAGACCGAGGTGGCCATTTTGACACTGGTTGATCCGCAGCATGGCATGAAACTGGCGCGCAATCTGAATGAGTTCGGCAGTATTGAGCTTCTCGTTCAATCGTTGTCCGATCAATTCGGCGATACGGAGCCGGACAAGCCGTCTTTCTATCAGGTCGGGCATATGCAACAGTGGAAGAAATCTGCTGTTCCTGCCGCTGAAAGCTTGCAGATCCGAGCGGTATGTGCACGGAAAAAGGATGCCGGTTTGTGGCAGACAGATGACGGCACCTGTGACCTGATTCTGACTTATCAGCGAGTCGGAGAAGAGCTGGAGCTGGAGTTGCAATATGATGGCTTTGTCCTGAAAAAGGCGGCAGTGAAGCAAATGTTTGAACAGTATGCCAAGCTGCTGAAGATTCTGACCAAGCAGCTTAAGCCTCTGCAGGAAACGGCAGCAAGGTCACAATAACAGAAATGGCAAGCGGCCATCTGGCTGAAAACATCTATCATATAAACCCCCGCCCTCCAATCCAATGGGCGGGGAAGAGGAGGATAAAATGAATAAGTATGCGTCAGCGTTATTATGGTTAGTGGTCTATCTGGTCTGTTACTGGGCAGTATTTACCTTGCAGGATAACATCAAGGCCAGTAATCCTTCTTACAGCCAGTGGTTGGAAAACGACGTACCCATTTGGTTGATGATCA
The DNA here is from genome assembly GCF_042685085.1 of Marinicrinis sediminis. Taxonomy (NCBI): domain Bacteria; kingdom Bacillati; phylum Bacillota; class Bacilli; order Caryophanales; family Paenibacillaceae; genus Marinicrinis; species Marinicrinis sediminis. The sequence continues at coordinate 489,451 of NZ_JBHUMM010000043.1, forward strand.
ATTTCGGTGCTCTGTTCGTGGTCATGTTTATCGTGTCGATGATTCGGAAAGCGGTCACGAAAGGAGAATATCCCGGTTTTATCGCAAATGCAGGCTTCAATTTGCTGACTCGCAAGCAATTTATGATTCTGGTCGGGATTGGACTGTTTGGCGCGTTGTGGTTCACAAGCACGATGTATTTACCTTTCCTGCCTACTCAGGCGGCGAATGAAATGCAAAGCTATGTCGATGTATTTGGAACGGCAGGCAAGTTTTTCTTCACGATTGTCGGAGTAGGTCTGGCAGGGGCATTTTTCGAGGAAATTTTCTTCCGCGGCATTGTGATGAACGAATTGAAGCGGATCTCACCTATTGCAGTCGTCCTGATCATCCAGGCATTGATTTACGGGGTCTTCCAACCCAATACGACCGTAACGGTGATCGCCACCTTCCTGGGACTGATGTACGGTTTCATCTACCACAAAGTGAAGTCCATGTGGTCTACGATTACCATAGCAGTCAGTGTAAATATTTTAATTATGAGCTTTGCAGAATTCGGACTGGTCAAGCAATTTTCCACACTGGCACCTCCTGTGCTGGCCGTGATCTCCATCGCTTCGCTCGCCGGAATGGTATTCCTGTTGTGGACGCTCTGGAAATATGAGAATTCTCCGCAAGTAGCAGCAGACAAAGAAAAGCTGAAGGATATCAAGCAATCCAAGTCTTATCGTTTCTACGTCATGGTGGGCAAGGTCGCCCTTTACATTGCCATTTATTTTGTCGTCATGCAGCCACTGGTGTATTACTGGTATGAATGGTTCGTTCCAAATTTGGGTGCACTAGGTGAATTCATGGCCGTGCACGGAGAATGGGGGTTAATCGTAAACGATCTGATTGTGATTCCGATCTATGCCTGGATTATTTATCGCTATGAGAACCGGAATCCATTGAAAGTTTGGAATTTTTCGCCGATTTCCATGAATACAACCGCCGTTACGTTTTTGTTATCGATTGCCATGGGTGTATGGGTAACCAGTATTGCCAAAATTCCGTATGTGGAGGATACATTTCCACAATTCGAAGGCCTGTTCGCCTTTTTGCTGGGACCGTCATTGGTGCATTTCTTGATCTTCTTGATTATTCATTCCATCTATAAGGAAGTCTTGTTCCGAGGTCTGATCTTCAATGCGCTCCGTGCAGCAGTACCGCTATGGCTTGCCATTCTCGCGGATGCCGTGATCTATGGCTTCCTGTTCTTCCAGCTCGACCCGGCACTCACCTTGTATGGTGGCATGGGAACCGTTATCTTCTGTCTGCTCTATGTATGGCATCGCTCCCTGTGGACACCGATTGTCGCGCAAATTGGTTTGTTCGGAACGTATTATGTGACTCGGAAAATATATACCACGTATGAGATCGGGTTCAATTACGGTTTTATCATCGCGATTTTGGTCAGCTCGGTCATTGTTGTGGTAACGAAATACTACTTGTTCAAAACTCGTCAGACTTCTACTCCAACTCAAACGTCCGTACCGGTAGGCAAAAACACCGGACAGGTTTCTGTCTAACCTGGATGAGACACGGACGGCATGCAATCAATCCGATAACGAAGGCTGACATCGAGATCAAACATTAAGGAGGTGGAGACATGTTGGATTTGAACCTGCTGGATTTAGAAGATTTGTCCGAAGATGAAACCGTAATCGAAATGACAGAAATGGATGAAGAAACCCCGAAACGGGACGTCGCGATTATTGGAATGTCGGCCCGATATCCAAAATCAGAGGATCTGGCTGCATTTTGGGATAGCCTGAAGCAGGGCATGGATGCGGTTGGCGCTTTTCCGCAACAGAGAAAACAGGATATTGAAGCCTATTTGCAGCAACTCGGCTATGACACCGACATTCCCTTTCATGATGGCGCGTATTTAGATGAAATCAGTCAATTTGATCCCTCTTTCTTCAAGCTGAGTCCGAAGGAAGCAGAGCTGATGAATCCGAATCAGCGCATCTTCCTGGAAATGGCCTGGCGCGCAGTGGAAAACGCCGGCTATGGAGCCGGACAACTGAAAGGAAGCAACACAGGTGTCTATATCGGGTATACAGCCGACATGTTTCATGACTATAAAAAATATCTCCATGAGATGGCACCCGATTTTGCATCTATGGCCATTCCGGGGAACTTAACCTCTGTCATTGCAGGCCGAATCAGTTACTGGATGGATTTGAAAGGACCGGCGGTGTCGATGGATACCGCCTGCTCCTCCTCGCTGGTCGCCATTTACATGGCCTGTCAGGCGATACGTAACGGAGATTGCGACATGGCGCTGGCAGGAAGTGTGAAGACGCTGCTTGCGCCGATTGATACCGGCATGCGAATTGGCATCGAAGCCTCGGATGCCAGAGCGAAGCCGTTTGACGCCCATTCTGATGGCACAGGCATGGGGGAAGGGGCAGCGTGCCTGCTGCTGAAACCACTAGATCTGGCGCTGGAAGATCGGGATCACATTTATGCTGTGATCAAGGGCGGGGCCATCAATCAGGATGGCAGCTCTGTCGGGATTACAGCACCCAATGTCGAAGCTCAGGAAAAAGTCATCGTCTCGGCATGGAAGGATGCAGAGATTGACCCGGAAACGGTCGGATACATCGAAGCCCATGGAACCGGAACGAAGCTCGGCGATCCGATCGAAATAGAAGGTGTGACCCGTGCATTCCGCCGGTTTACGAACAAGACCCAATTTTGCAGCATTGGCAGTGTGAAGAGCAATCTGGGTCATCTGGACAATGCAGCCGGTGTGACGGGAGTTGTCAAAGCCGTAATGGCGGTCAAAGAAGGCTGGCTACCGCCGTCCCTTCATTTTCAGGAGCCTAACCCGGCTATTTCCTTTTTGTCCTCTCCGGTTTATGTACAGCGTGAACTGGAGAAGTGGACACCGGAACAAGGGCCTCGTACAGCAGGGGTAAGCAGCTTCGGGATGAGCGGTACGAACTGTCATCTTGTCGTTCAGGAACCTCCTCAGCAGACGGAGCGTTCTGAAGACAATGATGGCGTAGAGGATGCATCTGCTCTGCTCGTCCTGACTGCTCCTACTTTGGCAGGACTGCAGCGGCTCGTTCAGGATTATGCAGATCAGGTGGACCTCTCGCAGCATCGCCTGTCCGATATTTGCTACACCGCGTCCACCGGAAGAAACCATTATCGTTTTCGTCTGGCTGCTTCTGTCACCAGACAAACCTGGAAGACTGTGCTTCATGAGATGAAGCAATTTGTGCTTGAACAGCTTGCTGCAAGGTGGATACAAGCCAACGAACTAGATCAAGGGAACTCGGTTTCTCCTGTATCTGGCGTTGTGCGCGTTCCTGCTGCTTCTACCATTTATTTCGGGGAAGTAGATGCGGGTCAGTCCGTCTCGAATTATTCGATCCAGGGGATAAACGACACGATGGACCAGCTGGGCGATGAGGCATGCAGACAGTTGGCGGAGGCTTATGCAAGTGGCGTCGTAATTCCGTGGAAGACGATGTATGAAGCGATGGAAGCTTATCGAGTTCCGCTGCCTCCTACGCCGCTTGAGCGAGTGCGTCTGTGGCTGGACGGTCAGGTGCAGGCCAAGCCGCAAAGCAGAGCGATCAGGGAAGGTCAATCTGGACATGCTGAAGCGTCCGATCAGGTCATTCAGATGGTTCACGTCAAGCTGACCGATGCCTCAACAGATGATTCGGTTCAGGCTTGGCAACAGCTCGTTGCCAATGTATGGGGCGAGGTGCTTGGATTTGATCAGTTGTCTGCCAGAAGCAACTATTATGAGCTCGGCGGGGATTCAATTCTGGCTCTGCGCATCGTGCAGCGACTGGAACAGGCAGCGGGTGTCAAGCTGCCCGTAGCAGTTCTGATTGAAAAGGAATCCATTGAACAGCTGGCTGCCTATCTGCACGCCGAGTATGGACAGGTGGAACGGAGACCCGCACAGGTACAGCGGCAAGATGCTGTGCAGACGGATCGTATACTGCCCGCAGCTGCGAGTCACGATTATAAGCTGACTCCTTCGCAGCAACGCGTATTTATTCAGGAACAACTGGCCGGTATTTCGACCAGCTATAATATGCCGCAGGCTCTTTGGCTCAAAGGACAGGTCGATGTGAAGCGACTGGAGACGGGCCTGTTGCAACTGATTCAACGGCATGAAGCCCTGCGTACGTCTTTTTCGCTCAAACACGGCTTGCCCGTTCAGCATATACAGGATGCGGTTTCCTTTCAGATGGAGTGTGAGCTTGAAGAGCCGGACAGCCAGCTGCCACACCCGAGTGCCGTCCAAACGATTCGGGACTGGATTCGCCCGTTTTCACTGGCAGAAGCACCGTTGTTTCGTGCAAAGCTGAAAAGATGGGACGCGCATACGTATTTACTGATGACAGACATGCATCATCTCATTGGAGACGGCGCTTCCTCGGCCCTGCTTCTTGCTGAATGGATGCAGCTATATGCCGGAAATGTATTGCCTGCTGTTCCCGTGCAATTTAAAGACTTTGCCGTATGGCAGCAGCAATATCTTGAAAGTGAGGAGCTGGAAACACAACAGCAATACTGGCTGAAGCAATTTGCAGGAGAGCTTCCGGTTCTGGAGCTGGAGACGGACTTTCCGCGGCAAGCCGAGCGTTCGTTCGAAGGAGATACCCATATCGTGCATATCGATGCCAGCCAGCTGGAGCGCGTGAAGGTTTTTGCGCAAGCTGCGAATGCCTCGCTCCACAGTGCGTTGCTGTCAATGTATGCGTACACGCTTATGGAACTCGCAGAGCAAAAAGAAGTCATTATGGGATCGATTGTTTCCGGTCGCCATTATCCGGATGTGCAGCAGACTGTGGGCATGTTTATCAACTATTTGCCGATCCGGTTGCAACAGCGTGCGAAGCGTACAGCCAAAACCTGGACACGCGCTGCCAATCAGACCTTGTTGGAAGCTTATCAGCACCAGGACATTCCATTTGAGCAATTGATTGATGTGCTGGAAGTGGAGACGTCCTCTGATCGAAATCCGTTGTATGACACGATGCTGGTGTTCCATAACGAACATTTGCTTCAGGAAGCGAACGGTTTACAGGCTGACGGCCTCCCGTTTACGGTGGAATTGGTGGAGCTGCCGCTTGATACTGCCACGCTCGACTTGAAGCTGGATGTCATTCTGGAGCAGCAAGGCGGTTGCTCCTTCCTGTTCAATTACAATCGCAATCTGTTTACAGCAGAAACGGTGGAATGGATCGCGAAGCAATTCTTCGAAGTTATGGAGGCCTTTGTTCAGGGGCCGGATGAAGCATTGAAGACATCTGTCCAGCTTGAACCGATCGCTTCCTGGCATGAAAAACGCAAATCATCGAGCAAGATCCGCAAGGAAAACGGTCAGGCGGCAGTGCGTATGGCGGTCAGCGCCAGCTTTACCGCAGATCCAATCGTAGAGCCGTTGCAGTGGTGGGCTGCTCTCATGGGTTATGAAGTGTCGGTGGAAATGGCTCCCTATCATCAGGCTTTTCAGGAACTGCTAAATCCGCAAAGTCTGCTTTCTACAAACGTAGGCTTAAATGTACTCCTGCTTCGACTGGAGGATTGGGTGCGGGATCAAGAACTGGCCAGTGAAGAGGCACAACTCGCTTCGATTGAGCGCACGGCCAGTGAACTGTTGCAGGCGATTCGTCAGCAACACCGAAGCAGTCCGCTTCTGATTCTGACTTTTCCGCTGGATGCGGGATTGTCGTGGAGTGACCAGGCTCGTTTACAATTGGTTGAACATTATGATAAATGGATGCAGGAGCTGGATCAGATTGCAGACTGTTACCTCATCCGCATGGAGGATGCCTTCCAGCGTGAGGGGGTTCATTCTTTCTATGATGCGATCTCAGATCGATCCGGACATGTACCCTATACAGAGGAAGCCTTCCTGGTTATGGCGGCGGAAATTACGCGTAAACTGGACGCGCGCCAGCGTCAGCCATTCAAGGTCATTGCCCTTGATTGTGACAATACGTTATGGGAAGGCGTATGTGGTGAATCCGGTCTCGATGTGACCATCACGTCTGCCCATCAGCGCCTGCAACAGAAGATGGTGGACCTTTCCCGTGAGGGAATGATGATTACACTGCTAAGCAAGAACGTGGAGCAGGATGTGTGGCATGTTCTGGACCAGCATCCGGACATGATCCTGAAGCGTGAGCATCTCGTAGGTGCCAAGATCAACTGGCTGCCAAAGTCCGACAATATCAAGCAGCTCGCCAAGGAACTGAATGTAGGTCTGGACAGTTTTATCTTCATGGATGACAACCCGATGGAAATCAGTGAGATGCTGGCCAACGCGCCGTCTGTCCTGTCCATTCCACTTCCGAAATCAATAGCTTCTCTGCCCAACTGGATGGATCACATCTGGGCGCTCGATCGCTTCAGTGTGACAGAGGAAGATCGCAAGCGCACCTCCATGATGAGAGCAGAGGTACAGCGCAAGGAATATCAGCATCAGCATGCCGATTCTCTGGATGATTTTCTGAGCAGTCTGGACATTGTGCTTGATATTCAGCCCCTGTCTGAAGCCCATGTTCCAAGAGCTTCACAGCTGACTATGCGAACGAATCAGTTCAATCTCAGTACGATCCGCAGAACAGAAGCGGAGATTGAGGCGCTTCAACAGCAGCAGCATACGTATCTCTGGACCATTCAGGTACGGGATCGCTTCGGTGACTATGGTCTGGTCGGACTCCTGATTGCTCGTCAAGAGGAACAGGTCTTGCACCTCGATACTTTCCTCATGAGCTGTCGTGTTTTGGGACGAAAGGTTGAAGTGGGCTTACTGAGCTTCCTGAAGGAATGGACGGCGCAACATGAGGTAGATACCATTCAGGCGCGATTTGTTCCGACAGCGAAAAACGTTCCATTCAAACAATTTCTGGAGGAGACCAACTGGTTGGTTACAGATGAAACCAGCGAGTACGTGGACTGGAAACTGTCGCGAAGCGCCCTGCCTGATGCTCCGGCACAGTTGACGATTCACTCGGGCACATCAGACCGTAATCAGGCAAAGGAACAGGTGGCAGAAACTTCGGCTGTATATGCGTTCTCCCGGTTGGAAGAGGGAGAAGATACGGTTGCGGCTGGCAGTGAGCTCGCCCAGGCTGATCGTTCAGAGCCTTCAGAGCAACGTTCACCACAAGAAGAGAACGGGACCCATTTTGATCCTGCACATGCCGAGATCAATCATGCGGATGATTTGATTGACCCGCACTGGATGGACGAATACGCGGGTAAGGTCCAACACGATCGACAATATTGGCCGTTGGCCTATGCCAGTGGAAGCAAAATGCGGGAAGCTTATGAAATGAGTCTGGCTTCGACTAGCTCGCTACCGGAAACCGTACAAGTCAGTCAGCCGGTTACAACGGAACGTTCTTCATCGCCATCCGAAGAACCGGTCACAGAGATGGAGAAAGAACTGGCGACCTTGTGGAGTAGCGTATTACGAGCAAATGTGAAAGACCGTCATGCCCATTTCTTCCGTTCCGGAGGGAACTCATTGAAGGCGGTTCAGCTCATTTCGAGAATCCATCAGCAACTTGGGCTGGAATTGTCTATTCCGGCAGTCTTCCAATATCCGACCTTGACGGAAATGGCTGCACTGCTAGCACAGCAATCACATGCCTCATCTGCCGTTTCCATTGACAGGGCGGAGGACAGAGACGATTATCCGGTCACGTCCGCACAACGTCGAATGGTGATGCTGCAGCAGTTTGCAAGTGAAGCTACCTCCATCAATATTCCGATGGCGGTCAAAATTACAGGCCAGCTGGATGTACAGAGATTGCACCATGCTATTCACCAGGTCATTGCCCGACATGAAGCGTTACGCACCCGATTTGCCTGGAAAAATGGTGCACTTGTCCAGCACATTGCAGATCAGGTGTCCCTGGAATTCCCGGTACGGCAGGAGCAAGCCCCTTATTCGGAAGAGGTCGTTCATGAGCAGTTGCGCTCCTTTATCCGTCCGTTCCAGGTAGAAGAGGGGCCATTATTCAGATGTGCGCTCATCCAGTTTGAAGCGTGTGCGGAAAACGGTCAAACAGCGGTGTTGATGCTGGATGTCCATCACAGTATTGCGGATGGCGTATCCTTGGCCGTGCTTTATCAGGATCTGGTGCAGCTGTATCAGAATCGGTTGCTGGAACCGTTGTCCATCCAGTACAAGGATTTCGCAGTATGGCTGCAAAATGAGATGAAACAGCCGCGTATGCAGGAGCAGAAACAATACTGGCTGGATCATTTGACCAATTATCAGCCATTCGCGCTTGCAACGAGTGGCGCACAGTCTGACGCCTCATCCCATGCGGGAGAGCGTATCTATGTGAAGGGAGATCCTGATCTGGCGGATGTGCTGTCACAAACTGCTGAAGCCTGGGGTTCGACAGTGAATAGTTTGTTGCTGTCCGGATTGTATGTGCATTTGGCCCAGCAATTGAATCGAGCGGATCTGGTGATCGGGATGCCGACAGCGGGAAGAAATCAAGCCCAGCTTGATTCACTCGTCGGGATGTTCGTCAACACGCTTCCGCTTCGTCAGCAATTGTCCCCTGATCACACATTTGACCAACTGGTGTCACAAGTTCAGTCATCAGTTGAGCAAGCTCTGCAAAATCAGATGTATCCATATGAAGAAATGGTACAGGATCAGGCTGTTGGGGGTCATACACCGGCACTCGTATCGGGCTTGCTGGTCATGCAGAACATGGAGTGGGGAGAACTGAGTTTTGCCGGCATGCAGTGGGAACCGGTTCCGGTCATGCTGGACAATGCCATGATGGATTTTACGCTCCAGGCCAGTCAGGCACAAGACGGAGCATGGACCTTTATGCTGGAATACCGCTCGGCTGTCTGGTCGCATGGAGAGGCGGTACAGTGGCTGGAGCAATACTTGCGTACATTGACGGAATTACTGAAATCTCCATCGAACCTGCCGATCCCGATGCTGGCAAATCTCCAGATGTCACCGGAGAAGAAGCCGATTGAGGTCACGCGTACGGAAGAACGGAACGAACTGGACGATGGATTTGATTTTTAGGAGGAGATCGTATTGAGTACACATTCACATCCAACGGCATCACAGCCTCTCCAATTAGGAGACTCCTTTATACCTGCAAGGGAATACTGGCATGACAAACTGGAGGGAGAGTGGAGAAGCCTCCCTCTCCATACGGATCGGGTAGAACGTGAGACTGGTGGCAAACCGGCATACGCGCAGCGTCATCTCGGGATGGAAGCGGAAGTGGCTTCCAGGCTGGATGCGCTTTGCAAAGGAAAAGACCTGCTTACCTTTGTTGCCTTCAGTGCAGCGGTGAAGATTCTGTTCTCAAAATTGACCGGGGAAAAAGAAGTCTCGATCGTTTCGCCTGTGTACAATGCTTATCCAGATGACCGGAAGCACAACTTTGCGGTATTGCTGAATACATGCCTGCACGGGGACTGGAGCTTCAAGCAAGGTTTGAAAGAAGTCAATCAGACCGTCTCAGAGGCGTACAAGCATCAGTATTATCCGATTGGATCGCTCACAGAAGAACTCGGCATTGATTTTGCGGATGCAGCCAAAATCGTATGCGACTATGATGCGATCCATGATCATCCTCATTTGCAGACCGATCTGGAGAGTATGCCTTATGCCCTCAGATTTCAATGGGCGAAGCAGGACAACAGTTATGGGGTTACCTTGCACTACCGGACGGATCTGTTTCAGCCTGCATCGGCCGAAGCGATGCTCGGAGCCTTGGCACAATTGCTGGGACAGGCTTCCGCTTCCCCAGAACTGCTGCTTCGAGAGCTCGAGCTGGTTGGACTGGAAGAACAGGAACGGATGCTGGAGGAGCAACATGATGATCAACAGCCAGAATGGTGTGACCTTACGATTCCGGATCTGTTTCGTGAGCAGGTGCGCCTGGCGCCTGATCATACCGCGCTAGTATTTGAAGAAAGCAGCTGGACGTATTCGCAATTGGACCACTGGAGCGATCAGTGGGCAGCACTGCTTCACAGCCGGGACGTTGGAAAAGGTGCAATCGTAGGCTTGATGATGGAACGATCAGCGGAATGGGTTTGTGCCGTGCTTGCCGTACTAAAGGCAGGTGCAGCTTATCTGCCGCTTGACCCTGCATATCCGGAAGAGCGTTTGAATCATATGCTGCAGGACAGTGGATGCGAACTGGTTCTAATCTCGGATTCGCTCACAGCTCGTGCGGCAGAACTTGGGACGGACACCCCGTTTTTGAGTGTGAGTGAATTGCAGTCCGCCTTGCAAATGGCGGATCTGACCGTGCTGAATACGATAGAGATTCAAGCCGGAGATCTCAGCTATATCATTTATACATCAGGCTCTACAGGCAAGCCGAAAGGCGTATTGCTGGAGCATCAGGGGATGGTGAATTTAAGGGAAAGCTTCATTCATCTGCTGGACATTTCCTCAGATGATCGAATTATTCAGTTTGCGAGCAGTTCTTTTGATGCATCTGCGTGGGAAACGTTTATGGCCCTCCTGACGGGCGCCCAGTTGCATATGGTCAGGAAGGAAATCATTGAAGATTTTACATCCTTTACATCCTATATGCAGCGTCAGCGTATAACGGTAGCGACACTTCCGCCGACCTATGCCATTCATCTCGATCCTGCTTCATTGCCAGATATGCGTCTGCTGGTCACGGCTGGCTCAGCTTCCTCCAGTGAGCTGGTGGAGAGATGGCAGCCTCATCTTCAGTATGTGAATGCCTACGGACCGACGGAGACGACGATTTGTGCCACCCTCTGGAAGGCCGATGAATCCACTGATCATGAGACGATGATTCCGATTGGAAAGCCGCTGCTGTATACAGAAGTCTTTATCCTGACGGCTGATGGACAGATGGTCCCGCCGGGATTGCCCGGTGAACTGTGTGTCAGCAGCAGGGGACTGGCAAGAGGATATCATCAGCGCCCGGAACTGACGGAGCAGGTTTTTGTTCCCCATCCGTTTGCCCTCTGCAAGCGCATGTACCGTACCGGAGACTTGGCCAAATATTTGCCAGACGGCAATATCGAATACCTGGGTCGTCTGGATCATCAAGTCAAGATTCGCGGGTTTCGCGTCGAAATCGGCGAAATTGAAAGCAGACTGCAAAGTTTGAACGGGGTGACCAACTCTCTCGTGATGGATCATCAGCGTTCGGACGGCTCCGCTTACTTGTGCGGATATGTGGAAGGCAAGCAGCTAACCGCCTCTCAGCTTCAAAATGGTTTGCTGGAGAAGCTTCCGGACTATATGATCCCGGAGGCGTGGGTCATTGTAGACGAGATGCCACTGACACCAAATGGCAAAATGGATCGGCAGGCACTCAAGGAGCTTCATCAGCAGCAGCGTGAGAGTCGTGTCGATCTCGCAGACGGATCGGAGACTGAGCAGCGTTTGTTTACGATCTGGGCCCAGTTGCTGGAACGGCATGATTTTGGGCTGGATGATCCTTTCTTCGAAATCGGGGGTCAATCCCTGAAAGCGATGACGCTGATTGCGGAGATTCATCGGACGTTCCAATGCCAGATTCGCATCCCGGATCTGCTCGAAGCACAAACGATTCGCTCCCTTGCTGCCTTGATTGAGGCACGCATGAGTCTGTCTGATTCGCAACCGTTCAATGTAGCGATTTCAAAAGCGCCGGTACAGGATACGTATCCGTTGTCATTGGCACAAACCCGGCTCTTCATTCTGAGTCAGCATGAAGATACAGGGCTGACCTACAATGTACCCACGTTGCTGGATTTCAGCGGAGACTTGCAGCAGGACAAGCTTCAAGCGGCGTTCGAAGAGCTTGTCAAGCGGCACGAGTCACTGCGCACGACATTTGAGTGGGCACAGGGGGAACCTGTCCAGCGTATTCATTCGCATATTCCGGTGCAAGTGGACGTGCTTGAGGGGACGGCTGCTGAATCGAGAAATAAGCTGCAAACGTATATCCAGCCATTTGATCTGGAAAAGGGCCCGTTATTCCGCGTCGTTCTTATGCATACGGGTCCGGAGCAAGGTACTCTTCTGATCGACATGCATCATATCATCACCGATGGGGTATCAGTTGGACGTTTGCTGGAGGATCTGGCAGCCCTGTACGAGGGAACGAAATTGCCTGAACTGGCCATCCAGTACAAGGATTTTGCCTACTGGCAGCAGTCTCATCGCGAAAGCGAGGTCTTTCAGCAGGATGAGCAGTTCTGGCGGCAGCAGTTCGAACTGCCGGTTGAACCATTGAATCTGGGACAGACCTATGTGCCGGACAAGATGATGGATACGAGCGGAGAGAGACTGAATCAAACGCTGGATGCGACCCTTACAGGCAAACTGCGGGATTTTTGCCAAACACATGATGTCACGCTGTACATGTTGCTGCTCGGTATCTATAGCTGCACATTGTCCAAATGGTCTGCTCAATCCGATATTGTCGTGGGTACGCCGGTTGCCGGGCGATCGCTGGCAGAGCTTCAGGATGTGGTCGGCATGTTCGTCAATATATTACCGCTGCGTACCGCGATTTCCGGAGAAGATTCCTTCAGCCAAACCATGCAACAAGTGAAAAACCATGTATGGCAGGCTTTTGAACACCAGGATTATCCGTTTGACGAATTGGTGCGGAAACTTCAGGTCAAGCGTGTGCAGGGTCGCAATCCATTGTTTGATGCTTCCTTTGCCTTGCAGAACATGTCCTTCCCTGAAATGCGGTTTGGCGATGTGAAGCTGGCACCACAGCCAGTTCCACTCTCTGTTGCCAAATTTGATTTGACCTTGTGGGCGGTGGAGACTGAGACCGAGATTGAGCTGGAGCTTGAATATGCGATTTACCGCTTCAAAAAGGAAACAGTCGAATCTTTCTTCCAAGCCTTCATGACGGTGCTGGAACAAGTCGTTGAACATCCGGAACGCCCATTGAAAGAAGTGGATATCGTGGATGAAGCGACGAAACAATCCGTGATGAAATCCATTCAACAGGTAGAAGAAGTGATGGATATCGATTTTGATTTTTAAGGGGCACGCCCTGATGAGGATCAGGGCATGCACCCGTCACCTATACACAATCTTATGAAAGGAGGGAGATTATGGATCAGAGACTGCTCAGCTTGGGATTGTTTGAAACCGCGAAGCAATATTGGAGCAAACAATTACAGGATGTAGAGCCTTTTCAGCTAGGATTAACTCGAAAGAAGCATCAGCTTCCCGTATACGGGATCTTCGAGATCCCGATCGAAAAGGAGGTGGCAGCTCGCCTGATCAAGATGGGAAAATCCAAGGATATTTCCGTCTATGTGATTATCCTCTCCATGCTCTCACTCTGGATGCGGAATCTGACCGGACAAAAATCTTTTGTCCCTGTCTCTCCATTGCTGGATATTCAGCATACACAGCTTGCCGCCGCGCTGACAGCAGAGTTGGCGCCGCTGCAAGCAGAACAGGAGGAAGAAGGGGAAGAGGATCACCTGGGGTGGACCCGGACGGGCTATGTCCCGTTCTGTATTGATCTGGAAACCCACACCTGTCTGAAGGATATGCTGCTGCACGTCCAGCCACTCGTGGCAGACGGCTACAAGAATCAACACTATCCTTTGACATCATTAACGGAGCAAATGGGTGTCAGTCAGCAGCAAGGATGGTTTGGCGAATGTCTCGTGTCCATGACTTCGTTGCACGGAGAGCGGATGGAAGAACTGATCCTGCAGCATCAACCGGATTGGTGTCTGAATATCCAGATGCAGGCGGATCAGCTTCATCTCTCTTTGCATTATTTGCAGCACAAATATGAATCCCATGTGATCGAACAGTATGCGTACAGTCTCGCTTATTTCATGAAAAAATTGATCACAGATGTCTATCAGGATGGGCAGAAGATTTCACTTCTGGAACCTGACAGGCAACGGGACTTCGTCAAGGAATTGAACCAGACGACTGCACCGTTTTCGGACGGGGAGCTTATGTTTCAGGCTTTTGAAAAGCAGGCGCGGCTCCAACCGGATGCCATCGCCTTGACAGACGGCGAACAGAACTGTACGTACGGACAACTACAGGAACAGTCGAATCAACTGGCACGGCATCTTCAGACACTTGGGGTAAAGAGCGGAAAAGAAGTCGCCATTATGCTGGATCGAAGCTTTGATATGATCATCGCAACGCTGGCCGTGCTCAAAGCAGGGGGGTCCTACGTTCCTCTGGAGCCGACCTATCCACGCAAACGGGTTGAGACGATCCTGAACGATCTGGATATTTCCATGGTCATTAGCAAGCGGGACATCTTTGACCGCTTTCAGGAAGTCGTTTGGAAACGAAATGAACAGACGGATTTGATCTATGTAGATGTACGGGATGAAGTGCCGGGCACCGAATCGTTGAACACGGATGAGATGATGGAGCTGTGGGATCATGTGGCAGACCGTGCAGACGATGACATTGAGCTGGGAGGATTTCAAAGCAGCTATACAGGATCACCATTTGGCGAAACAGAAGTCGCCGCTTATGTCCAACATGTGGTCGGTCTCGTCCAGCCACACCTTCATCCCGGTGTGCGTGTGCTGGAGGTAGGCTGCGGCGGAGGACATATTACATTGCCGCTAGTTCGCGCAGGAGTGGATGTGCATGCGCTGGACCCTTCGCGCAGTATGCTGGATGCCGTACAGATGAGAGCAGACACCATCAAGGGTGGGCGTCTCAAACTGAATCAGGGCTTCGCCCATGAGCTGGCCCAGTTTGCCGAAGGAACGTACGATGTGATTGTAATGGCCAGTACGGTGCAATTTTTCCCTGGATATCGGTATCTCGAAGCCGTGATCCAGCAAGCGTGGCAGCTGCTTCGACCTGGCGGAACCTTGCTGTTGTCGGACATCCCGTCCCTGCACTTGAAGGAAGCGTACATGGATTCAGTGGCGCAATATCAGCAGACATATGGTCATCAGCCGCGCGCTAAAACCAATTTTGATACCGAGCTCTACGTGCCGGAGCGCTTTTTCACATCGTTTGATAAGGCAGGTGAACTGACGCAACTGGAGAAGCTGGAAATCAGGCATCGACATGATCTGTTTGATAATGAGCTGCAATATCGTTACGATATCCTGCTGCAGAAGAAAGAGGAGGGTACCGAGTCCGAGCAGTCCGTGTTGACTTCTCAAGATGAACGGAACCGTACAGAACACGAGATCAGCGAGGAACAACGTGTCCGCGTCCGCTACTGGACAGGCTGGCATGTGGCCAGTCACGGCACCAATGCTGTCCTGCCGGCAACGCATGCCGATCAGAAAGCATACACCATCTTTACATCCGGTTCTACTGGCACCCCAAAGGGAGTGGAAGTCAACCATCGTTCTGTGGTCAATCTGATGGAATGGGTGAACGGCACCTTTTCTGTATCTGCTCGTGATCGCTTACTGTTTGTGACATCGCTGTGTTTTGATTTGTCTGTCTATGATATTTTCGGAATGCTGTCAGCAGGCGGTACTATTCGGATGGCCTCTGAGGAAGAAGGTCGCTCTCCAGAGCGGCTCGCTCACATCCTGGCCAGCGAACCGATTACGTTTTGGGATTCGGCCCCTGCGGCTTTGCAGCAGCTTGCAGATCATTTCAAGTCCTCACCCGACACATTTGCTGACAGCAAGCTTCGACTCGTCTTCCTGAGCGGGGACTGGATTCCGCTTTCCTTGCCGGACTGCCTGAAAGCCACTTTCCCGGGAGTAGAAGTGATCAGCCTGGGTGGTGCAACAGAAGCGACGGTGTGGTCCAACTTCTATCGGGTCCGACAACTGGAGGAACACTGGGTGAGTGTCCCGTATGGCAGACCTATTCAGAATGCCAGGTACTACGTACTGGATGAGCAGTTGCAGCCGGTTCCCTATCTGTGTGCCGGACAGTTATATATTGCCGGGGATTGCCTGGCGACAGGCTATACGGATGAACAGCTTACCCGTGAGCGTTTCCTCCCAAGCCCTTTTGCCGAAGGCGAGAAGATGTACAAGACAGGAGACATGGCCAGATGGCTGCCAGA
The DNA here is from genome assembly GCF_042685085.1 of Marinicrinis sediminis. Lineage (NCBI taxonomy): Bacteria > Bacillati > Bacillota > Bacilli > Caryophanales > Paenibacillaceae > Marinicrinis > Marinicrinis sediminis. The sequence continues at coordinate 505,491 of NZ_JBHUMM010000043.1, forward strand.
TGATCAACTCGAGTTTATGGGGAGAGTCGATCATCAGGTGAAAATTAGAGGCTTCCGGGTTGAACTGGGAGAGATTCAAACCCAGTTGATGAGGCATCCATTTGTGAAAGAGGCGCTGGTTGTAGATCGGGAGGAAGCAGAGGGGCACAAAAGTCTGGCTGCATACGTCGTTTACCTGCATCCTGTATCCGTCAAGGAAATGAGGGATTATCTGTCCAGGCTGCTCCCGGGTTACATGATCCCGTCGTATTTTGTCCATCTCCAGGCACTCCCGCTTACGTCGAATGGAAAGCTGGATCGCAAGGCCCTGCCTGATCCGGGCAACTGGATCGAAACAGGGGAGCCATTTGTGGAACCGAGAGATGAGAAAGAACGCGTGATGGCCGAAGTATGGAAAAAGCTGCTGCGTGTCGAGCGAGTGGGCATTCGTGATCGGTTCTTCGATCTTGGCGGCAATTCGATGCAGATCATCCAGGTCACGACCTCTTTGTCAGAGAAGGGATGGAAGATCGCGGTCAAGGATCTGTTTGATTATCAGACGATTGAAGAGCTTGCCGTCCGTATGGAGCAGGTCAGCGATCAGCCAACCGACGGGTTTCAGGAAGGTGAAGTGGTCATTCATCCGAATCTCGCTTACAGTCTGTCGATTCCGAATAATAACAGTAAGCACCACTGGGGCATGCCGAACTTGTATCGCATTCCCGTCCAGCTGGACAGACAAGCGGTCCAAAACGCCGTTCAAACGTTGATCCAGCGTCATGATGCGCTGTCGATCAAAGTGAGAGAAACGGCAGAAGGATGGAGGCAGGTGATCGAGCGATCGAATGACATTCCGTTCCAGAGCTTTGATTTGCCACCTGAAGAAATCAAGGATGAAGAAGTCTTCCCTGTCATTGAAGCCCGGATTCGTGCGTATGAGGATCGCTGCTCCATTGAGGAAGGTCCGCTCTTCTGGGTCATGTACTTTGACCGGGGTGTAGGCAGGGAAAGCTACGTCGTGTATTACTTGCATCACTATTGCTTTGACAAATATTCACTCGATATTTTGCAAGCGGAAATGTTCGAGCTCATTATGGGCTCCCTTCAGCAGAAGGATGTCAAGCTGCCGCCTACAACATCTACATACATGGCTTTTACAGAGGCAATGAAGCGTTACGCCAACGATGAAAGGTGTGAACAGCACCTGGCTTACTGGAGTGAAGTCGCCGAAACAGATTCGGATACGCTGTCGATTCCGGTCCTGGACCCGAACGCCAAATGCTTGAGCCGTAGCTTGGTGTTTACTTCAGATCGCATGCCGATCGCGTCCTTGCTGCAGGCGATTCAGCCGCATATGAAACAATCCGGCATTCAGATGAGCGATGTTTTGACGGCTGCATTCGTTCGAGCCTATTGCAGATGGAGCGGGAAAAACCGCTTGTTCATGAACGTATTTGACAATGGACGGTATCTATACGACGAATCCCTGGATTTGTCGCGAACCGTTGGCTGGATGGCCAGTATGTATCCGGTCTTGTATGCAGATGAACGGCAGGAAGATCTGCTGGACTGGATCAAAAATGTGAAACAGCAGACGGCCCATATTCCAAAAGACAATTCGTACGGATTGCTCCGCTACGTACATGATTCGAAGGACATCCGAGACAAAATGGCTCGCATCCCCTATGCCCAGGTTAATTTCAACTTTCAGGGACAGTTTACCAACCCTGATCAAGAGGGCGAGGCAATTGCTGGCGCGCCGGAGTGGATTCATGTGCCTCCGAGATCCGCGGTTGGTGAAATTGTTCGCGACAATCTGGTGTTGTTCAACTGTGGGATCGAAGATCAAGAGCTATTTATGGATTGGGACTATAGCAAGGATCTGCACTCCGCGGAAATGATCGAACAGTGGGGACAGATATTCAAGAATGAAATCAAGCGCATGACCGAAGCATTGAGTAAACCAATACGATGACGAAGAGAGGAGCTGTTGTTGTGATTGATCGGACATTGCTGTCCCTGGATGCTTTCCAGCAGTCCAGAGATCACTGGCAAAACAGGATTCATGGCAATGAAACGAAAACGAGTTTACCTGCAACATATCCTCAGCATACGAGTTATCGGTTGCAGACCGCACAATTTACCCTGCCTGTGGAAACCGCGACAGAACTGAGACGAGTAAGCAGGGGGAAGGACATCTCCACATATGTGTTCATGCTGGCAGCTTATTATGTATTGCTGTACAAGTTTACCGACCATGAGGAGATTACCGTCACCTTGCCGGTGCTTCCAGCCAAGGAAATGGAGTATGACCATCAGTATGTAGTCATCCCGCAAGTCATTCAGCCAAGGGCCGGGTTCCGTGAATGGCTGAAGCATTTTCAGCAGCAGCTAAAGGAAGATTGGAAGCATCAGCATTATCCGCTGTCAGAGGTGGCATATGCACTAGGCTGGGATTCAGAGCAGGCACTGCTTGGAAGCACCTGTTTTGGCATGAGCAGTCTGCATGGGGAAGAAAAAATGGCTTCGATTCAGACGAGTTGTCGCTTCGACACAGTCATCAATCTGGTGCAGCGTGAGGAAGACATCGACATTCAAATCGTGTACAACGGTGCTCGCTATGATGCGGAGGCTATCGCCATGTATACGGACAGTTATGCCTTCCTGTTGAAGCAAATGCTTGAGGATTCGGTTTCGAGAATGGAAGAGCTCTCGATCCATCCCCGAGATTCTCTGCTGCAATGGCTGGAAGAGATGAATGAGACGGAGGCGGCCTATCAGCGCTCGGGCTTGATTCATCAACGCTTCGAAGCGCATGCGGCGCTTCACCCTGACGATATCGCCATTCGCCATGACGAAGGCGTACTGACTTACGAGGAATGCAATCAGAAAGCGAATCAATGGGCTCATCTCCTGCGCCAGCATGGCTTGCAAAATGGCGAAGATGTCGCGGTCATGCTGGATCGTTCTCCGGATATGATTGTGGCGGTGCTGGCCATTCTCAAGGCAGGCGGTGCCTATGTGCCGATTGAGCCGAGCTTTCCCAAGACCCGAATCGAGACGATCTGGCAGGAACTGAACATTGCTTACTTGTTCACGAAGTCAGGGCTGGATCAATCGATTCAGGAGTTGTACTATTCCTGTGAAACTTTCCGGCACGTCTTTTTCATGGATGTACAAACGGCCTCCCTGCCATCTGAACCACTCAATGCCAAAGCGATTGAACAAATGTGGGATCATGTGGCCGAAGATGCGATTGATCGGGTGACGGCTGGTGGTTTTCAGAACAGCTACACCGGAGAAGCATTCACCGAAATGGAGGTGGCGCAGTACCGGGACCGCATGTTGGAGCTGATGCAGCCACACCTGCATGCTGAGTCTCGTGTGCTGGAAGTAGGCTGCGGCTCAGGACTCATTACCTTTTCGCTGGCGAAGCAAGTCCAGCAAGTGACAGCGATGGACCCATCCGGGCTCACTCTGCGGCGCAATCAAATTGAGGCCAGGGAAAGCGGCATTCACAATGTCAACTGGCAACAGGGATTTGCCCATGATTGCATGAAAATGGGGGAAGGCAATTATGACCTGATCCTCCTTGCCAGTACGGTTCAGTTTTTCCCTGGCATCCGGTATCTGGAGCAAACCGTCAGACAGTTGATGCAGTTGCTGAAGCCAGGCGGTGTGCTCGTCCTCGGTGATCTGCTTGATCTTCAGAAGAAGCAGGCATTTGCCGATTCCTTGCAGGCTTATTACCGGGCAAATCCGAAGGTGGAGCATATGAAGCGGGATCTGGATGGCGAGCTGTACATTCACGCACAGCTTCTTCAGGATTTGACAGCCCGCAACCAGCAGATTGCGGGTGTAGACATCTGTCGTCGCGACCCGTCTTTCAGCAATGAGCTTCAATATCGCTTTGATGCAGTTCTGCATAAAGCGAGTGTGGTAGATTCCCCTTCCGATAAAAAGAGTGGAGCAGGCGGACATGGGCATCAGCGCATGCAGCATACGGCATTTGAAGCAGCCATGATGCCGACTGAGTCTGTACAGGTTGAAATAGAGTCCGATCAGAAAGCCTACACCATCTTCACTTCGGGTTCTACCGGAAAACCCAAAGGGGTCGTCGTCCAGCATCGTCCGGTCATTAATTTGATTGAATGGGCGGAAAAAAAGTTTCAGTTTCAATCGGATGACTGTGTACTCTTTATTACTTCGCTTTGCTTTGATTTATCTGTGTTTGACGTGTTCGGTATGCTCTCTTATGGGGGAAGCATTCGAATCGTCAGGGAAGACGATATACGCCATCCCGATCGCTTGATGCACATCATCTGCTCGGAACCCGTTACATTCTGGGATTCTGCACCAGCTGCCCTGCATCAGCTTGTACCATATATGGAGAACGGTTCATTTGCCACAGACCACAGTCGTCTGAGACTTGTTTTCTTAAGTGGAGACTGGATTCCGCTTACGTTACCTCCAGCTCTTCAGCAAGCTTTTTCATCTGTACAGGTGGTGGCGCTCGGAGGAGCTACGGAAGCAACGGTATGGTCAAACTATTTCCTGGTCGATGAGATCGATCCGTCTTGGGTCAGCATTCCGTACGGAAAACCGATCCAGAACGCAAGGTATTACATTCTGAATTCCAGAGGCGAGCCTTGCCCGGCGCATGTACCCGGTGAACTGTTTATCGGAGGGGAATGTCTGGCTGCCGGCTATACGAGCGAAGCGATTACAGCAGAACGGTTTGTCCCCGATCCATTTGCAGGAACAGTGCCAAATGGACAAGCAGCAGTCATGTACAAAACCGGAGACCTCGCCCGCTGGCGGTCAGATGGACAGATCGAGTTTCTGGGGCGGGTGGATCATCAGGTTAAGATCAGAGGTTATCGCATTGAACTCGGGGAGATCCAGGCGCAGCTCATGCAGTACGAGGGGATCAAATGGGTGATGATCATGGACCGGGTCGATGCGGCAGGAGACAAATATCTGGCTGCCTATTATTTGGCTGCCCGTGGCAAAATTGCAGAAGCAGACCTTCGTGAACACGCGAAACGAGTGCTGCCTGCATACATGGTGCCGTCTTACTATGTACAGCTGGAAAGTGTGCCGATCACACCGAATGGCAAGGTAGACCGAAAAGCGCTGCCAGATCCACAGCAGCGGTCTGCGAGTGCGTGGACGCCGCCAAAATCTGAACCGGAGGAAAAGCTGGCCGCGCTGCTTGGAGACATACTCGGTATCGAACGAATCGGCAGAGAAGACGATTTCTTCGAACTGGGAGGAGATTCGTTAAAGCTGGTCCGGCTCGTATCGCGAGCGAATGAGAAGCAGTTGAATCTGTCCTTCCGTGATTTGCTGGAGTACCCTTCGATAGCGAAGTTGTCTGAGCATCTGGGCTGGGAGCAAACCGCTCCGAGAAAGGGCCGCTTTGCCCCGTTTCAGGTTCCTGCACGACGCAACCATAACGAGGAGTTCAAGGAGATCGAGGAACTGCCGTATTATTATCCTTGCTTCATGGGAGCCATGAGACAGAAGCTGACCTATGAAACCGGCATCTCCATGCACTACGGTTATTTGCCCGCAATAGAGGGATATGGGCTGCTCGGATATGCCCATCCAAAAGGATCGGAATCCAGCCGTCTCCATTTCGTTAACTATCCGTATGGTTCACTCGTCGGTTTCAAGACGCTTCAGGATCAGTTTCAGATTGACATGCAGTTCAATCAGCATGAATCGCTGGCGGACGGGATGGACTTTGTGAGAGAACAGCTCAAGCAGAATCGGGTTCCTGCCGTTTGCGGCACGACCTACTTTCTGAAATTTTCGTCCGATTATTACAAGGATGAGGATGAATGGATTGCAGAAATGGAAAGGGGACTGGAGATTCGCAGGATGTCGGGAACCGGCATGGAAAACTCCGCCCATCTGTTTCTCGTCGTGGATGAGCTGGAAGACGAAATGCTGATTTATGACAGTACCTTTAATTATTTTGGCACCATTGACAAGGAAGATTTCAAAAAATCCTTTACAGGCTTAAAAGCGATTGATTTTATGCAAGGACATCCGGCTGTGGAATTTAATCCGTCTTACATGTCCATTGATTTTCGAATGGAAGCACAGGAGGGAATCCGCGGAGACCAGCTCGGACTGGAACTGTTCGAACATTATATGCAATCTTATGTTGAAAACCGCGAACTGCGGGTGCAATTGGCGGACAAGGATTCACAGGTCTACATTGGCGTGGAGGCCATCAAGGAATTCAGGAAAACGCTGGCGATCTTCCTGGGTGACAAGCAGGAGGAAGAGCGTTTGAAGAACCATATTCATTCGGTCGTCAATGACTGGAAATACAAGTTCCACTTCCTGTCTGATTTCCTCAAGCAGCTCCATGAGGATTATCCGGCTCTATATGTTCAACAAGCCAGAAAACAGGCTGAGGCAGGTGCTGACCTGATGACAGAGATCCGCGACCAGATTGACGCAGCTGGCTGTAGTGCCGTACAAGAACAAGGCGCCAATTGGCTGGCAGAGCTGGAACAATTTTATGAGGCCCTGAAGAGCAGTTACGCTCACATTTTGGTACACATCCAGGAAATGAAAAAAAATCATGGATCAAGCGTCTAATAACAGGAAGGTGGAATGGGAAATGAAGAACATGTGGCAACAGAAGTGGATCAAGCTGATGGTGGTTGTATGTTGTTTCGCGTTGTTCAGCAGCGCAGCTTATGCAGAAGAAAAAACGGAGGTTATCGTGCATTACAAGCCTCATCCGGAAAATACAATTGAGTGGACGGTCTGGGCATGGGGAGAAAATGATGAAGGAGCGCGTTTCTCCTTCACAGGGGAAGATGAGTTTGGAAAAGTTGCAGTGATCGAGCTTCCTGGCAAGCATGAACAAATCGGTTATCTGATCAGTACAGAAGAGTGGGTGAAGGATGGAGAAGACCAGTTCATCTCTTTGACCGACAACAAGGCGGAGATATTCATTGAAGGGACACTGGTATCCGGGGATTCCGGCGCCCCTACCTCGGTCAGCCACTATAGCTGGATGATTGTGATTGCTACTCTCGCAATCGTCATTCTGATTGCGGCAGAATATACCCGTAACAAACACCGCAAACGGAACAGAGAGAACGGAGAATCTTATGGAAGTCAAGCCACACAGTAATCGTCCAGGAGGAGAAGCGATCTTGCCGCAGCCGGTGGCTGCTTCTACTTCCATGTGGCGAAACAAAAAGCTGCTTCTTGTGTATGGCGCCAATACGCTGTCGGTCATGGGGGATGGATTTCATTCCATCGCCCTTGGCTTCTGGATTTTGTCTACGACCGGCAGTGCGCTGGCGATGACGGCCTTTATGGTTACGCATATGATCATATCCATGTTGCTGGGAACCTTTACGGGGACGATTGCAGACCGCCATTCCCGAAGAGGTATTATGCTTACCTCTGACGCCTTGAGATTTGCGTTTGTGATCGGGATTGTGCTGATGATGTGGCTGTATCCGCAGTTTGTCCTTATTTTGGTGCTGTCAGCGATGCTGGGTGTCGTTGCCCAATTTCATGGACCGGCATTTGCGGCATCAATCACAACGCTGGCCGGGAAGGAACAGGTGGAAAAGGCCACCGGCATGATGCAGGTTACAGATACGATTGCCCGTCTGATCGGCTTGTCAATGGGTGGTTTCCTCGTAGCTGCGCTGGGTGCCCAGTCTGCGCTGCTGATAGACGCCGGAACGTTCTTTTTCTCGGGATTATTAATCTTTGCAGCAGGCAAATTCCCTTCCCACAAGGAAGAGTCCGAGGAAAAAGTTCCATTTTGGAGTGATCTGAAAAAAGGATTTTCCTATATCCGCAATCATCCGTTTGCGCTTTCCATTGCTATCCTGATGCCGACGATCACGTTTTTCTTCACCAGCTCGATGATGTTGTTTCAGGTTACGGCTGTCAATCTGTGGAATGCGAATGCCTTTGAATTCGGGCTGATTGAATCCGCCATCCCGCTCGGTTATGCGTGTGGGGCAGGCATTGTCATCGTATTGGCCTCCAAATGGGGTCGCAGAGGGTGGCTGTTATGCACAGCGGTCTTGTGCGCGGGACCGATTCTAATGTTCCTTTCGACCATGTCAGGCGTATATGAAGCGTTGCCGTTTGTTTTCCTGCTTGGGGTATGTCTGGCGTTCGGGATGACAGTCGGCATAACCCTCCTGCGAACGAAGACCGATGAGGCCTATCAAGGGCGCATATTCGGCGTGATCGGGTCATTGTCCAATGTGGCCACACCGCTTGGTCTTGGTGTTTCCGGTTTTTTCGCGGATTTCTACGGCGCGGATGTCGTGCTACTGATTAACGGGGCACTACTGACGTTATTTGCCTTGCTGTGTGTGCTGACACTCAAGCCGCTTCGAAACGCCAATTGATCGCAAGTGCCATATGGTACAATGGGGAAAAAGGCAAGCAGCTGTGAGAGGAACGAATCGAGATGAATAGACGAATGATCGCCATTCAAGTCCCTACGGATTGGACATGGGAAATGAGCAACGTCATGCTGTCGTATGTATCTGAAGAGCGGCAGGCGCGTTGCAAGCGGTTTGTTCATGACAAAGATCGCATCGCCTCCCTGTATTCGGAGTTGCTGGCGAGAGCCATGATTGCGCAGTTTACGAACCGACGCGCCAGTCAGATTGCATTTGGGAAAAACGAGTATGGCAAACCCTATCCGCTCGGCATATCGGACATCGACTTTAATATTTCACATTCCGGGAAATGGGTACTGGGCGCTGTCAGCCAGCGACCGATCGGAGTGGATGTCGAGCGCATTCACCCGATTAACGAAACGGCCCTGGCTGAGCGCTTCTTTGCCCCTGTTGAAGCAGAAATGCTGAATGGCATTCAGCAGGACGAAGCACGCAAAAAACGGTTTTATCAGATTTGGTCACTGAAGGAGAGCTATATCAAATGGAAAGGGACGGGCCTCAGTACATCTCTGAGCAGTTTTTCTTTCCGGTTTGATCTGGACGAGCAGCTTCATTTTCAAAGTGACCATCCGGATTGCTGCTACTTTCATATCGACTGGCTGGACGAGGCGCATCCGTTTGCCCTGTGCAGCAGTGATCCGTGGCAGCAAGCAGTGGAAATAGAGACGATTCATCCTGCAGATCTGCATGCCATGATCAGAATGATGGGATGAATCGCGTACGTGGCAAGTTGGATATGGAATGAAAGGGGGAATCGCAAGTGATGGCTTTTGTTTTTCCGGGTCAGGGGTCCCAGTATCCGGGGATGGCTGGCAAATGGATGGAACGGTCAGAGGCCTTTCGCGAAGTGCTGAATGAGGCAGATGATGCGCTGGGATGGAGTCTATCCACCCTATGTACAACCGGTTCCCAGGAGGAACTGAAGCAGACGGAGCGCACGCAACCGGCACTCCTGACCATCAGCATGGGGATCTATCGGGCCATGGAAGAAAAGGCCGGGCGCAAATTGAGCCCCACTGTGCTCGCGGGTCACAGTCTCGGGGAATATGGTGCGCTTGTTGTTGCCGGTGCCATTTCTTTTGGAGAGGCACTAAGATTAACGGAGCGAAGAGGACAGCTGATGGAGGAAGCCTTGCCTGGCGGAGTCGGCAGCATGGCGGCCATCAGCGGAATCGACGGGCAGCTGGCCGGTACCATTATAGCCAACTGGCGTGAACGGGAAAACAAGGCGGTTTGGCCAGCTTGCTGGAATGGGCCGACACAAACCGTGGTGGCAGGACATACCACGGATTTGGAAGAGCTCGCAACCCTGTTTCGCTCAGAACCGAATGTGAAAGTACAGATGCTCAGAGTGAGTGGTCCTTTTCACAGTCCACTTATGGAATCTGTAACGGAAGCCTTTCGCAGTGAATTGAAGCAGGCAGCCTGGCAAAGTCCAAGCACGCCGGTATTGTCCAACATTCATGCTCAGCCTTATCGCGCTGTCGAAGACATCATCGATGGACTTGCCAGACAGTTGACAGAGCCTGTCCGGTGGGTGGAAACGATGACAGCGATGAAACATCACCATATCCAGGAGATGGTGGAGATTGGACCGCGCAAGGTGTTAAAGCAGTTTGCCGCTGCGAACGGGTGGCGGAATGGTGTGCTGGCAATGGATGAAGAAGCAGACTGGGCGCAATGGCATCAAGCATACGAGCCCATGGAACCTCAACATCTGTTGAAACGCTGTATACAACTGGCGGTCACCACTCGCAATCAGCACCATACCGCAGATCACGTCAAGCAAATTGAAGAACAGTACGAGGCGCTGCAAAAACTGCAGGTTTCACTTGATCACACACCAGCAAAGTCTGGCGATGAAGCGTTCAGGACGACGATGGAAGCAGCGAGGCATCACCTCTCTCTTCTGCTCCAGGCAAAAGGCTGCTCGGATGAAGAGCAGAGCAGGTTGATGCGGCAGATGGAACGAATGGTTTAATCCTTGGGAGAACCCGAGCTGGTACCTGACAGGTATCTGGCTCGGGTTTTCTTGTCTGGGGTGCTTGGTCTATGAGGGGCAAAGTGATAGAATACTATCAGATAGAATGGCATTCATGAGACGCATGAGCCATGCAATGAAAGGAAGATGAAGCTTGAAACAGTATTTAGACTTGTGTGCGCATGTGCTGGAACACGGGCATCAGAAAAGTGATCGGACCGGAACGGGTACGATCAGCCAGTTTGGTTACCAGATGCGGTTTGATCTGCAAAAGGGCTTCCCGCTGGTTACCACGAAAAAACTGCACCTGAAGTCGATCATTCATGAACTGCTGTGGTTTTTGGCCGGCGATACGAATGTCAAATACCTGCAGGAGCATGGCGTGCGCATCTGGAATGAATGGGCAGATGAAAATGGAGACCTCGGTCCCGTGTACGGTCATCAGTGGCGATCCTGGCAAGGAGCGAATGGCGAAACGATTGACCAGATCCGGCAGCTGCTACATGATCTTCAACATCAGCCAGATTCCCGCAGAATGATCGTGAGTGCCTGGAATGTCGGAGATTTGAAAGAAATGGCTCTTGCACCTTGTCACTGTCTGTTTCAGTTTTATGTGGCAGACGGCAAGTTGTCCTGCCAATTGTATCAGCGCAGTGCGGATGTTTTCCTCGGCGTGCCATTCAATATCGCCTCCTATGCATTGCTGACCTTGATGATCGCCCAGGTAACGGGATTGGAACCGGGAGAATTTGTACATACGTTTGGGGATGTGCATATTTATAACAATCATATTGAGCAAGTCAAGCTCCAATTAACCCGCGAGCCGCGTACCCTTCCGACGATGAAATTAAATTCGGAAGTTCAATCCCTGTTTGATTTTAAGTATGAAGACTTTACCCTGGAAGGGTATGATCCGCATCCTCGCATCAAGGGAGAGGTGTCCGTATGATCGCGTTAATCTGGGCGATGGGCGAAAATCGGGTGATCGGAAAAAACAACCAGATGCCCTGGCATCTGCCTGCGGATCTGACCTATTTCAAGCAGACCACGATGGGTGCTCCCGTTCTGATGGGTCGCAAGACGTTTGAGTCCATTGGCAAACCACTGCCGGGCAGAGAAAACTGGATTCTCACAACCAATCAGGACTATGTAGCTGATGGATGTAAAGTGGTTCATACTGTGGATGAATTGCTTGAACAATTGAAACAAGACGACGAGCCAAACGACACGCTGTTTGTTATTGGCGGGGCACAAATATACCGCCAGTTTCTGGCGGTGGCTGATCGCCTCTATGTGACCCATATCCATCAAGCATTTGAGGGAGATACCTTTTTCCCGGACTATGATGCTGCACAGTGGCGGCTTGTCCAACAGATCGAAGGACAGGTAAACGAACGGAATCCATACCCCCATGATTTTTGTGTTTATGAACGCATTGGATCGTCTGATCCAGCATCAACCTGAGGATGTGGCGAGTTGATCACTTGATGTGAAGAGTTTGTAAAGCGGAAGGAATTGGACGGCAAGAATGGAATACAACATGCAGACAGCATACACATCTCGCAAACAAAAGGGGTAGTCAAATGTCGCATGACAGCAAGAGAAGCGGATTTGCCAAAATGGCAGAAGTGTTTTGGGCGTCACTAAAGCTCGGTTTGACCTCCTTTGGAGGTCCCGTTGCCCACCTGGGGTATTTCCGGGATGAATATGTTGTACGTCGCAAATGGCTAACCGATCAGGCCTATGCCGACATTGTGGCGCTCTGCCAGTTCCTTCCGGGTCCTGCGAGCAGTCAGGTCGGGATATCCGTTGGCTGGAGCCGGGCAGGGAAAGCCGGTGCCTTTGCAGCCTGGTTGGGCTTCACGCTGCCTTCCGCCCTATTTCTGATGATGGCCGCACTTTGGATGCAGAACAGCAGTGTCCAGGGAGGATGGATTCACGGTTTGAAGCTGCTGGCGGTCGTGATCGTGGCCCAGGCGGTATGGGGCATGGGCAAGACCCTGGCTACGGGTGCCTATCGATTCAGCCTGGCCATGGTCAGTGCAGCCGTTATGCTGTTGTTCCCTGAAGCTTTTACCCCGATCCTCCTTATTGGCATCGCAGGGCTGATCGGGTGGCTGACCGTGAAGACGGAAGAAGTGAAACAGCAGGATTCAGCTGAACTTCCCCTGTTGCAATCAGATAAAAGGTGGTTGCCACCGTGGCTCTACCTCGGTTTGTTTGGAGGGCTGCTGATTGCCTTTCCGATGTGGAACCGCTTTGCAGATTCGATGATTTCGTCGATTGTGGATGTCTTTTACCGGACGGGGTCATTTGTGTTTGGCGGGGGCCATGTAGTCCTTCCTTTACTGGAAAATGAAGTCGTAAAAGGCAACTGGCTGACGTCTGATCAGTTTTTGGCTGGTTATGGTCTGGCCCAGGCTGTTCCCGGTCCGCTCTTTACTTTTTCCTCGTATATCGGAGGCGCTCTGGATAGCGGCTGGACCGGAGCTGGCTATGCCATGCTTGCAGTAGCGGCCATATTTCTGCCTTCCTTTTTACTGATTTTCGGCGTGCTGCCTTATTGGTCGAAAGTAAAAAAAATCCCTTCCATTCGAAAGGGATTGGTAGGGGTCAATGCCGCCGTGGTCGGGATTTTGCTGGCCGTCTGGATTGATCCGATTTTAACTTCCTCGCTCCGTCACAATGAGGATGCTGCGTTTGTCCTGATCCTGCTGGCTTTGGCCGCTGGGTGGAAGCTACCCCCGTGGGTACTGGTGGTACTATCTGCTGGATTTGGACAACTGCTATTCTAGGTGCTCGGAGCCAGTATAGGCAATTCGATGGTTTCTTCCTGTCCGGATTCACTGGAACGATAGATCGCATCGATGATCGCCTGATTCATGATCCCTGTCTGCACATGGCTGACAGGGTCTTTTTTTGTCTGGATGCAGGATATAAAATGCCTGCTTTGGGCAGTTCGCTCATTCTCATCCCTGTCTTCAACCTGCAAGGAGACGGAAGCAGGCTGATCAAACAGCTCTGTCAGCAGTGTACCGTTTCCACCCTTAAAGCGGGCCCCGCCCAGATCACCTAGCAGTTCGAGATACGGTTCTTCATCAGAGAGAATGTGGGCGGCCCAACTGACATCCAATTGAAGAGTGCGATCATCTTCAAAACGAATCAAGGCGGTGGCAAAGTCTTCTACATCATAGGTACCCGAATGAGTAGCACCCCCATAGCCACCTACTCCGATCCCTCTGGACCCAAGCTTCCCATATACTTTTCCGCTGACGGATACGGGACGAGGCTGTCCCATGAGGTCCATGCCAATATCCAGCATATGGACTCCGAGGTCAATCAGAGGACCGCCACCCGCAAGCTTCTTCTGTGTAAACCAGCCGCCATAGCCGGGGATGCCCTTGCGCCGTACCCAGCCAGCTTTTGCATGGTAGATGTTGCCGAGCGCACCTTTTTGGATTTGATGACGAATCCGGTTGATCACCGGATGAAAGCGCAGCTGATGGGCAATCATCAGGGTGAGACCGCTATCGGCCACGGTATGCGCGATCTCCATCGCTTCCCTGACACTCATGGCCATCGGTTTTTCCAGCAGCACATGCTTGCCTGCTTTTAATGCCTGGATGGCTAATGGGGCATGAAAAACATTGGGAACGGCAATAATCACCGCGTCTATGCCTGGATCTGTGAGCATGTCTTCTACCGACTGATAAACTTGCGGGATGTCAAATTGTGAACGAAAAGAACGGGCAGCGTCCTGATTAATGTCGTAGACAGCTGAGATCGTCGCATCCTCCACGCCTTTGAACGCGTGACAATGAGCGCCTGCAATGCCTCCGGTTCCAATTAATCCGATGTGTATGTGTGTCATGAACCTTCCTCCTTCGCTTGCCTTTACAATATCTTTATCCTAATCGTTTCACGTATCCATTGAAATTTTTGATTTTGCTGTTTTCTTATTCAATCTTGGTTCTTTTACAAGGTTCTCATGCAAATTGAACGGCAATAGCCGGCAGGAATGAAAAAAGGATTGACGAATCAGAAGGAACATTGTAAACTAAATCACAATTCCAAGTTAACAAGTAGGAATTACAGACATACATACATCAAGGGGGAAGTTACATGCATAGCAAAAAATCAGTCAGAACGTTCACATCCATCATGATCCTCGCCATTTCCATGATGATGGTGCTGGCCGCATGTGGAGGCAATGAAAACCAGCAGGCGAACAAGGAATCCAATGAAGGAGCAGCCTCCTCCGGTCATGAGCTGGCAGACAAGCGGATCGCGCTGGTCATGCAGCAAAATCTGGGGACTTTTTCCTCTCAATATATTGAAGGCGTTAGAGAGCAGGTGGAAGCCTTTGGCGGAGAGTTAACCGTTTTGGATGCCAATACAGACCTGGCACGGATGGCATCCAATCTGGATTCAGCCGTAACACAGCGATTCGATGGCATTCTGATTGACCACGGTACAGCAGAAGCGCTGCAACAAGGTGTAGAGAAAGCATTGGAGAAAGAGATTCCTGTTGTGGCATTTGATGCACAGGTCGATGTCCCGGGCGTACCGGTTCTGGAACAAAATGATCAGAAGATGGCAGAAGCCACCCTGAACAGTTTGGGAGAGGAACTGGAGGGCAAGGGAAATATCGTGAAGATCTGGGTAGCTGGCTTCGCGCCGATGGAGCGCAGACAAGAAAGCTACGCCGCATTCCTTGAAGCGAACCCGGGAATCAACGAACTGGCGTCCTTCGGCAATGCCACTCAGAATACCGCACTGGATACACAAGCACAAATGGCCGCATTGCTGAAGCAATATCCTGAGGGAGAAATTGACGCAGTCTGGGCTGCGTGGGATGAATTCGCCAAGGGAGCCGCTCGTGCCATTGCGGAAGCAGGACGGACGGAAATCCGTGTATACGGTATTGACATCAGTGATGAAGACTTGCAGATGATTCAGGACCCGTCCAACCCATGGGTAGCGACGGCAGCAGTGAATCCAACGGATATCGGCAAGGTTCAGGTGCGTTATCTGTATCAGAAAATGCACGGCGATGAAGTGGACGATCAAATTATTCTGAACCCTGTATTCGTGCATCGGGATATGCTGTCCGAGGAGCCAGTGACCACTGGCAACCTGAGCGAGTATGTGGAAGAATGGGGCAACAATGATCAAGGCTATAAAGACTGGATGAAAGATCTGGAACAATAAGGTTGAACCAGCCCCGCTTTGTTTGTGAAAGTGGGGCTTTATTCATGCCGTGACATCGCGTTATAATAGATCATCTTCCATTGCAACATGAAAACAGAAGGAGGTTCAGACATGCGAAATGTGTTGCAGATGAAAGCCATATCCAAACATTTTCCTGGCGTGAAAGCACTTCAGCATGTCGATTTTCAGCTCAAAGGCGGAGAGATTCATGCGCTGATTGGGGCAAACGGTGCGGGAAAAAGCACACTGATGAAAATTCTGGCAGGCGCTTACCGTTTGGATGAGGGCCAGATCCTGCTGAATGATCAGCCCATCACCATTCACAATCCGATGGATGCCAAGCGAGCAGGCATCGCCTGTGTATATCAGGAAGTGGACACCGCGTTGATCGCGGACTTGACTGTAGCGGAGAATATTATGCTGGATGACATGAGTGCGGGCAAGGGTTTGAAGCTGATTTCATGGAAGCAGATGCACCAGCAGGCAGCTGAGGTCTTGGACCGAATCGGATATCCGCTGGCAACCACGCGCAAGGTGAGTGACGTATCTTTGTCTGACAAGCAAATGATTCTGATTGCGAGAGCGTTGATCCAGAAAGCCGGTTTTATTATTTTCGACGAACCGACTGCGCCGCTCAGCATGGAAGAGGCGGACAAACTGTTCGTGGTGATGAATCAGCTGAAGCAAGAGGGAGTAGGTTCTATCTTCATCTCTCACCGCCTGCCGGAGATCTTTGAACTCTGCAATCGGATTACCGTTATGCGGGACGGGAAACGGATCTCAACCCATTCGATCTCCCAAACCTCAATCGATCAGGTCGTGGAAGAAATGCTCGGCAGAGAAATGGGAGAGGAATTTGAAGAACGGGAGCAGGAGCGAGGCGAGGTTTGTCTGGAATTGAAGCAGGTACATAGTGGAGCGCGTGTGCAAGGTGTGGACCTGACCGTTCATCGTGGCGAAATCGTCGGTGTGATCGGCTTTGTTGGCGCTGGCAAGACGGAGCTGGCCCGTGTGCTGGCTGGTGCGGATAAGGTAGAGCAAGGGGAATACTGGCTGTCCGGGAAATCGGTACGTTTCCGGGAGCCTGCGGATGCGATACAGGCCGGGGTCGTGATGGTGCCGGAGGAAAGACGCAAGCAAGGCATTCTCGTTCAGGAGGATGTGAATTACAACCTGACGTTGCCTGCACTGAAAAAATGGACTCGATGGGGATGGATGAAGTTCGGAGAGATGCGCAAGCATTCAGAGCAAATCGTTCGGACTCTGAATATTAAAACGCCGCACGTCATGCAGAAGCTGAACCATTTAAGCGGAGGCAACCAGCAGAAGGTCGTGGTCGGTAAGTGGCTGCCTGTGGATGCGGACGTTTATGTTTTCGATGAACCGACCAAAGGCGTAGACATCGGAGCACGCAAGGAGCTGTACAAGCTGATTCAGAATCTGGCTGCGGACGGCAAAGCCATCGTCTATCTTTCTTCTGAATTTCAGGAAATCCTGGGAATCTCGGATCGGATTGTGGTGATGTGCGACGGGAAACAGGTCAAGGAGTTTCAACGAGGTGAAGCCACTCAGGATCAGCTGGCTTACTATGCAAGTGCGGGAGAGGAGCATACAGGATGAAGGAACGTCTACTGGATCTAACGTTTCGCTATGGCGCAATTTTCGTGATCATTGCCGTATTTATTTATTTTTCTGTTACACAGCCTTACTTTTTGAATTTTGAGAACATGATGGATATTCTGAAATACATTTCGATTGTAACCCTGGTCGGTACGGGAATTACGATCTCGCTCGTCGTGGACGGATTCGATCTGTCCGTCGGTTCAACCGTATCACTGGCGACGGTTGTCGCCGCATCTCTCATGGTCTGGTATGAGATGCCGCTCGTACTGGTCATCCTGGTACCATTGCTGCTCGGGGCGCTGGTGGGACTGCTCAATGCGTTTCTGATCGTGCGTATTGGCATTCCGGATCTGCTAGCGACGCTGGCGGTGATGTATATCATAGGTGGCGTACATCGTACATATACCGAAGGATACAACATTCACAATTATATGAATATGCCCGACGGGACAAAAGCACCCGGTGCTGTTTCTGACTCTTTTCTCTGGCTGGGAAAGGGTGAGGTGGCAGGCGTTCCTGTGCCCGTCATTCTGATGCTGGTGACGATCGTCATCGTGCATCTGTTCCTGAATTACACACGATGGGGTCGTCAGATGTATATCACTGGCGGGAATCAGGAAGCCGCCCGGTTATCTGGCATTCGGGTGAACCGGATTCGCTACGCGGCCTATATGATGTCGGGTGCCCTGGCTGCAATGGGAGGCGTTTTGTTTGCAGCGAGAGTCGGATCTGGGCAAATTGATGCAGGTGCTCCCTTTCTGATGGAGGGTGTGGCAGCTGTATTTGTTGGATTCTCCGTATTTGGAGCAGGCAAGCCCAATATTTTGGGAACTTTCCTGGGTTCATTGCTGATCGGCATTTTGCTCAATGGATTGACGATGCAAAACCTGCCTTACTATGCGTATGACATTGTAAAGGGAACTGTACTGGTTATGGCTTTGGCCGTAACTTTTGTCCACTTGAAGCGTAGAAAGACGTAGCATGTTCTCGTGAGAGGATAGACAAGGTACAGTAAAGGAAGTGCATGGGGTTGACTGAAAGTGTGGAAACCATACGCAAGCAGCTGAGAGAACGGCAGCTGGAGCGTATTCACGGTATGGATTGTGGACGGGAAATGGATGCGCTGATAGCCCAGTACATTATGGGTTACCAGCTGATTCCGATGATGGATGAAGACGGACGAATCGAAGATTATGGATATAGAAGAAGCGCGAGTTTTACACAGCGGAGCACAGAGGATCAACTGGAGCGTGTTCCCAATTACTCGACGGTCTCCTATGCGGCTTTTCAATTGCTTGAGCGCTTTTCACATTGGCAGATTGATCGTCAGCCAAGTGGCATTATCATACAACTGGCGGATGGGGATTCGGACATGATCCAGGGCGCTACGATGAAGCTGACACATCGCTATGCGGGTTTGCCCGAGGCGATCTGCAAAGCCGCACTGTCCGCTGTCGTCCGGCAAAATCGGCTGATTGAACCATTACTTCACGATTAATTCACATTTTTAAGGCTTGCTACACATAATGTAGTAAGCCTTAAATGTTTTCGAAGATTTCGTTTAAGGAGGGTTCAGAGCATGCTGCAGGAAAGCTATCGGGTGTTGGATCAACTGCGTTTGCCGAATGGATTGTACGTAGCGAGCCCGTCTGATAATTATTCGTTCGTATGGATTCGTGACTGTGTCTATATCGCCTTTGCATACCTCGAAGATGAATCAGATACGTATGAACGAACCTTTTACGGATTGTTCGACCTGTTTCGAAAATATGAATGGAAACTGGATATTCTGGTGGAGCAAAAACCCCATTATGAATGGGAATATGTACATGCACGCTATGACGCAAGGACGATTGATGAGATTCATGATGAGAAATGGGGCCATGTCCAGCATGATATGATTGGGGCCTTTTTATTCGGAATCGGAGAAGGGGTAAGAAGAAAGAAACGCATGTTGCGAGATGAATCAGATCAACGGATTGTCCAGAAGCTGGTCCGTTACTTGCATAATGTGCAATACTGGAAAGACCCTGACAACGGGATCTGGGAAGAATGGCGGGAGATGCACAGCTCTTCCCTTGGCGCCTGTCTGGCCGGACTCCGTCATGTCAGATCGTTGTGTGACGTGCCCGGTGAGATGATCGAGGCCGGACTCGATGCATTGATGAAGCTGTATCCGCGTGAAAGCGCTGACAAGAGCTCGGATCTGGCCCAGCTTAGTCTGATTTATCCGTATCAGATCTTGCACGGAGCGATGGCAGAGAAGATCGTCGAGCAGATTGAACGAGAGCTGCTTCGGGAAAGAGGGGTCATCCGTTATCGTGGTGACAGCTATTACAGCACTCACGAGAAGGAGTATGGAAGAGGATATCCGCTTTCTTTCTATGAAGGGACAGAAGCGGAATGGACCTTTGGCTTGCCATGGCTGGCTATTTGTCATCAGCTGCTTGGTCATCATGAAAAGGCGCTGAGCTATGTGAAGCGAACCGAACAGGTGATGACAAGGCCCGGAGAGCTGCCGGAATTGTATTATAGTGGTCAGTCCAGGCCGAATCCGAACACTCCGCTTGGATGGAGCAGTGCCATGTATATCCTTGCTAAACAGAAATTAACCGTCAACAGTCTGCACGATCATCAGACTTCTGTCCATTTGAGACAGCTTGAAATCTAGCGTCTAGCTTTAAGACGCTAGATTTTTTTGTGCTCCGTGCAAGTTCTCGCTGCTTACTTGGTGTTTGCTGCCTACTTGATACGAGTCAGGACGAATCCGCTGATGATCAGGAACAGTCCGGCGAATGTTTTCCAGGTGGGAATTTCTTTCATAAACAAATAGCCCATAATCAGAATCATGCCTATTTCGATGCCTTTCGTGAGCGTAAGCGTAAAGGTCAACTGTCCACTTGCTTTGAAAATCCATTTGATTCCGAATCCGATCAGCACATTGGAAAGAAAAAACAATGGAATCATCTTGAGCTGGAAACGAAGGGTAAGCCAGAAGTCAGGATCGATATATTTGCTCTGGAAGGAAAATATACCGTTGATAACCGATAATCCGATGACCAGACAAGTCATGCCATACAGCCAGATCATACGTTCGTCTCCTTACTGTGTTGTTGTCGAGGCATGTGCAGGCCATCCTCCAGGTTAGTGTCACCGATCATGTCTGCTTTCATGAAAAATGCTTTCCCCCGAAGAAGGAGCCCGCATCAAGCTTGGTCATGGCGCAAATCTTTGAAAACAAATCGGGAATCTCGCGTTCTCATCTCAAAATTGGTGACGGGCAAGTATAGATTGAATCTTTCGACCATATAATGAATGGAATAGAAAGGAGGGAGAGACGTTGGAAGAGAACCGAATCTGGATGATGCCCAAATCACCGACTTGTCTGTTTGTGTATTGGGATCTCACTCAGGAGACAAAAGAGATGCTCCAGGAATATTTCGAGACCGACTGGATGAGGCTTCACAAGCGTCTGCGTCTGCATGATGTGACGGGCATGGACTTCCATGGGGATGCTTCGAATCAGGTATGGGATTTAGAGATAAGAGATAATGAAAGCTATTGTTTTCTATCGGATTTGAAAGCAAATCGGTCATACGGGATGGATTATGGTGTCGTGAACCGGGACGGAAACTGGATTGCCATTATGAGATCGAATGTGGTTGGCTTGCCTCCCGACGGCGTGTGCACGGACGAGACAGAATCAGCAAGCAAGCGGGTACTGAAGACTCAGCCTGAATGGCTGGATCAATTTACAGGTTATTCGCTGATCGAACAGAAGCTATAGAGAATAGGAGAATGGCGAGAACTCATGGGACGATTGAATCTGGTGCTGCATACTCACCTGCCTTATGTTTTTCATCACAAGGATGAGCATGCCATAGAAGAGAGATGGTTGTTCGAGGCATTGACGGAGTCATATTTACCCTTATTGATGAGTCTGGATCAGTTGAGCAAGGAGAATGTTGCTTTTCGCATTACGATGTCGATGACCCCGCCCCTGTTAACCATGCTGGCGATGGAGGAACTGCATGAACGGTATCAGCAGCATTTGGACAATCTGGAGAAGCTGCTTTTTCACGAACTCAGCAAGACGGATGCGTCATCCAGTCTGTCTGCGCTTAGACAATGGTACTGTCAACGGATACAGGATATCAGATATTACTATGAACATACCTTACATACGGATGTGCTTCAGCATTTTCGAGACCACTGGGAGCAGGGCAATCTGGAACTGATTACGTCTTCTGCGACGCATGCCTTCCTTCCTTATATTCAGACAGAGGAAAGCAGAAGGGTACAGATTGCGTATGCCGTGAGCGTGCATGAAAGGCTGCTCGGCAGCAAACCGAGGGGGATTTGGCTGCCGGAATGCGGCTATGTGCCGGAACTGGATCATCTATTGTGTGAATATGGACTGGATTTCTTTTACACAGATGCCCATGCGCTGCTTCATAGCCGACCTCAGCCGCCAGCCGGATTATATGAGCCCGTCCAGACACCAGCGGGCATCCATGTATTTGCAAGAGACGGCGAATTGTGCAAACAGGTGTGGTCCGCGACAGAAGGTTACCCGGGAGAATCCCATTATCGGGAATATTATCGAGATGTCGGATTTGATGCGAGCGATGCCGAGATTGCGCCGTTTATGCATCCGAGTGGTGTAAGACTGAATACAGGACTGAAATATTATCGCATCACGGGAAAAACCCCGGACAAGGACATATATGATCCGCAAGTCGCAGCCTGTAAAGTCTCTGAACATGCCTATCATTTCGTTTCCATGCTCGATCGGAAAGCGGAAACGTTACGCACCAGTGGAAGCAGGCATGGCGGATGTATGACGGCCTCATTTGATACCGAATTATTTGGCCACTGGTGGTTTGAGGGTGTGCAGTGGATCGAGCAGGTGTGCCGTCACCTTGCACGGAACGACAAGCTACAGATGACAACCGCTGTCCTGGAATTGAAAGAACAGCCTGAATCTCATGTCAGTGAGCTTCATTTCTCAAGCTGGGGACGCGGCGGTTACGGTGATGTGTGGCTCGGGAAGGACAATTGCTGGATATATAAAGAGCTGCACAGGATGGAGCAGCAGATGATTGAACAGGCCAATGCCTGTGAAGGACCGACGAAATGGGAGCGGCGCATACTGAACCTCATGGGAAGGGAACTATTGCTTGCCCAGAGCAGTGACTGGGCTTTTATTATAGATAATCAGACAACCGTGCAATACGCGAAGCGTCGCATGGAACAGCATAAGGAAAGATTTTGGCATTTGCAGCGTATGTTTGCGGGAGCAGCAGAAGCAGATGAAGTTGTCCTTGATCTGTATGATGACGAGGATCAGTTCGGAAAAGGCTTGCAGTATGAAGCTTTTCGGACTCGTGACCATCATAGCCTGCGTGCTCATTCGAGAGAAGCTCATCCCGTTTCTTCTGTTTCCTCAGTACGGAATACCATCTTGATGTTGTCGTGGGAATTTCCTCCGCTGACAGTAGGGGGATTGTCCAGACATGTCTTCGATCTGTCGACGGAATTAGTCAGGCAGGGAATCGATGTTCACGTCATTACATCAGGAGCGGACACGTGGCCAGTCTATGAAGTGATGAATGGTATTCACGTTCATCGGGTAAGCACACCACGGCAACCGGACATTCATTTTCTGGACTGGGTGCTGCAACTCAATATTGCCATGGTCGAGAAGGCCAAACAATGCAGGTTGGGAGGAGGGCCTGCCGTCCTGATTCATGCTCATGACTGGCTGGTCTCCTATGCGGCTAGGCAATTGAAGAAACGGATGAATCTGCCTCTGATCGCGACGATCCATGCCACGGAGCATGGGCGAAATCAAGGCATCTTCACTGAACTTCAGCACAAAATCTCCGAACAGGAGTGGAGGCTGTGCATGGAGGCAGATCAAGTGATCTGCTGCAGTAAGTACATGGAACAGGAAATCCGTCGTATTTTTTCACTGCCAGGTGACAAGCTTCACGTCATTTATAACGGTATCGAAGTCGCAAACCTTCAGGTCGATATGGATGAGAGTTCAAATGACTGGCCGATTGCCGAAGAGGACCTGGTCATTCTCTTCATTGGCAGACTGGTCCGGGAAAAAGGCGTTGCAACTCTAATAGAGAGCGCAGAGAAAGTATTGCAGCGCGAGCCTAGGGCAAAATGGATTGTCGCAGGAAAAGGTCCGATGCGAGAGCAATGGATGCATGAAGTGAGACAACGGCAGCTGGAAGCGCATTTCTGGTTTCCCGGATTTGTCGATGATCAGACCCGCAATCGCCTGCTGCTTCGCACACAATTATGTGTATTTCCAAGCTATTATGAACCATTCGGGATCGTTGCACTGGAGGCGATGGCTTCCCGCATACCGGTCATTGTGTCTCAAACAGGCGGTTTACAGGAAATTATTTCTCATGGTGTGGACGGGATGACAGTGACACCAGGGATGGCGGATGATTTGGCTGAGGCTACGCTCACCCTGTTGCACCATCCGGTTTATCGCGATCAGCTTGCCCAGGCAGGCTATGAAAAGGTGCTTCACACCTACAGTTGGCAGCAGATTGCAAGAGATACGATGAACGTTTATGAAAGGGTCTGGAATCGAGAACCAGTGTCTGGAGGGATGTCGAGATGAAAGCAGTAATTATGGCAGGCGGCAAAGGAACGAGACTGCGCCCGTTAACGAGCAATACACCCAAGCCGATGGTCCCCTTGCTGGATCGACCTGTGATGGCATACATCATCGATCTGCTCAAGAAGCATGATATTACAGACATTGCGGTGACCATGCAGTACATGCCGGAACAGATCAAGAATTATTTCGGAGATGGAAGTGAGTTCGGGGTCCATCTCTCTTATTTTCAGGAAGAAGTACCGCTAGGTACTGCGGGCAGCATCAAGAATGCGGAAGATTTTCTCGATGAACGTTTTATCGTGATCAGCGGAGACGCTTTGACCGATTTCGACCTTAGTCAAGCGATTGAATTTCATGCGCAAAAACAGGCACTGGCCACTCTCGTACTCACACAGGTCGCCCATCCTCTCGAATTTGGTGTGGTCATGACGGATGAAGATGGCGCCATTTATCGCTTTTTGGAAAAGCCGACGTGGAGTGAGGTTTTCAGTGATACGGTGAATACCGGCATTTATATTTTAGAACCTGAAACGCTGAAATGGATGAATGAGCATGAACCGATGGATTTCAGCAAAGATTTGTTTCCGATGCTTCTTCAGCATCAGCAGCCGTTATATGGGTATGTGGCAGAGGGATACTGGTCGGATATTGGCAGTGTAGAACAATATCGTCAGGCACATTGGGATCTTCTGGAGGGTAAAGTGGAGGCGGCGATTACCGGATTGCAAGTAAAGCCGGGGATTTGGATCTCTCCAGAGGCAGATATCAGTCCCGATGTTTCCGTCAAAGCTCCCGTCTGGATCGGAAGTGATGTCATTGTAGAGCCTGATTGCATGATTGGTCCGCGCGCGGTGCTGGGGAACGGTTGTATTGTGAATCAGGGCGGTGTCATCGAATCCGCCATCTTATGGGAAGACGTATTCACGGAAGGCCATAGTGAAGTCAAGGGGGCGACCATCGGTAAAAACTGCCTCATCAGAACCAATGCTTGTGTTATGGAGCATGCCGTTATCGGCGATCATTGCCAAGTGGGACGAAACAGCCGGATTCACCCGCAAGTTAAAATATATCCATACAAATTTATTGATCATCAAAGTGAGATCAGGCAGTCCATCCTGTGGCAGGATGCCAGAAAGTATCATCTGTTTGGAGACAAAGGCATCGAGGGACAGCTTCTGGTTGATCTGTCACTCGGTATGCTTCAGCGTCTGGCGTGTGCGATTGCCTCCGTTCTTCCAAAAGGAGCACGAGTCCTGCTGGAACATGACAAACAGACGACGCCGAAACTGGCTATCGATGCACTGAAAATGGGTCTGTTGGCTTCCGGCATTCATCTCATCACGGGCAAGGGCGCTTCTCTTCCAGCCGTCAGACATCAGGTGGTATATCAACGGACGGATTTTGCCATTTACGCCTATCAGTCTGATTTCCAGCAACAGCGCCTTCGGCTAGAACTGCTGGACAAAGAGGGCTTGCCGATTCCCAAAAATCAGGAACGCCAAATCCAAAGTGCATTCGATCATGAGCAGTTTCGGCAAATTGGTCATGATGAGGTCGGCAGAGAGTTGATCGAAGTAGACAGTATGCTTCCTTACTGGAATGCGATGGAAGCAGCCAGTCGGATATGCACCGGCCATCGTGACAAATTTGAGCTTCTGTCTGGTGGTATGGATGGGAAAAGGCAGTGGATCATGGTTTGTGAGGAGCAGGGGAAGCTGAATTTGCATGGCCGTGCGGTCGCCAGACTTGCTTCCCGGTGGATCTCCTATCCGGTCACCTCGATCTCACCGCTAGGAAAGAGTGAAACGGAAATACCTGCTATGATAAAGGCCATTCACGCTCAGGGAGCGCTGATATGCGGAAATGACGGAACGCTGAAAGGGATATGCAATGAGCGCGGTGAATGGCTGGAAGAACAGGAACTGCTGCTGATTCAGTTGATGGTGTATCTGCACATGACCGAAGAAAGCGAACTGACGATTCCGGTGAACATGCCCGACATTCTGGAAGAGTGGGCGCGGTTAGCCGGTAAGAAGGTACATAAAGGCAAAGCCGATTATCGCGCTCAGGTGAGAGCAGGGAAGAATGGCTCCTTTTTCTTGTATCATGATGTCATGTATTTTTCCATTGGTCTTGATCGTCTTCTGACTGACAGAGACGTCTCGATCTCTGCGGTGCTGGAAGGTGCCCCGGACTTTGTCTGGCTGAAGCGGCAGGTGGCATGCAGCTGGACAGACAAAGGCAAAGTGATGCGTTTTCTGATGAGGGAAACCAAAGGCAAGCCGGTGGAATTGATCGACGGGATCAAATTTATGGAGGAAGATGGCTGGACACTGGTTCTTCCTGAAGAAGACCAGTCCGGATTTCATTTATATGTGTATGCCCAGACACGCGAACAGGCAGAGCAATTGGCGAGAACGTATTCCCGGAAAATTATTCAGTATCGCAAATTGCCACTGCATGATCAACCTGCCTTGATTCAGTCCTGGCCGGATGAGCTGAACGCATAATTGCAAAAGGCTGTAGCACGGTTCAGTGCTACAGCCTTTGTGGTCTTCACAGATGAATGTCATAACGTACTCACCTATACCGTACGGACAGAAGATTCACCAAGCGGATGAAGTCCTTCCAGAAGTCGATAGATCGCCAGCAGCTCATACGCGATCGAGGCTTCCTTGGAAAAGCTGGATGGATCATGGTCTGTCCCGCCCGTATGATCGTGAACGAGATGCATCAGGTTGACTCGACAGGCTGCATCGAGCGCATTTTCCTGGACAGGTCTCGACCATGCATCCTGCAGAAGCTGGTTGGAGATGGCTTCCCAGGCTTGCCAGATGCACGTCTCTTCATCCCTAGAACAGGCCACTTGCTTGTCTGTGGAGAGGGTGATGAAGTCACCGGTATGAAAGGCCACACTGTACAAAATGTGCACATTTTGCTGGATGCGCTTCAGTTCCCTGATCTCGGCAGGCGCTGTACGATGGTAGCGATACTCCTGAAACTGGAACTGCACGAGGTTCATGCAGCGATCAATTTCTTTTAGCAGCGATTGATGGCTGCGGTTCAATTGCATGCGGCTGCCGGACTGCTTCAAATGATAGTCCAGACATTTTTCCAGAAGCTGATGGGTTTGGTGAAAAATATTTTGATAGGCTTTCCGGACAGCCTGCTGAAAATTGGGAGGGAAAATGAGAAAGTTGACGAGGATGGAAATCACGATTCCGGTAGAGGTTGTCCCCAATCGCACGAAGAAGTTAAGCAGATAATGGGTCTCGGTCATCGTGATCATGTTTACCGCCGTCAAGGTGGCGACAATGATCGCATCATCCCACTTGAACAGATGGCAGAAGTATATAGTGAAAAAGGCAGACAGCGCATAGGCTAGTGGCGTTTGGCCGAGGGCTGCATCGAGACCCATGGCAATCGCGGCACCCATCGCTGCTGCCGGTAGTCTGATTTTTCCTTTTTGAATGGAGGCATTGACGGTTGGCTCAACGGTAACGATAGCGGCAATGACGGCAAAGATGACCGGCCACCCGAAGAATTGACAAACGGAGGCCGTAATAAATACGGACAAGGCCGTTTTAATCAGTCTTTTTCCTGTTAATGCGGACAGCCATTTCAATCCGTACAACATGGATGCTCCCTTCGTCACGCAATCTGTTCTGCATCGAAATGCAGGGTTCCGAAGGATATTGTATCATACTCCGCGCGGCTTCGCTTCATCCCCGTGTCTCCATTTCAGACCCAGCTGAAACAGCCAGCCCGGCTCTACGACATAATGCAGGCTTCTTTTCACCTGCGGGCGGGAGAGCAGCCAGACAAGCAGCCACGCTGCGGCGGGCACCATCCAGGCCATCATAACGGGTGACAGCGGTTGGAGCAATTGGAGCGCCAGTATCGTCTTGACGACGGAGGCGTGCAATAAATAAACGAAAAACGTTTGCTTCCCGCTATCATGCAGGAAGTCGGACTGACCTCTTACGATTGCAATCAGACAGACGCCGGTCAAAAGCTGAATGCCATACATTGCGACTCGCATGAACACGCCGGAGCCGATGGATAAACCGAGCTGCTCATAATTCCACTGTCCGGACAACCAGGCCACCTCTGTGACAGTCAGGAATAAAACAGAAATGAGCAGGAACAAGATCCAGCGCAGCCAGATCGGGGGCTTCTCCCTTAGAAACGCTAGTACACGGGACATCGTTTTGCCCGCTCCCACGTTGCTGGCAAGTTGGGCGCCAAGTAAATAAAACGGGAAGAAGTAGATCATTTTTTGAAGGGAGAACCAGCCTCCAGTATCGGGTACCATCCCGATCAGGCAACTGGTGCATATGGCCAGTACAAAAGGGAAACGATATCGGATAACGGCCGCGAGCAGCAGGCGCCAGAAAAAGTGGCTGAATAAAAACCACAAGAAGCTGTAAGGGATAAAGAAGGAGTAGGCTCCTTCATGCATATGAAAGAACACGACATCCAGCAAGCAATAAACAGACTGGAAAACGACGTAAGGAAACAGGATGATGAAGGAAAGCTTTAGAAAAGATTCTTTGCCGGCAAAATAGCCGGTGACAAGCACAAACAGTGGAATATGAAATAAATAGATCCATTCATACAAATAAGCGATGAGAGCAGATTCGGAAGCAGCCTGCTCCCACAGATTTGCAGTGACTACAAAAAAGATGAGAAAATATCGAACTTGTATGAGCAGCCGGGGCATGACATTCACCTCTTCAGGAAGCATTGGATTTGGTAAAGGATTCAATGAACTGTTGCTAATATAAAGGTATCAGACCCCGAATCAGCCTCATGTGAAAAATATCACAGATGAAGCGTTCTCATTGTTTTAAAATCATGACAAGAGATCAAACATGATGTAAAGCAATTGGCATCACGTTTACCCAATATGGAGGAGGGGACCAGACATGGTGGATGGAACTGTGATCATGCCTGCCGAAGAGAAGCAAGCCCAGATTGAGCATTGGATTCGAATGAAACGGGAACAGATTGCGTTGCTGGATGAGCTGTCCAATCTGGAACGGTTGTATGAAAGACTGGATCTGGAAGGAAATAATCCGAAACTGAAGATCGGACAAATGGTCGGTCGGTTGCAGCATTTTATGCAGTCTCTGCAAGCCCACATGGATTGGATGAACATGCAGTTCAAGAAACAAAATTTCGGAACGAATACACACCAATATGAAAAGGTATGGCATAGTGAAAGTTTGATGATGGTCAACATGATTGACAGTGCTATCGCCTGTTTTGATCGTCTGCTGCAAGCTACTGAGCTTACCGGAGGCCCGACCTGCTTTGCCGATATTCAACAGGTACGACGCATTTTATCTCAGCAGTCTGTCAGACTCGAGCAGATGCAGCCCATGCCCTTCCACCTTTCTCAATAGCAGCATGACAACCTGAATCCATCTATTCGTAGCGGAAAGCCCTTGTATCTCCTTGTCCCGTTCACACCAGTGGTGAGAGCGTTGGAGATAAAAGGGCTTTTTCTGGTTGGATTGTCTTTCCTCAAACATGATATGATAGGATGGATTCTGATTTGAAGGAGAATGAAGCTTGAATGCCAAACGGATGACAAGACGGGCATTTATGAAACGGCTTGCCGTAATTGGGACCGCAGCTGCTGCGCTGAATGCCGGATACGCCTTTGCCATTGAGCGAAGCTGGCTGCGTGTTCATCATATACAGCTCACGCTGGATAAGCTTCCGAAAGCCTTCCATGGCTTGCGGATTGTTCATTTCAGTGATTTGCATCTCGGTTTTTTTCTGGGTGCGGATCATTTCGGAATGATTGCGGAGCGGATTCAATCGCTTCAAGGCGATATGATTTGTTTTACCGGAGATTTAATGGATCGCAGTATAGATCAGCGCAAGGCAACACGCCTCAGTGAGGAAACGGGCGAGATTTGGAGCCGATTAAACGCGCCGTTGGGGAAGTTTGCAGTGCTTGGCAATCATGATTATTCACATCACTATCCCACCGTTACTTCCCTCTTGCATGCATCAGGCTTTCAGCTATTGCAAAACAAAGTGGTGCGCGTTTCCAGCAAAGGGGATGCCATGACGATATGCGGGCTGGAAGATGCACTGAGCGGACAGCCGGATTCGGCTCTGTGGCTACGAGAGCACCGGGACAGTTTTCGCTTGCTGTTGCTGCATGCCCCTGATTATATTGAGCAGTTGAAGGATGAGCGCCGTCAATCGGTATATGCAGATTTGCAACTGTCCGGCCACAGCCATGGCGGACAAATTCGGTTGCCTCTGCTGGGCGCGGTGATCAATCCGCCGCTTGGCAAGGTGTATCAGGACCATCTCTATCAACCCGGACATCAACAGTATATTTATACGAGCCGGGGCATCGGCACGACACGTTTGCCATTTCGGTATTTATGCCGGCCCGAAATTGCCCTGATCGAACTTCATCGTGGAAAGGACGGGGTCTGATTATGAAGCGAATGCTTGTTTTACAATCTTATCAGCCAGCATGGGCCAGCCTCTTCGAATCTGAGGCTGTCATCCTGCGGAGAATATGGGGGAGTGAGTGCCTGGAGATTCATCATATCGGCAGTACGTCCATATCGACGGTGCCTCTGGCCAAGCCAATTATCGATCTGCTGGCCGTGGTAAAGGACGTGAGCTTTATGGATTTATTCGAGGAAGATTTGTCTTACGCCGGGTACACCTCGAAAGGCGAGAACGGCATTTCAGGAAGAGCCTATTTTGTAAAAGGGGGCTTTCATCGCACACATCATTTGCATGTCTTCGAGCAGGGACATCCTCACATCCTGCAGCATCTCGCCTTCAAGCAATACCTGCTGGCCCATCCGAGGGAAGCGGAACGATACGGACGCTGGAAACAGGAATGGATGGAGCAGCATGGAGATGATGCCAACGCCTATGCGGCAGACAAGCAAAAAGTGACAGACCCCATTTTACGAAGAGCGCTGTTGTGGGCGGATCAGACTGGTGGTCGTCCATATGCGTGATCATCAACGCTTTTTTATATATGCTTGTGTATGTTATTTGTTTATCGGGTTTGGCCATGTCGGGATCGGATCGGTGATGCCCCAGATGCTCAGCAGTTACCAGGAGCAATACGGGGACGGTGGATGGCTCGTATCCATGCAATTTCTCGGTTTTCTTGTCGGTGTACTTATCGCACCGTACTGGGCCCATATCCAGTCCAAGACAAGCATCCTGATGATCAGTATCGCGGCGATGAGTCTGACCTCAATCGTGTATGCTCTTCACCTGGGATGGTCCTATACGCTGCTGGCCGCTCCCTTTGGGGGATTTGGACTGGGTGTGATTGAAACGATGATTGGGGCACTGGTCATTCAGTTGTTCGCCTCTCGCAAAGCGGTCAAGATGAGTCAGATTGAGGTTTTCTTCGGGGTGGGCGCCCTGATTTTGCCACTCTGTGCCGGCCTGCTTATTCGGATTGATCTCTGGTACGCTGTTTTTCTCATTACGGCTTCGCTGGGTATGCTGCTATGGCTTGTGACACGACCTGTCATGCATCGGATCGGACAGGCTGCCCGGACTGAGGATAGCGCTTTAGTTCGGACTGAAGAAAGCGCTGCGGCAACAGAGGATCGTCCGTTTGTTGGAACCTGGACGGTCTTGCGTTCCTCCTATCGTTTGCTGATCTGGTTCTGTCTATATTTTATGCTCTATGTCGGTCTGGAAATTAGTCTGGTCAGCTTCATGCCATCGATGGTCCTGGAGAAAAGTGCGGCATCCGAATCGATCGCAGCTTTTTCGGTCACGTTCTTCTGGATCACGATGTCGATTGGACGGATGATCGCAGGTTATCTGTCTGAGGCAACCTCCTACCTGGGTTATTTGCTTGCCAGTGCGGCAGGCACGGGGGTGGGGCTGCTGGGTATGGCGATGTCCAATCATTATACCTGGCTCCTGGTCTCCATTCTGTGGATCGGGCTGTGCATGTCCGGCATGTTTGCCATTGGTCTCGTTGCCGCCAATGAGGCCGTCCAGGGTTATCCCGATCAGGTCATCAGTCTGATGATCGCATCCGGCGGAATCGGGGGTTCCATTCTTCCCCTCTTGCTCGGAAACAGTCTGGAGAGAGCAGGGACGGGCAACAGTTTGATGCTGCTTGGCTTGACTACCTTATTCATGCTGGCAATGCTCTGGATTCCGTCTCAATGGCTGCGGAAAAACAGGAGAAAAGGGCAGGCGGTCAAGACCGGATAACTTGAACACTTAGGTGAGATGGATATATGATGCATGTCACGAAGATGGATGTCTCAAGCATGAGGAAAGGTGAACGATAAGAATACATGAAAAGAACACGATGGAGGGGAGTGCATAAGCGTGAGGCGAGTAGTCATTGTAACCGGAGGTTCTTTTGAACCTGAATTGCTCGGTCAGCTTCAAGAAGGGGACTGGCTGATCGGCGCTGATCGCGGGGCGTTACATCTGATCGAGCATGGATTTCGCCCCAAGTTGGCCGTAGGAGATTTCGATTCAATTTCGGAAAGGGAGCTCGAGCAAGTGAGAGAGGGCAGTGAGAAATGGCTCACCTGTGATCCGATCGATAAAAATGAGACCGATACCGAGCTGGCGTTCCGGCATGCCCTTGCCTGGGAGCCAGATGAAGTGGTCATCATGGGTGCACTTGGTACCCGCTTTGATCATAGTCTGGCGAACGTACATGTCCTCGTTGAGGGGACGGAGAGGAACGTTCGGTGCCGTCTGCTAGATACCCATAATCAAATATGGCTAGTGAAGGATGAATTGCATCTTCAACGTGCCGATTGTAGCCATTTTTCCTATATTTCCTTGCTGCCGCTGACCTGGACGGTGACAGGCATTGATTTGGAGGGATTTGAATATCCGCTCCACAATGCGACATTGAAGATTGGTCAGTCTCTCGGCATTAGCAACAGACTCCAGAAGGATGAGGCGTTTGTTCGCCTTCGAGACGGCTTGTTGCTGGTGATTCAGAGTCGGGACTAGCGATTATTTACGGACAGGTAGCGGGATTGATAGCTGCAGATCGCATTGCGTCCCAGCTCCTTGGTCAAGCCGTCATTGGCCCACGCTCCGACGACGGCGCCAATACCCGGGAGCAGCTGCAGCAGCTTGCGCAAATCCATCGAGTCTCGATATTCTTGCTGAAAAGTCTGCCAGTCCGGCTCTGAAATCGTCGTATCTGGTTGCCAGTGACGAATCGTATGAAAAATGCGGTTACGGGTTTGGCTGCTCGAATACGTCAATTGAAACACATGCAGAATAAACAGCCTTTCACGATAAGAACGGGTCTCAAAGCCATACAGCGGAGCCAACTCAAACAACATATTCATCTTGATGGCAAGCAGAGCTGGAAAGTCTACCATGCCAAGGATGATCCCGCCTGCCCCAGTGGCGGCCCCCTCTGTCGCTGCGATTTTGCGATATTTTCCGATGACAAGCTTGGCCTGTTCATCGCGCTCATACAAGGAGAGGGAAGGATCTGCAATCGGCTTGGGTATGAACTGGGCGCCGGTTAACACCGATTTAACCATTCCTTTGATCGCCGAAGTTAGTGCGTCGTGGGCTTTTTGCGGTATCCATCTGTTTATTTTACGGCTTAATCCCTGAGAAGCTCGGGAGAGTGGGGAGTCGGATGCCCGAATCTCATTTTCCCAAGTCAGCAAATCTCGTCGCACCCTTTTCTCATAGTACGTGCTCCAATCTTCCATGGCTTCCCCCTCGTCTGTCCATTGTACTTTTTGACAGTCATTTATTTATGTACCTATACGTGCTATGATGATTGAAGTTTCAGGACAGGTAGGAGGGGGAAAAGGAATGATTCCTTATAACCATACATGGCCTTATGAGAAAATGATGGGAGATTACTACGTTTCAGCCTGCCCATCCTGTGAGGCCGAGCACATTTTACTGCCGCTAAAGGCAAAAGACGTCAAGGAAATTCAAACAGGCAAGAAGCACTGGCTGGTCATGCCATGCTGCAATCATCGCTTTTATGTGATGGACATGGATGACGATTATTTGCTTGCCGATATACCTTTGCGTCGAAAATAGGAACGTTTCATATAGATTCAGTGAAGATCAGGCATGTTCCGAAGTGGCTTGATGCTGTAATTGGCTCTGGCGGTTTGAATATAGAGATGGTCGGGCATGATCTCACAACGATGAACTTCATCGAGAGGGATCACGTAAATTTGACCAGGCAATGGCGCATGAGGCAAATACGTCTGAACGTAGGATTGATGCGTGTCAAACATGCCATATCCGTGTAAATACAAAGCATGACTGGCCAAATAGCTATCCTCGTCATGCGGGTCAAGCGCCGTGAATGTGACTTTATCCAGATGCAGAATGAGATGATCGAGATCCTCCGATTCATATTTGCTGATCTGAACAGTTTTGCCGCTATATTGCCGGCTCCATTCCATCATTTCTGCGATTGGAATCATAGCTGCCTCCTGTACAAATATCGGGATTTAGAGTATTACGGACATACTTTTGCCTGATCTTCTTTTGTTTATTCAATCTCTGGAAGGAAAGACATTCATCATGACGACTCACAGCTTAACTCCTTCACGAATTATCATTCTGATTGTTGCCGTTGTGTTTACCGGAATGAGCCAGGGCCTGCTGCTTCCGATGCTGTCCCTCATTCTGGAACAGGAGGGGGTCTCCTCCGGAGTTAACGGCCTCCACGCGGCATCCCTGTATGTCGGGGTTTTCCTGGCGATGTTTGTGGTGGAACGGATTGTACGCACATATGGATACAAGAGATCCATCTCACTTGGCTTTGTCATTGTACTGATCAGTTGTCTGATCTTTCCACTCTACCCGTCCATGTTGGTATGGGTCATACTGCGACTACTGGTCGGCATTGGTGACAGCCTGCTCCACTATGCCACGCAGCTATGGATCGTCTCCGCCAGCCCGAAGGAAACCAGGGGACGCAATATCGCTTTTTACGGGATGTCCTATGCGATTGGTTTCAGTCTGGGACCACTCGGGATTAACCTGCTAGATATTGCCATGTGGCTTCCGTTTGTGACGATGGCCGTTTGTCTGTCTGTGGCCCTGGCGCTTATGCAATTGCTCCCTCATGATTATCCGGAACCGGAAGAGCGAAGAGGGGTGGCCGGGGAAACGAAGCAAGCGTATGGCCGAATCTATCGTCTGGCCTGGTTCGCATTGTTGCCGGCTCTGATGTTTGGCTATATGGAGGCAAGTCTAAACAGCAATTTCCCGGTGTATGGCTTGCGCACAGGTTTGACCGAACAGTGGATATCCGTTCTGCTGCCAGCTGTCGGCGTAGGCAGTCTTGTCCTGCAGATTCCGCTCGGCATCGCCTCGGATCGCTGGGGACGCAAGAAATGGCTTGTCAGTTCAGGTGGAATCGGCGGTTTGGCCTTTCTCAGTGTGCCGTTCATGCCTAATGAGTGGGCATTGCTTGCCTGTTTGGCTCTGGCGGGTGGCTTTGTGGGATCATTTTTCTCGTTAGGTCTTGCGTACGCGGCGGATCTGCTGCCCCGATCACTGCTGCCAAAGGCAAATATTGTCGCCTCGATTCATTTCAGCATCGGGAGCATAATCGGTCCGAATCTGGGCGGAATGGGCATTCAGTGGATTCATCCGGCTTCCATGTTCCTGATGCTGGGCGGAATGTACATCCTGTTTGTCAGCTTAGGGCTGTGGCACCGATCTGTTCAAATAAAAGGAGGGTAACCGTTGATTGCATACGGAGCAGAAGAAATGAAAGATATGCGCATTGATGCCATTCGTCCAAATTGGGAGATTCGAAATGACTATTACGTGGATATCACGTGTACATTATGGGTAAAGGATGAAGAAGAGCATCTGTACGAGTACGACTATACGGCCCTGGTCATTTGCACGCATGAAGGCCAGATACTGGACATGACGCCTCAGTTCGATGGGATGGACTGTGAGCTGCAATTTACGCCGTTCGAGAAAGACCGGATCAAGCAGCTTCTTCTCGCAGACCCAGACATTCAGAATCGTTGGCCTGCAAAACGTTGAGTGTTCTCCACATGTGTTCCCGTAATGACGCCGCATAAGAGGGACCGGATTCCGAGATGAATTTGTCTGTAATTGTCGAATCCTGTAGTCTTGAAAGCCGCATTACGGTATAATGTACGAATAGAAAATATGGAATTTGGCAGAAATGAGTGAGTGACATGACAGTGAAAATTGTAACAGATGGTGCGGCAGACTTGCCGATCAAGCTGCTGGACACAATGGATATTAAAGTCGTGCCTTTAACGGTGCATTTCGATGACTACGTAACGGACTCCAATGAAGACAACCGGCTATTCTATGAGCGCATGAAAAATGCCAAGAATCTCCCGAAAACATCCAGTCCGTCTCCCCTTCAGTTTGTGGAAGCGATCGCCCCCTTGCAGTCAGATGTCATTGTTCTGTCCTTGTCCTCTGCACTGAGCAGTACGTATCAAAATGCGCTGATCGCAAAAGAAATGCTGGAAGAGGATGGCTACGCCCACAAGGTGGAAGTGATTGA
Organism: Marinicrinis sediminis; assembly: GCF_042685085.1. NCBI lineage: Bacteria > Bacillati > Bacillota > Bacilli > Caryophanales > Paenibacillaceae > Marinicrinis > Marinicrinis sediminis. The sequence continues at coordinate 541,952 of NZ_JBHUMM010000043.1, forward strand.
TTCGAAAACCGCTTCCATGGGCCTGGGTCTGATCGTGCTGAAAGCGGCTCGTCTCGCAACGGAAGGTCTGCAACGGGCAGAGCTCCTTCGATATGTGACCGAACAGGTCAAACTGACTCGAACGTATTTCTTTCTGGATACATTGGAAAATGTCATCAAGGGTGGAAGACTGGATCGCGTGAAAGGAAAGATTGCATCGGTACTGAACATTAAACTGCTGATGCGGGCTAGTGAGGAAGGCGCCGTTGAAGTGATGGAGAAAATACGTGGCAGCCAAAACGCGATCAAACGGATGGTAGACAAGATTGGTGAGGTCAAGGTTGATTTTGAGAAAGCCGTACTCGCTATAGCGCACAGCAACGATGAAGGAAAAGCGAAGGACTTGCTGGAAATGATCAAGCAAAAGTATCCGTTCAGGGAGATCATTATTTCTGAAATGGGTCCTGTCATCGGTACGTATGCGGGTGAAGGCGGACTGCTCGTTACTTACAGTGACCGGGATTGACAGTCACCCGGATTGTGGCAAAATGAAGGGAGCCATGGAGCGTCCATAGCGGAACAGGAAAAGACCGAGTCAGGCAAGGGATGAGAGAATTCGTGAGATCACGTTTCTCGTCCCTGACCCTTCCTCGGTCTTTTTTGATGTCTTGTGTCTGGGCTATTCGTTTCATACATTTCGTCAGATGGCAGGCATGGGGAGTACATAGAAGAAGATAGCGAAGAAGTGACACACACTCCCGCCGATGACAAACAGGTGCCATATAGCGTGGTGGTATGGAATCTTCCGCCATACATAAAAGATTGAGCCCAACGTATACACGACCCCGCCAAGCACGAGCCAGAAAATACCGGTATCCGGTACACTTTCCCGTAGCGGTCCAAATCCGAAGATGATCATCCAGCCCATTACAATGTATAGCAGCGTGGACAGGATGATGAATCGTTTGACGAAGAATACTTTGAATACGATACCTGCAGCTGTCAGACCCCAGATGATGCCAAACAGCGTCCATCCGAGTGGACCACGGAGAGAAACGAGCAGGAAAGGGGTGTATGTTCCGGCAATTAACACATAGATCATGGAATGATCCAGGATTTCAAACAGGTTTTTGACTTTTCCTTTGGGGAAACTGTGCAGCAACGTAGAGCATGTATATAAGAGGACGAGAGAAACCCCGAAGATTGTGAAACTGACAATGTGCCAAGCGTCTCCATACAAACTGGCGAATACGACAAGGAGGACGAGTGCCGCGATGCTGAGCAAGGTACCGATTCCGTGGCTGATGGCGTTCGCGACTTCCTCCCGCAGATTATATTCCATTTCTTTCAACACTCCTTTTTTTCCTTTGCGGTAATTCCCGCTCATACCTTTATTTTACTGCAAGATGAGCATAAAACCAAACCTTTTCTGTATGATTGAAAAGACTAAACAAACCTTGTACAATAAAAAGAAGCAGAAGATGGTGAGAATGAAGTAAACAGGAAGGGGTTCGATGTGATGAAGGTTTTTGAATATGAAGCAAGGCAGAATGGGAAGGATGTCCCGCTGAAAGATTATAAGGGAAAGGTGCTGCTGATTGTGAATACCGCCAGCCAGTGCGGATTCACCCCCCAATATGAAGGCTTGCAGAAGCTGTATGACAAGTATCGGGATCAGGGACTCGAAGTGTTGGCATTTCCCTGCAATCAGTTTGGCAACCAGGAGCCGGGCAATGACGAAGAGATCAGACAGTTTTGTTCATTAAAGTATGACGTATCCTTTCCTGTCTTTGACAAAGTCGAAGTCAATGGCGAGCAGACCCATCCGCTCTTCGACCATTTAAAGGAAGAAACTGGCGGACTGCTGGGCAAAAAGATCAAATGGAATTTCACGAAATTTCTGGTGCATCCGGACGGGGCAACGGTGAAAAGGTTTGCCCCGGTGACTGCGCCTGAGAAGCTGGAGGAAACCATTCAGTCGTACCTGAAGGATGTACAGGCATAAGGAACAATCACTCTTGGCAATCTAAGACCAGGAGGTGGTAGGAATGCCGCACAACAAAAGCCATCGAACCCATGAGCAGCAAAATATGGCTTCCATGAAGGATGAAGCGCATACGCCTTCCAGTCAGAAACAGCGAAACTTGCCTCCCAGCCTGAATCAGGTAGGCAAACAGGAAAATCGATAGGCTCCAGGCATGACCAACCCGTCCTTTTCAGGACGGGTGTTTTTCGTGAGGAAGGCACTTGCATTCAGGGGGGCAGCCATTTATAGTAATAGCAGAAAGCCCTGAACCGCAGGCAAGGAAAGGAAGAGCCTATTGACCCATATCCTCGTTGTTTTTACCGGGGGAACGATCGGATCGGTCACCGAAAATCAGGAGATTGATGTCCATTCCTCCTCTTATTTTATCCTGGAGCAATATTCGGATTCGGTTATGTCTACTCGATCTCAGTCGGAACTAAACGTTCAATTTACACCGATTCAGCCCATTAATCAATTAAGCGAGAATGTGCAGCCGCAGGATTGGACCATGTTGTATTACGCGCTCAAGCAAGCGAACTATGCGCAGTATGATGGGGTCATTCTGACACACGGTTCCGATACGCTAGCCTATACATCCATCGCAATGAGTTATATGTTTGCGGACAGTCCGGTGCCGATTGTAACCGTAGCGAGCAACAAGCCGCTAGATCAGCCCGGGAGCAATGGGCTGCGCAATTTTGCAGCGGCTGTAGACTGGATTGCAACTGCTTCGCTGCCAGGGGTGTACAGCATATATGAAAATGTCAGGGGCCAGATGCCAGTTTATCTCGCTTCCCGACTGTTGCAGTGCCGACACTTTACCGACGATTTTGACAGTACCCTCGGTGAGCCGTTTGCCTGGATGGAAAATGGACAACCCACGCTTCATCCGCACACGCTCAATCCCGATTCAGCGAAACTGAACCAATATGCTGCACGCAAGGAGCCGTTATTGCTGGCAGGGGGATACACCTTCACATCAGAAGTGCTGGCTGTTAGGCCGCATCCTGGGCAAAGCTTTGCGTACATGGGCTGGGGATCCACACCGCCGAAGGCTATATTGCTGGATACGTATCACTCCGCTACCCTGAATATCCGGCAAGGTCATGACCATACACTCGTGGAGTGGCTAAGGAATGCTCGTGCAGCAGGTATTCCCGTCTATCTCACACCTGTCAAACAGCTGGAAGGACCCCATTACGCTACCACGCATGTTTTGCTGAAGGAAGGCGTCATTCCGCTCGTGCAATTGTCGTTTGAAGCCGCGCTCGTCAAGCTGATGCTCGCATATGGCAGTTTACCGCCAGCGGATATTGCGGATTTGATGACAAGAGAATTGTTTTTCGAGCAGCACAGTCGCTTATAACCGGATAAGTCCAGTAGCCGGATAACGTAAAGTCATGGGCCCATTTGGGACAGACTGCTGCATGCTACATAGAGGAAATCAGCCAGTTAGACAAGGGAGAAGGAGGAACAAGGCATGATACTGATACGAAATTTGGTGAAGAAAATTGCCAACAAACCGTTCCTGAAGCAGGTATCGCTGAATGTGGACACAGGTGAACTGGCAGCCATCATCGGACCGAGCGGCAGTGGAAAAACGTTGCTGCTTGAATGCATCACACTGAACACACCATGGCACCGGGGCACCTATCAATTTCAGGGGAAAGTCATTTCGCCCAATACGTTTACTTCCCGGCAGAAGCTGAAAAAGCAGGCGGCCTATTTGAAGGACACGCTGGGATTATTGCCCCAAAAAACCGGTCTGCAGAACGTGAAGCAGGGTGTGAAGGAGGCTTTCCCGTTCTGGAAGAGACTGCTGGGAACGAACCAGGAAACACATATGGAAGCGATGGATCTAATGGAGAAGCTTGGTTTGCTGGATTTGGCTCACAAGCCGGTTATGCAGCTAAGTGGGGGAGAGAAACAGCGCGTGGCCATCGCCAAAGCCATCGCCAAGGGAGCGAAGGTCATTGTGGCAGATGAGCCCGTGTCCGGTCTGGATCCGATACGAGCCAATGAAGTCGTCAGAGACTTCAAAGAAATGACGCGCAAGTCGGGCGTCACGCTGATTTGCACACTGCATCGGCTGGAACTGGCTGAGAAATATGCGGATCGGATTATTGGAATGAACGACGGTACGGTCGTGGTAGAAGCAAAGGGAAGACCACTGGAGGACGATGAACGGGAGCGCATCTATCAGACTTAAATGCGGCATCGCAATGTGTACCACAGTCATAAGGGATTGAAGTAAAAAGCAAGCCGACTCGGGCTTGCTTTTTTGTATGCATAGAAATTGCTTCCAGCGTGCATAGTAAGGCATGGAAAGATTTGCATGTCAGTGCTGATCGTAGAGGAGGAGAACTGGAAGTGGATAGTGTAGAAATGGCGAGATCGTTAATGGGCTCTTCATTGGCCTTTCATATTATATTTGCAACGCTCGGGGTAGGGATTCCCCTCATGATCGTCATCGTGGAGATTATGTACCAGGTTCGCAAGGATCGGGATTACGCGATTATGGCGAAAAGACTGACCAAAGGCTTTGGCATTATTCTCGGAGTGGCGATCCCGTCGGGTACGATCGTGGGTGTCCTGCTGGCGTTGCTGTGGCCCGGATTTATGGAAATTGTCGGACAGGTCATTGCCTTGCCCTTTCAGGTGGAAATCTGGGCCTTTTTTTTAGAAGCGGTCTTTATGTCCATTTATGTATTTGCGGCTGATCGATTGTCTCCCACGATGCGAATCGTCAGTGTGATATCGGTTGCCATTGGCGCGACGGCTTCTGCTGTCCTGATTACGGATGCGCATGCCTGGATGAATACGCCGCAAGGATTCAGAATCGAGGAGGGTCAAGTTGTCGATGTGGACCCATGGGCAGCCGTTTTCAATCCAAGCCTGTGGACGACTTCCCTGCATGTGGTCAGTTCAGCCTTTATGACGGGGGCCTTTGCGATTGTGTCCATTGCAGCCTTTCAGCTGTTGAAAAATCGCGGAGATGAGAAAACGAAGGCCTATCATCAAAAAGGGCTGATGCTCGGATTGATGGTCGGAGCGATCATGTCTCTGTTTACCGCGATCAACGGTCATGAGACGGCACAAATGCTGCACGAATATCAGCCAGAGAAGCTGGCTGCAGCAGAGGGGCTGTTTGAGACGACGGATTATGCGCCGCTGGCAATCGGCGGAATCGTAGATGAAGAGACCGGCAGCGTCAAGTACGGACTGGAAATTCCCTGGTTGCTCAGTTTTCTGGCCGACAATCGGTTTGATACGGTTGTAAAGGGCTTGAATGAATTCCCGAGAGACGAATGGCCGCCTCTGTATATTCATCTGTTGTTCAATCTCATGGTAGGGATTGGCACCATCCTGATCGTCCTTTCATTCGCCGGATTATTCTATCGGTATATTCGCAAGCGTCAAATACCTGCCTGGCTGCTGCGTATTCTGACGACGACCGGTATCTTGTCGATGATCGGGATTGAGACGGGATGGATCTTCAGCTGTACAGGCAGACAACCCTGGACCATCTACCACATTCAGCGAACGGAGGATGCGGCTGTGCAATCCGAATCGCTGGGTACGCTGTTCCTGCTCTTCATTTCTTTGTACGCGTTTTTGTTGCTGCTGACGATCTTCATTATGCTGTTTTACTTCCGTCGCCACCCTGTGCGGCGCGAGCTGTCCTGAGGTTCCTGAGGTTACGGTCTGAAAGACTGGAAGTAAAAAGAAAGGGGTTATGACTGTGCCAGAGGCCATGATTGCCATTGTGATCCTGTGGGTGTTTATATTTATTTATTCCATCGTCGGTTCCATTGATTTCGGGGCTGGCTTTTGGTCCATGCTGTACGGAAAGCACAAGGGAACAAGGGCAGGGGAATTGGCCAATCGTTTCCTGTCGCCGGCCTGGAAGGTTACGAATGTATTTCTCGTTTTGCTGGTCGTTGCGCTGGTTGGTTTTTTTCCGCATGCCACCTATACGCTGGGTTCGCTCCTTATTGTTCCGGTCAGTCTGGTGCTGATTTTGCTCACGATCCGTTCGACCTTTATGGTGTATGCCTATTCGGTTGACCGCTTCCGCGGAACGCTGCGTATCGTCTCAGGGGTGACAGGTCTGTTTATCCCCGCTTTGCTGATCAGCCTGCTCCCTGTTACGCTGGGCGGATTTCTGAATGTAAATGGTGAATCTGTCAGTCTGAGATTTGCCGATTTGCTGCAATCGCCTACCCTCTATGCCCACCTCGGGTTCGGACTGACGACCGAGCTGTATTTATCTGCCCTGTTTCTGGCAGATTACGCGAAGGTCGCGGGTGATTCATCTTCCTATCAAACGTATCGTCGTCTGGCAGTCGCCTTCGGTCCGTCCACATTGGGATTTGCTGTCCTTACGACATGGACGATGGTGCCTGAGGCAAGCTGGATTGTGGAGGCGATTATCGATCACGGGTTCTGGTTCGGACTGTCTGTGGCTGCGTTCGTCCTCGCTTATGCCTCCTTATGGATACAGGGCAGAGACGGGGAAAAGGGATTGCCAAGGGTGGCGGTAGTCGGCACTGTCATTCAGTATGGCCTGGCCAGCTATGCCTATGGCGCCTCTCATATGCCGTATATCCTGTATCCGATGCTCACCGTTGAAGAAGGCTTTACCAATCCCGCGATGTTTCGATCGTTGTTGTACGGTTATACCATTGGAGCGGCGCTGCTGATCCCTGCCTTTATTATGTTCTGGCGTCTGTTTTTGCAAGACAAAAGCTATGCAAACCCGGAGGCGGACTGAGAAGTGGGAGAAACAAGGATGGGGAATGGTTGAGGAACGGGATGGGATGATGGTTGAAAGAATGCACAAGCTTTGATAGGTTTAAAAGTATAAATCGCAAGATCATGGGGAGAGTTGTCGTGTTACATTCATTGGAGAAAATGCTTCGGAATCTGGATGGAAAAAGCTATAAAATGTACAAGCAAATTGAAGGGTCTTACGAGGAAGAGTGGTTCCAGCTCCATATTGATTATGTGCAGGGCGATCCATTTGCAGCACCGACCCGAATCCGTTGGGTCATCCCGAAATCCTTTGTGGCGTTTGAAGAGGAATGGGTCGGAACGAAAGCACGCAAGATCGCTTTTGTCGATTATATGACCCGCCAGCTAGCTAGTGAGCTGGTTCGTATATCTGGTCGCCACAGTCAACAAAGCTCAGGCAAGCCCGACAGCCACCATGGATTGACCAAGGGCACGGGCAACAGTGGCCTGGCGATGATGGATACGCCCGGACAGGAGATGCTCGAGCGCTCTTCTATCGCGATCCTCAAGCATCACCTGGACATTCGCATGACCATCGGTTTGCCTGCTGCCGGCAGAAGGATACTTGGCCTGAATGCCATTCAGATGTTATGCAATCAACTGCCGCTTGCACTCAAAAAAATAGGAGCGTCTCTGGATCATGCATCATTGCAAGCTCAACTGATGCTTGCAGATCAGCAGGAGGACATCCGCACTTTTCTGCGAACGAACGGGTACATCGCTTTTGTAGCGAACGGTTCCATATTGCCGCGTGAAAGCGGAATCAGCAATCGTCCTATGCACGCTTCGCAGGCTGTTGCATTTCAGTCTCCAGCATCCATGGAGATCGAGATACCTGTCAGACATCGGTCTGCACCCATTGCCGGAATGGGGATTCGCCGAGGGGTTACGGTCATTGCTGGTGGGGGATTTCATGGCAAGAGTACGTTGCTGAGAAGTCTGGAAAGAGGGGTATATCCTCATATCGCCGTGGACGGCAGAGAATTTGTGATTACGGACACGGATGCTGTAAAAATTCGTGCAGAGGACGGTCGCAGCATTGAGCGGGTGAACATCCAGCCCTTTATCAATCATTTGCCATTTGGACAGGATACCACGGCCTTTACGACGGAAAATGCCAGTGGAAGTACATCTCAGGCTGCCAACATCATCGAAGCACTGGAAATGGGTGCGAAAGCGATATTGATTGACGAGGATACGAGCGCCACGAATTTTATGATTCGGGATCAGCGAATGCAGGCCCTGGTTCACAAGGAACGCGAGCCTATTACACCTTACATGGATCACGTCCGTCAATTATATGAGAAGCAGGACGTGTCTACCGTGATCGTAACGGGTGGCTCTGGTGATTATCTGGAAGTGAGTGACCAAGTTATCGTGATGGATGCATACGTGCCACAGGATGCGACGCTTCAGGCCCGTGAAATCGTACAATCTTATCCTAGTCATCGTTCCAGCGACCTGGAGCATGAGATCGACTTGATGACCTCGTCTCGGAAACTGGACAGTCGATCCTTGATGATCCCCGGGAGCAAGCAGAAGGTAGAAGCCAAGAACCAGACCACGATTCAATATGGTCGCAGCTGGATCGACCTGGCGTTTTTGGAACAACTGCTGGAGACGAGTCAAACGAGAGCCATTGCTTATGCCTTGTTATGGCTGCAAAAACAAAGGAAGAAAAATCAATCGGTCAGCGAGGCGATCGACGCTGTATATACACAGATAGAGGAAAGGGGACTGGAAGCCATATCCCCTTACTATGGTGCTCATCCCGGAGATTTGGCCATGCCCAGACGGTTTGAGATTGCAGGCGCGTTGAATCGATATCGGCTCTTGCGTATGCAATAACAGTGGACCGCTGACACACACGAGGAAGTTCCATCCTGTGTATGTTCAAAAATATGAAGATGATAAGAAGGAGAATCGCCATGATTCATGTATTGTTTGTTTGTCTCGGCAACATTTGCCGTTCTCCCATGGCGGAGGCCGTATTCAGGCATCAGGTGAAAGAGGCAAAATTGGAGCACGAGATTTCTGTAGATTCTGCAGGTACCGGTGACTGGCATATTGGTAAGCCACCTCATGAAGGAACTCGAAACAAATTGACAGAAATGAAAATCAACCAGGATGGCATGCGGGCCAGACAGGTAACCGCAGCAGATTTCACAACCTATGATTATGTGATCGCCATGGATGATCAGAATGTACAGAACCTGCAAGCGGTCGGGGCTGGCGCCGCAGATCGTGTGATCAAGTTGCTGGACCTGTTGCCTGATCAGCCGGTTCGCAATGTACCGGACCCGTATTTTACGGGCAATTTCGATGAAGTGTATGAACTGATCAATAAAGCCTGCAGCAGGCTGCTGGAAAAAGTACGCGCAGAACATGGCATCGAAGCAGATTGAACGCCAACTGCGTCTAAATTCAGAAAACTACGCAAACGTCCAATCCACTGTGATGATGATTCATATAATGTAAGTGTAAGGACATCACAAGTAAGAAGGAGGAGTTTGCATGAGCGCAGTAAGAGGATATGGATATGGTGGTGCAGCTGCATTCGTATTGGTATTGTTCATTCTTCTTGTCATCATCCTTTCTGCTGGATTCTATGTATAATTGCTTCAACCTGATAAGGGAGGCACCCGTTCGTGGTGCCTCTCTTTGTCTTTGGTATGGGTCGATCTCTTAATTTCACACAGAGTCAGCGGGTGTCCAATCGGAAATGATTCCTGCTCATACAATAACTATGTAATCCATCATCCATCGATAAGGAGATATAACTGAGATTATCGGGGCACCGGGTTATGACGTGTACGGAGCGTTGACCATGTAAAGGAGGTATGAGAATGGGTTACCCTTACGGTTATGGCTATGGTGGAGGATATGGCGGCGGCGGTTATGGTTGTGGTGGAGGATATGGCTACGGAAAAGTTGGAACGTTTGTATTGGTGCTGTTCATATTACTTGTCATTATTTTATCTGCCGGCTTTTTTGTTTAACCAAATCCAGTCATCCCGTTTGAAAGGGGGTGTTGGCATGGGTTCCTGTGGAGGCGGTTACGGATACGGTGGCGCTGCAGCTTTTGTACTCGTACTCTTCATTCTGTTAGTGATCATTCTATCTGCTGGTTTTTTCGTATAACTTGACACTAAGAGGCAATGACAGGTAGGAGGTGTTCATATGGGCTACTGCGGAGGCGGATACGGTGGTGGAGCAGCCATCATTCTGGTATTGTTCATTCTGTTGGTGATCATTCTTTCAGCCGGCTTTTTTGTATAAAGCGATTACCTTTGCAAGCAGGCGCCTGGAAATGAAGGCGCCTCTTTTTGCGCAACTTGATGCAAGAAAACTTGAAGATGACATGAAGATGAAATGAAAAAATACATAAAGCAAGACAGAAGTGGCGGCAACAGACGAAGGAATCTTTCTCTGCTAGACGAATCCCCATGCGTTCTTTCAATACGGGCATATACTGATCATGGAAGTGAATGTAATAACAATTAAAGGAGGACTGACTATGGGATACCCGGGAGGATGCTACCCGACAGGTGGCGCTGCAATCGTGCTCGTACTGTATATTTTGTTGGTCATTATCCTTTCAGCCGGCTTTTTTGTATAGTGTAAGCCAGAAGCCAGGGGCATCGTGTACAGTCGTGCCCCTGATGCTTGTCTTCAAGCGCTGCATTCAGGTACAGGAAGACAAATGGAAGACAAATCGAAACCGGATTTGCTATACTGAAAGCACATTCATGACAATCCAAGACATATGCAGGAGGCGTGCTCACGTGAAGAGAGAGGAAGGGAAGCGACTGGCCACCCAGACAACCGATATCGGGCAAATTCCGCTTGTTGAAAGCCCGGCGGGCCGTTTTTCATTCGTGGAGCATTTACATAAACAAACATATACCGAGGATATAAAAGGGAAACGCAGCTGGATCAAGGAAGGCAGTGCGCAAAAACCATTGACGATGCAGGATTTTCAGAGGGAGCAAGATGCAGCAGCCTTGTTTCCTGACTATGTATGGCAGCCGCTGGCTTATGAGAATACGGGATATGGCTGCATTGTGTATGAGCATCATGATGAGCAGCCATTGGCCTGGTATGTGAAAGAGCATCCGTCAGACACAAGGACAAGGCTTGGCTGGATGAAACAGTTGAGTGAGCTGATCGCAGCCCTTCATCTTCAAAACTGGCAATACCATCGTTTGAGTATGGAAACGGTGCTTATCCATCCGGAAACCCATCAGATTCTGCTTGCAGATCCCGCAGGCATGCTGAAGAGCACTACCGCTCGCTCTGTAGATGACGCCGAGCTGGCAGGTGCAATGGATCGTTTTTATCTACCGTATTATGCACCGGAATATACCAACCATGTGGCGTGGCTAGTAGATCATCGCAGCAATCTGTATGCCCTTGGTATTCTCATGTACCGCCTGCTGACGGACAAGATGCCTTTTTCCGCCGGGCGGGATACAGCTTGGTCGCATGCGCATATAGCGCACAGCCCGGTCTGGAATGACGACCACGTCATCTCTTCTTCTGTCAGACAAGTGATCGAAAGACTGCTTGAGAAAGAACCGGACAAGCGGTATCAGGATGCCGAACAGGTGGTACAAGCACTGTCCGAAATTTTGACTGGAGAAGACGAGCAGCCAAATCGGCAGAAGATACCGGATTTTGCTTTTATCGGCCGTGAGGAACCGATGAGGCAATGTATCCGAATGTGGCAGGAAACGATGCAGTACAATAAGCGGTTCATCCAGGTGACCGGAAAGGCCGGAATGGGAAAAACGGCTTTTGCCGAAGCTTTTCTGGAACAGATTGATGTCGATTATGCCTATATTGGTCGAGCCAAATGCAGTGCTACACCTCAGGCCGCTCCGTTGGCACCATGGAGCCAGGCCTTAAACGACATCGTCAAGCAACTGCTCACGGAAGAGGAATCACGCATTCAGTTCTGGAAGAGAGAAATGGCGGGCTGGATGCAGGAAATGGACGTTCAGTTAATTGAAATCATTCCGGATCTGAGGCATTTTCTACCGGATAAGCCATCCCCAAATCTGCAAATGCCCTGGCAGGAAAAAAACAAGCGTATATTGCTTTCAATCCGCCGATTCCTGAACATGTTCGCTTATCATCATCACCCTGTGGTGCTGTTTCTCGATGACATTCAATGGATGGATGCAGACTCGAGAGAACTGTTTGAGCGAATCGGGGAGGAGGAGCAACTGGATCAGTTGCTGATCATTGCGGCCTATCGACCGGGTGCGGAGGACAATCTGCCGGCGATGCTGCAATCAGAATTTGTGGATGATTCTCGTCAGTATTCAGCCGTCATGTCTGACCTGAATGTGCAACAAATTCGGGATTTTCTAAATTCGATGTATTCGCTGTCGGTTGAGGAGCTGGACTGGCTTGCCGAGATCAGTCTTCGAAAAACGGCAGGCAATCCGCTTAATCTCGTTCAGTGGGTTCGCTACGTCAGTCACATGGGTTGGGTGGAATATCGAAACCAGGCACATACCATCCGCCAATATCAACAAGAGATTGAACAAATGCCGGTTCTGGAAGAAGCGACCAGTTGGGTGATACATCAATTAAAGGAGATGGAACCTGGACTCTATCAAGTGCTTCAGCGTGCATCCTGTCTGGGTAATCCGTTTACGTTTACCGCTTTACAGCGACTTGTGAACATCGAGAAAGAAGCATTGACTGGACGGCTGCAAGCCGCGATGGAATGGGGAACGGTAAGGCAGAGCAACAGGCAGATCTATCATTTTTCGCATGACAGAATCTACGAAACCCTCTATGAAGAAATGGAAGAACTCGAAAAAAGAGAGACGCACAAGCATATTTTCGAACAGTTGTATCAGACCAGAGACAGGCATCTCGACTTGCCATACTTTGATTGTATTTTCCACCTTGAACGAGCATTCGATACGCCGTTGAACCACCTGCATGCGGTGGAGGTTGTTCAACTTTATTGGAGGGCGGGTAATAAAGCCAAAAAAATGTACGCTCACCAAACGGCTCAACGTTATTTTCACCAAGCGATGCAGTTTTACAGCAGTCTGGAAACGGATGGGCTAGAGCGAACGCGAATGGATGCTTTTCAACTCCGTATGGACTACGCAGAGAGTTGTTATTTGAATCGGATGTATGATGAAGCCTTGCACACCTATGAATCGATTCAGTCAAGTGCGGTAAATAGCGCAGACTTGAGCCGGGTTCACAAGCAACTTCTCCTGCTCTATTCCCATCGCGGACAAAATGAGAAATCGGTACAGGTCGGACTAAAGGCACTGAAAGAGCTGGGCATTCAGATTGAGATGCATCCGTCAAAGCTGGATATCGCCAAGGAAATACTCATGATTCGATGGATGTTGCGCAAGACAAGGAAGCAGGGATTTTCGCTTCCGCCTATTGAGAATGAAGACCAGCAAGCGAGTCTGGAGCTGCTGATGAATATGGGAATGCCCGCTTTCCATGTCGATCAGAATTTGATGGGCATGATTATCTGCAAAGCTTTTCGCCATTCGCTCATGTACGGCAAATTCGATCTTACGCCCACGATTTTCTGTAATTTTGGTTTGCTCTTGTGCGCGGGATTGAATCAGTATGAACTGGGTTTCGAGATCGGGGATGCCGGTATTCAAATGACGACATCGATGGATAATCACTTCCTGATCGGGAGAGCTTACTTTGTCTATGCTTCCTTCATCCATCATTGGAAGAGACCGCTCTCAGAAAACATAGACATGCTGCAGAAAGCTCATTATTATTGCCTGGAATCTGGCAATGCCGTATTGGCCAGTACCGCTGCTTCATTCCAGTTGTTTAATCTGCTGACGAAGGGTGAACCGCTCAAGAAAGTAGAGAAAAAGATTCATGAGCTGGCGGATGATGTGAAGAGTATGGAATTTTCATTAACGGTCGACTATTTCCCATTTGTGCAGCAAATGATCCACTTGCTCCAAGGAGAACTGCGCTATGAAGATGAGCGTGTTCATGCGCTTTTGCATGAGAATTTGACAGGCGACTCGACCGAAGCTTCTGCCGAGATCATGTATGATGCCTTGCGTGTTCAATGTTTGTATTTACTCGGCAAGTGGGACGAAGCGATGGTCATTGCGGAAAAGGCGGAGCGAAGCATTGACGGAAAGATTCTGCTGGCCGCGATCCCCGAATTTTATTTTTACTATGCTTTGACGCTTTTCAATAAGCTTCCTGAGATGGAAAAACAGAAGAGACTCGCAGCCGAGTCAAAAATACAGACCTGGCGAAAGCAGTTTGTCAAATGGCATGCAAGATGCCCCGATAATTATGCCAGCAAACTGCGTGTATTGGAAGCGGAATGGGTAGCCTGGAAAGGAGATCCGAATCAGGCCTTGCAACGGTTGGCTGAAGCGATGGAGATGATCAAGCCTTACGGTAATGTGAAGCTTGAGGGACTGATTCAGCAGTTGATGGCTTCAAAATATAAACAAATGAATTGGATCGATGCGACCTATCACTTTCTGAACGGATCGGCTGAGAAATATCGCGAGTGGGGAGCTACGGCGGTTCACAACCGACTTCAGGAACAAGCCAGCCAGTGGGCGATATGGCATAGCCTTCATGCTGATTTCAGAAAAAGTACCACCGCTGGATCATCTTTTCAACGAAAAGGCAGTCATCTATACGGAGATGCTGAATTGTTCGCCTTTGCCGAAACGGCTCAGCTGATCAATAGTGAGATTGTTTTGTCGCGCTTGCTGGATCAGCTTGTGCAGTTGCTCATTGAACATTCGGGCGCTGAAAAAGGCCTGATCTTCTATCAGGAGCATCACCAGTGGTTTCCAATTGCAACCGGAGAAGTAACCTATGATCCGCAGCAACAGCAATCTAGTGTTTGGGTTCAGGTATCAGATCAGTCCGGTTTATCATTACCGGGTATCCAAACGGGCTTTTCCAGTCGGGTTGTTCAATACGTCCTCCATGCCAATCAATCGATTTGTCTCGATCATGCCGCGAATGACTATCGGTTCCGCAGATGCCCCTATATTCAGCAAACGGGGCCGCTGTCCATCATGTGTGTACCCCTCGTTCACCAGGGGAGACAGATCGGGGCGATTTATCTGGAAAATAACCAGATTGAGGGCCTGTTTACGAAGCGGACAACGGATCTGATGGAAATGCTCGCCGCTTCCGCCTCCGCAGCGATTGAGAATGCCAGACTCTATCAGGAGATGGAAACGTTGGTTGAGCAACGAACGATCCAGCTTCATGAGGCGAATGAACGGCTGAAGGTGACTAACGAGGAATTGGTCACGATGGAACAATCGAGAAGACATTTGATCGCCAACATTTCCCATGATCTACGCACCCCGATTCAACTCATACAAGGCTATATGGAAGCCATGGTGGATGGGGTCATAGATGACAAACAGGATGCCCGACGCTATCTGAAGCTCGTTCATCAAAAATCTCTGCAACTGAACGAGATGATCGAGCAGTTATTTCTCCTTACCAAGCTGGAGTCCAGGCAGTTGACACTGGATCTGGAACCGCTGCACATTGCCGATTTGCTCGCCCATATGCAAAACAAATATGCGATGGATATTGAGCATGCCCATTTGCACTTCGACTTGACTTGGACCGATACGGCTGCCTATCGATTCGCTGATCAATGGGTGTGGGTAGATCTTGATCGTCTGGATCAGGCTGTAGCGAATATCGTGTATAATGCCATCAAGCATACGAAAGAAAAGGGGAGAATTGGCATTTCCGCTCGCTGGCTGATGCAGGCAAACACGCCAAGTCATTTGGTGCTGGATATTACGGATACAGGGGCAGGCATTGCCAGGGAAGATGTGCCGTTCGTTTTCGATCGTTTCTATAAAGGAAATACAAACCGGACTCGTTCGGAAGGAAGTGGACTGGGCCTCGCCATTGCCAAAGAAATTGTGTTGCAGCATCAGGGAGAGATTGCTTGCAGCAGCATTGAAGGAAGCGGAACGACCTTCACCATTAAGCTGCCGGTTGAAGAAGACATGTTCGTCGTTCAAAGCGGATAGGGTTGACAAACAAATTCGGTTCCGCTACTATTATCTTGAATTCAAGATATCGAAAAAGCGGAAAGGCGGGAACCCCGTGCGTGAACGAGACCGATCACCGTCCATTGAACAATCGTTGAAAAGTTTCATCGTGCTGTCCCGTGCATTCCGACATGTTTCTGACCGGGTGCGGGAAGATATTCAAAAACATGGATTGAATCCGACAGAGTTTGCCGTTCTGGAGTTGCTCTATCATAAAGGAGAGCAGCCCATTCAAAAAATCGGAGACAAGATATTGCTGACGAGTGGCAGTATGACCTACGTGATCAATCGTCTGGCAGAAAAGGCTCTGATCGAACGGGTGCCATGCGAAAAGGATCGACGCATTACGTTTGCACGCATATCTGCTGGTGGGTCAGAGCTCATGCAGCACATTTTTCCTTCGCATGAGCAGGCCATCGATGATCTTTTCTCCGTTTGGACAGATGAAGAGAAAGAACAGTTTATTATGTTGACCAAGCGTTTGGGGATTGGAGCCCAGCATCATCGCTAGGTGAAGTTGCGCCCAAGTTCCCTGCCTGTCAAGATCCGAGAGGATCTTTGTTTTTACCTCATTACCTTGAAATCAAGATATGTGCTGGAGGGTAAGCGAGACAAGAGACACGAATACGACATGGCAGGAATGTCAAAAATGTCAGGACAGCGCGAAAAAAAAGAAAAGGCAAGGTGATAACATGGTACAAGGCGTTCAAGGCATTCAAGTATATGAAGGAAACAAAAGATATGCAGCCGATCATGGATGGCTGAAAAGTCGGTTCAGTTTTTCATTCGCAGATTATGTTGATCCGAACAACATGGCCTTTGGCCCGATGCGTGTGCTGAATGATGATATCGTGGCGCCTGGCAGAGGCTTCGGTGCCCATCCTCATCGGGAGATGGAGATCGTATCCATCGTCTTGCAGGGTCAGCTTCAACACCAGGACAGTGCAGGCCATACAGAGGTGACGACATTTGGCGGAATTCAGAGAATGTCAGCAGGTACAGGCATTGTCCACTCAGAAATGAATCCGTCAGAAGAAGAGGACGTTCATTTTCTGCAGTTATGGTTTGAGCCGCATACGTCTGGGTTGTCGCCTTCCTATGAAAAGGCTGAATTCGATCAGGCAAAGATGGTGAATCACCTGTTGCCAGTCGTGATGGCGAATCCGGAGGGAGACGCCGCACGTATTCATCAGGATCTGACCCTTTATTTGAGTGATCTTCAGCAGGGCAAACATCTGGAACATGTGCAGGAACCGAATCGAAAGCGATTTTTATTTGTCATTGAAGGTGAGTTGCTCGTAAATGGTTCCATCAAGCTGGGAAGGCGAGACGCAGCACGGATGACGGACGTCACGTCCATCAGACTGGATGCACAGTCGGATTGCCGCTTCATGTTGATTGATCTGCCAGCCTGAGTATGGAACGGCGATGTGAATATTCATCGCCGTTTTTTTTCTGTATGTAAGGCATGTTATTTACTTTTTGATCAGAAACGTTCACAATAGACGGTGAAAGCAGGGCCATCCGTTCAAACGTTTGCAAACGGATGGCAATCGCAGTACCTGAAGGGATAGAAATATGGATGGAGGGTTTTGTATGGCTGTACAGAGAGAACAGGAAAAGCCCATTGATTATGGTGACAAATCGGTCACGAACGGGATATCAGTCTTTGATGAAGCATTCGATACGTACTTTTCCTATGATGGAGACGACTTGGGCTGTCACTGGAAGGAAGAGGAAAGCAAATTTGTACTTTGGGCGCCTACCGCTGCGCAGGCTGAGTTAGTGATTTATGAAAACGAAGCAGATGAGACGGGAAAAGCCTACGTCATGAATCGTAACGACAAGGGAGTGTGGAGACTCGACGTTCGCGAAGCCTTGCTCGGCAAGTTGTATACATATCGGGTCAAGGTCGGTGAACAGTGGAATGAAGCTGTAGACCCTTATGCCAAGGCCGTTTCTGTCAATGGTTTTCGCGGAGCGATTGTCGATCTGGCCCAAACGAGCCCGAACGGATGGGAAGCAGACAGCAAGCCTCCTTTTGCGGCAGAAACAGATGCCATCATCTATGAAGTGCATGTGCGTGACCTGACCATGCATCCGGATAGCGGATCGTCCAGCAAAGGAACGTTTCTGGGAGCGGCTGAGGAAGGTACCAAAGGTCCGCAGGGTATCGCAACCGGCCTCGATCATATTGCTTCGCTGGGTGTCACGCATGTACAGTTTTTGCCTATATATGATTACAGCGAAGATAGTGTGGATGAACGCAACCCGTCTGCCTCCTACAACTGGGGATATGATCCAAAAAATTACAACACACCGGAAGGCTCCTATTCCACAGATCCTTATGACCCCGTCAAGCGCATTCAAGAGTGCAAGACAATGATACAGGCTTATCATCGAAAAGGTATGCGAGTCATCATGGATGTGGTGTACAATCACATGTATGATGTTTTTCGTGCCAACTTCACCAAGCTGGTACCAGGTTATTACTTCCGACATGAAAAGCCTGAAGTGCTGTCCAATGGATCGGCCTGTGGAAATGATACCGCTTCCGAGCGTGCGATGATGCGTAAATTTATCGTCGATTCGGTGCTGTATTGGGCGAGGGAATATCATATCGATGGATTCCGCTTCGACTTGATGGGCTTGCATGATGTAGAGACGATGAACGAAATCAGACGACAGCTGGATGAACTGGACCCTTCCATTTTGATGACTGGAGAGGGCTGGGTGCTGGATACCGCACTGCCTGAGGAACAGAAAGCAAACCAGAAGCAGGCGTCGAAAATGCCAAGAATTGCCCAGTTCAATGATGATTTGCGGGATAGTCTCAAGGGCAGCATCTTCTATGAAGATGAGACCGGGTTCGTCAATGGCCATACAGAAACAATCGAACAGATCAAAAAAGGAATTGCCGCAGGTATTGCATACAAGGATTATGCCACTACCTTTGCTGCAGAGCCGAACCAAAACCTGAACTATGCAGAGTGTCACGACAATCATACCTTGTGGGACAAACTGGCGCTGTCCCGACCCGATGCAGATGAGCAGACCAGAACTCGTATGCACCGCTTGTGCAGTGCGATTTTGTTTACTTCACAGGGCATGGCTTTTATTCATGCGGGTCAGGAGTTTATGCGCACGAAGAATGGAGTGGAAAACAGCTACAAGTCCCCGGACAGCATCAATCAGATGGATTGGCAACGCTGCGCAGAGCGAGCGGAAGATGTCGCATACATGCGGACGCTCATCCAGTTGAGGAAATCCCGTCCTGCCTTCAGATTGCGCAGTGCTGAACAAATACGCGAGCATTTGCAGTTTGAGGACGCTCCGGCTGGTGCCATCGCATATCGGTTGCTCCATCATGCAGGCGGAGACAAGAGTGAACAGTTGTATGTGGCAATAAACGGGAATGAAAAGGAACAGCTGTCGTTTCATCTCCCTGAAAGCGGAAACTGGCAGGTGGTATTCGACAGTGCAGGGGAAGCCGTATTAGGGGATTCAGATCTCCAGGTTGGCACCCTCTCGCTGGTCGTGCTGGAGAAAATCGGCTAACTGCCGAATGGTTCCCATTGATTCGTCAAAAGTTAACGGTGAATGTAAAGATTTTTTAAAGAAAAAGAGGAATAAAGTCCTAGGATGGCGAAGGAAGTAGTAGATGAAAGCGTTTAATCTGCTACTTCTTTCTTTTGTTTTGAGACGATCTTTTGATCTGTTTCACACCAAATCGACAAGAAAGGACAAGAAATATCTACTCACTTTTACTTCTTTCGCACAGGGGAGTATTTTCTCGTTGACGAAGATGTAAATATTTCGTTATATTAGGGTAGTGGAAACGTTTGCGCAGTATAAACAGGGGTTTATTACATATTAAAGGGGTGTTTATATTGAAAGGAATATCGCTCAAGGGCATCCATCAATCGATTGGCTTCAAGCTTATGATCATCATTATTGTCGGCATTATCGGATGTGTGGCCGCACTCGGGTATTCTTCCTACTCGATTGCGGGCAACATCATTCGGGATGAGGTATCTTCGGCCACTGAGGGAACGATTATGCAAACCGGTAATAAAATCGATACCTTGCTGGCCACGTATGAGAATGTCGCACAGATGCTGACGCTAGACCCGGTCATTCGAAACAGTCTGGAAAATTTTGTTCAGCCCTCTCTTGCATCCGTAGAGAAAAAGAGGATTCAGGAGACCGTAGAGCAAAGACTTCGGAATTACATCAATGCCGCAGATCACATTTTGTCGATTCGACTCATTCCAAAAACGTATGAAAAAGCCGATATTTTTGGTGACAAGAGCATCGAATTCGATGACCAGAACAAGGCCGTTTTTGAAGAAGTGCTGGCAAACAAGGGCAATCCGGTCTGGGTATCCTCCAGTGCAAAGGGCTTCACGCGTTTCAATTCCGAGATGACCTTTACGATGACGCGTTTGCTCATCAACGGGGCGAACCGGGATGCGGAGTTTTTCATTGTGATTGATGTTCAGATTGCCGCTTTAGAGGAAGCGCTTTCAAATGTAACCGTCGGTGAAGGCGGAGACAAACTCATCATCGATGAGAGTGGCCAAGTCGTTTACTCTACCAACCAGGAACTGATTGAGACTTCGGTTCAGAATGAACTGAATGTCACCAGCCGAGCTGAACAGTCCGCAGAAGAAGCGAATGAGACAACCAGCGGTACTTATTTCACATCCATCAGCGGAACAGAGAGACTGGTGGCCTTTGCGGAATCCCAGCGATCCAACTGGTATGTGATCAGCCATGCCAAGGCATCCAGTCTCACAGAGAATACTAGCAAGATCCTCAATCTGACGAATATTCTGATGATCGTGTCCGTGTTCATCGCCATTGGGATCGGTTTCTTGTTACTGCAAATGATTGCCAAGCCGATTACGAATATGAAAAAGTCGATGGAACGGGGCAAGGAGGGAGACCTGACGGTTCGGATTGCCGTCAAGCGCAAAGATGAGATCGGTCAGCTCGCCCACAGCTTCAACGACATGATGGATCAAATGACGAACTTGATTCGTCAAACGAATGATTCCACGGCACAGGTGATGCATACCGCAAATGAAGTGTCCAATGCGTCCAAGCAAACGGCAACGGCCGCTCAGGAAATCAACCAGGCTATGGAAAGCATCGCCCAGGGTTCATCAAGCCTCGCGACGGAAGCAGAAGCAGGGAATGAGCGGTCAAATCAGATGTCCAATATTTTGGACAAGGTCGTCGATGAGAATATCCACTTGGGAACATCGGCTCAGGAAGTTCATCAAGTCAGTCAGCAGGGAATCCAGCAGATGAAAGCCCTGATTGATCACACGACATCTACAGAGTCCATGATGACTTCGATCAGCGGCAGAGTGGGAGAACTGAAGGACAGTACAACATCCATTCGTCAAATCCTGGACCTGTTGAACAATATGACCAAGCAGACAAATATATTGTCTCTGAATGCCTCCATTGAGGCCTCCCGTGCCGGGTCAGCCGGTAAAGGATTTATGGTGGTCGCCGATGAAATCCGTAAATTGGCTGAACAATCCAAACAGAATATTGAAATTGTCGGTGAAATCACAGAAAAAATCCAGAATGAGGTCGATGAGACCGTCAAGGTCATGGATGAGGCGCTACCTAAGTTCGTCCAGCAAAAATCCTCCGTTCAGGAAACCGATAAAATCTTTAACCGTGTTCAGCATCAGATGGATGACTTTATCCTTCAGCTTGAAAAGATTACGGAATTTATCAATGATCTGAACAAGTCTCAAAAGGTGATGTCCGAAACGATGAGCAATGTAAGTGCATTCTCAGAAGAATCCTCGGCAACGACGCAACAGGTTGCTTCGCTGAGCAGTACGCAGGAGCAAATGAGCGAAGGGCTGGTTCGTCTCGCGGACGATTTGGAACATTTGTCTCAGTCTTTGCAAAAAGCGCTGTCTAATTTCAAGGTGTAGTCTTCGGAATCGAATCAGCAATACGATTGACCCACTAGCAGCCCTTGTCAGTCAAATAGGTATCATGCCAGAAGGTGACGACCGCAGAATCGTCGCCTTCTTTCTTTATAAAAGATAGCAGTAGCAAGCAAAGTGTTATATAATATGCCTATGATTCTACAGAACTACATAGGGACCTGCTTTATATTACAAATTACACAGAAATAGGAGATCGCAGCTATGTATGCACTGATCATCACGATAATTGCTGTTGGTTTTCTTTACGGCAGATTCTATTTACCTCTGCACTATCAAAAACTGGCTCTGCTTTTGATTGCGTTTTCATGTATGCTGTCTCTGGAACTACTCTATGAGCAAAATTTGCTGAAATTCGCCTTTTTTCTGCTCATCATGCTGGGCGGCTATACGTATGGCTGGCTGGGTGGATTGCTCAGCGCAATTGTATCCTGGGCAACGGTCATGATGTTGTCTGGGCAAGGTGATGGGCAATGGGTATTGTACCTGGGTTTGTGTTATATCGGATTTGGCATTGGTGCAGGCATATATTATGCATCGAGAAGAGTGAGCATGCACCTCAACCATCACTGGGAGGATCAAATTTTCAAACAGTCCAAACAGCTGTCGATTATCAAGGAGGTAGGCTCGGCCATTCAGGGCACCTTTGAGTTGACGAAGTTGTTGCATATTATTTTGACAGCGATTACAGCCGGTTTCGGACACGGATTTAACCGGGCCATGATTTTCCTCGTTGACGATCAGGATCAAACTTTAAAGGGACGTCTCGGTGTAGGCTCGATGAGTCTGGATGATGGACTGGCTAAATGGGGTCGGCTGATTGATCACCGCATGAATTTGCAGGATTTCATTGAATTGAAGGAGCAGGCTCTCATTCAGGATCATGACCTCAATGACATTCTCATGAACATTGAAATACCGCTGCAAGCTGACCATGTCTTTCGCAGAGCGCTGG
The DNA here is from genome assembly GCF_042685085.1 of Marinicrinis sediminis. Lineage (NCBI taxonomy): Bacteria > Bacillati > Bacillota > Bacilli > Caryophanales > Paenibacillaceae > Marinicrinis > Marinicrinis sediminis. The sequence goes on from NZ_JBHUMM010000043.1 coordinate 564,761, forward strand.
AGGAACAAAAGTCCTTTGTCGTCAAGCAGCCGAGAGGTGAATTTGAAACCTGGCTGAAGGATACGTTTCAAATGACTGTATTTGGTGTGGTGCCCATGTTGCACAAGGGGAAACAGGTTGGCGTCATTGTCATTGACAACAATATTAGCAGCAGACCGATTGAATTTGACGACATCGATGCCGTTATTCCGCTTGCCGTCCAGGCATCGGTCGCCATTGAAAACGGAAAGCTGTACGAGGAAGCCCACAAAAATTCGATTACGGATGGGTTAACAGGGCTTTACAACCAGCGATATTTTCAGGAAATGCTTCCGAAATGGACCGCGTGTGTACAACAGGAAAGCAATCTGTCGCTCATATTGCTCGATATTGATTTTTTCAAACATTACAATGATACGAATGGTCATCTGGAAGGAAATCAGGTACTTTCCCAGCTGGGTCACCTTATCCAGCAATTTGTCAAGGAATATGATCTTCCTTGCAGATTCGGGGGAGAGGAATTCTCGATTATTTTGCCAGAGACGCCGCTTGACAAGGCGTATGAATATGCGGAATCCTTGCGTCAATTAATAGAAACTACAGTGTTTCCACATCAGGAAAATCAGCCAAACGGCAATCTCACGGTCAGTATGGGCGTGGCTGAGCTCCGAACCGCGCAATCAGCAGAGGTGCTGGTGGAACAGGCTGATGAAGCCCTCTACCAAGCCAAGAAGGAAGGCAAAAACCAGGTGCAAGTGTACAAAGGGGTGACTTGAATGCAGAGTGTGCTGGTCATAAGTGGTGTCATTCTCTTTTTTTCCTGTCTGCTGCTAAGCAGTCGTCCTTTTTATCGGTTGTATCTCAAGCATGTAACTCGAAGAGTGATGAAGAAGCACCAAATGAATGTGGATGAGTTAATGACGTCATTTGAAGAAGTCATCTATCTCATTCCGCTGCCCAACAATACGCCTTACATTAAAAATGCGACCATCGAGCAGTTCTATATCGTGGAGGACTGGAGTTCCTGGCTCTACCCGGAGCTCCGGGCGCTGCGTGTATTTCTGACCAATCCGGATGGCCCGGATCAATTGATCGCCTATTATTCAATGAAACACTTTACGTTGCCTTCACTGGCGAAGCTGGAGTTTCATCATGTCATTTCATCTGAAGTCTATCAGAAGGTCGCCACTTGTCGCATGCTGAATCCAGACCTGCTGGCCCAGCTTATTCAGGAAGTATATACCCGGATTCACAAGACTCGCTACGGGTCTTCTTAATGCTGCTGTCCTGTCTGCCTCCGTGCTGTGGTGTAGCCTTGGGGGCAATTGTATGCAATTCGCTCAACGTGATGGATATGAAACGGCCATGGACAGACGGGACAGACAGGGACAGATCGTCGGTCGGATACGGGATATATTTGATATCTGCCGTATCAAGTCAGCGGGTTGATTTGTGTTGCTGAATTGCACGTGTCAGCAATGGTACGATCTCGAACAGATCGCCCACAATACCGTAATCCGCAATCTGGAAGATGGGGGCATCCGGATCTTTGTTAATGGCGATAATGGTTTTGGATTGGCTCATTCCAGCTACATGCTGAATGGCCCCGCTGATGCCACATGCGATATAGAGATCCGGCGTGACCATTTTGCCCGTTTGACCGATCTGCATGCCATAGTCGCAATAATCGGCATCGCAAGCTCCTCTTGAAGCTCCTACCGCTCCGTTTAATTGTTCAGCCAGCTCTTTGAGTGGCTGAAATCCTTCTTTGCTCTTTACACCTCTGCCTCCCGAAACAATGACAGAGGCTTCGCTCAGATCTGTTTCTCCGTCCTGTTTCGTTTCTTCTGCTTCCTTGATCAGTTTAGGTGTTCCTGATTCAAAAATGGAGATCGTCTCCAGGGATACTCCGTGTACGACGGCCGTAGAGGAAGAGGGTTTGCCGGGCAGGTTATTGGGGCGAACAGTCAGCACAAACGGGAAGTCTCTGGGCTGCACCTGCTCAAATGCTTTGCCTGCATAGAGCGGACGGGTAAACACAAAGTCTTCGTCGATGGTGGTCATATCCACGATATCGGTTATCAGGCCAGCGCTTAACATACAGCTGAGAAGGGGAGCCGTATCTCGTCCCAATGCCGTATGACCGAGGATGATGACGTCGATCGACTCGCCTTTTTCAGCGAAGCGATCCCGCAGTGTCTTGATTCCTTCCTGAATGCAGGCTGTTGCGGAAGCCCCCTTGTTCTTGGAACGAAATACATGAATGGTGTGAACGGGCAGTAGCGCACCAAGCTCCTCTTGATCCATGTCCTCGTCCCACACGACGGCGGCATGTAATTGGTCTTGCCGGTTCATCATGCTTCTCGCACATTGAAGGGCTTCGTATGTGACTTGTCTGAATGTGCCCGCCTTCCATTCTCCGATAATGATAAAGTTTCGGCTCATGCTTCGCGTTCCTCCTTCTCTGTGCGGGGTTGATTAGACGGGCTTAACTGCCCGATGTCCTGAAGAACGCCGATGATTTGCGAGACTTGTTCCTCAGGTGTACCCGAGACTTGCACACCAGCCTGATGCGGGGGCGCAGGAAACAGCAGTCGCCTGCGAACGCGACTTTTCAACTGGACTTCCGACAAGGGTAAGAGGGTGTGGTCGATGACTTCCAGCGGTTTTTTGCGCGCTTTCATGATGTTGGGCAGAGACGGGTACCGCGGCTCGCACAGGCCTTGCTGAGCGGTGCAAACGACAGGCAGAGAGGCGGAGATGACTTCACTGTCTCCTTCCACGTCTCGCTTGCAAATGACGTTCCCCGTATTCGGTTCATACTGAAAATGGATTACAGCCCCGATATGCGGCATTCCCAGCTGACATGCTGTCTCGATGGCCACCTGACCTCCCCCGTGATCGACAGAGAAATGACCTGCCCAGATCAGATCAAACGACTGATCGCTGCAGTAAGCAGCAAGAAGTGCAGAGACGACAGAAGGTTCCATCTCTGCATTCGGAGGGATCAGACGCACGGCTGCATCTGCGCCCATGGCCAGCGCGGTACGAAGCGCTTCTTCTGTTCGTTCCGGCCCTGCCGTGATCACCGTTACATATCCGCCATGTTCCTCTCGTATTAATAACGCCTGTTCAATCGCATATTCGTCATAGGGGTTGATGATCCATTTGACGCCTTCTTCCTTTAAGCTCCCGTTTTCAATGTGGATTTTTTCCTCTGTATCAAATGTCTGCTTGATCAGTACCGCGATATTCAAGGGTTGATCACGCATCGCAAGCCCTCCCGCTCCTTGTTTTTGAATGTGCGTTATCCCACAGTTTCAATCATGATGCACCTTGCTTCATCATATGATAGGAGCAGAGTCGGATATGAGCAATCTCGTGGAAACGCTTACTTGTCCACAGCGAAATGGGGGTGTAAAATGCTAGCCTGGGTCCATGGCGTTTGCGCACTGCTTGTGATTTTACTCGCCGTCCGATGGTTTTTACAGGCTGTGTCCCGACGCATATCCTATATGAAGCTGGGAAGGAGGGACGAGCGATTTCAACAAAGCTGGAAAAACAGAGTCTGGGATACAGTCCGAGAAATCTCGTCTCATCGCACGCTGCGGCATGATCGCAAGAGCGGATGGATGCATGCGGTCATGTTCTACGGTTTTCTGGTGGTTCAGCTGGGCGCACTGGATCTGATCCTGCGAGGCTTGATCGGCAGGGGTCTTCCTTTGCCGGCCTACGCCATTTTCGAAGGGGTGCAGGAATGGACGGTTGCCCTGATCCTGGTTGCCATTGTGTATGCCGCCTATCGGCGTTATGGTGAACGATTGACCCGTTTAAAGCGGGGATGGAAGCCAAGTGTGGTCCTGTTCTTTATTTTCTTTCTGATGGTGTCCGTATTGTTAACCATGACCTTTGATCACGCCAGACAGACGGAAATACCCAACCTGTGGATTACGGGTTCGATGGCGCAGCTGATTGACCACTGGGATGAGCGATGGATAGAGAGCGCTTTTTATGTATCGTGGTGGCTGCATTTGCTGATCTTGCTCTCGTTTCTGGTGTATGTGCCTCAGTCCAAGCATTTTCACCTGTTTACCGCACCGATTAATTTGTTATTGGGGAGACGAACGGCAGGCAAGCTGACTGTCATTGATTTTGATGATGATGACCTTGATCAGTACGGGGTGAACCGAATTGAACAGTTTACCCGCAAGCAGCTGCTCGATTTGTATGCGTGTGTGGAGTGCGGCAGATGCACGTCGGTGTGTCCGGCAGCAGGTACAGGAAAATGGCTGTCGCCAATGCACCTGATCACGAAGCTGCGAGATCATTTGACTGAAACGGGCGCCGCGATCACCTCCAAATCCCCCTGGGTACCTTCAAGGTCAGGGAAGACTGTGACAAGTCATCAGTTTGTCCCGGATGCAGCGCTGAAACTGCCCTATCGTCCAACCGCAGAATGGACGATGGCTGCCCAGCAGGCAGGTTGGGTGTCCGAGAGAGTTGAGACTTTGCGAAGTCCAAATCCACAAACCCCGGCGGCCCCTTCGTCAACAGACGATGAAAAGGGATTGCTTGAGCATGTGATCAGCAAGGAGGAAGTATGGAGCTGTACGACGTGCAGAAGCTGTGAAGTGCATTGTCCGGTTGGAAATGAGCATGTTGACAAGATCATGGATCTTCGCAGGCATCTGGTCATGATGGAGGGAGAATTGCCCGCAGAAGCGCAGCGCGCGATGACCCATATCGAGCGGCAGGGTAATCCGTGGGGGCTTCACAGGCAAGATCGGTTCCAATGGGCTCAGAACTGGGACGAAGCATGCGCATTGCCGATGGTGCCGACCGTAAAGGAAAACAAATCATTTGAATACTTGCTGTTCGTGGGTTCCATGGGTTCCTATGACACAAGAAGCCAGCAAATTGTCAAAGCGTTTGTCAGGCTGATGCATGAGGCCGGCATCTCCTTTGCCGTCCTTGGCAACGAAGAAGGCAGTTCAGGGGATACGGTGCGAAGGCTGGGCAATGAATATGTGTTTCAGCAATGTGCAGCGGAGAATATCGAGACATTTCGACGGTATCAGGTCAAGAAAATCGTGACCATCTGCCCGCATACGTATCATACACTCAAGCAGGAGTATCCGGATTTCGGTCTCAAAGCGGAAGTGTATCATCATACCGAGTGTTTGTGGGAATGGATTTCTGCAGGGAAGCTGCGCCTGCACCACCGGATTGAACAGGTGATGACTTATCATGATTCCTGCTATCTCGGGCGATATAACCAGGTCTATGACGCACCCCGCCACATTTTGCGAGCCATTCCCGGTTTGCGTCTGGAGGAAATGGCACAGAGCAGGGAGCACGGTCTGTGCTGCGGGGCAGGGGGCGGACTGATGTGGATGGAGGAGAAGCAGGGCGACCGGATGAATGTGAAACGGGCCAAACAGGTGATGGATGCGAATGCGGCAGGCGTAAGCTCTGCCTGTCCATACTGTCTCACGATGCTGGAGGATGGATTCAAGCATTTGGAGGCAGATGAGCAGGTCCAGGCCAGAGATGTGGCAGAATGGGTGAGTTTGTCCGTGTTTGGCTCATCCTAAATCGGAGTCGTTCAAGCGGAGTCACAACGAGATCGAACAGGAGGGATGAGGTGAAATGACTCGAGATCAAATGGTTGAGGTGAAAAGGGAAAACAGACCGATTCGCCGGGCAGCAGTTCTTGGAGCCGGAGTGATGGGGGCAGCCATTGCCGCTCATATGGCCAATGCCGGTATTCCCTGTCTGTTGCTGGACAGAGTGCCGGATGAACGGACTGAGAAAGAACGAGGGCGGGGGTACACGCTTTCTGACCGATCCGTTCGGAATCGGTTTGCCGAAGCGGGCTTGAAGCGCTGCCTACAGACCAAACCGCCCGCATTTTTTACTCCCAGTCACGCTTCTTATATTCAGATCGGCAATCTGGAGGATGATCTGGATCAGTTGAAACACGTGGACTGGATCGTAGAGGCGGTCATTGAGAAGCTGGAAGTGAAACAGCAGATATGGAATCGGGTGGCGTCGGTCTGGCAGAAGGGAACCTGGATCAGCACGAATACGTCTGGCATTCCCATTCGAGATATCGCTTCCGCTCTCCCCGATGTCATGCAGCCTTATTTTGCGGGAACGCACTTTTTCAACCCGCCGCGCTATATGAAACTGCTGGAGCTGGTTCCGGGTCCTGGCGCATCTGCCGAGATCATGACCGAGATGGCGTTCTTTTGTGAAGAGCGACTGGGCAAGGGCGTCATATTCGCCAGAGATACCCCGAACTTCATCGCCAACCGGGTCGGTACGTACGGGATGATGATGACGATCAAAGCCTGGCTGGAGCAAGATTGCACCTTGGAGGAAGTGGAGGCGCTCACCGGTACACTTATCGGCAGACCGAAAAGTGCAACTTTCCGCACGATGGACCTGGTAGGACTGGATACGTTTCTGCATGTGTGCGGCAATGTGATGGCGCAGCAGCCAGATGAACATGATCGCAAGGCGTTCGATCCGCCTAGTCTTCTGACTGCACTGGCTGAGCGAGGCTGGCTGGGAGAGAAAGCCGGGCAAGGCTTTTACCGCAAGCAGCGAACGGCAGGCACGACGGTGATCGAAGTGTTGGACGTCGAGTCCCTCACCTATCGGAAGCAGGTCAAGCCGAGTTCAGCCTTGCTGAGTGAATGGAAGCAGATTCGTCCGCTTGAGAAGCGATTGCAGAAGATGGTGCAGGATGATAGCCGTTACGGACGCATGATCTGGGCCACGCTGCAACCCGTCTTGTTGTATGCCGTTCAGAAACTGGGTGAAATCACCGACCGGATGACGGACATGGACCAGGCCATGAAATGGGGCTTCAACTGGGAACTGGGCCCATTTGAAATCTGGGACGCGCTCGGGGTAGGGTCGGTTGCAGAGAGAATGCGCTCGGAAGGGCTGGTATTGCCAGATTGGCTGGAGGCGCGGCTGCGCCAAAATCCGGCATTCTCCTTTTACCCGGATGGTATCGATCGCAAAGCCAACCAGCCATCGACGGAAATGGAGAACGCAGGGGTTCAATTTGAGACAGCGCGAGAACGTCAGATATTGCGATTGTCATCCACTCCTCGTCTGACCTCCAACTCCGAGGTCATTAAAGTCATCAAACATAACAAAGACGCCAGCTTGTACGAGATCGGTGATGAGGTAGCCTGTCTGGTCTTCCACTCTCCCCGCCAGTCGATAGGCGCGGAGGTGCTATCGATGATTCGGGAGAGTGTAGATATTGTCGAACACCAGTACCGAGGCCTGGTCATTGGAAATGAGGCCAGACATTTTTGCGTCGGGGCCAATCTGATGCTGCTGCTGATGGAAGCCCAGGAAGAAGAGTGGGATGAGATCGAACAGATGATTCATTCGTTCCAGCAAACGATGATGAAGCTGAAATATTGTCACAGACCCGTTGTCGCAGCGCCGCACAGCATGACGCTCGGGGGAGGTGTAGAGGTCTGTCTCCCGGCCGACCAGATTTTGCTGGCACCTGAAACCTATTTTGGACTGGTGGAAACCGGGGTGGGATTGATCCCGGCTGGCGGCGGATGCAAGGAAGCCGTGGTGCGGTTAAGTGAAGGGCGCCCGAAAGGATCGGATAGGTTGCCCGAACTGCAGCGGTTGTTTCAGCATATTGCCATGGCGAAAGTGTCTTCGAGCGGGGCTGAGGCACTGGAGTCTGGCTTGCTCAGACCGACAGACCGAATCGTCCTGAACCGAGATCGCCACCTGTATGAAGCCAAACAAACCGTACTTCAACTGGACCGTCAAGGTTACGTACCGAGGACGCCAAAGCCGATTCAGGTAAGCGGTCGCAGAGGGTGTGCGATTCTTGAACTGGCTGTTTATCATATGCAGCAATCCCATGAAATTTCGGATCACGATGCGAAGATTGCGTCCAAACTGGCATTTGTCATGGCAGGCGGGCATGTTCCGGAACATACGATAGTGGCGGAGCAGCATGTGCTCGATTTAGAGCGAGAAGCTTTTTTAAGCTTGTGCGGGGAACCGAAAACACAGGCTCGCATGCAGCATATGCTGCAAACAGGCAAGCCGTTGCGAAATTAAAGGGGGGAAAACCAATGCCGTTAAAACCTGTTAAAATCCATTCGGAACCGCTAATGCGGATGCGGGATCAATCTAGGGAACATCCGAATGATGCCGTCATCGTGGCGATGGCCCGAACACCGGTTGGCAAGGCCAAAAAAGGGGTTTTCCGGCACACAAGAGCAGAGGATCTGGGCAAGGCGGTGATAACGGGGCTGCTGGAAAGGGCTCCGTTCATACAGCCGGAGCAGATCGATGATGTTATCCTGGGGTGTGCCATGCCGGAAGGTCAGCAAGGCTTGAATGTTGCCCGCTTAATTGGCCTGTATGCGGGTCTGCCCGTTACGGTCCCATCGATTACGATCAATCGTTTCTGCGCTTCCGGTCTGCAATCGATTGCCTATGCGGCGGGTGCGATTCGACTCGGCGAAGCTGATGTTGTCCTGGCAGGTGGGGTCGAGAGCATGAGTCATGTACCGATGACAGGCTTCCATCTGGATCCGCATCCCGTCATGGTCGCAGAGCATCCGGAGCGCTACATGAACATGGGGCATACCGCAGAAGAAGTGGCTGAACGATTTCAGCTTTCGAGAGAGGATCAGGATCGATTTGCATGGTCGAGTCATCAGAAGGCGGCGATCGCTCAGCAAAAAGGATACTTTGATGATGAAATTGTATCGGTTGACGCAGAAATGAGATTCGATGGGGACGGCACAGGTCAGAAAGCAACCGTGGAACGCATGCGGGTATACAGGGACGAAGGGATCAGACCGGAGACCACGCTGGAGGCACTGTCCAGATTAAAGCCGGTCTTCCGCAGAGGGGGAACCGTCACAGCAGGGAATGCATCCCAGATGAGTGACGGTGCGGCCGGTGTGTTCATGATGAGTCGCAAAAAGGCAGAAGAGCTCAAGGTTCAGCCCCTTGCCGTCTTTCGCGGATATGCAGTGGCTGGAGTGGAACCGGAGCTGATGGGGATTGGGCCCGTCCAGGCTATTCCCAAAGTGTTGCAGTCGAATGGACTGACGGTGAATGAGGTCGATCTCTACGAAATCAATGAAGCCTTTGCCTCGCAATGCTTGCATGTGATCAGAGAACTGGGACTCGATGAAAAGAAGGTCAACGTCAACGGCGGTGCCATCGCACTAGGCCATCCGCTTGGGTGCACCGGCGCCAAGCTGACGATTTCTCTCATACAGGAACTCCGTCGAAGAGGCGGAGGCATTGGAGTCGTGTCCATGTGTATCGGCGGCGGGATGGGCGCAGCCGGTGTGTTCGAAGTTCAGGCACCACATAGCAAGGAGGCGAGTCTATAATGGCGCGCAAATGGGTACAGGGCGGCGCATTTGTCATGGAGCAGGTGGATATCCTTCAGATGGTGACGCCCGAGGATTTCACAGAGGAGCAGTTGCTGATCGCACAGACGACACGAGATTTTATTGAGAAGGAAGTGCTTCCGGTTGATGCGCAACTGGAAGCCCTGGATTATCCATTGACGGTGAGCCTGCTGAAGAAAGCAGGAGACACGGGGCTATTGAGTGCGGATATACCGGAATCATACGGAGGACTGGAACTGGATAAGGTTACGTCCACGCTGATTAGCGAGGAACTGGCTCGCGGATCGTCTCTGGCCCTTTCCATCGGGGCGCATGTCGGAATCGGAACCCTGCCGATCGTATTTTTTGGCAATGAAGAGCAAAAGGCGAAGTATTTGCCCTTGCTCGCAACGGGAGAGAAGATCGCCGCCTACTGTCTCACAGAGCCGTCCTCAGGATCGGATGCACTCTCGGCCAAAACGACAGCCGCGCTGTCTGAGGATGGCGCTCACTATGTGCTGAATGGCTCGAAGCTATATATTACGAATGCCGGCTTTGCGGACCTGTTTATCGTCTATGCCAAAATCGATGGAAAACATTTCAGTGCATTTATCGTGGAAAAAGGCATGCCCGGATTCAGTATGGGCCCTGAAGAGAAAAAGATGGGGATCAAAGGCTCCTCCACCCGTCCGCTCTATTTTGAGGATGTGCGCATACCAGCTGGACAATTGCTCGGCGAGAAAGGGAAGGGACATGTGATTGCCTTTAATATATTGAATATGGGGCGATTCAAACTGGCTGCAGGCTGTCTGGGTGCTGCGAAGGAGTCCATCGAGCTGTCTGCGGACTATGCGATCACCAGGAAACAATTTGGCAAGGCACTGGCCGACTTTCCACTCATCCAGCAAAAGCTGGCTCAAATGAATACCCTTGCTTACGTGCTGGAGAGTATGGTGTATCGGACCTCCGGCGCGATCGACCAGCGTTTCCGAGAGCAACCACCAGTCGATGGCATGGAAACCGCGCAGGCGATTGCGGAATATGCGATTGAATGCTCGATTAACAAAGTATTTGCCACCGAAGCACTGCAAAGTATATGTGATGAAGGGGTACAGATCCATGGCGGGTACGGCTATATTCAGGAATACAAGATCGAGCGAATCTATCGGGATGCGCGCATCAACCGGATTTTTGAGGGTACAAATGAAATCAACAGACTGCTGATTCCGGGCATGCTCCTCAAAAAAGCCATGAAAGGAGAACTGTCTTTATTTGAAAGCATGCGGCAGCTGGAGAAGGAACTGATGAATCCAATGACTTCTCCGCAATCGGCCTCTCTCCTTGATCAGCTCAACGTACTACTGGATCAATCAAAAAGGCTGCTGCTATATATCGGCGGTCTGGCGGTTCAGACGTATGGGGAGCAGCTGGAGGAGCAGCAGGAAGTGCTGGCAGGTTTCGCCGATCTCATGATCGACCTGTACGCGATGGAGAGCTGTCTGGCACGAACGAGCAAGCGTTATCGTCAGTCAGGGGAAGAGGCCGCGCTGCTCGCCGTTCAGATGACGCAGCTGTTTATGGAACAAACCTTTGAAAAACAGCCTATCATCGCCAGAAAGCTGCTGACCACGATGTCAGATGGCGATGAACGCCGCATGCATCTGTCTATTTTGAAGAAACTGACCAAATTTCAGCCTGGCCATCATGTAGGGCTTGGCAGAGAGATCGCCAAGCGGGTGATCGAACAGAAAGGCTATTCGGTATAAATAAAAGCAAGGAGGTCTTCGATGCGTGCAGAACGCCCTTGGCATGCTCATTATCCAGAAGAAGTCCTTCCAGCGTATCCGTTTCCAACAGGAAATGTGGCGCAATTGCTACTGAATGCGGCAGAGAACATGCCTAAACAGATTGCCATCCGTTTTTTTGACAGCAAGATGACGTATGAAAGTCTGCGGGATGAAGCCTACCGGTTTGCCAACGCCCTCCAGGAACAATTTGACCTGCAAAAGGGAGACAGAGTCGCGATTATGCTGCCCAATTGCCCCCAGCTGGTTATCGCCTACTTCGGGACCTTGCTCGCGGGTGGTACCGTCGTGATGACCAATCCCCTTTACCAGGAGGAGGAACTGGCTTATCAGGTCAAGGATGCGGAATCGGTAATACTGGTGACACTGGATCTGCTGCTTCCCCGCGTTCTCCCTGTGCAAGCCCATCTGGGCAAGCAAAGTATCATTTACACGTCGATCAAGGAATATTTGCCGTTTCCCAAAAACAAGCTTTATCCACTGAAAATGAAAAAGGAAGGGCATTCCCTTCACATCCCGAAGCAGTCGGGCCTGCAAGGTTTGCAGCATCTGCTTTACAGCACTTCTCCCAAACGATGTGTGGTCCAGGTGGATGACGCACAGGATTTGGCCCTGATTCAATATACAGGAGGAACGACGGGATTGCCCAAGGGTGTCATGCTCACCCATGCGAACCTGCTTGCCAACACGATTCAGACGACAACGTGGAGCTACAAGCTGCAATACGGGCAAGAGTCATATATGGGTGTTATCCCGTGCTTTCATGTGTTCGGTCTGACCGTGTTGCTGAACCAGTGTACCCATATGGCCGGAACCTTGATCTTAATGCCAAGATTTGACCCCGATGAAGTGCTGGGTCATATACAGAAGTACAGACCGACGATTTTCCCGGGTGTGCCTACGATGTATATGGCGTTGTCTCATCATTCACGGATTCACGACGTGGACTTGTCCTCTATCGAAGTCTGCATCAGCGGTTCTGCGCCGCTGCCCCTTGAAGTACAGCAACGATTCGAGGCGCTAACCGGAGGCAGATTGACAGAAGGATACGGGCTGACCGAGACGGCTCCTGTCACCCATGTCAATCCCATCTGGGGAAAACGCAAATCAGGCAGCATCGGGATTCCCCTGCCGAATACAGATTGCTATGTGGTGCATCCGGATACGAGAAAGCCTTGCAGCCGCGGAGAAGTGGGGGAGCTAGCGGTAAAAGGCCCGCAGGTCATGAAAGGTTACTGGAAACGTCCAGTCGAGACGGCGCAGGTGCTTCAGGACGGCTGGCTCTATACGGGCGATTTGGCTACAATGGATGAGGATGGCTATTTTACGATTGTGGATCGCAAAAAGGAAATGATTATTTCAAGCGGATTCAATGTCTATCCACGGGAAGTGGAAGAGGTGCTGTACAGACATCCAGGCATCAAGGAGGCAGCGGTGATCGGCATCCCGGACGCCTACCGGGGCGAAACCGTCAAGGCCTTTATCGTGCCAAGGGAAAATACGTCCGTCCATGAATCCCAGCTGGATGAATGGTGCAGGCAACGACTCGCCGCTTATAAGGTGCCAAGGCATTATGAATTTCGTGACCAGTTGCCCAAGACGATCATTGGAAAAGTGCTCAAGCGAGCCCTGATAGAAAAACAGATGGAGCAGAAATCTACCCACAAATCGGAGGATACGAACCGCGATGGATCATAAAAAACAACTGGAAGAAGCAGCAAAGGATACATTTTGGGGATATTTAGGATGTAGCCTGTTAGAGCTGAGTGAGCAACAGGTGAGCGTTTCCCTGCAAGTGAAGCCACATCATCACAATCTGATGGGCATTGTACACGGCGGTGTGCTGTCTGGGTTAATGGACAATACGATGGGGGTTTATGCCCTGCAGGCTCGGGAAGGAAAAAAAGTGGTCACCAGTCATCTGAATCTTCATTTCCTGGAACAGGCTGTAACGGAGGAGTTGATCTGCATCACGAAACTTCTTCATGAGACGAGAAAGGGTCTCACGATTGAGGCGAAAGTGTGGACCGCAGAAGGGAAGCTGTGCGCGTTCAGTACCGGAACTTTCCGGGTCCTGTCAGAAGCTGGACCGGGCGGTAAGTAGACGGTCATCGATACCCGAATAACAGAAGAAGAAAAGGTCCCCTTCAGGGTGTTGGCAGCTAGGTTCTACATCCGGGTTGAACGGGGGCCTACTGGGTTTTGTAAACGTTTGCACTGCATGGAATTCACATGGTACAATAGGTGGCAAATGGAAATCAAAAGGGGGAAGAGAATGAAATGAACGGCATAAATGGATGGTATGGAGGGGGGAATCCAATGAGGAAAGTGGTGGTATGCTGGTTGATCATCAGCAGCATCACCCTGTCCGGATGCTGGAATCAATTGAAACCCGATGTGAAGCCGCCGAACGGGAAATCGGATGCAAAAGCATCAGATACAGGCACCGTGGTGGTACCAAGACCTGTGGAACAATGGCAATTTGCGACGGGTGGCGCGATTACGTCTCATCCGGTCGTTTACGATGAAAGGGTCATCTTCGGCAGTGATGACGGCACGCTCTATGCGCTCAGTGTACATAATGGCACAGAGGAATGGCGCTATGAGACGGACAAACCGATTCGAACCAAGCCCCTCATCGTGGAGGATGACGTATACGTTGTTGGACATGACGGAATCCTGCATGTCCTGCATGCCAAAACCGGTCAATTGCAGTGGACATTCGATACAGGTGAGGCTCAGTCGGAGATGGATCAGTGGGATTATTATGATTCCTCTCCACTGCTGGCAGGAGACAAGATCGTATTCGGTCACGCCAATCGCATGGTGTACGCGGTCCATAGAGAGAATCAGAACCTGGTCTGGTCCAATCGTCTTGAGGCTCCGGTCAAATCGACAGGGGTTGCCGATCAGGCGCATGTATATATCGGAGACTGGGATGGTCGAGTGTATGCCTTGCATGTCGCGGACGGTGAAATCAGCTGGACTTACAAGACGCAGGGGAACGGCAGACACAAAGCCATTCAGGCGAATCTGACCGAGCATGAGGGGACGCTATATGTGCCTGCACGGGATTTTCTCATCTATGCCCTGGATGCCCAGACGGGAACGGAAAAATGGAAGGTGACCACGCCTGCCTGGCCAGCATCTGCCACGATCCTGGATGGACAATTGTTCAGCGGCAATTCAAACGGATTCTCAATGGAGGCACTCGATATAGAGAGCGGGAAAGAAATATGGGAAACCAGCCTGTCTTCTAATGTGCTTTCAGCCCCGTTGTCACATGAGGGCGTCCTTTATGTCGGAACCGGCTATGCCTATGAGGGAGCTCCAATTCCGAATCATCTCTATGCAATGGATAGCGAGAGCGGTGCAGAATTATGGAAAATGCCATCCAACAAAATACAGAGTACACCGGCGATCTATGGACAACTCCTGCTGGTTGGCGATATGGAGGGGCTGTTTACCGGTATTCGTCTGCCGATTGAAGAGCCGCAATCCGTTGTCGAAACGGCTACGATTTATTCAGAAGCACTCGGAAGAAATATGCAGGTAGAGGTGTATTTACCGCCTGAATATGATACCGAGATGCAGTATCCGGTATTGTACATGCTGTATGGCTATGGCGGAAGAAAGGATTCATGGTTTACGAACCTAGGCCTGGATACCGCCGCAGATGAACTGATCCTGTCTGGTGAAATTGAGCCGATGATTATTGTATCGCCTGACTTTGCAAACAGCTTTGGCGTGAATGCAGATGTGAAGAAGGGGGTGCTGAGAGGTCACTCCTCGGGTGCAGACGAAGGGCTGTTTGAAGACTATTTATTGACCGAAATGATTCCTTATATGGATAAAACCTATGCGACCGAAGCAAACAAAGAGGGCCGTTATATCGGGGGTGCCTCCATGGGCGGTTTTGCAGCCATGCATTTGGCTTTTCGTCATCCTGAGCTTTTCTCCCGGGTAGGGGGACACAGCACTTCCCTTTGGTACAAGGACTCCGGGGATTTGGCAAGTCAGAAAAACTGGCTCTTCCCGACAGAGGAAGAGTGGGAGGCAAGAGATCCACTTCATCTGGCGGAAACGGCAGACATTGCGGACCTGCAATTGTTTATTGATGTGGGCAAGGGGGATTTGTACGCTTCACGGAATGAAGAGCTGGTTCGTCGTCTGAAGGCAAGAGAAATACAGGTGGAATGGCATTTAAACCCGGGTGGACACAGCATGACGTATTGGGGAGATCATGTTCGAGATTATTTGAAATTTTACGGGAATCGTTCATAATAGGAAGAGAAAGTGTCACTCGTTCAAGTCAGAACCGACTGGAAATCAGAACCGACTGGAATAGATATAGAAAGAGGGAGATCCATGGAGAAGATTGGACTGATGCTGGAGGGTGGAGGCATGCGCGGCGTCTATACGAGCGGCGTGCTGGAGAAGTTTATGGAACGGGAGTTGCAATTTCCCTATGTCATCGGAGTATCCGCAGGCGCCTGCAATGCTTCCTCCTATCTGGCCAAGCAACGAGGACGCAACCGAAACACGACCATCAAGTACATTCGGGACCCCCGGTATATCAGCTATCGGAATTTGTTCAAAGAACGCTCGCTGTTTGGCATGCGATTTCTGTTCGACGTACTGCCCAATCAGTTAGAGCCATTTGATTTCGATACCTTTTTATCCAATCCCCAGCAGTTTGTCGTGGTGACCACAGATGCCTACACGGGAAATCCGGTGTATATTGATAAAGAACAAGCTGCGAGAGAAGGCTGGTCGATGATGGATGTGATCAAGGCTTCTTCCAGTCTGCCGTTTATCGCTCCACCTGTTCAGATTGGCACCCAGACGTTGTTTGACGGAGGGATAGCAGATCCATTACCGATTGAGAAAGCGCTTGAAGATGGCAATGAACGGGTGGTTGTCGTCTCTACCAAGGATGAAACTTATCAAATCAAGCCTTTCCGCAAGCACCGCGTAGCCCGGCTTCGCTACCCGAATTACCCGGGTCTGCGTGAAGCGCTCAGGGAGAGAGCGTTGCGATACAATCGCGCGATGGATCGCATTCTGGAACTGGAAAAAGAAGGACGGGTCTTCTTGTTCAGGCCGTCTGCTGTGATTCCGGTTGCAAGACTGGAGCGCGATGAAGCTCCGCTGGAGCAATTATACCAGCTCGGCATGTCCGATGTGGACAGACAATGGGAGAAGATGATGGACTGGATGCATCAGCCGGTAACGGTCTGATGCTTTTTTTTTTTTGACACCATGACAGAACTAAATATTGACCGCTGTTAAGGGTTTGCATTATCATATTTGTATACTTCGGCGCTTTAACCCTTTAAACACCTGTATGGACGGCAAGTACCGTGCAACAGGGTGGCAAACACAAGGGTGCCGATCCATTGGGAACAGAAATGGGAACAGAAAGATTGAAACAGACAGAGTGTGGCGTCAAAGCGAAACACTGGGTACAGGAGATCAAAGAGGGGGAACGAAAATGAAAAGAAGAACAAAGTATGGATGGCTGTTGCTGGTCATCATCGCCAGTATGATGGTGACCGCATGTGGCTCCAATAATGGCAATGGGAACGAGGACGCAGGTGGAGAAGCTGCAAAAACGATGGAGATTGGCATCATTCAGCTGGTTGAGCATCCTTCCCTGGATGCTGCACGAGAAGGATTTGAAGCAGCTCTCGAGGATGCCGGGTATAAGGATGGCGCCGAAATCAAGATTGATTTTCAAAATGCACAGGGTGATCCGACCAACAACGTGACGATCGCACAGAAATTTGCTGCGGATGACAAGGATCTTGTCCTGGCCATTGCCACTTCCTCTGCACAAGCCGTGAAAAAAATGGTAGATAACGCACCCATTCTGTTCACTGCGATTACAGATCCACTTGGCTCCAATCTGGTGGGAGATCTGGAAGCACCGGAGGGCAGCATCACAGGGATGTCCGATACCCATCAGAACGAAATAGAGGAAATGATGACCTTCATTGCTGAAAACGTTCCTTCTGTGAAAACGGTCGGGATCGTATTTAATGAAGGTGAGCAAAATTCTGTTGTGGCGGTTGAGCGCGTGGAGCAGTCGCTGGAACAGCTGGGTATTGAGCTGAAAACGGCTAGTGTGGTCAATTCCAGTGAAGTGAAACAAGCGGCCGAGTCTCTAGCTTCCAAGGTGGATGCCTTCTACGTACCGAAAGACAATGTGGTCGTGGCTGGCCTGGAAGCGTTGCTGAAGGTAGCAGGTGATGAGGATTTGCCTGTATTTGCCGGAGAGAAAAATTCAGTGGAACGTGGAGCCTTCGCTTCTTTTAGTATCGACTATTTTGATATCGGATATGAGACAGGGAAGATGGCAGTAGAAATTCTGAAGAACGGCAAGCAGCCTGCTGATCTGCCGGTTCGTTTTCCGGAGAAACTGGATCTGGTCCTGAATTTGAAAGCTGCTGAAGAACAAGGGATAGAGGTAAGCAAAGAACTGCTGGATAAAGTGGAAGAAGAGAACTTGATCAAGTAAGCATACTGGAGAGTGACTAATGGTTTGCGGTAGTCACTCTCTCCTATTTTAACCGAAGGAGACAAGGTCATGTTTGATTCATTATTTAGAGCGTTTGAAGGTTCCGTAGAGCTCGGGCTTCTCTATGTGCTGATGGCGCTAGGTGTCTATATTTCATTTCGAATTTTGGATTTTCCGGATTTGACGGTGGACGGAAGCTTCACAACAGGGGCGGCTGTGTCAGCGGTCATGCTCACTCAAGGGTGGAGCCCTGTCATGGCCACATTCAGTGGCTTCCTCGCCGGATGTGCGGCGGGAGCCATAACCGGCATCCTGCATACGAAAGGGAAGATCAACAACTTGCTTGCCGGGATTCTGATGATGATCGCGTTGTATTCGATCAATCTTCGGATTATGGGAAAACCGAACATTCCGCTATTCAGCCAGGAAACGGTCTTTTCCTTCTTCTCATCGGACTATTTTCTGTTGATTGTACCGATCGTCATTTTTCTCATCAAGCTCCTGCTCGATGCGTTTCTTCATACTGAAATCGGGCTCGCGCTCCGTGCGACAGGAGACAATCCACGTATGATTCGCTCATTTGGCGTGAATACGGACGGGACGATTATATTGGGAATCAGTCTCTCCAATGGTCTGGTCGCCATGTCAGGCGCACTGGTTGCCCAGTATCAGGGCTTCGCAGATGTTCAGATGGGGGTCGGCATGATTGTCATCGGACTGGCTTCTGTCATCATCGGGGAAGCCATCTTCGGTCATCGCAAGGTATTTCAGGCGACGCTGGCTGTGCTGATGGGTGCGATTATCTATCGCCTCGTCATTGCGCTGGCGCTGCATTTTGATATGAACTCGGAGGATTTGAAGCTGATCACGGCCTTGATCGTAATCGGAGCGTTGACGATTCCGAAAGTTCAGCAAAGCCTTCTGAAAAGACGAAAAGCGATGGAACGAAGTCGGATGCTCAGTTCGATGTCTGCAGAGGCGGATGGACAGAAGGGAGGGCATACCCATGCTTAAGCTAAATCAGGTGACGAAGCTGTTCAACCCGAATACACAGGATGAGAAGCTTGCCCTTTCTCATATTAATTTGTCGCTTGCCCCTTCAGATTTTGTCACGATCATCGGCAGTAACGGGGCAGGGAAATCGACCTTGATGAATATCATATCTGGGGTCATGAAGCCGGATATCGGAACCATCGAAGTAGATGGAATGGAAGTAAACAAGATGGGGGAGCATCGCCGCAGCAGCTGGATAGGACGGGTGTTTCAGGACCCGATGGCGGGCACTTCTCCAAATATGACGATCGCTGAAAATCTGTCGATTGCCCATAAACGCGGTCAAACCCGTGGTCTGTCCTGGGGAATGACACGCAAGAACAAGCGATATTATCAGGAACAACTTGAACGGCTAGGCATTGGACTGGAGAATCGATTGAACGCAAGGGTAGGCTTGCTGTCGGGCGGGGAACGTCAGGCGCTGAGTCTGCTGATGGCGACCTTTACAGAGCCCAAGATCCTGTTGCTTGATGAGCATACGGCTGCGCTTGATCCTTCGAGAGCCGCACTGATTACGGATTTGACTGAAAAGATCGTCAGGGAATTCAAACTGACGACGCTGATGGTCACGCACAATATGGCACAAGCCATTCAATTGGGCAATCGGCTCATCATGATGGATAAGGGTCGGATCATACTGGACGTACCACCTGACAAGAAAGCCACACTGACAATAGCGGATCTGTTGACAGAGTTTGAGCAGATTCGTGGAGAGAAACTGATGGATGATCGAGTCGTACTCGGATAAATGTGAATGAAGGAGGCAGAAAATCATGGACCCGGACTTTATTCAGGTTAAGGATCTTCATGGAGAACTGAAATTCACCCACAAGTTCAATCGTATGGGAATTACGGTCTCCACAGAGGAAATGGTCGTTCAGAGACCTCACTTGAACATGCGGATCCAACTCGAGCATGTGACCAGCATCAAACCGGAAAAACAGATGAAGCACACGAGTCTTCCATTGAATGCCCAGCACCAGAATGGTGTAGAATGGGTACGTCCCCAGGCCAGTACGCCTCCCTACCGCATTTATGTACAGCAAATGATGCTGCATCACCGCAGTGGAAAGTCAACACTAGGGCCTACCGATCTGGTGCTCCCGCTGCACCAGGATGTGATGGAAGCGATCGCCGAGCATAGTGGACTCGTCAGTCTGCCAGAGGTCAACGGATAACCTCAGATACCTGTGCGAGATGTTCTTATTGCTAATCCCCTTTTTAGGGGATTTTTTTTAATGTCATTTTGTATGGATAGGAATCATTTAACTGCTTCCTGTATTTTTTTGTTGCTTCTCTGAGGCTACCGCGATAGAATGTAAATTGTTGTGTGAAAAATAGAAGAAGAAATGGGGAGCGTGTACAGCATGAATCTATCTAAACTGGATATACGCAAAGCTTTCCCACTCGTATTTATGTTCGCGATTTCTGCATGCAGTGCAACGTACGGACTAGTAAATAGCGGGGACAGACCGATTCATATCGTGAAGTTTGGAATAGATGACTATATTCCATTCTGGGAAATCTTTATTCTTCCGTATATCGTGTGGGGGCCTTTTATTTTTGTCAGCCTGGTTGTTCTATGTTTTTTGCATCGAGAGGAATATTACAAGTATATCTTCAATTCCGTCGTGGGTCATATCATCTGCTATATTGTGTATCTGACCTATCAAACCCACGTACCGCGCCCGGAAATTACAGAAGATACGTTTCTGCTGAACCTCGTCAAGTATATATACGCCAATGATCCGCCATACAATTGCTTGCCGAGTATTCACGTTCTGACGACCTGGTTGCTAATGAGAGCGTTCCAGCCAGTGAAGATGCCAACGTGGGTGAAGGCGTCCATCAACACATTGTGTATCCTGATTTATTTGTCTACGTTATTCGTTAAACAACACTACATTCCAGACATCATTGCCGCGATTGCGCTCGCCGAAGTGCTGATCTTCACTACGAATGCGGCAACGGCCAAAATTAAGAAATCCAGAGCACAGAAGAAACGGCAAACGGGTGTCAACTTGCCGGGTTAATCCAGATCGTGGGCATCAGAACACGATAATGACAGAGTAAAGAGTTCGATCAGAAAAGCACAGTCCCCGAATGATGAACGTTCTATCAGGGGACTGTGCTTGATTTGTGTTTGGCTGATTGGTTCAATGTTATCTCCGTACAGGTTCTATCCATATGGATCCATTGAATCTTAAAAATCGAACAGATCGCTCATGGTATCCAGCACGGTTTTCTTTTTCTTCTTCTTGTAGCCATACGGATAGGATGACTTGCTGTATCCAGACGGATAATCGTGACCATAGCCAGAATGGGTTTTGTCCGAGGAAGCATAGCCTGTGGTACGGTAGGAGCTCGGTTTAGGCTGATGCTGCATCGGAGACTCTGAGGCATGCATCGGTTCAGAGGTATAACGTTCATATTCATGCTGCATTTCCCGAACGCCGCCCATCAGTTTGTCCAATTCGCCCCGATCCAGCCATACTCCCTTACACCCTGGGCATATATCGATGAGAACACCGTTTTTTTCGATTTCCTTCAAGCGAATATCATCACAGACAGGGCATTGCATATCATTTCTTCCTCCATTCTTCATCATTTAATGGTGTGTATGCAGACTATAATTCTATTGTAACGCTCCTTGTTGAGAAATCAATCCTAAATACAGCGTTTTCAATATGTCGAAAAATTGAACGTTGGTCAAAAGTATTGACGATGCATGTGATGATTCGATATACTTCCTTACATACGTTTCACACGTACTCTTCTCCTATCAAAAGACTTGAATATGTAGCTATCTTATCCAGAGAGGCAGAGGGACAGGCCCTATGATGCCCGGCAACCGGTTTGTATAGTTGGATGCTTGCAAACGTCCGGTGCCAATTCCTGCAGGATGATTCCTGAGAGATGAGATAGGTGTGAACCTTTATGGTGTACCCTATTTCACGGATATGATGAAATAGGGCTTTTTTTATGCCGCAAGATTCGGATAAGGAAAAGCGGGGAGACAGAAGCTAGCATAGAGCTGCAACCATCTTGTATTCAGGAGGTGGACACCTTGATCCACGTCAAGCAAGTAAGCAAAACGTATACGCGCAATCAAACCTCGATCTCTGCATTGAAGCCGGTCGATTTACATATCCGTTCCGGTGAAATCTTCGGGATCATCGGGCATTCAGGGGCAGGGAAAAGCACCCTGATTCGCTGTTTGAATTGTCTGGAAAGACCGACAACCGGTACGGTTACGGTAAACGGCGTGGATTTGACGGCGCTTCATGGAAAGAAGCTTCAGGCACAAAGACAACAAATTGGCATGATTTTTCAACATTTTCATTTGCTCAGCTCTGCGACTGTCTTTGACAACATCGCTTTTCCTCTCAGACTCGCAAAAGCAGACCGAAAGCACATTCGAGAGCGGGTGGAAGAACTGGCTGAACTGGTGGGGCTGCAGCATGTACTGAACCAGTATCCTTCCCAGCTGTCAGGGGGGCAAAAGCAACGGGTAGGAATTGCCCGAGCGCTGGCGATGAAGCCGCACGTCCTATTGTGTGATGAAGCCACCTCCGCGCTCGATCCGGAGACGACGCGGGCGATTCTGCAGTTGCTGAGCCGGATCAACCGTGAGCTCGGTATTACGATTGTACTCATTACCCATGAGATGCAAGTCATTCGGGATATCTGTGATCGTGTGGCGGTCATGGATGCAGGAGAAATCGTGGAACAAGGTGATGTCATCGATGTGTTTTTGCATCCTGCACACCGGGTTACCCGACAGTTTGTCTCACAGGTTCAGGATGACACCCATGTCCGGTCTTATGTGGAATCGGATGCAGCGAAGACCATCCTGAGCATTTCCTTCAAGGGAGATCAGACATACGAACCGGTTCTGTTTGAGACGGTGAGGGATACCGGCTATAGTTTCAGTATCTTACAGGGCACGATCTCTAAAATGAAGGATCTTCCGTACGGTCAGTTGCTGATTGAGCTGCACGGTGAACAGATTGATCACGAACAGGTAGCGGATCAGTTAAGGGCTCGTGGACTGGAAGTGGAGGTGATGGAATGGAGATCCTAGAAGCGGTTCATCATGTCACCCATTTATCTGTTTCATACTTGTCTGAAACGTCTTTATCTGTTTCATACTTGACTGAAACGTCGATCTGGACCGATATTCGGGAACTGGACTGGGCGGAGATTCGGGAAGAAACCTGGAACACACTGATCATGATCGGACTGTCCATGCTGTTTACCGTTCTGATTGGCCTGCCGCTCGGCGTGCTCGTCTTCCTGTTTTCCAAAGGACAGATGCTCCAAAACCTCGCCTTTTATCACGGGCTGTCATTGGTCATTAATGTACTGCGCTCAATTCCGTTTGTCATTCTGATGATATTGCTGTTCCCCGTCACGAGGGAACTGGTGGGAGTTACGTATGGGGTAAAGGGTACCATCCCACCCCTTGTCATTGCAGCGGCGCCGTTTTTTGCCAGACTGGTGGAAACTTCACTCAGAGAGGTAGATCGTGGTGTGATTGAAGCCGCCCAATCGATGGGGGCCTCTCCCATGCAGATTATCTGGAAAGTGCTTCTGAGGGAATCCAGACCCGGCATGATTGCCGGCGTGACCATCACAGCCGTGACCCTGGTCTCCTACACAGCCATGGCAGGGATCATTGGCGGAGGGGGCCTCGGCGATCTCGCTATCCGTTATGGCTACCAGCGTTTCGATGCCGCGGTCATGTACGTGACGGTCGTCATTTTGATTATTCTGGTTCAGGTGTTGCAGTTGATCGGTGATCAACTGGTCCAGCGCTACACGCGCAAGTAAGGAAGGTAAGATTGCAAGATGTTATACAAACGATTATGACGATGGAGGGAACATCATGAAAAAAACAATGGGTTTATTTTTATCTATTGCATTGCTGGTTGTACTGGCCGCATGTGGAGGAGTCAATAACACGAGCAATACGAACAACGAGATCAACACGAATTCGGGCACGGCCAGCAACGGGGCTGCTGATCAGGGCGAACAGAACAACCAAGGCGAAAAAACGACCCTTTCGGTCGCAGCCACTCCTGTTCCGCATGCTGAGATTCTGAAATTTGTGGCACCGATGCTCGAAGAGCAGGGAATTGAACTGGAAATCAAAGAGTTTACAGATTATGTCCAGCCGAATGTACAGGTAAATGAAAGTGCCATTGACGTAAACTTCTTTCAGCATCAGCCTTACCTGGATCAATTCAATACGGATAATGGCATGAACCTGATCTCGGTAGCAGGTATTCATGTAGAACCGTTCGGAGGCTATTCAGACCGTATTACTTCTCTCGATGAACTGAAAGAGGGCGCGGTCGTGGCAATTCCGAACGATCCGACCAATGGGGGAAGAGCGCTATTGCTGCTTGAACAGCAAGGTCTGATTACCTTGAACCCGGAAGCGGGCATCAATGCCACTCTGAAAGATATTGAGCAAAACCCGCAGAATCTCGATATCAAAGAGTTTGAAGCGGCCATGCTGCCAAGAATGCTTCGCGATGTGGATCTGGCTCTGATCAATACGAACTATGCACTGGAAGCCGATCTGGTCCCGACAGAGGATGCCTTGTTTATTGAAGGAAGCGAATCGCCATATGTAAATATTCTTGTCTCCACGCCGGCACTCGCCAAATCAGAGGCAGTGCAAAAGCTGGCTGAGGTTCTCAAAAGTGAAGAAACCAAAGCGTATATTCTCGATCAGTATGAAGGTGCTGTCGTACCGGCAGGAGAATAAGCTCTCATAAAAAAGCAGGAAACAGGTGGTCAAACTGGATCACCTGTTTTTTTTTGCAAAGAATTGAACATAATATATCAATTTTTTCACTTGCATCTGTCTTGTACAGCGTAAGATAATAGATTGTAAAGGTATACAAGTATACATAGAACATATATGTGAGGAACATTTGAGGGGAAGGATGGACGAAATGTCTGTAACGATTAAAGATGTGGCAAGAGCAGCCGGAGTATCTCCTTCAACCGTATCGAGGGTTATTACCAAACATAGTACGGTCAATAAGCTGACAGCACAAAAGGTGCGCAAGATTATGGAGGAACTGGAGTATCATCCGAATATCATCGCACAGAGCCTGGTTTCCAAGTCCACCTCCACCATTGGGGTTCTGTTTCCAAAAACGGCTGAACAGCTGTATATGAATCTGTTTTTCATCGAGGTGATCCGGGGCATATTCTCGGAAACGACCGCCTCCATGTATGATGTCCTCACTACGACAGGAGCGACGATCGATGAAGAGTTGCAAGCGACCATGAATCTTGTGAGAGGCAAGCGGGTCGATGGTCTCATCCTGCTTCAATCACGAGTGAATGATCCGATTATTCAGTTTTTGCAGGCAGAGGGTTTTCCCTTTGTCCTCATTGGCAGACATGTGCAGGATGATTCTTTGTTGTCGGTCGATAATGACAATGTAAAAGCGTGTTATGATGCGGTGAAGCATATGGTAGAACAAGGTCATGAGCGTATCGCTTTCGTAAATGGGCCGTCCGATCTCGTCGTGTGCAAGGACCGTCAAGCCGGGTATGAGCAGGGGCTGAAGGATGCCGGACTTCCGATTAGAGACGACTACACGCTAGATGGCAGTCAATTCTCCAGCTTTCAGGCCGTCTCCACTTTCATGAGCCTGCCGGAGCGACCGACTGCCCTGATCGTACAGGATGACCTGATGTGCATGGATCTCATCCGAACCTTCAAGGAAATGCATATTCGTGTACCGGAGGATATGGCCATGATCAGCTTCAACAAAATGTCGATAGGTGGACTGGTCAATCCCACACTGAGCAACATCGATATTGATATTTTTCAGCTTGGGAAAACGGCCGTCGAACTGCTCGTGAAACAAATTCGCAGTGAGAAGATTGAGCAGTGCCGCTGGATCGTACCTCACCAGATTTTGTCGCGCCAGTCGTCTGTGCTTGGATCATCCTGAACTTGTCACGATCCGTGAACTCGTGTGATGATTTTTCATATGCTATAATAGGTGGATGCGTTTTGGAAAGCGCGCAACGAGGAGGATGCAGGATGATTGTGAAACATGATTATGAGATCGAAGGATTGAAGCGAATCGGGCGGATTGTCGCCACCACCATAGAAGAAATGAAAGCATACGCCAAGCCTGGAATGACAACGAAACAGCTCGATGAATATGGTGAAACAGTATTGAACCGTCTCGGAGCGAGATCAGCACCAAAGGTCATGTACCAGTTTCCGGGTGCCACATGCATTAGTGTCAATCAAGAGGTGGCACACGGGATTCCCGGTGATTATGTGTTGCAAGCCGGTGATCTGGTGAATATCGATGTGTCTGCGGAACTGGATGGCTATTATGGGGATTCAGGTCAGTCCTTTGTTCTGCAAGGCTTCAATCCAGAACTGGAACGGTTGTGCAAAACAGCAGAGGAAACGATGATGAAAGTCATTGCATCCCTGAAGGCCGGAACGAAGCTGAATGAGATCGGACGCATTATGCAGGAAGAAGCGAAGTCCCACGGTTACTGCATTATCCAGAATCTGTGCAGCCACGGCATCGGCAGAGCCTTGCATGAAGAGCCGCATCAGATCGTACATTATTATGATCCCCATGAGAAACGGAAGCTTAAGGAAGGTCAGGTCATTACGATTGAGCCCTTCCTGTCTAATGGAACGGATTATGTCATGGAAATGCCGGATGGCTGGACGCTGAAGGTTCCGGACCAAAGTTTCGTCGCCCAGTTCGAGCATACGATGGTGATTACCAAGGATGAGCCAATCATTACCACATTGCCTGGGAAAGTGGATTGATCGAATGACGTACGGAATTGACTCGGCCATGTGTGTCCATATGGATACGCATGGCCATTTTTGTATGAAACTTTTCACAACGATTTCCATCCATGGTATAATCGTTATAAGGGAATTGCAAGATTTTGATCCAATCAGGGTCCCCATTAGTCAGGAGGATAACTCATGCAATCATCAGAGTATGAAGGACAGCCCGAATCACCTTACCCGAATGAATCACGAACCGAGCCCGCAAAGCCTTCCAGGTGGGTAAAGGAAATAAAGGAATGGACGTTGTCATTGGGGGTTGCGATTATCGCAGCGTTGCTCATACATAATTTTGCGATTGCGCAAACAGAAGTCGAAATGAATTCCATGGAAAATACGCTCTATGAAGGCGAAAGGCTGATTGAGGACAAGATTACGTATCGGTTCAGCACGCCAGACCGGGGAGATATTGTGATCATCAATGGACCGGAATATGAAAATCGGCTTGTGAAACGATTGATTGGTCTGCCTGGAGATGTCATTGACATGCGGGAGGGGTACGTGTACCTCAACGATGAGCAACTGAATGAATCTTATGCCAAGGGATTGACTTACGCTAATGGGTTGGGCATGCCTTATACCATTCCTGAAGACCATTACTTTGTACTGGGAGATAATCGGGAAATCAGTCTGGACAGCAGACAGCTGGGCGCCATTCATGAAGACAGCATCGAGGGACGTATTATTTATCGTATCTGGCCCTTTGAACAGTTTGGCAAAGTAGATTAGCGAAGTGACAAATCAACGGAATGACGGAAAAACAGAGAGAACAGAGTTAGCAGAGAAAACAGGAAAACAAAGAGAACAGAAAAACAAAAAAAATAGAGAACACAACACACAAAAAAACAGAGATAGCAGAAAGTCAGGATACATATCATACAGAAAGAGCAAGGCCATGGAAAAAATGGCCTTGCTCTTTATTTTTATGTGAAGGGGATGAGACGATCGGAATGGGTCGAGACGGAATCAGAGAGAGGCTTCGTAGATGGACTTTACATCCTCAGCCTGTAATTTCTTGAAGTTTCCGAACGGACCAAAAAGCATAGCCCGATCTACCATTTCATCGATTCGTGTATGATCAATCTCGTAGTCCGCCAGGCGAGACGGGGCACCGATCGATTGCCAGAATTGGCGGAGGGCTTCAATACCAGCAAGCGCGGCTTCTTCATCACTTTTCTGTGGACAGTCAATGTCAAAAACACGCTCTGCAAATTGTCTGAAGCGGGCCGGATTTTCCTGATACACATGCTTCATCCAGTTCGGGAACAGAATAGCCAGTCCACCGCCATGTGGGATATCGTACACGGCTGACACAGCATGTTCTATATTGTGTGTCGCCCAGTCACCCACTACCCCCATGCTCAGAATTCCATTGAGTGCCATCGTACCCGAGTACAGAATGGTCTCCCTGTCAGGAATGGACTCCAAGTTGTCCAGCAGAGCTGGCGCGGTTTCCATGACGGTTCTCAACAGGCTTTCACAATACCGGTCTTGAACAGGCGTGTTATCGATATGATGGAAATATTGCTCCAGGACATGAGACATAATATCTACAATTCCGTATATGGTCTGATCCTTTGGCACGGTCAGTGTGCTGGACGGTTCCAGGATAGAAAATTGCGGAAATGAGAATGGACTTCCCCAACCGAGCTTTTCATTCGTTTCCCAATTGGTGATCACAGACCCCGCATTCATCTCCGAGCCGGTTGCAGCCAGGGTAAGCACGGTTCCAATCGGCAATGCCCCTGTTGGTGCGGCTTTTCTGGAGATCACATCCCAAATGTCGCCGTCGAATTTCGCACCCACTGCAATCGCCTTGCTGCAGTCAATGACACTGCCCCCGCCAACGGCAAGAATGAAGTCGATGTTCTGCTCCTTGCATATGGCAATTCCGTTGTGAACGGTGGAAAGCCGTGGATTCGGCTCCACGCCTGACAATTCCGTTACATTGGCCTCTAGACTGGATAAATGCGCCATGACGCGGTCATAGACGCCATTTCGTTTAATGCTGCCTCCCCCATATACGAGCAAAATGTTGAGCTTTTTGGACAGTTCATTTTCGAGATGCTTCAATTGATCTTCGCCGAAAATCAGGCGGGTTGGATTGTGAAATGAAAATGGGTTCATGAGAAGTCACTCCTTATGGATTCTGGTTGATATACATGCTTAGACCGCATTCAATTTGCAGATCATCTACATTATTTTATACTTTTCGTCGAACTATGCCCAGGCAACAAAATTGTATAAAGTCAGGATTCGCTTCAAATGCTAAGTTCAGGAACAGGACGGATACATATGGAGAATGATTATGTTTATTATGAAGCGAGGCCAATCACCCCAATCCCATAAGCAACCAGCCAGAGTAGGAAAGCCATCAGCAGGGTCAAGTCAGCAGTCGCAAAAGCAGTCAGATGAGCAAACGATTCTTCCTGACGAAGAAGGTTCAGGCAATCTGCAAGCCTCTGCAAATGAGGCTCAGTCTGTTTCCATGCGGAATCGGTTCAAAAATGTAGCGGCGATGCTGAATCAGATCCGGCAATCCACTGATTTCATCACGTATTCCATGACGGATGAGAAAAAACGGATGCTGATTTCCTATTACAAGTCACTGGTAGACAAAGAAATGCTCAGCAAATATGTGTTCAAGAAAACAAAGGACATGAACTTGCGCAGCCATCATATCCGCGACCTGAAGGAACTGATGGAACGAATTCCGCTAAGCAACATGAAGCTCTCAAATAATCCTTCCGAAATTGAGTATCATTTGCTGAAGGGATTTGCCATGATTCAACTGCGGGAAGGGGATGACAAATGCCTGCTGCTGAACATCGCCAGTGGTCAACTGGGACTGCGAACCGAGAATGATACGGAAAATGAATATAGTGTCGTCGGGCCCAAAATCGGTTTTGTCGAAAATATGGATATTAACTTGCACCTGCTTCGCAGAGTGATGAACACTACCAGTCTGACCATCCGCGATTTTGTCATTGGCAATCAGTCACAGACCAGAGTGGCTCTGGTTTTTCTCGATGGCGTGACCAATGAACAGCATGTGAATACCATGACTGAAAGGTTGAAAAATATCCGCTTTGATGTCGTGTTTGACAATTCACAGCTGGATCAGCTCATGTCCGACAATAGCAAGAGTCCTTTTCCACAATTTCTGTCTACAGAACGGATCGACCGTGTCGTTTACACCCTGGTCAATGGACAGGTGGCCTTGTTGACAGACGGTTCGCCGTATGTGATTACCGGACCTACCACCATTTTTGATTTCTTTATTTCTCCGGAGGACTATTACTTGCCCTGGGTGGTGGGCTCATTCTTTCGCATGATCCGCATGTTTGGCGTGCTGTTTTCTTTTTTGGCTACTTCCGTTTACACGGCTGTCGTCACTTTTCATTATGAGATGCTGCCTCAGGATATGCTGGGCCCAATCATATTTTCGAGAGTCAATGTCCCTTTTCCGCCCGTCATTGAAGTATTGTTTTTGGAAATTACGATCGAGCTGCTTCGGGAGGCAGGAGCCAGACTGCCCACGAAGGTCGGTCAAACACTCGGGATTGTGGGCGGGATTGTGATCGGACAGGCCTCTGTGGAAGCGGCTCTGACCAGTAATATTCTCCTGATCATTGTCGCCCTGTCGGCGCTCGCTTCCTTCACAACTCCAATATTCAAAATGTCCAATACGATCCGTTTTCTGCGGTTTCCGTTTATATTGATGGCCGCTATGTGGGGCGGCCTGGGCATTGTGCTGGCGATCAGTTTCCTGCTTGTTCACCTGATGCGTCTAAGCTCGCTCGGAACGCCGTATATGGTGCCATTCTATCCACTGCGCGTAAACAATTTTGCGGATTCCTTTGTTCGGTCTCCGTACAGTTCATTGTGGAAACGACCGTCCTTTTTAAGGCCAAAATCATCAAAGAGGTACAACAAGCAGTCTGCGCACAAGAAAAGAGATATTGATGAGTAAAGGGTGACAATCATGACGCTGACAAGTGCCCGTTCCCTGTACAGCAAGCTGGGTGTCTCCATGGTCATTGCCTGGCTGGTGCTCGGAAGTACAGGCTGTTCCACGCCCACAACCATCGACGAGATTCAGCTCGTCAATTGCATCGGATACGACAAGCTAGACAAGGGTTATCAGGGCAGTGCGCTATACCCGACATTTGAACAACAAAATATGACCAAAGCCAACATGATGGCCACCATTTCCAATTCAAATTATGATATTCTGCCCCGGTTAAATTCCAAATCCTCGTTGCCAGTGGAGCAGGGACAGCTGCGGATTGTCGTGTTTGGAGAAGAATTCGCAAAGGAAGGAATTACGGTCATTGTGAACAGTCTCATTCGTGATCCTGCGATAACGAGCCGCTTGCATCTGGCTGTCGCTGAAAACACCGCTGAGAAACTGCTGCAGCGGGTTGTGAAAACGAATGATTCGTATTTCCTTTCTACTGTAATCGAACAGAACATTGAAACGCAAAATATTCCATCGTCGAACCTTCATCATTTCCTGTATCAATATTATGGAGAAGGCCGTGATCCCTATTTGCCTTACTTTATACAGGACAAAGATCAATCGATCAAGCTGGATGGACTTGCTATATTTAGGAAAGATCGTTATGTGGGTCGCATTAATCTGAGAGAATCTTTTTTGCTCAAACTGATGCTGAATGAAACAACGGCCGGCAGATATCAGGTGCATGTCAACAAGGAGGGCAAGAAGGGATACATTTTATTGCGCAATCTGGCCGGTAAGACGTCCTTTGATTTGACGATGGATGACGAGCAAGTGCCGAGCGTGTCTGTGCATATGCGCGTGGATGCGATGATCAAGGATTATCCGCCCTGGCTCGATTTGACGAAGAAAGAAAATTTGAAGTGGGTGGAAAAGAAATTCGAAACCCATTTTTCTGAGCAAATTGAACAGCTTGTCCAGCGTTTTATAACATGGAACGTCGATCCGATCGGATTTGGTGAAAAATTCAGATCTCACAAGAGAAACTGGAATGCCCGAACATTTTACGAGAAATATGAAGATCTCCAGCTGACAGCTCATACAGAAGTCAATGTCCTTCAAACCGGAATTGGCGAATAAAAGGGTTCAACATGATTTGGTGCGAGGCAGCAGTGGGGCTAGCAGGAGAGGTGCAGTGTGGCAGGAGCGAAGTAACAGCATGATAACAGCGTCCAACAGGGAAGGAGGAAGAGGAATGAACGTACAGGTCGAAGAACGATTTCAGATTTCTCCCTTTTTCGTCTTTTATCTGGTGCATGCCGGCGTGATCGGCCTTGGAATATTGAGCTACCAGCGTTCACTCGTGCAGGCGGCCAGCTATGATTCCTGGGTGTCTATCCTCTTGCTGGGCCTGGTCATGAACGGGGTCATCTGGATGATGTACCGGATGCTGAACAGTGAGCAAAATGATCTGCACAGTTTGCATGAATGGCTGTTTGGCAAATGGATTGGTAAAGGATTGACCCTGGTATTTTCCCTCTATCTCTTCTATGCCTCCTTCATGATCCTGATTGGCTATCTCGAAATTGTGAAAGTGTGGCTATTCCCCACCCTGAAGCCCTGGCTGTTGCAGATGGTGATCCTGCTGCTCGTGTATTATATCCTTTCAGGGGGGCTTCGAATGATTACCGGCATTTGTCTCTGGGGGGTGATCATTCCGCTGGCGATGATCGGGCCGCTGCTCGTTTATCCGATTCAATTCGGTCAATGGAGCAACTTGCAGCCGATTCTCAATCATTCCTTGATGGAATATGTGCACTCGGGCAAGTTGATGATTTTTCAGTATGTCGGCTTTGAAAGTCTGTTTTTTTATTTCCCTTTCATTAAAAAGGGAGGACAGTCGTTGAAATGGGCTCAATGGGGCATGATTTCTGTTATACTCCTTTACTTGGTCAATATGTTCATCACGTTTGTGTATTACAGTGAAGGCTTGTTGCAGCATACGATTTGGCCCACCCTGACGATGATTACGATTTTGGAGGTACCGTTTATTCAGCGCTTCGAATATATCATGGTCTCCATTTGGCTGCTGGTGGTCATTCCGAATATTTGTATCTATTTATGGTCGGCGGCACGGGGCGTGAAGCGTGCATTCAATTGGAAGATGAAATTCACCTTCATTCCGGCGATCATCCTTCTGTATTTGTCCGCCATCTTTATCAAGGAACGGCAGATGATTTCGATGATGGGCGAAATTTTGTCCTGGATGGGGATGGTCAGCATGGCCTATATTGCGGTGTTGTATGTGATGGTCAGCATGAAGCGCGCATGGAGCAAGAAAACCTGAGTCAAATGGGCAAAGGATGGTTATGATCGTGAATGATCAGGTATGAAAGGCATGAATAAAGGCAATCCTGCATACGATGAAAAATGATGACAGATTTCCGTTATCAGATAGAGGATCTGACTTTTTCAGTTGAATGCCAGGAGGGACCAGAGATGGAGCTTATATTGCAATTTCCGAATGAAGAAACGCTTCGCGGAAACATGATTTCCTATTATCCAGACTTCGATATGATCAAACTGCATTCCTACCCAGGGGCGATCCCGCTGGATTTGATTCAGTCTCTGTCGAATGCCGAAGGGACCAAGCTTTCATTGCAACTGGTAGAACCTGCCAGTCTCGACGGGATGACATCGTCCGATCACACATTCTACATTTGTTGCAAGAAGACCGGCCATGTACTGGATCACACTCATCAGGTACGAAGGGTGACAGCCAGAAACCGGTCCCTGTATGTACTCAATGAACGGTCTGCTTACTCTGACCATGAATCGGTAAATAGGAGCTATGCGGTAGAGGATGTCTGTCTGATTGCATTACAGTCAACCTGAACTTGCAGACAATCCAGACAATCCACATAATCTGACCGCGAAACCCACAGCCATTCCCACAAGGTGAATGGCTTTTTGTGATGGAATCTTGTGTCTGCTGCTGAGAGGATCAGGTATAGTACTAGAGTATGAAAAAAATGAAAAATAATGAAGGAACGAGGCGATATTTGTCGAAATATAGGGAGTTGGAAATAGAAAATGGGTAAGGGGACAGAAGCAGTATGAAGAGAATGAAAATGAGCCTATGGGCAATCCTGCAAATCGTCATTGTGATATTCAGCTTGACTGCAGGCCATGCCTTCGCAGACGAAGACCGTACACAAACAAAGGCTGAACAAGCCAACGGGACAAGCTCACCGATTGAATTAAACAGTTGGGCGATATTCTGGGAAATGGAGGATACGACGCTCCCAATTGAGGATATATTGAACCAGAAAGAAGGCTGGACAACCGTATCCACAGACGGAAATGCACCGTCTCTTCCGGAAGGAGTCGATTCCGCCTGGATTCGAATTTCCCTACCGGAACTGCAATACCATCAGCCAAGCTTGTTTATTCAAAAAATCTATGCCAATACGATCGAAGTCTACGATGAAGAAGGAACCTATATTTTCTCTACTGATCGTGAGAGAAGTACGGATCATCAATATTTCCTAATCCCGCTGGATACGCATGAGACCCTGAAAAATGGCAATCATCAACTCTATCTCCACCTGGAGACCATTTGGGATCGAATTGGAATTCGAGAAACGATGTACATAGGGGAATACAATGAACAATTAACTCAATTTGTACGCAAAGGGCTAATGGAATTTGTTATCGGTTCGGCCTTGATTGTGGTCGCGCTCGTAATGATGCTGGGCTCCATTTTTCTGAGAAGAATGCATGTTCCAAGCTGGTTTTCATTAACACTGATTATTCTCTCCATCGGCATCATGCTAGTTGCTTATTCAGAGTTCTTGCGAATTTTTGCCCCGGAAACGAAACGGCTCCATATTTTGGCATTCGATATTGCGATGACCTTAATGCTTCCCGCAATGATTTATTATTTCGAAAAGGTAGTGACCATCGGGCCGTGGGGGATTATTCGCAAATATCGCAAGCTTTTGGTCTATTATTGTACGTTTCTGATCTTCCTGGCACTTTACAATTTCATTATTGGCATGTCGTTTGACGTATACTTTTTCCTGAGTGTCACGTTTTTATCGTTTTTTATCATTATAGAATTTGCATTGCTGGTCGTGTTCGCCCTAATTAACGCTTTCCGTAAAGATCTCGATGCAATCATTTACACCATCGGATTTGTGATCTTTGCGCTTATCTTTATTGGCGAAATGGTCTGGTTCTTAGTCCAGGACATCAACTATGATTTTATTTACTGGAAATGGGGCGTTCTGGCCTTTATACTAGCCCTAATCATGATTTTGGCGAGGCGAATTGCAGCGGACCATGATCGGGTAGTGCGCTATACGAAGGAACTAGAGATGTATAACCGGGAATTGCAGCACGCGGAGAAGATGGAAATGATCAGTGAGCTGGCAGCGTCAGTGGCACACGAAGTTCGTAATCCACTCCAGGTGACGCGTGGCTTTATTCAACTTCAAGGCGAAAACAAGAGTGAGAAAGAAAAAAGATATCTGAATCTGGCGATTCAAGAGCTGGACCGCGCCTCTGATATCATCACGGATTTCCTCACGTTTGCAAAGCCGCAAATGGAATCGATTGCGCCGATTTCTCTGGACAAGGAACTGAAGCATATTGTCGGCATCTTGTCTCCATTAGCCAGCATTAACAATGGTACGCTAGTAATGGAGGTGCGGACCGGATTGACGATCATGGGAAATTCCGCCAAATTTAAGCAGGCTATTATCAATATGGTGAAGAACAGTATAGAGGCTTTGGAGGAAAAAGGTGAGGTGCGACTCCATGCATACGCCAAAAATGATGAGATTTATCTTCATATCAAGGATACAGGCGTGGGGATGGAAGCGGAGGAGATTGAGAAACTTGGACAACCTTACTATTCCAATAAAACAAAAGGGACAGGTCTGGGCCTGATGGTCACCTATCGCATCATTCAATCGATGAAAGGCTCGCTCACTTTTAGCAGTGTCAAAGGGGAAGGCACGGAGGCGATTCTCAGATTCCCAACAGCTGACAATTATGATCAGGTAGAAATGCCGAAGGAATACGAGTGATATAAACAGCAGGCAGCAGTCGAAGGAGAATTTGGGACTGCTGCCTGCTTGTTTGAGTAATTACCACCATCCATTGCAATGTTCCCCGTCATCATCCGAAAGGTCGGCAGGATTGACGGGAAGCACCAGATAAAAATGATTGGACGATTCCTCTAGCACATCCAGTTGGATGTCCTTGGGAATATCGAGGTCGAAAGCTTCCTTTAGCGCGGCCTTGGGGTCTTTCAACAGTCTGGATTTGAAAGCAGGATCTTCCCATGCTTTTTGAATGATCTGATGTTTGAGTATTTC
The DNA here is from genome assembly GCF_042685085.1 of Marinicrinis sediminis. Lineage (NCBI taxonomy): Bacteria > Bacillati > Bacillota > Bacilli > Caryophanales > Paenibacillaceae > Marinicrinis > Marinicrinis sediminis. Next base: position 600,734 of record NZ_JBHUMM010000043.1, read on the forward strand.
TTCGCCTGACATTGCATTCATCTCCTTCTGCTTTTCAATTTCTGGAAAATATGTATAGAGAGATGTCCGGATACTCTACTAGATTAGCATGAATAGTTCTAAATATCTATGTGTTTACAATATTTTTCGACAACCAATAGGAAAAACCGCCTAGTTTCATTTTTTCCCTTTGGAGGGTGTATGTATTTGCGCCTTTGCGAAGGTCTGTGACGAGTGCGTGATAGAATGCGATCAAATGGTTAGGTTTTCGTTCCAGTTCCTGCAAATCTGATTCGAAGGCTTCCGCAATCTGTACGAAGTGTTCACTGATTGATGACAGACATAAAGCGCGATGGATGTGCTCGGGGGAAGGGGGCAATGAATACGAATAAGCTGGTTCCGAGCGGATGAGTGCGAGTAGACTATTTGCATTTTGAAGTTGCAAATCTTCACGCCAGTCGGCCCAGTCATCGGCCATTTGCAGGGCAGCGAGCACGGCGTCCACAGCTCTGGAATAAAGCGGGAGCAGGCTCTCGTTCTGTTGCACAAGCAGCACTGCGGTACTGGCACATTTGACTGGTGCTGCCTTTGCTGCAATTGAAATCGGGTTTTGCACAAAGCTCGAAGCTTGCTGCTCCATACATACCGCATCTGCCCATTGTGTCGCATATTGGGCATACATGTCCCAAAACAGGGAATTTGAATCAAATAACTGTTGATATTCGCTAACCGAAGCGGTAGCAAATAAATGGCTAAGCGCGAGCAATCGGGTGCGATCTACGGATGAATCATCCATGACATCATCCTGTGTAACCAGATGCATCATGAGGAATACATTGGCTAATGAGATTTGGCGAAGAATACGGTTCTCAATTGAAAATGGCTGCCCCATCCAGAAAGGAAGCAGATAGCAAATATAGTTTTTATGACTCTTTTCCTGAAAAGGATGATATTGTTGCAGTTGTCTGGCAGCATCTGCTTGCAAACTGGCCGGAAAGTTCGACAAGCGACTTTCCGCCTCGGAAAATACCCATGCCACATCTTCTCTGTATGCATCAAACCACTCCATGGTTAGTTCCTCCTTCTCCATTGCATGGCAAACATCGGAATCGAAAGGGTGCTGTGCACATCTGTCAGCCACTCTTGCAGTTCCTGTTCGATCTTATCTAGTTGTGCCTGATTGTCGTGCATCAGTTGCGCAGACAGCCGCAGATAGGTATACAGTTGTTGCTTCTGATCGGGATGGTGATGGGTCAGGTCATAGGACATTTGCTCCTCTTCCACAAATCCGACTTCCATCAGCTCTGCCCGCAATCGTTGCTTGAGAGAAAATAGGCCTCCGGGTCGAATGCGACGGCGTTCCCGGACAAACAGCGCCGAATAGGCAGGCAGTGCATCAAAAGCATGACAGGCAATATCCTCTATATCTATGATCCACAAGCTGGCCTGCGGGGTGGTATGACGACGAATCCATTGATATAAATGGGATCTGCTCGCAAGGTGATCGATAACGAGCCGGCAAAGAACCGTGTCAAATGGAGCTTCGGGTTGATACGATTCGTAGGTAGTCTGAATAAATTGTAAACGGTCATGCACATAGGGCAAGGTGTAGGGGTACAATGCCTCGCTCATTTCCAATCCGGTAGCGGTTGCGTTAGGCCTGTCCTTCACTAGCTGAGACAGATAATAGCCGTTTCCCGATCCGATTTCTACCAGACGTTTCGGCTTGCGGCTCGTTTCGTCACATCTAAAAAATGATCGCTCTTTCTCAAACAGCAATGAGGTGGTCAGCTTCAGCATACGGTCAAACCGTTCAGCATTTGTTGTCTCCATGAAAATCCCCGCTTTTTCGACATATTGGTAGCCATCGTTCGACAGAATCTATCCCCATTCTATTATAACTGAGTTTGTTTGTGATAGGAGATTCATGTTAGAAAAACGGGAATCGATGGGGAAGTTTCCAATAAAGGTTTGTCCTCTCCTGGAAAGAAGGTTATAATATACGACAATATCAGAAGGTCTTGTATGTCAATGAGGGCCAACTTATACAGATCGCCAAAGGAGTGAATCGATCATGAAAGCACTGATTGTCATTGATTTTACCGTCGATTTTGTGAACGGATCGTTACCGGTCGGAGAACCGGCAGTGGCGATAGAGGATCGGATTTGTGAACTGACCCGCTCGTTTGTGGATCAGAAGGAGTTTGTCGTCATGGCAGTGGATCTGCATCATGAAAATGACCCCTTTCACCCGGAAACCAGGCTATTCCCGCCACACAATATTAAAGGATCAGCAGGCAGGGGATTGTTCGGCAAGCTTCAGGACGTGTATGAACAGCACAAAGATCGCATCTATTGGATGGACAAAACCCGTTACAGCGCCTTTAGCGGAACGGACCTGGAGCTGCAACTCAGATCCAGACAGATTACAGAGCTTCACTTAATCGGTGTCTGCACTGATATCTGTGTCTTGCACACGGCGGTCGATGCTTATAATAAGGGATTTCAAGTGGTGGTGCATGCGGATGCGGTGGCAAGCTTTGACCAGGCTGGTCATGAGTGGTCTCTGAGACATGTGGAATCAACGCTTGGCGGTCAGGTAACGGGCAAGTAAGACGAACTTACGAGAGCGGAGGCATGCAGGATGACGACAATTCCAGCCCTTCATACAGACAAATATCAGATCAATATGATGTACGCACATTGGAAACAGGGTACGCACCGGCGAAAAGCGGTTTTCGAACTGTTTTTTCGTAAACTTCCTTTCGGCAACGGGTATGCGGTCAGTGCCGGACTCGAGCGTGTACTGGCATATGTGACCCAAGTGCGCTTCACAGAGGAAGAAATTGATTTTTTGCGCACACAGCCTGAGCAATATGACGAAGCATTCCTGGAAGCACTTAGGAACTGGTCGTTCACCGGCAACATACACGCTGTACCGGAGGGAACACTGGTGTTTCCAAGTGAGCCCATCCTGCGGGTGGAGGGCGAGATATTTGAGGCGCAGTTGATCGAGACCGCGATTTTAAATGTCGTCAATTATCAGACTCTGGTGGCGACAAAAGCATCTCGTATTAGACGAACCGCGATTCAGGATACTTTTCTTGAATTTGGCACCCGTCGAGCACATGAAGAATCCGCCGCCATTTGGGGAACGAGAGCGGCTTATATTGCCGGTTTTGCGGGCACTTCAAATGTAGCGGCTGGCATGAAATTTCAAATCCCGGTTAGTGGTACCCATGCGCATGCCTGGGTGCAGGATCATGATTCTGAGCTGGAGGCTTTTCGGGCATTCGTTCAAGCGCTTCCGGATCAGGCTGTTTTACTCGTCGATACGTATGACACGCTGAAAAGCGGGGTTCCAAATGCCATTCAGGTAGGAAAAGAACTGGAGGCTCAAGGCCGTCAGCTCAAAGCCATTCGACTGGACAGCGGAGACATGGCGTACCTGTCCGTAGAAGCCAGAAAAATGCTCGATCAGGCAAATATGCAGCATGTGAAGATTATTGCATCCAATGATCTGGATGAACACACCATTCTGAATCTGTGTGCGCAAGGGGCGAAGATCGATGTATGGGGCGTGGGAACGAAGTTGATTACCGCTTACGATCAACCAGCCCTTGGCGGCGTATACAAACTGGCAGCCAGAGAGGTGGACGGTGGTTATGTCCCTTCAATCAAAATATCCGGGAATCCGGAGAAGATATCCAATCCCGGTATCAAGAAGTTATACAGGCTCATTGATCGCAAGAGTGGAAAAGCCATTGCAGATTACATGGCACTGGCACATGAACAGCACATCGAACAGCAACAGCCGGTCAAGCTCTTTCATCCTACCTATCCCTTCATGTCCAAAAATATTTCCGATTATGAGGCGATTGCTCTGCTTCAGCCTGTAATGGAAAATGGAGTATGCATTTACGACCTGCCATCACTCGAGGAAATACGTGCCTATCATGAGCAGCAGCTTGCCCAGTTTTGGCCGGAATATACCCGGCAGCTCAATCCGGAGCATTTCCGCGTGAGCTTGAGTCAGGAAGCTTATGACCTGAAGATGAACTTGATTGAAAAGTATCAGCATCGTGAAACAGGATATACAGATAAATAGGAAGTGTTCTCATATATGCTGTCAGGCCCGGATCGATAGATCCGGGTCTTTTGCATGTCCATCTAAAAAAATGGTAGGGGCAGATCTTCCTATCAAACATGCAGGCAATCGACCTTAAGAATGATGTCGAATCACCTAAAGAATAGCTAAAAAAAGATAGATATCCGTCTTTTTTTGTCGTTTTGTCAGTATAATGTGGGTAGTTGTATGAAGATGATCACAATTAACGTCATTTGCAAAATCGCCGTGATCTTGCATGATCCGCTTTTTTATTGTAAATGGAGGGGGAAAATGCTGAAAAATTCTGTAGATCGTATTCATTCATCGCATGACGATCTGCTACATCATTCGGTAAATGCTTATCAGCATATAGGTGAATACATCGCAGATCAATTACAACGTATTGACTTATACATACAGAAACAACTGGATTTGTTTCAGGCCAGACAGCAAGATCCCGCCATGGATCAGTGGAAAGGCCTGATTATTACAGAAGAAGAGGTTCAGCAGCTCATGGCTTCAGGCAACCAGAACGCATTCATCCATCCCTTGGATGAACCGATTCAGGAACTGGAGCAGGCTATGGAAAAGAGACTGCTTGCCAGTGAGCATCAGCATATCCAATTGCCCGTCCTGTCGCTTCTCAGACGAATGGAAGCAGACGACGTGCAGGAAGCAGCCTTATGGATCAGCCTGGCGATGGAAGTGGATCGCAAGTATGAGAAGCTGTATGCCTACCTACAGGATGATGTGACCTGCAAGTACCCGACGATCGGTCTTGTGGTTCAGTTGATGGGCGGGTTCGTCTCGGCTTCGCGACTGCGACAGCTATTTGATCCGCATCACCCTTTTGTCGAGATGATGTTTGCAATCGGCAAGGAATGGTCCGATGCCAGTGTACCTTTTTTGGCTCGACCATTACGGATGGATGAACGCATGATCGACTACTGTTTGTCCGGTGAGGTTCCAGTATCGCTGGAGCGAAACGGCATATCAGTCGAGTTCTATGAGCAGATCAATCAGCCAGATACGATGGACGACGTGCAACAGCAGATCCATCACATGGCTCTTGCAGCTTATAAGGACGAGACTTTCCCGAGACAGCTTTATCTGGAGGGAGAAGCAGGATCAGGGAAAAGGGAGCGTGTGCGTCAGTTTTGCAGTCAGCTCGGCAAGACATGCGTACATGTCAACCTTCCCAGATTGGTGCAGACGCTGCTGAAAAGCGAAGAATCCGTCGAAGAAATCTGGTCGTTATGCTTTCGGGAAGCGAGGCTTCATTCGGCTGTGCTATGCATCGAACGGCTGGAATTGCTATTCGAGGATCAACCCTATCGCAAACAGTTGAGAGAGGAACTGCTTTTTCGATTGAAACAGGAGAAGACCTTTGTCTTTCTTCTCTCTACGGAAAGCTGGAAGAGCACATATGCCCTCGATCCGCCTCAATGGCTCCAGATCAAACTGCGATTGCCGAATGAAACGGAAAGGCTTGAAATATGGGAGTCTGCGATTATCCCGTACCGATTGTCTTCTACGCTATCGATCGGAACGATGGCCAGTCAGTTCAAGCTTTATCCCGGCCAAATTCGTGCCGCTCTCAAAAAAGCCGAACAATCTATGACATGGCAGTACCCTGGTGAGGAGCAACTAGAAATCAGCTCGTCCATGCTGGTTGAAGCATGCTACGCGCAGGTCAGCCATCGACTGAATGAAAAAGCCGTCCGCCTGCATCCGAATTATACGTGGGAGGACCTGATCTTGCCTGATCATCAAAAAGATCAGATCTATCAGGCTACGATACATATGAAATACCGCCATATCGTGTATGGCCAATGGGGATTTGGAGACAAGCTCTCATATGGAAAGGGCATCAGTATATTATGTGCAGGACCTCCAGGCACAGGAAAGACGATGTCGGCAGAAGTCATCGCCAATGAGCTTGATCTACAGATTTATAAGATTGATGTCTCCCAAATGATGAGCAAATACATTGGTGAGACAGAGAAAAATATTCATACGATCTTTGAAGAAGCGAAGCGCAGCCAGGCTATTTTGTTTTTTGACGAGGCGGATACCCTGTTCGGCAAGCGGACAGATGTGAAAGACTCACATGACCGTTATGCGAATGTTGAGACCGCTTACCTGCTGCAAAAGATGGAAGAGTATGAGGGGATTACAATTCTGTCCACGAACTTGCTTCAAAATATTGACGAGGCATTTATGCGACGTATTCAATATGTCGTGAAGTTTCCTTTCCCTGACGCTGCATATCGGGCCCAGATATGGGAATCCATGCTTCGTGGCAAGGCTCCCTTGCATGAAGATATTGATGTGGATCTGTTGGGTGAAAAATTCGAAATTGCTGGTGGAAATATTAAGAATATCGTGCTGGGGGCCGCCTTTCTTGCTGCAGCAACGTCGTCCGCGATTTCGATGAAGCATCTCGTTCAATCTGCAAGAAATGAATTGACCAAAACCGGAAAAATCTTTTCCTTCGATGACTTCAAGGAATATCTGGAAGAGCGTACCGCTATCAGAGAGGGAGGATGACCATGGGAAATACAAATGCGATCTCGGATGCGGGTCTGACGCTGATCGAGCTGCTAAGGGAAAAAATGGTGCCCGACCCGATCGTCCAGCCTGAATATATCGGTCTCGGCACCCCTGCAGATCCGGGAGATTTGAATCTGCTGCTGTTTCTGTACAATGTGACGGACAGTGAGAGCAGATCCAATGAAATGATTGCTGACGCGAGAGGAAGCCTGCAATATCCGCCGCTTGAAATCAATCTTCATTTTCTGCTTACGGCATTCTCTAGCGCGGATGCGAAATCGAAGATGCTCGATGAACACCGCATGATGGGCAAAGCGATGCAAGTGCTCTATGATCACTCTGCCATTCGCGGTGCTGCACTCAAGGGAACCTTGCTGCAGAACAATGAAGAATTGCGGGTACGGAAGGAAGACATGCCCATGGAAGGGTTGCAAAATATCTGGAACTTTTCAGATACTCCTTTTCGACTGTTTGTTCCTTATATCGCCGGACCCATACGAATTGAATCCACTCGCACGAAAGCCGTCAAGCGGGTGACACGTACCGATTTTACGGTACAGGGGTAGGAGGAGACGATGCAGACAGGCAGACAATCGCGTTTTGGACAAGCGGCCGGCATCATCCTTCCCTTGGTGGACGGGTATACGGGTAGACCACCAGCCTTGCGGCAGCTCACGGTGTGCTTGAATGGCGTTTCAGTCAAGCCGCTATGCAAGCCTGACGGGCATATGCTGCTGATGGATGTGCCCGCCGGCACGTATTCGCTCGAAGTATCCTCTCTCTTCTATTTGCCAGCCGAGATGCATGTGCAGGTTGAAACCGATGGACATCCCGTCTATGCTACTCCCCTGATTCTCAAGCCGCATTCGGCTTATCCGTTTCCATCGGGTGCTGCTCTGATTCGAGGCAGCTTGGCAAAACGGTTCAGAGAAGGTTCCGCAAAGACGGATGACCCATCTGCCCCTCCCTTGATTCGAGGGGCGGTGCAAAGTGAATCTTCGGCCAAGGCCAGATTGTCACAGGTCAAGGCTGAAAAAGGGACACAATTGGTGAAATTTACTGAATTGTTAGGCAATATCATCGTGGGAGAGCCGGTTTTGCTCAAAAGCAGGAAAAAAAACGCTCACGAAGTCATTCGAATCGTGAAATGGATGGAAGAGGAAGAGGGCTACCTGCTAGCGGAGCCGTTGGAGCATGAGTATGAGCGCGGGTCGCTTGTATACGCGGTCGTGGAAACGACGGAGAATGAGCGGGGAGAATTTGTCCTTCCTTTTCGGGGGCCGCTAGGCAGAGATTGTGTCATCCAGGTCACCGTTGAACAGGATCAAAAAGTGGAGTACGAACGGGAGGTGAGAGTAACCGGACAAGAGACTGTCATGTTAGGCAGGATAGACTAGTTAATCATCAAGCGATCAATAGAAAGGAGGAACTGGTTTCAGGATAACTTGGAACCGGGGAAACATGGCTGAATATTTATCGCCTGGAGTGTATGTTGAAGAGTTTGACAGTGGCTCCGTACCGATGGAGGGTGTAAGCACAAGTACCGTAGGTTTTATAGGTGTGGCTCAAAAAGGACCAACGGAGGGGTTGCCGCTGCTGATTACCAGCTTTGCTGATTTTCAGCGTTATTACGGATCTTATCTCTCTCAAAATGCATTCGGGGAATATCGTTATCTCGCCTATGCCGTCGATCATTTCTTTTTAAACGGGGGCTCTCGCTGTTATGTTATGCGTGTCGCGCCAGGGGATGCCAAACCGTCTGCCAATGATCAGACCGTTCTTCATTTTACCGCTAAAAATCCGGGTGTATGGGGAGATCAGATTCGCGTCGCTGTCGCACCAGCTTCCAAAGCGAAAACCCAAATCCTGGCGATCGAAGGAGAAGCTTCGCAAGAGGGTGAGGCTGCATCGGCCAGCCGTTCTTATCGGGTTAAATCAACGGCCGGGTTTGAAGTGGATGATGTAGTCGTCTTCTCTGATGGCGAACAGAAGCAATATCGCAAGGTTGTCAAGGCGCAAGATTCCATCTTGGAGCTGGATCAGCCGCTAGAGGGCGGAGATGCGGTCATCGATGCCAATCTGCTTCCGCAGAAGGTGCTGAGAACCTGTGAACTGGAAGTCAATGTGCTATGCGGTGATGAGGTGGAAACGTATGAGAACTGTTCCTTGAACGGTGCATCTGCCAACCATATCACGAAGATCCTGAGTCGTTCCAATCTTGTGCTTGTAGAGGATCACAGCAGTGAAGCGGGGCAAGAGGAAGTCGTCTCTCCGTTCGCGCTGATTGCGGGCGACAAGAAAGACGCTGCATCCTACACGATTGCACTTTCAGGTGGAAGCGACGGTTCGGTTTCATCGCTCTCTCCGGCTGATTTCATGGGTGAGGATCGTGGACCTGGCAAGCGGACAGGCATTCAGGCTTATATTGACAATGATGTGGTCAGCATCATGGCTGTCCCGGGCGTCACTGATGCCAACGTTCAACTGGCGCTTGTTGCCCATTGTGAGAATCTGAAGAGCCGGTTTGCGATTCTGGATATCCCGCGGGACAAGACCAAAGTAGCAGATGTAAATACACATCGGGACATTTTCGATTCCCAGTATGCGGCCCTTTACAATCCGTGGCTGCAAGTATTTGATCCACTGGAAAAACGCAGCATTTTCATCCCGCCGTCTGGTTCCATGGCCGGTATCTACGCCCGTTCCGATCAGTCGAGAGGGGTACAGAAGGCGCCTGCGAACGAAGTGGTCAGAGGCTGTACTGGACTGGATTGTCAGTATAACAATGGTGAGCAGGATATTTTGAACCCGCGCGGCGTAAACTTGATTCGGGCTTTTTCCGGACAAGGGATTCGAGTGTGGGGAGCGAGAACGACTTCTTCCAACGGACTGTGGAAGTACATCAACGTACGCAGACTGTTTATTTTCGTGGAAGAATCGATCAAAGCCGGCACCAACTGGGTCGTATTCGAACCAAACGACGAAATGTTGTGGGCACGGGTAAATCGGACGATTGAAGCCTTCCTGACACGGATCTGGAGAGACGGCGCCCTGATGGGAAGCAGCGCTAGCGAAGCATTCTTTGTCAATATCGGCAGATCCACCATGACACAGGACGATATCGACAACGGACGACTGATCTGTGAAATCGGGATTGCACCTGTGAAGCCAGCTGAATTCGTCATTTTCCGGATTACACAAAAAACGAACGAAGAATAATCGCGAGCTTACATAGCGACTGAGCAACAATCACAATTTAGATTGATGGGGAAAGGAGAACATCGATGACAGGAGAACGCAGAGATCCGTATAGAAATTTTCGATTCAGAGTTGAGATTGACGGCATTCAGCAAGCCGGCTTTAGTGAGGTATCCGGTTTTGATGCCAATATCGATGTCATTGAGTACCGTGAAGGCGATGACATTACGACCCCACGCAAGCTGCCCGGGCTGACCAAATATGGCAATATCACCCTCAAATGGGGCGTGACCGATTCCATGGAGCTGTTCGAATGGCTGCAGGATGCGATGGATGGAACGATTGAGCGCAAGACGGTGACGATTATCGCGATTGATGAGGAAGGCAGCGACGCTGCTACGTGGCAAATAATGGAAGCGTGGCCGATGAAATATACCGCGCCTGACTTCAATGCGACTTCTTCCGATGTCGGGATTGAACTGCTTGAAATTGCACATGAAGGTATGCTGAGAAGCTCATAATTCAATGGCTCACCACATCTTCGCCTCGTCTTGGAAAAGCTGGCATGGCGTTTGCGACGCAGGTGGAGCATGTGGAAAGTATGAAGAATGATGAGTAAAGATGGAACATTGAAGTAAATGAAGTATTCAGGATGAACGGTTGGATAATGGTGAGCTTGTCAGACAGTGAAAGCTGGCTGCAGGACTCACCCTTGTCTCCTCCCGTATCAAACTCGCGTAACCATAACAGGAGGGAATAGCATGGCATTTAAAACGGAATATGAATTTGAACTGCCTAGAGGATTTGTAGACGAGAATGGCAACCTGCATCGACATGGCGTGATGAGACTGGCTACGGCCGCAGATGAAATATTGCCGATGCGTGACCAGAGAGTTCAGCAAAACCCGGGTTATCTGTCCATCATTTTACTGTCTCGCGTCATTACCAAGCTGGGCGATCTGAGAGCCATCGATACGAAGGTGATGGAGCGTCTGTTCACAGCTGATCTGACTTTCCTGCAAAATTTTTATCGCCAGATCAATGATCTCGAAAAAACGACCATGACCGTACGATGTCCGAAATGTGAAAATCAGTTCGAGGCAGAAAATGATTTTTTAGAAAAGATGGAGGGGGCATTGTAGGATATCCTGCTGAACGGATTTATGAGGAAGCAGGATTCATCGCCTATTATTTTCACTGGTCCCACGATGAAATCATGAACATGGAACATCGCGAACGGCGCAAATGGTGCGAAGAGATTTCCAGAATCAACCGCATTCAAAACGATGACAAGAAAGAAAATCCGTTTGATGTGTTTAGCAAGAGGTGAGGCGACGAATGAGTGACTGGAATCATACTTATTTTACAACCTATCGGTTTTGGGTAGAAATCGACGGCCTGTTGGTTGGCAGCTTCTCAGAAGTGTCAGGCCTGGAGAGTGAAACGGAATATGAGACCTATGAGGAAGGCGGAGTCAACAGCTACTCCCATCGAATTCCGAAAAGGACGAAATATCCGCACCTCGTGTTAAAGAGAGGCATGACCGATTGCAGTGAATTGTGGGATTGGTATGAAGAAGTCGTAAACGGGAAATTCAAGCGTAAAAGCGGTTCCATTATTATGGAAGATGTATCCGGCAAGGAAAAATGCAGATGGAACTTTTACGAGGCGTATCCGTCCAAGTGGACAGGCCCTTCCCTGAATGCCACGAGTAGTGATGTATCCATCGAAACACTGGAACTTGTACACAATGGACTGAAGACCATCCTGTAGTCGCAAATACCTGGGATGAAAAGAGGGAGCCTATATGTTCATACACAAATTCATACGTTCTCTGGCTTCGTCCCTGAACCGCAATGTGCTCGATTCAGAGCCTGTGCAACCACTGCCTGCGCTTGGCTCGACGGACATCCATGCTCAATTTTCAAATGAGATCTATGAAAAATACGGATTTCAAATCCAGCCGCCGCGAGAACGGGCCGCCATGGATTATTTGGCGCGAACCCCCTACTCAGAAGGTCAACATTGGCTGCAGGCTTCAACCTTTATGTTTCAGCTCAGGCTTGAATGGAAACGAAATCAGGATGCAGGAAAGGCTACGCCCCGGAATCAGGCTTTGCAGAGCATGATTCAGCATTCCCGGTTATGGTCCAGGCATACCCTGTTAAACCCCGTCTTTCCAAAGTCAGACCCCACGAAGAACAAACAGCAAGAGGGACGAATGAACTCCGTGATTTATGCATCGCTTCACAACGGAGCGGTCCTTCCGGGAATCGTTTTCCCGAACCGTCCCTTTTCATCTCTCCGTAAAGGGTTACGCTTGCCTGAAGGACGCAAACCGCGCGCAAGCCAGATTCATCCAGCTCTAGAATCGCTCCTATTTGAAAAACACAGACATTTTGTACATGTCGAGAATACGACTGCCCATCGCGGCACTGATCCTCTGGCAGAGCACTCATTGCCCGTTCATCACCCGTCCTCAGACAGGTCACAGTTAGCGGGGTGGATGCAGAATGGGAATAAGCTGCAAGAAACCTTCTCTCACTTAACGGTATCGGAAAGCTCACTAGAGAGGGAGCATGCGGGTATCCGTAAGGGACTGAACACGCATACCTTTACGCACAACGTGCATCCGGTCGGGTTTCAGCGCGTATTTGCTCGCTTTCTCTCATCCTCTCTTCTATTCAATACCGCGCGTTCGCTACAGCGCCATACGATGGAGGAAAGGGGACAGGAAGAGAAGAGCGGTCATAGGCCCATGGATCCAGTCACCGTCCATCCGTTGCGTGACCCGCGCATACATTCTGTACAAACCATTGCTTCCGAATCGAAGGTTTTAGAAACCAGGGATTGGGCTGAGACGATCCTGCAAGCAGTGAGGCCGGATGCGGATTCAGTCCTGTCTGTGAAGTCCGCCTTCAACACGCTCCAAATGCTGCAAATGCGATGGAGAAGGCCGCCAGACTATCTGTCAACCACATGGTTCCGAGAATTGTCCGCTATCAGGAACATCAGGAGTTCACAGCATGTGAACGATCGATTCATCAATCAGATTTTGAATGAAAATGAATCGTTCAGCATCGACCGTGAACGGATGAAGCGCATTACGGTTAGCAACCAGAGGGATCTTTGGGATCTTCGCACAGAATGGCTTCAGACCGTACAAGAGAATAACCGCAATCATCGGGATAACAGCAATCACTGGGATAACAGTAATCACCGAAATAACAGCAATCACAGAAGTCACTGGGATCAATGGAATGTCTGGGATCATAGGGATGACGGGAATGGCAGAAGCCGCTGGGATCAATGGATTAGCTTGGATCACTGGGATCGAGGGGATCATGGGGATCACGTGAATGGTAGGGATCAAAGTAATGATCAGATTAGATGGATAGATCGGGAAAACAACATTTACAGAGACGATAAGCCTATCCGCGTTTTCAGACAAAATGAACATTTCAGAATGAACAGAGATCGCTGGGAACATGGGAATCTTTGGCGTCAACGTCAAATCAGTCGGCCCCTTGAGTTCTTTTTCTCATTGGTACGAAGCCAATCGGTAAATCGAATGAACGATCCAGGGATCATGCGATCCATGAACGTGATAAAGCAGATATTGCGCGGTCATGTCGCGGAAAATGAGACCTCGATTGATTTGAATACGCGTCTGTCCCGTTCTCCATCTGTGATGGATGTGCTGCAATGGAGCCAAGCGGATTCGATGCCTTTTCTCCAGCTGTTAATGGAATCGAACACGTCTGCAAGTGCGACGACAGGACGCAGGAAGTTCAGTCAGACTGTGCTCGATCATCCGCGACCGATCCCGGTTGCTTTGCACCAGCAAACCGGAACGGATAGAGGGACCCAGGAACAAACATCCATTTGGTCAGGCATGGGACAAAGTGACCAGACCACACAGTTTGTGCTGGAGCGAAGAAACACCCATGCATTCCGAATGCCCAAGCCGTCTGCAAGGATGTGGAAGTCTACTTTTGAAATTGAGATGACGACTTCAGGGACACGGGATTTCTCATCTGATGCATTTCCGGCGGTCACCCAAGCTGTCTCTCGCTTGCTTACATATGCCAGTTTTCATTTGCTTCATTCTTTACATCGACAACACGATGAACAGCGTGATCAACAACATAATCGACAACATAGGGGACCATCATTATCAAGTGTTCGACCGATCGTCAATGGAGCTGTGGCAACAAGAGAGCTAGCAGGAAATCGTACAATACAAGTTCATAACATGTCTCGATCAGCTTTATTACAACAAGTATTCAACCCTGCACGACTGACACGCTGGAAGGAAGAGACGTTCTCCCTGATAAAGCGGCTACAAGCGGGATGGGATGATCTCGGATGGCCAGAGGCGTTACCGGAACCGGAACGGAATATATCAACAGGCAGCATAATGTCGCGGTCATTGGGGTTAGTTTCGCCAGTTTCACAGACCAGTGCCTTTTGGGGAGCCTTGCCATTCATATCGGGAGCTTCACAATCTATGCCGTTGCAATCTTTGCCTACCTGGACATCATTCCCGACTTTGCAACCCTGGCAGCCGATGACTTTCCGTGTTGTGAATCAAACCAACAGACTGCATGCGAACGCTCAGATTGATGAGCCTCCGTTGGCAAACGGGCAAGAAAACCTGACTTTCCAGAGACAGGTGTCCGATCATGCTGATACGAGTATGAGGCATCGAGTTGAAAACGCACATAGAAAGCTTCAACCAGAAATGCGTACTGCGCAACACGTATACATACCGAAATACATGCCCAACCGGTTGCTCAATCGTCTGCGGTTTCTGCCGCTGCTTCATGCCCCTCATAGAGATCTGCATGATCTCGGTCATGATAAGAGGATGGCTGCCGATGCATTAACTAGGGTTTCGATCAATGAGATAAATGAGATAAACCGGATTTCAAATCGGTTCTTGAAGCAGAACGATAGTCTGCATGCTCAATCGGCATCTCAGTCTCATTCGAATATTAACAATCGTTCACGACAGGCACACGAAGGAGCAACCCGTCATCTAAATCAGGTGCAACTTTGGAACCCCATGGTTCAGAGAAATCTGTGGCATCCCGATTGGAATCGACAAGACCAGCTTCGTAGAGCGGATATCCTTTCACCGAACCTTCACAACCGCACTGTCGTGCAACGGATACAGCAGCAAGATCAACGTTGGCCTTTGCGAATCAATGAGTGGCAAAGTAAACATGCAAGTATAAGAGAAAGTGACAGAAAGAGAGAAAGAGAAAGCCAGAATGAACGAAAAAGTGAAAGTGGAAATGTGATCTCTTTCAGCAGGGTCTTTCAGACGCACACAGGAATGTCCGACATGTCCTGGAGACAGGTTGCGGAGTCCAGGTTGCATCCCCTACGGGCAGCGGGATCTGCCATTGGCGATCTGAATAGGCGGGATGCTCAGGGTAAGGGGACTGCTCAGCTGATGTGGAATCTGCATGAGACGAGACCCATCGGACGGTCTCCCTCGCAGCTGCAACAGCTTGCAAATCCAGTGATTCACTTGCATGAGGAGATTCTGCATCGCACACAGCTTTTTGGTCAAGACGGTATGCGTTTGCGCCAAGCGGGAAATGACTCTTCTTCCATGGATACGACCCATGTGCAGGTGAATGCTACGTCCTTGCATGCAAGGTCAGAACAGCAAACCCGTGCAAACCCCAGCCTGACCATTTTGCAGAAAACGGCGGATCCGGCAACTCGCAAAGAGGCAGCAACGGTTTCTCCATCCACACTTCACAGAAAGGCACCGATGGAGCATGCGTCGAAGCCAAAGCCGACAGCTGCCACGATCGATACGAAACAGATCAACCAGCGATTCAAGGAGGTCGATGACCGGCTTGAGAAAGTGGTGCAAATGAGCGAAAAGATGGATCAGTTCAATATCCGTAAACTGGCAGATGAAGTGTATCGCACGCTTGGTAAACGGATGCGTTTTGATCAACAAAGAAGGGGATTTTAGACCATGCCATTAAAAAAAGCAATGATCTATGTCCAGCGAGGCACCAAAAAGAATAAAACAGACAAGATTGAAGTGATGTTCAATCCGAATCAGTATACGGTGGACCTGCAAAATACGTATACGTTTCAATCTTCGCCCGGCATATCCGTACCCATCGCGCAATTCAGCAGCGGCGGTGCGGAAACGCTGGATGTGGAGTTGTTTTTTGACACCTATGAAAAGCGAACTGACGTCAGGAAATATACAAAAAAGATCACGTCTCTGATGAATGTGGAAAAAGATCTGCATACACCACCATTGTGCCGGTTTGTATGGGGCTCTCTCG
Source organism: Marinicrinis sediminis (assembly GCF_042685085.1). Lineage (NCBI taxonomy): Bacteria > Bacillati > Bacillota > Bacilli > Caryophanales > Paenibacillaceae > Marinicrinis > Marinicrinis sediminis. Next base: position 616,895 of record NZ_JBHUMM010000043.1, read on the forward strand.
ATTTTCAAGGGGTCATGATGTCGGTGAATCAGAGCTTTACCATGTTTCTCGATTCCGGCATTCCTGTGCGAGCCACCCTGAAGGTGAAGTTCAAGCAAAGCGCTTCTGTGGAGGAACAGTTAAAGGATACACCTCGCCAGTCTGCTGACCGAACGAAGCGGCGAACCCTTCATCAGGGGGAAGAACTATGGATGATTGCGGATGATGAATATGATGATCCGGGCAAATGGCGCGAGATTGCGGAAGCGAACCAGATTGACAACCCGCGCAGTGTGAAACCAGGTACCGAGCTGACGGTACCAAGGCTGGAGTGATAGAGCTTGGGAGATTTGAAACTGACGACGAATCAAACATCATTCTCTAATTTGGAGAAAAAATATCGGGATTTTGCTGCACCTGCGGTCGCCGTCGTGATCAGTGGCAAGGATATGGTCAAGCAAGAGCATATGGTATTGAAATCTATCCGCATTGAAACGACCGTGCAACCCAAGGCAGACTCCTTTTCCTTCGTCATTTCCGATTGCTACGATTACGAAAAATCTGATTTTGAATTTATCGGAAAAGAAATCGCACTCGGCAAAGAAGTGGAGATCAAGCTGGGCTATACAGACAAGCTGGAGACCGTATTTGTTGGTATGATCACATCGGTATATGCGGATTTTCCAAAAGGGGAAACCCCTCTGCTGATTGTCAGCGGGATGGACAAGTCATTTCTCATGATGAAAGGCGTGCATACCAAGTCTTGGGCGAAAAAAAAGCATAGTGATGTCGTCAAGGAAATTGCCGGCAATTATGGCTTGAAAACCGATATTGATGCCACAGCGGAACTAAAGGAATTGATTGTACAGAATGCAGCCAATGATTTTCATTTTATTACGTCGCTTGCCCATTTGAATCATTATGATTTCTTCGTGGTCGGCAAAACGCTATATTTTCGAAAAGCGCTGACAGACAAAACCCCCGTGACCACGTTGAAGATGGGGATGGCGCTGTATGAACTGTCCATCGATGCCAATCTGTCTGATCAAATTGCCGAAGTGGTCGTCATCGGGTATGACGAGGAAAAAACGGAACGGATTGAAGTAAAGGTCAATTCCGTCACCAAGCTCGGATCAAACTCTCAGACCGGTGTCGATATCATGAAGAAAATTTCCAGTAAAAACAAGGACTATATGTATACGAATGCAGGCTCTCAGAAGGAGGCCAAAGCCATTGCAGAAGCGGCAATGAATCGAAGGGCGATGGAACTGATCAGCGGCTCCGGCGAGTGCGTAGGCATTCCTGAGCTGAGAGCAGGTCGCTACATCGAGCTGGAAGGAATCGGGAAGAAATACAACACGCTGTATTATTTGAAGGAAGTCGTGCATCAGGTTGATGAGGATGGATATGTTTCACAATTTCAGCTAGGAGGAAATGCCATATGATGGAATCTCTGAACGGTCAAGAAACCATGTCTCCGATAATCCCTGGCGTGATGGTGGGGATTGTCACGAACAACAAGGACCCGGAAAAGCTGGCAAGAGTGAAACTGAAACTGCCTCTGCGTGAAGGAGAAAATGAAACGGATTGGGTGCGCATTGCCACCATGATGGTGGGCAAGGACAAAGGAAGTCTGTTCATCCCAGAAGTCGGCGATGAGGTGCTGGTCGCTTTTCACCTGGGTGAGATACGCAAGCCATACGTACTGGGTATGCTGTGGAACAAAAAAGAAGGATCACCTAAAGCCGATGACAAGAACAATTTGCGAAAAATCAAATCCAGATCAGGTCATGAGCTGATTTTTGATGATACAGACGGGGAAGAAAAGGTCACGATTCAAACAAAGAGCGGCACTCTGATCGAATGGGACGATGCCAAGGATACCATTTTGATGGCAGACAAGAACAATAAAAACAAAGTCACCGTCGAAGGGGGCTCCGTGCAACAGGTTTCCATTGAATGCGGCAGCAACAAGGTGACGGTCAATGGAAAAGGAGATGTCTCCATTGAAAGTGTGAAGTCTCTGAAGATGAAATCCGTCCAGCTCGATATTGAAGCAACCGGCTCCATGAACATCAAGGCAGGAGCGTCTCTCAATATTCAATCAAACGGCATGCTGGCGGTAAAAGGCAGCATGGTGAAGATCAACTAGTGCTGGGCAGTAGCAGGGGATAGAGAGTAGGGGACAGAGAGTAAGGAACAGTTTATCCCAGATCATCATTAGGGAGCAGTTCATCTCGTATAGTAAGTAAGGGATAGTAAGTAAGGGATAGTAAGTAAGAGATAGTAAGTAAGGGATAGTGAGCAGGGAGGGCGAGAAGCGTGGCCAAGGAATTTTTGGGAAAAGGATGGAAATTTCCCGTCGAAGTCGATCCCGCAACCGGTCGAATCCTGATGTCTGAGCATGAGGATGATGTAGCGGAAGCGATTCGGATTATTTTGCAAACCTCGCAAGGGGAACGCATGATGAGAGGGAATTTCGGCTGCGATCTGCGTGACTTCAACTTCGAGATGACCGATGATACAACGCTGAAAATGCTGGAATCGAATATTCTGAAAGCAATCCGAAACTGGGAGCCGCGCGTGGACGAGGTGGACGTACGGGCCGAAGCCGATGCGTCGATTCCTGGCAAGCTGCACATTCATATACAGTACACGGTTCGGAATACGAACAATTTATATAATCAGGTCTTTCCGTTTTATTTATTTGAAGGAGCCAGTTAATCTTGAATGTCAACCGGAAGGGAGGTACAGCCAATGCGGACTCCGATCATAGATCCACGAACGAGGCAACAAGTGATTCAAATGGTGAAGGAAATGGCGCCGCATTACACTCCTGAATGGAGATTTTCGCCGGACGATCCCGATCCGGGCACGGCGCTTGCGTGGATGGTGGCGGATATGCTCGAGGAGAATATCCATCGACTGAACAAGCTTCCGCACAAGCAATTCGTTTCTTTTTTAAATCTGCTGAACACTTCGCTGCTCTCCGCCAGACCTGCTCAAGCTCACTTGACCTTCAAGCTGAACGAAGGCACGAGACAGCCGGTTCATATTCCAAAAGGAACGCAGGTGGGCGCGGCAGTACCCGGTCTGGAAGAATCCGTCATGTTCGAAACGGAAAAAGCCTTGCATGTGACGAATGCGAAAATTCAACAATTGCTCGAAGTCAGTTATAAACAGGATTCCATTCGCAGTTTGCCAACGGACATCTTTACATCCTCAAATGGTCAAATCGAATCGAGTCAAATGGCGCCGATAGAGCTGTTTGGCGATCATGATGCGGAGCAGATGCAGGAGCACAGTCTCTTCATCGGACATGAAAGTGTACTAAATATCGTGCATCCAGCTGTGATTGAAATCAGATTGCTAAATGAGCAACGTACCTATGATCTTCCCCAAATTGCCGAGAAACTCAGTCATGCTGATCACATGGAGTGGTCCTATCTCAGCAGTGAACAAGAGTGGGTGCCATTTGATGAGGTCACGGCGCAGGACCATCATGTTCGGTTGACCAAACAGATTAAAAAGCCCTTGGTCAGGGACAGTGTCTATAACGATAGCGATGAGTTGTTCTGGATACGGGCTAAAGTGAAGCGATTTGATACTGCTTATCAGTTTCTATCGGATGGTCAGCTGGAAATGGACGGACTGCAATTGCAATCCCGCAATCTGCCTCAGGAAGGGCTGGCGATTGGTCCGGATTTGCTCTTTCAGAATGACATTGAGGAAAATGCAGACGGATGCTATCCGTTCAGTCCCTTCTTTGCACCATATGGGCTCTTTTATCTGGCCAGTCAGGAGGTTTTCAGCAAGAAGGATGGACAGGTCTCCATCGCCTTCAATATGAAAGCCATTCGCAATCAGTTGATGAAGGACAAGCCACCGGATATCAAGTGGAAGATGGTCATGAAACGATCGGATTTCGCCGAAAAGGAAAAGCCCCGAATTTCCATTGAACTTGTCTATTGGGAATATTGGAACGGTCAGGGCTGGGTCCGTCTGGATGTATCGGAAGAGCAGGAGCAACTGTTTCATGATCTGTCCGAGGAAGAAATCAAGGGCGAGCTCCATTTCAACATCCCTACTGATATGGAAGAGACCTATGTCAATTCCCATCTGAATTACTGGATTAGAGGCAGAGTGATTTCGATTGAAAATTTGTATGAAACGGATGGCATTTACCTGTCTCCGTGGCTGAGTCATTTCCAGCTGTCCTATTCGTATTCGGACATGCAGCCTCTGGAAGCGTGCCACGCCAAAAATAATGGAGAGTGGCAAAATCTGACGGGGTCACTCTTGTACAGTCGGACGGCAACCCGCCCTTTTTTCCCAGTGGAGAATCAGGTGCCCGCACTCTATATGCGATTTGACGAACCACCTGTCGGGGGACCTGTCAGTATGTACTTCTCCATGACCTCTTCAAATCGGATGAGCGAACAGCCTCCATATATGGAATGGCAGTATTTAAGCAGACAGGGTGCGGGTGCGCAATGGGTGCTCCTGAAGACGAGAGATGAAACCGACGGGCTTTACGAAAACGGAACGGTCCAGTTTTCCGCTCCACCGGATTTCGTAAAGCGGAAACGGTTCGGACAGGAGGGCTACTGGATTCGCGTCATGAATCGGGATGAGAAACTGGAACGGGAGGATTTTTCCCGTCCAAGACTCGCTGCCATCTATATGAATACTGTGAATGCGACCCAGCAGGAGACGGTTCTGGATGAGTTTCCAGACCCATTACCGGACGCAGCGGGACATGTATTCCAATTAAACCGCAAACCGATCATGAATGAGCAAGTGTGGGTGGATGAAACCGGTCAAAGAACCGAGGAAGAATGGGAAGAGTTTGCCAGGCATTACCCTGATCAGATCGAATGGGTCAAGGATAGTGCAGGTATTCTCCAACGGGTTTGGATCAAATGGGAACATACCGAGAATTTGCTGCATGCGAAGGGACAAGACCGTTATTATGAGCTCGACCGGGCGGCTGGACAGCTGAGGTTCGGAGACGGGACGACAGGCAAGGCCCTGCCAGTACTCGGTTCAGATGCAGTGCGGGTGAACTATCGGGTTGTACAGGGGAAGTACGGCAATGTACCGAGGCATGCGATTCAGCAGCTTCAGCAATCGATCGCGTTTATTGAATCGGTTACTAATATGGAGCCTGCAGCGGGTGGAACGGATGTGGAAACACTGCCGGACGCGTTGCAGCGAGGTCCGCAGAAGCTCAAGCATAGAGGGCGAGCGGTTACGACAGAGGATTTTGAATGGTTGATACGGGAAGCCTATCCGGCTATTGCCAAGGTGACGTGTCTGTCTGCCTGGCCCGGAAAAACAAGTGGAAGCGGCGCATCGCTTGCCGTTGTACTGTTGCCTGAATCAGGACTGGATAATCCGGCGTATTTGTCCGGTTTGAAAAAGCAGGTCAGGACTTTCCTGCTGGATAAAGCTTCGGCGATGATCGCGTTTTCTGATCAGCTTGAGATTATGGAAGCTGCCTGGATCGAAATCTCTGTGCAAGCAGAAATCGTCATCCATGATATGGACGAGAGTATTCCTGCAGAGGTCGAGGCTGTCGAACGACTGGAAGCCTATCTCGATCCGTTTACAGGCAATGAGCAAAGAGAAGGCTGGGACATTGGACAAACCGTACATATTTCTCAGTTTTATGCCTTGCTGAAGAAGATCCACGCGGTCAATTATGTTCATCAGTGCAAGATGAGCATGCATCGCGTTGAGAAGGGTCAGAGAGTGGAAATATCCAATCAGCAATGGGAGCAGACGCGTCACGGGGTTATTCGTTCGGGCAAGCATACCGTGATGGTTCGCGTACAAGAGGGATGAGAAAAAGGAGGTGGAGCACATGCTGCCGATACCGAATCTGGATGATCGAAGATATGCAGACATCGTAAGCAAGGCCAGGAAATCCATTCCGTCCTATTTTCCGGCCTGGACAGATGAAAATGCTCATGATCCGGGTATTACATTCATTGAACTGTTCGCATGGCTTACAGAGATGCAGCAGTATTACCTCAATCGCACCTCGCTCGCACACGAGAAGAAGTTTCTAAAATTGCTGGGTACAAGGCTGGGTGATCGACAAGCGGCGGTATCCGAATTGCATCTGTCCGAATTAGTGAAGCCTCGGCGGCTGATGGCGGGAACCAAGTTTATTGGCAATGAGCAAGTGTTTGAAACGGTGAACACCCACTGGCTGATTGCCAATCAGATGGAGAAGGTACTCGTTCAGCATGGACATGAGACCCAGGATTATTCGGCAGCGAACTCGTCTGCGAAAGTGTCCTTTGACGTATTCGGAGCGGAAGCAGAAAGCGGAAACCGTTTCTTTTTAGGGATGAATCAGCCGTTTTTTACAGAGGTTGCGCAATCCATCTATATTCAGTTGGCTGATCCGGATGCGATTCCTTTGCGTTTGCCTGCACAAGATGAAGCCTTCGTTCCGAGCGCACGGGTTGAATGGACGTATTACGGATTTGTGGAAGAAAGTGAGGAAGCGCAGTGGATGCCACTTCATATCGTGAACGATGAGACCGCTCATCTCTCCTTCTCAGGCAGACTTCACTTTCAGATCGAAACGCCCATGAAGCCGCGTACGCTGCTGTCCGCGTTTGATCAAATGCGCTACTGGCTTTGCTGCACGGTCGTAGAGGAAGGTTATGAGCTAAGTCCGAGAGTAGAGCAATTTTCCTTCAATACCATCCCGATTGTACAACAGGATACACGCAGTGTCGTGCTGGAATTCACGTCTACTGGAGAAGGGACACAGCAACTGGAACTGATGCATGAGCTCTCTCTCTCAGGACTGATTGAGGTTCAGCTGGGGCTGGAGGAAGGCTGTTTCTATGAATGGGAGGCATATGAAGCACAGCGAGACGAACAGACCGGGGCCATGCAGGTGATCCTGTCTCACGAGCAATTGCCTGTGGCGATTCCGGCTGGCCGGCGTATTCGCTGTATTTGCTATGCCAGGGAATTTGAAGAAGATCGGAGACTGGGCACCAGCAATGGTCTGCCGGGACAGCAATTTGAAATCACCGAGCATGTGCTGCCTCAGTCGCTGATGATCCAAACTTCCGCATACGATGATGCCGGCAAGCGGATCTGGTGGGACTGGGAGCTGGTGGATGACTTTGATCATTCCGGTCCGTCTGATCGGCATGTTCGCTATGATGCGGATCAGGACCTGATCGTGTTCGGCAACCATGAGCAGGGGTTGATTCCACAGGTTCATTGTGAGGTTCGCGTCGTTCAGTGCAGACGATGCGCGGGTGAAGCAGGCAATCTCAGTCCGCATGTCATTACAGAGATTGCACCTGATCAGTCGCTGAGTACCGCGATCCAGGTCACCAATCCGGTGCCCTCGGTAGGTGGAAGAGAAGCAGAGACCATGAAAGAGGCCAAGCTGCGTGTACTGGCAGATCTGAATCGACCGACACGGATGGTGACCGCAGAAGATATGGCTGCCTTGATTAAACAGGCCCCTGGTGTACGGGTGGCGAGGGTGCATGTGATTCCGCAATATCGCAAAGGTCTGATGCATTACCCGCGACGCAAGGCAGCCGGTGAAATGACGATCGTGGTCGTTCCTTACAGTCACCAGAAAAAACCGGTCCCCAGTCAGGGCTTTCTGTCTACCATTCGCAAATACCTGGAGCCGTATCGCCTGCTGGGTACCGAGATTCATCTGATTGCACCAGCATATATCGAGATTACGGTGCACGCGGTCGTCATCACCGAGCCCCATCTCGTGCAGCAAAAGGAGAAGGTGGAGCAGGCGCTTTATCATCTGCTTACTCCACTGCCTGATGCGCAGGATGGAAAAGGCTGGGCATTCGGACGGACGGTGTACAAGGGAGATATCTTTGGTGTCATCAACAGCATTCCCGGCGTCACTTATGTGCAAGAAATATGGCTGGAGGCACAGGGGAGAGGGATGTTGCAGGAGGAAGGCGGGGACATTCGCATTCCTCCTTATGCCCTGGTCTGTTCAGGTGTTCATCAGATTGACATGATCAGTCGCGCAGATACATAAGCAAGTGTACGAGCAGTAAGGATTGAGGTGAAGCCGTGCAACAATCAAACCCGTTTTTTTCATTTAATAAAGGGATGGACTGGAACCAGGGAGTGTCTGAAAACCTGTGGATGCATGAGCAGGGGATTCGGTTACAGCAGCAGCAGTCTTATCGAGTGGAAGATTCGCTGTCACTTGAAAAACTGGACAAAATGAGCGAGATTGCAGAGCTGACCGTTTCACCTGAAGGCATGTTGTATGTGCTGGATGAAAAGGCGAATCTCTGGAAGTATGATCACCGCAATGATCATTTGGAACGGATGTATACGAGCGGACATGAGCTGTTTTCACCGCGAGCGCTCCTTGCGGTTACCCATGAGCAGCTGGTGATGGCCGATCCGCTGAAGCAGAATGATAAGCCTGGCCCCGTGAGCGGGATCGTCAGCTATTCACTGGCAAATGGTCAGCCATTGTGGATGGTGTCGGAGTGGAAGGGTGAGCCTGTACAACCTCTGGTTTTGTATGCAGACCCGTTTGAGGCGGGGATATTGTGGATCTTTGCCTCACTGAGGAAGGCCGAGTCTGGCGTATTGTTCAAAATAAATGGGAATGGCGCCATTCTCAAGGCCGTTGAGGTGACAGATTTTCTCCCGGCTGAAATGAAGGAATCCATCATTCACGGTTATAAACAGATTCAGCTGGCTGCTGGGCGGGATCGTCTCTACCTGTCTATTCCGCAAAGCGGCGCGATACGCAGCTATGACAAGGACAGCGGCAGTCTTCTTCAGGCCTTTTCCCTACTGAACCGTGTGCGTACCGGGGCCGGTGGCGGTTTTGCTGTCGATCAGCAAGGACAACTGTATGTGGGTTATTCAGCCCAACAGCCCGACGAAGAGGTCATGATTGAGCAATATAGCCAGGAGGGTGTGTTTCAGCAGACCCTTACCGGCTATCGGGGGCCTTGCTCCAGACTGATGATGGATCAGAAGGAACGGCTGTATGTATGGAATCGGACTCATCACAGTCTGATCCGGCTTACACGCCAGAGTCGAATGCTTGCCCGCAGGTCATCCGGTGTATTCGAGGGGATTTTTCTTTCTTGTTCGGTGGACGCCACGGAAGCAGAGACGATCTGGCACCGCGTCACACAGGCCGCGCATATTCCAAATGAGGCACAGATTCGATTCTCCTATTATACAAGCGATCATCGCAATCTGTTATTGGATGATTCCTATCAGGATCTGGATGTCTATATCCGTAATTCGAATATTCCGCTTGATGAAAAGCTTCAAAAGCTGAAACCTCTCTGGATCGAGACGAAGGTGAATGTCCAGGATGCTCTGCTAATCCATGCCAAGGGAAGATATCTGTGGTTCAAACTGGAGCTGATCGGTACAGAACGTACCACGCCGATTCTGCACAAGATGAGGTTATATCAGCCGAGACAACTGTATACCCAGTATCTGCCTGCGATCTATCAGTCACAGTCAGAGGGGAACGCCTTTCTGGATCGATTTCTGGCAATGTTCGGCACATTATTCGACGATTTCGATGAGCGAATTCAACAAACCCCTGCTTTCTTTGATCTGGAAGCCGTTCAAGGGGAATCCATTCAATGGCTGTCCAGCTGGATCGGTCTGAAGGGGATGGAACAGCTGGAAGAAAGCAAGCTGCGGGAGCTGCTGCGCAAGGCACCGATTCTTTACAGACAGCGCGGAACACGGGAAGGTCTGGAACAGCTGCTGGAGATTCTGCTGGGAGACAAGCCGATTTTGGTGGAATATTTCCAAATCAAATATCAGCAAAATGCGGAGCTGCGCCAGCTGTTTCACACCTTGTACAGTGCAGGTCCTTATACATTTTGCATCTTGCTTAAACCGGACAGCATCCGGGATGAACAGCATCGCTACTGGATCGAACAGGTCATTGAACAGCAAAAACCCGCTTATACCGAAGCGAGACTGATTATCCTGCAACCCTGGATGCACCTGGATATGCATACCTATCTGGGCATGAATACATTTTTATCAGAGCCGTCATTGCTGCAACTCAATCAGCAGTCGGCCATGCCACATCATACCGTCATCATTGATCGAAATCAGGATCACCGTCTGGATGTACATACACGTTTGGGATTGGATTCCGAACTGGAGTAATGTGGAGAACCCAAGAGGAGAGAGGGGAAGAAAATGAAAAAAACGAGATTTTACCCGTTCGAGCGCAACCATTACTTTTACGGGAAATTACTCACGGTACGTGATTTTGAGTCTGAGCAAACTTACTTTAACAACAAACGCAGAATGATGAACCGCTTGCTGTTCGGGACTGGGGTGGTGACAGGCCTTCAAGTCATTGCGGTTGATGACAAGTCCATCTCTGTAGAAGCCGGTGTCGCCTTGGATCATGCGGGCAGGGAGATTGTCGTCAGTTCTCCCTTGACCTTGAAGCTGTCTATGATCGACGGATTCTCCAACAATGAATATATGAAAAATGTGTATGTCTGTTTGGCCTATGATGAGAAAGGCAAAGAGCCGGTTCATTCTGTCGCGAACAGTTCTGTCCGTGAAGAGGAAATCAGTGAGTATAACCGGATTATGGAGAGCTACAAGCTCTACATTCAGGAAGATGCGCCTGATCCGTCTTCCTTTGCAATGCGCGGGATGATGGAAGATCATCAGGTTCTGTACCAGGACAGCATGATTCGCGTGCTGCAGATTACGCCTCGATATGTCAATGCCGGGGAAGTGTTTGAATTAACCGTTCGCATCGAAAAAGCATTGCAAGCACCAAAGATCAGACTGGACTATGAACTGGATTCCCCGCTTTTTCAGCCATTGCAGGGCGCACAGGCGAAAGTGCATTTTGATGAGCCTGGTGTCGGACAGGAGACGGAGTATGAAGTGAAGCTGCGGTTAAGGGCAGCCGATCAGGCAGGGGAAAAAGGCAGTATCGCCATGTTACCGGATCAGGCCAAGTTGTATCTGGGCGAGCGTGAGCTGTTTATGGAAGCGCCAGCGGCAAACCGGATTGAGATCATACAGGGAAGTATCGTAGACCGCATGATGAAGGATATGCAGGAAAAGCGGTTTGATCAAGTCATTGCTTCCAACCAGGATCAGCATATTTACCTCGCCAAAGTCAATCTAATTCAGATGGGGGCCACTTATACAATCGAAGGGATTGAACCGGTTCCCTTTCAGCAGTATGTCTATAATCCGACGATTGCGTACCAGTTTTCACGCAAAGATCGCCTAAGTGGCAGTGGCACCTTTCTGACCAAGGCGTCTGTAAACATGCTGCCTGCCCATCATCAGCCCGAGATGGAAGTGAAGTATCGCAGGGAATTGCAGCAGTTTGAATTCGATCTGGGCATTCCCAAGCCGCCAAAACTGGAGGATGATGTCGCAACTGGGACGATTGATTTTCAGTATGAGCCGGATTCGAAGACGGGGGTTCCTTTCTTCTCCAAGTCGTCCAAAAGCCTCATCTCTGACGAGATTACACACGGCTTTCAGGGAAGTGAAATTTTGATCATGACCCAGCTGGAGATCAAGGAAGCCTCCCACCAGCCCGAGCATGCCAGATGCCTGTATGGAGGAGATCTCTCGGTATTCAAGGGCAGTGAGTACGAATCTGAATTGTCACAAATAGATATCGGGACGTTGCAGTATCCGGACAAGGGAACTTTTCGCATCGGGGTAAAGCTGCACAAAATGAGTGATCCGATCCATTTTCAAATTCGTTGGTGGGCAGTGAGAAAACAGGCCGCGGACAAACCGTTCCCTTTGAACAATAATCGTCAGGAAATGGAACAGGCGGAGCAGGAGGCAGCCAGCGGCCAGGAGCCGGACAAGCCACAGTCATAAGGGTCTAGCTCGTTTACACGCATGGTTTGGTTATGAGCTCAAAAGAAAGAACCTCTAATTCCTGTTGAGAATTAGAGGTTTCCGTTTCCGTATCGGTCACTGAAAGATTCGCAATGACCGCAACTGCTCATCCGGTTCGCTGAACGTAAAGGAGTACGTAAAGTTTTCCAATGGATATACTTTCGCATACGTTTGTTCATCAATCCGGAGAATTCGTTCAGCCGCATTCGCATCTTCCGAAGAAGGCACGACGGTCTGCAGCAATTGCTTGATCAGCGTTGGATTGCGCAGTTGCAAGGATACGACAACAGGGGCATCCTGATTGACGACTTCAAAGTTCATCCCGAGATCTGCGTAATACAGCGTCAAGGTCAGTTCTGCTGAAGGATCACTGATTTCATCCCGGACGGTCACTTCGGATGGTTCGCCGAATTTTTCCTTGATGGAAGCAACCGACATGCCAATAAAGGATGCGGGATTGGCGACGCCTGCGGTGAAATAACCTTGGTAAATCGGTACTTCATTCTCATCATAGAGTAGTCCATAGCCTTCATACCGGCCTTCTTTAAACTGACCGTCATATTTCAGGCTTCCGCTTTCCAGGTATTCCTTGCCGCTGCCATGATATTGGCCGTTCAGAAATCCGCCTGTATAGACTGTAACGCCAGTATCCTGAAAGAGTGTGCCCATGCCATTGTACAGATCAACGAGGAAGATGCCTTCATACTGCACGAACCCGTTTGGATAAAAAGATTTGCCGCTGCCGGAGCGCAAGCCGTTCAGGAATCCACCTTCATAGACGAGGGTCCCATTTTCATCGAACAGTTTGCCGACCCCGTTGAACTTGCCAACATCGAAGGCACCGGAGTATTTGATCTCACCGCTCGGGTAGTATTCGACCCCTTGACCGGCATATTGCTGATTCTGGAATTGTCCTTCATAGCGCAGCGTTTGATCTTCATTGAACATGGTGCCTTCACCAGAATAGACACCGTTAGCGAACTGTCCTTTGTAGAGCAACGAACCATCGGCCCGAAACCATTCGCCTTCTCCATGAGGCAGGCCGTTCTCGAATTGACCGCTATACATCAGCTTGCCATTATCGCGGTACCATTTACCGATACCTGCAAACTTACCGCTATCGAATTGTCCGTCATAGATCAGCAGGTCTTCAGCGCTGAACAGCTTGGCGGTGCCGCTAAAGCTCTGAGTCTTCTCTTCCTGTTCATACAGGACTGTCGGTCCCTCCATCCATTTCTTGATAAAGGACGGGGGCTTGATAAAGAGGAAGTAGACGAGAATCAGCACGATCAGCAAGATAATGACCAGCAGCTTTTTGGATATGTAGTAGCGTCCGAACGGGATGTACTGCTTGAGTGACATTTCCTTCGGATTCAATGTTTTCTTAATAAATTGCTTTAGCCATTTGACGGCTGTTTTGGGAAGCTTCTTCACGATCATGAAAGGGCGCTTCGCCTTTTTGATCAAAGGCTTAATAATCGGGTTAATAATTTTTTCAATCATGGCTGGCTGAACTCCTTATCGGTTTATGGAACTTGAATGTTCATCTGACCCGGCTGGGTAATCGAGATCATCCCTCCCCAGTTGCAGGTGCATTTGGAATTCTGGTTCAGGGCGGGCATGTTCGCAATCAGCACGGTTGGAGATCCTGGCGCCCAAGGAGCCGCGATGACTGGAATGCACGGCATAGGGGTCAGAACACCCAACGCTGCGGAAGTCGCAGCCGCGACCTGGGGATTGGCCATTGAACTGCACATGCCAAACGGCATAATATTCATCATCGGTTTGTTGTCCATGATGTTGGCCAGTGGCATCGATGTCATCGTTTGATTCTGGGGTGTGACCATCAATGTCCCTGGGGCTGCGCCAAAGGAACACTGCAGCATCGCTCCACCACAAACGGCTTGTCCCATTCATTATCACCTCACGAATTTTGTCGGTTTTTCTAGTATATATGAATATCGTACACTATCTTCTAGTAAATGTGTAGGTAACAAAGAGATAGATTTCCATAAAGGATGTGAACAAGTTGGGGAAATGGATGAAATGGAAGATCGTATCAATCTTGATGTTGTTTGGGTTTGCATCCCTGAATACCGGATTTCTGATCCAGATCTCCGCTGCAGAGGACAAATTGTTCTCCTTAACCGCCGCGATAGAGGCTGCCAAATCTTATTCCTCTTCGATTGCCGAACAGAAAATGAAAGTAAAACAAAAGGAGATTGAGCTGACACAGGCGAGACATGCTGTTGTCGATCAAAAACGGAAGGATGCTGGTTTGTTTGCCAAACCGCATAGCTTGAGCGAGGATGTTCGTCTTGCGATGAAAATACCGGAGGCAGAGCAAGCGCTCCGAGAGGCAAAGCTCGAACTGGAAAGACTGAATCGGGTGCTTGCTTCGGAGATCGAAACCGCATACGGACAAGTTTATCAGGCCATGCTGTCTGTCAAGCAAATGGAGGATCAGTTGGAGCAGCAGCAGAAAGCACTGGAAAACATGAAGACCAGAGCGAAATTCGGGTTGGCCGATGCGAAGATGATCGAAGAGGAGCAAGCGAAGGTGGACGAAGATGCCTCCGCACTCAAGACCGCCAGACTCCGTTACCAGGAGAGCAAATTGACACTTACGCAAAAGACGGGCAAGGATCTGGAGAGCGGCTTTCGATTTGAACTGAAGATGGATTATGCCAATCTCAATCAGGATCAGCTCTGGCGCTGGATCGATCATGCCCTGCAAACCGATCCGGCCATGGACAAGAAGGTGCAGACCCGCAAGCTGCTGGAGTTAAAAAGAGATACGATTCGAGACTTGTATACGTCCAAATTCAAATATAGTCGTGTGGAGCCGATTGAATCTCTCTTCGCAAGCAACCAGGCAGAATCGGATGATTTGTTCCTGGCCAAGCATGACTTGATGCTGGACCGGGTGGATCATCAGTGGGATGGATGGATTCTGATCCCTTTTCCGATTATCGGAGTGCTGCCGTTGCCACTGAACCTGTTTCAGGGCGAATATGACGGGACGCGTTACTTCGACGATCAGAAGTATATGCTCCCAACCGTGCTGATGGAATGGAAACAGGCGAGGCAGCAGGAAGAAGAAACACGCAAGCAACTGATTCTGAAGATCAAGCAATCGTATTTGGCCGCCAAGCAATCGGAGGAAGAATACGTACAAGCGATTAAACAGGAGAAAGAATCTGAAAAAACGCAGAAACAGCAGCAATTGAAATTCGATTATGGTCTGATCACCGCTGGCGAACTTGAAGAGAAGAAGAAGGCTGTGGAAACAGCCACGCAGCAGCGAATTTCTGCTTATCTGGCTTATCAGTCAGCCATTGGCAAGCTGAACACCGACACCTCCGGGGCGCTGGAAGGGTTGCGACAGCCAGGTATCCTGCCCACCGATGGGATTGAAGATGGTTTGTCTTCCTTAGCCGGTTCGTCTTCTACGGATTCAGGGGAGGTTGGCAAATGGGAATTGGAGTCAGGTGCGGAAGGCTTGTTGGGTAAGCTTCGCCTTTCTCTGGATGCCTCGCTGGGTATCACGGATATCGTCGTGACGTCTGCCAGTTTGCAAATCATCGACAAGCGTGTCAAGGTTGGCGAGCCGATTCAGCATCTCTCCGTTGTCTTTCAGGATTTGTCCCAGCTTCGCTTCCATGTGTACAAGCAGCAGAAGTGGATCGCTTCCGGGCGACTGACCGGATCAGGGAAGAAAGGCAGCCTGGTCATAGACGAATCTCGAACATCGGCACCCAAGCTGATTCCGGCGAATGGTGCAGGCCAAGAAAATGGGCAACTGAAGGATCTCGGGTTTGTCAAAATCGGCACCTATCTCATTCATCGCAATGCCCTTGCTTCCGAATCAGTGAAGGCTGCCATGGCGACGCACCCTGATTCGCAATTCCCGGTATACTACCGCTCTGAATTTGCAAATGGGGCATGGTTCCAAATTTCCAAAGCGCTGTCTCTGCAGGATATCTCGAAAACGAGCAGTCCTACACACGAAAAAGAGCAGACCGTGCAAAAGTATCCGGCGCAGGTGCAAATCCATGCAACGAATCAGCTGACGACGCCATTGACTGCGGATCAGGTCAGCGTGGTGATCGCCCAGCTGGAAGACAAACGCTTGAACCTGGAGAAAAAACAAGATGAGCAGGCTGAGGCAAATGCAGAGGCAGGAGCAAGTGTAGAGCAAAGCGAGCTGCTGGCTGCGACCTCGCTATTGACGGATGTGGAGCAAGTAAAAGCCAGCATTCGTCTGATGGAAGCTCTAAAAGAAGCGGATTCAGCAGCCGCAGCGGAAGAACTGGCCCTGATCGGGGACCGGACTGCTGTCAGGGAGAGCTTGCAGGAGCAAGCGAACGCACAACTGGCTGATCAGCAGGAAGAGCTGAAACAGCAGCTGGAACAAGCCACACAGGAACAAGATACGGAAAAAATCGCACAATTGACCGATCAAATCTCGGAGCTTCAATCCATGCAGACACAAAGCGAGCCAGCATCATCGCAAATCGAGCAGCAGTTGCGAGCAACGGCAACGCAAATGGGAAATGAGCTTCAGCAGCAGATTGAAGACGGGCAGATCGGGTCCACAGAGATCGTGAACATGGCTGAACAATGGACAGAGCAGTGGCTGGAACTGGCTCCCTACTCTGCTGGGATCGTGGAAAGTCTGGATGAAGTCGCCCTTATTCTCGATCAGTTGCAGTCCGCGCTTGATGAGGCGAAGTTGTCAGGTGATACAGCTGAGGTGGTTGAACTGACGGCCTTGACGGATTCGTTCCGCCAAAACCAGGATGAAGGGATGAAGCTGCAGACGTTCGAGTGGATGGATTTGCTTGAATCGGAGCTGGCTGCCTGGCAGGAATCCAACATAAACGAAACCGATCCAATCGTGAAAGCAGGGATGGAATCGGTCATCGAGCACCTTCAAGATCAGATCATCGCGGGCTGGGTGGATGTGAAGCTACTGGAGAAAAAGAAATATGATGAAGCGGAGCTTCAGAATATCAAGGAGACAGGCAAAGACATCCTGGAAACCTACAAGCTGCAGCCGCTCGTTGTCGAAACGCTCATCTCTCGCGAAACGATCTATTATGATTCCCCTCCCTTTATACGAGGGAATGAAGTTTATGTTCAGATTCGTCCGTTGGCCGAACAATTTGGCTGGACGGTCATGTGGATGGATCAGGGGAATACCGTTCTGTTCAGTAAGGACAACGCGTTCATCGCCATCGAAATCAACAAAAAACAGATGTACCGAAACGGGCAGACTGTAGAGCTGCGGCACACACCGATGCTGGTCTTCCAGCGAAGCTATGTTCCGATTTCCTTTGCCAGAGATCAATTGGGATTGGAAATCAGCCAGCGCGAAGACAATCGTTTCATCGAGATTAACGGAGACAGCTAAATCAGGGAAGGAGAGATTCCAATGCGAAAACAAATTATCTGGCTGAGCATATTGATTGTGGTCATGGCGGTCTCGTCCGTGTTTGCGCTCCGGCATACGGATGCGCTCGCAACCGCTCCATGGAAAACAGAATTTTCATTCGCCAATATCTCACACATTTCACTGGACGAGTCCGGGCAGCAGGTGGTGATTATTCAATCCCAAAGCAAGCTGATGTCTGTACAGCGAGATGGTACCGTCCAATTTGAGGTGAGTAAGGGAAGAACCTCGGCCCAATCGATTTCCCACTTCACTGATGCCGTTACGGATGCAGATGGAAGGGTCTATGCTGTGGTGACAAAGCTGGATTCTTACGGTCTGTATGTCCAGTCAGAGAAAATCGTCTCCTATAGTCCAACAGGAGCTCAGGGAAAGACGATTTATGAGCTGAACTATGAACAGCCTTCAGGCCTTGAACGAATTGGAAATATTCGCTCGCTTCAAATTCGGGATCAACAGCTGTATTTCTACAGTCTTCAGGGAGAGCAAACCGTCCAGTATGCGGTCGATTTGTCTGAACCGGCAGGGAAAGCAGTGACAGCGGAGCCGGTCATGCAGCGCCAACTCTCCTTGCCGGCAGATATCCATATTTCGGAGCTTGCGGGAACGGAAGCGGATCATCTCTATCTGGTTACGAGGAGAGGCAAGCTGTATCAGTGGCTGCCCAGCGGTCAGGTTAAACAAGTGTATCCGCCCGGACAGAGTGAAAGCTGGACAGGGGTCACCGTGCCGGAGAATTTGCAAATCGATTCTCTCAACAGACTGGTCTTTCTGAATATGGATAAGGGGCAGGTCAATCGACTTTCACCGGATTCACCTTATCAGGTAGAGAGTCTGATCTCGGCGGATACATTCAAGGAACGGGGACAGGAACGGGATATGCTCGATGTTCAGGAGCTTTATGCGAGTCCGAACGGTTCCCTTTACGTTGCTTTTTCCGATCAGATATATGAACGGGATGCCAATGGGAATGTCCAGTCGGTTCTGGCATCCTATCAATATCCGTCATCCACGACGTATTTTCGCTGGGGATATGTCGCGTTACTGGCCGGTCTGACATTGTTGTTCGGCTATACGCTGTATTTCGTATACGCCTATATGATGAATCGAAAGATTTCGATCATGATTAAGCAGATTGCGGTGTTTATTCCGATTATTCTGGCTGCCATGGCCTTGCTGTCGTATGTCATCTATGAAAGCTATGCGCACAAGCTCAAGGAAGAAATATTCAAAGAATACGCACTCATTGCCCATACGGGAAGTCTGGTCATTGATGGAAGCGAGCTGGAGAAGATTGATTCGGCAGCGGATTTTCTTTCACCAGCTTATGTCAAGCTGGAACGAATGATGAAATCCATTTTTGGCGGCAATGACCGATTTGATCATACCGGCAACTACCATACCCTTTATCGGGCCACACAGGAGGGTCTGTATGTCATTCATGATAATGATGATCAGGTCAATATCTATACGCCGTTTGAATTTAATGAGGAAAATCTGAAGGTGCTTCAGCAGGGAGAGGTCATTACGGGCGAGTGGGCCGATGCAAACGGCGAGTGGGTGTATGCCATATCCCCGGTATTCAATGAAAATCGGGAGATCGTGGGCATTTACGAAACGGGTACCGATCTGATTGGCTTCAAGCAGCATGAGCGGGAGATGCTCATGAAGACGGTTCAACATATGGGGATGATCTCGCTGCTGCTGCTGTTGCTGTTTGTGGCGATGACGATCTATTTCCTGTCCTCCCTCCGGAAGCTTCGCAAGAGTGTCGTGGAACTGGCGGAAGGAAATTGGCATACCGAAGTCCATATCCGCACGAAGGATGAGGTCGGGGATCTGGGAGACCGATTCAATCAGATGGCCAGACAGATTCAACAGTATGTGACGGAAATGACGGAAATGAACAAGGTATATTACCGCTTTGTTCCGCAGCAATTTCTAAACTTCCTGGGCAAGAAGAGTATCCTGGATACGAGACTTGGCGATCAGAAGGAGGAAGCGCTGAGCGTACTGACTGTCAATATGCGAAATTTCTATCAGCGATCTGCGCAGCTGACACCGGAAGCCAATTTTGCTTTCATTAACCGCTTGTTCAGTCATCTGGGACCAGTTGTCCGCAAACATGACGGCATGGTCAGCCAGTATTTGGGTGGTGGCATGATGGCGCTGTTCCCCGACGAGGCAGAGCATGCGCTGCAAGCTTCGATCGCCATGCACCGACAGCTCGAAGCGTACAATGAACAGCAGGCGTCAACGGGAGAGGAACCGATCTCAATCGGCATTGGCATTCATCGCGGACCGATGATGGTAGGGATTATCGGGGAACAGGAACGGATGGAAGGCAAGGTCATCTCCGATGGGGTTAATACCTCGATGATGCTGGAACAGCTCTCCTCAGAGCTCGCTTGTTCGATTCTCGCAACCGAAGAGGTCATCGATGCAGTGGAGGACGCGGAGCGATATCAGTTCCGTAATCTGGGTGTGATCCAGGTGATGGAGGGCGAAGAGCCGATTCGCGTTTATGATGTGTATCAAGGTGAATCCGAGTTTACCCGAGTGAAGAAGCATGAAACGAAAGCATTGTTCGAGCAGTCGGTCGAGATGTACCAGCATGGTCGCTTCTTCGATGCCAGGGAAGGGTTTCTGGCCGTGATCAAGCATCATCGGATGGACAAGGCTGCCCAGCATTATTTTTACTTGAGTGATCATTATTATCAAAACGGGATATCTGCACAATGGAATCCGGTTTTGCAGCTGCAAGTGTCGTAAGAGAGGTGATCAGAGATGAAGCAAACCTGGATTGATCTTTCGATTCAATGGATGAAAAACGAAGACGAGGCTCAGGAAATATCCCGCTTTCTTAGTGGAGAGGCTTCCTTTGATGATCAGCACCATACCCCCGGGGAGCTTCTGCATTTTCAACAGGACCCGCTTCAGTCTCTCCACTGTGCCCACGTGGATTACGGATTCATCAGACAGGATGACCAAATGGCAGGTGTTATTGCGTTCCGTGAGAATGAACATCAAACCGGCGGGTATCAATGTGATTATATCGTCGTGCATCAGCATTACCGTCAGCAAGGGATGGCCTCCGCCTTAATCGAGGCCATGCTGGCGAGAGTTGCGGACAGGGGAGGGCGGTACATTCTGTCGTATACGTGTGATTTACCGTTATATGTGCCGATTCAGCAACTTTTTGCGAAGAAAGGATTTGAACGAGTCGGCTATTGCCCGGATTTTTATTATGAAGGGGAAGGCAGACTCACTTATTTGCGAAGATGTTAACCGTGAATCCTCAAGGATAACAGCGAGATCAAGCATGGAAAGGGAGAGTGTATGGAACCGGTAATGGAACGTGAAAATGATAGGCAACAGCAGCTTCTTCCACATTCCCATCAAGCTTGGATGGAGGTGAATCTGACGCAATTGGAGAGAAATGTGTCCCTGATTCAGGCGCATCTTGCTCATCAGCCCTTGCAAATGGCTGTTGTGAAGGCGGATGCATACGGTCATGGCGCAGTAGTGATGGTCCGAAAGTTGGCACAGTGCGGCTTCACCTATTTTGCAGTTGCAACCGTGGAAGAGGGAATTCAGTTAAGAGCGGCCTTGTCCAACCACACCATATTGATTCTGGGTCCGACACCGGAAGCGCAAATTCCGGAAGTGATCGAGCATGATCTGACCCCTACTGTCTGCACCTACCGGTTTGCCAAAGAACTGCATGATTACCACCTGGAGAAAGGGGAGGACAAGCCCCCCGTATCTGTACATATACGTCTGGATATCAGTGAGAGCAGCATAGGCATCAATTTGCAAACCGCGGCCGATTTCGTCGCTGAGATCCAGTCTTTAAGCACCCTAGATATTGCAGGCGTCTATACCCATATTCCGTCTGCATATGGCGGCGATCTGGAAGTGGCGGAAGCGGAATTCGCTTCATTTCTGTCGACAGCCAGGCAATTGAAGCAAGTGTATGGATGGACCAATTGCCTCGTTCATGCTCAGAGCAGTCCGGGTATTCTGTTGTTTCCGGATTTGGCTTGCGATATGGTCCGCACAGGGATACTACTGTATGGTCTACCGGTTCTGGAACATGCGAGCTTACCCGGAATCGCACCGCTGATGGAAGTGAAAGCACGGATCGCTTATATCAAAACCGTGGAATCAGACAAGCAGTTCGGGTATGGCTATCAATACCGGACGGACCAGAAAGTCCGAATCGCCTCGATTCCGATTGGCTACAACGATGCCATGTTCCTGTATTACTGGCAGCAGGGACAGGTGTTAATCCATGGTCAGTATGCTCCCCTTTATGGACAAGTGTATATGGACTACTTTCTGGTGGATGTCACGCATATTCCCTCGTGTCAGGTCGGAGATGAGGCGGTGGTCATCGGTCGGCAGGGTGAGAATCGGATCATGGCCGAACAGCTGGCAGCGCAATGCGGCATTGATGCGCTGCATGCGGACTGTGTCCATTTGTGGGGAAGCAGGCTGACACGAACGTATATCGAAGAAGAGACAGGCGAAGAGGAGGGCGATACTGCGCATGCCACATAATCGAATCCGGTTTATGTTTATGGCGGCGACCACGCTGCTGATTGTCATCGTCCTGTCTTTGACGGGTGCATTAAATATTTCTGCTTTCAAGAAAAACTATACCGAATCCCTGACCTCGAACTATGCGGTACTCGCCGAGGAGACGGTCAAGAAGATTGAATATGCGGTGAAGTACGGAAAGCCATTGACGAATTTTCAGGGCATGGAAGTGTTGCTGCAAGAACTGAAGGACAGGGCTTCCGAGGTTGAGGCGACTCACGTCGTCAACACGGAGGGTGCCGTGATCTATGATGAACATGGCAGAGGCCCGGCAGATGCGGGTATAGACGCACGGATGGAGCCGCCTGTGCCTTTGGAAGATCAGAACTTTCAGGTGCTGAAGCACGACGGGAACGAAACGATCTATGTACCGATTCATGACCGAACAGGTGAATGGATTGGCTCTCTCGCGATGGGATTGAAGCCATCACTGATCGCCCAGGAAGTCAACCCGTACATGTGGAAGCTGATGATATACCTGGGATTGTTTGCGGCGGCTGCGGTATTGCTGCTCGTGCTGTTTTTATATCGATTCTCTATCCTGTCCAGCGACGGGTCGTTAAAACGAGCCAAGCTGCTGACAGTGATCTTTCTCATTATCGGCCTCATTCAAATTTCATTCGGTGTCTTGAACTATACGCTCCTGAAGGATCGATATCTGGAGACTGTGAAACAGAATACGTCGATCGTGCTGAACGTCATTCAGCAGGATATTGAAAACGTGCTGTCCAAAGGGGTCTCTTACCAGGATATTTACGGTCTGGGCGATTATATGAATCAAATGATTGATTCCATTCCGGAAATCGAACGGGTTTCGATTATGAATACCGATTTTACGACGGAGGAGTTGCAGACTGACACTTCCTATTCCGTTTATACATATACCGTTCCGCTCGTTCCCGATGCAGAACAGGAGGTCGCCTACATGGCGGTCGTGGATGTGTCCAAGAGCTATATTGCCAGCAAAACACTGAACAGTATGCTGGATACAGGCACGATGGTCATTATTTCCTTTCTGCTGCTCGTTGAGATCACCTTGATATTACTGATATTGCTTTATCAGCGGATTCAGCAGCACACCGATGCAGATCGATCTGCCAAGACCGGTGCTGGACTGATGGATCGTACGATTGTTCGTCCGCTCGGTTTTCTCGTGTTTGCTTCCGTTTACTTGTCTTCCGCTTTTATTCCGGTATTAATGAAGGATTTGTATGAGCCGATACTCGGATTGTCTGAAGACATTGTGCTCGGTCTCCCGATATCAGCCGAAATGCTGATGTTGGCGATTTCTTCGATATTGGCTGGCTACTGGATTGACAAGAAAGGCTGGAAACCATCATTTCTGACAGGGATGCTGACGATTGGTCTCGGTCTGCTGTTGTCCGCAATTGCGTGGGATGCGCTGGTATTTATCGGAGCAAGAGCAGTGGTCGGGGTCGGCTTTGGTCTGACCTTGATGGCGATGCAGGCATTCACGGTTACAGCTCCAACGGAAGAAGCGAAGAATGAAGCGCTGGCTGCATTGAATTCAGGAGCATATGCGGGCATTAACTGTGGCGTGGTCATCGGGGCGATGGTGGCTGATCATCTCGGATTCACGCAGGTGTTTCTCATTGGCGTAGCCCTCTCGGTGCTCGGTTTCTGGTTTGCAGCCCAGTTTATTGTAAATACAGGCAAGCCAGTGGGACCCGAACCGTCTTCGGCTGTACATCGCGTGCCGGTTCAGCAAGATCAGATGCAGCAGGAAGGCAGTGCCCTGAGACGATTTATCACCGATCGATCCATTCTGTTCTTCTTTCTGCTTGTGATCTTTCCGGTGGCCATCGGCGGCATGTTTCTCTATTATTACTTTCCTCTGTATGCCGAATCGGTGGGTACATCGCCATCCAATGTCGGGAGAGCCTTTCTGCTAAACGGGTTATGCATTGTGTTTCTGGGCCCGCTGCTCAGCAAATATGCGGAGCGTTATCTGGGCGCAAAAATGGCCATGTTTGTATCCGGCTGCATCACGGTGCTGGCTCTCGCTGTATTTGCGATCAGCGGGTCGATGCTGACCGCGTTTGTTGCCGTTATTTTACTAGGTATTGCAGAGGGATTCGGGATTACCGCCCAAATCAACTATTTCACGGAGCGGCCTATTACAACAGAGCTGGGTGAAGGAAAAGCGATGGGCTATTACAGCTTGATTGAGAATGCCGGACAGATGATTGGTCCGTTGGTATTTGGTCTGTTCGTGACGCTGGGCGCATCCCAGGGAGTCGGCTTGATCAGTGTCATGATGCTGGCGGCTTTGCTGTTGTTTGCCTGGCTTACGCGGCAACGAAAACGTTCCGTCAAGGGAACATCCATAGGAGGGGAAGTATAGATGAAAAAAAGCGTAAACAGAGGAACTTTTTCAGGAGCGAATGCACGCTGGTTGTTGATGGGAATCATGCTGCTGCTGATCGTATGCAGCCAGCCTTCTATGGTGGTCATCGGTTCGACCACGGATATGGAACACCAGACAGAGCCAGTTTTCAAAAACGGAGATGAGGCCTGGCGCATCGGATATGTCGAGACAGACCCGTATCTCAATTTTGCCGGGACGTTTCAAGGACTGCTGAAAGGTCTGGAGGATTTGGGTTGGCTGAATTCGCTGGAGGGACTTCCCTTCGAGGATGGGCAGGTTGACAGCAAGGTCATGTGGGAGTGGCTGGCAGAGCAGGAGACAGGTCCTTATCTGAAGTTCGTGGAAGATGCCCATTATTCGCTGATTGATCTGGATGATTCCGGCAAGGAGCAGATGATCAAGCGATTCCAGGAAGAACAGGATCTCGATCTTATTCTCGCACTGGGCACCTCGGCAGGGAAGACGGTTGCAACGGACGCCCATGACATTCCGACACTTGTCTTCTCATCCAGCAATGCGGTGCGATCGGGCATTATTGACTCTGAGCATGATTCGGGTATGGATCATATCTGGGCGCATATGGATGCAAATCGCTACAAGAGACAGATTGAAGTGTTTCATGATATTTTCCAATATGATCGACTGGGCATGGTGCATGACAACTCCGATTTGGGAAGAGTCTATGCAGCGGCCGGCGATGTGGAGCAGATGGCAGAGGAGCTCGATTTTGAACTCGTGGCGCGTCATGTAGCAGAGCCGTCCGATGAGTTGGATCAGGAGCGGTATCTGGCCGAGATCCAGGCGGCTTTTGAACAGGTTGCCCAGGAAGTCGATGCCTTTTATTTGACGGCAGGTACCTGGCAGATCGACCAGCTTCCCGAGCTGCTGGCTCCATTTTATGAGGCAGGAGTACCGGTGTTTTCACAAATCGGACAGAAGGACGTCGAATACGGTGCCCTGATGAGTCTGTATCGTGCTGATTTTGATGGGATTGGTTATTTTGGCGCAGACACCATCTCGCAAGTGCTGCGGGGAGCCAAACCGAGAGAATTATCGCAAATTTACGGGGATACACCGAGTATTGTACTGAATCTGGAGTCGGCCAATCGGATTGGTTATCGGATTCCATTTGATATTCTGCTGGTCGCAGATCAAATTTTTGCGAACATTGAGGGCGAATAGGGGGGAACCAGATGAAGGAACGAAAAATAAAATGGTCGCTGTTCGCTATCTATATGTCTCTGGTCGTGGTGGTGCTGGCCTTTACAGGGGGCTTGAATATCGCGTCCTTTCAGCAGAAATACAAAGAATCTCTGGTGTCCGGTTATGCGGTGGCGGGGCAGGAAAGTGTACGTAAAATTGAATATGCGGTCAAGTATGGCAAGCCGCTCAGCAATTTTTACGGGATGGATGAGGTATTAGCTTCCACGAAGGAACTGAATGAGACGATTGAAGAAACACGTCTGGTGTTACCGGATGGCACGATCCGATATACCGATGCCGGAAAAACGACGGGGACGTCGCTTCCTGCGGAGTTAGCGGAAAGGCTGAAGGACGAAACCGGCACGGACGAGGTCCTGTCGGCCGAACTGGCGGGGAAATATCACATCTATCTACCTGTCAAGGATCGGTCACAGGCTGATATTGGCTATGTTGAGCTGGTCTTTGACGAATCGGTTGTGACCACTCGAACGAATGCGTATTTATGGAAGCTGGTCCGTTACCTGGCGATCGTTGCTTCCATTGCAGTCATCGTGGGCTTGCTGTTTGTGCTGCGGGTACGATTGCTGGATGAAGCAGGCCGGATTCGAAAAAAGCGGATCTTTGTTTCGATTCTTGTATCCCTCAGTATGATGCAGATCGTATTTGGCTATTTGAATTATCATTTGTTCGATCAGGCCTATCAGGATATTACAAGGGAAAGTATGGTTCAAACGAGTCAAATTGTGAAGAAGGATATCGATTCCGTTTTGCAAAAAGGGGTTCCGCTTGATCAGTTGTACGAGATTGAACCGTACTTGCAGCAAACGATGAAGACGGTACCGGTGATTGCGGATATCCAGCTGTTGACAGATGTCGGCCAGAATCCGACGTTTGAGCAGACGGATGCCGAGGGTTCATTGGCAATCACATTGACATCGGATGCAGACGGTCAACAGGGCACGCTGATTTTCAGTCGTTCTGAGGCTTATATTAATGGAAAGCTTCGGGATATTGTCCTCGATACGCTGACCGTACTGGTCACGTCATTCATTTTTATGGCTGAGATTACACTGCTCGTGATGCTCTTCATGACACGCAGCTCCAACCGTAGCACAAGGGGTGGCGTTCCAAACGTGCGCAAGGGCGAGGTTGCTTCTTCCGGGGAGGCTGGTGCAGGCCATGCGGCTGCCGTCATACGACCCATTTCCTTTCTGCTGTTTACAGCCATTTTTATGTCAACTTCATTTATTCCAATGGTCATGAGGGAATTTGATACCTCTCATTACGGCCTGTCTCCTGAGGTGGTGCTGGGACTGCCCATTTCAATGGAAATGCTGATGGCCGGGCTGGCTACGATTGTGGCCGGTTTTCTGATAGACCGAAAGGGTTGGATGGGCGTGTGTTATGGCGGTCTGCTGCTGCTATTGTTCGGTACGTTTCTATCTGCGACAGCCTGGAGTGGTGTCTGGTTTATCGTGGCCAGAGGACTGGTCGGAGCAGGGTACGGTTTAACCTTGATGGCCTTGAGAGGCTGCGTCAATGCTGCCCGTCATGAAGAAGAGCGCTCGCAAGGGGTTTCCGCCCTGTTTTCAGGCATGTATGCCGGGATCAATGTCGGGGTGGTCGTTGGAGCGATGCTTGCTGACCGGATTGGCTTCAGCAATGTATTCCTGACGGCGCTGTTCCTCATCTCGTTCGTCGTGATGATCAGTTATCCGATGCTTCGGGTCATGCCCAGACAAGCGGAAGCATCGGCGGCTGCAACAGATTCCAGCCAGGCGGACACTCGATCTCGCTGGAAGGTGGCTCAATTTCTGAGCAATAGAAATATCGTCCTGTTTTTCCTGCTCATTATTATGCCTGTCGCCATTTGCAGCATGTTTCTGGACTATTATTTCCCGGTATTTGCACAGAGTATCGGCGTTTCATCATCTAACGTGGGCCGTGCCTTTTTGCTAAACGGATTATGCATTGTCTATTTGGGGCCATTTCTCAGTCAGTTTTTCAGAAAAACGCTGGGGGTGGAGAAATCGATCCTGTTGTGCGGAATCACCATCTCTGCTGCCATATTCGTCTTTGCCTTGCAGGGTACGTTGTGGGCCGCATTCGTGGCCGTGATTTTGCTGGGATTGGCGGACAGCTTCGGACTTGTGGCGATGAATAATTATTTCCTGAAGTTAAAGGCAACCCAATCGATCGGGACGGGAAAAGCGCTCGGCTTCTATGGCAACATTCGCAAGGTGGGACAGATGCTGGGTCCGATGGTCTTCGGCCTGGCAGCAATCTGGGGACTGAAAGGCATAGGCTTTATCGGGTTCGTGTTCCTGCTCGGTGTGTTGATCTTTTTTATCTATAGCCGTTCAAGCACGATCCCGCAGCAACGATCCTCCGGGACGTCGCAGAGTGGTTAATTCCGTGAGCTATCTCATTGACCTTCGAGATCAAGATGAGCGTGCAGTGCTGCGATTGTGCACGTTGACAGATCTGCCTGCCTTATATGCCTTTCAGTTGGAAACGTATATGATTGGGGAGGACAGGTCCACGTACTGTCCGCTTCAACAGGATGAATGGCAGGCGATACTGACTGAATATGGGGAAGTGTGGGCGCTGTATGATGCAGACAAGATGATTGGGTTTCGAGTGTTTTATTTCCCGATGGACAAGCCGGACAATCTGGGACGTGATCTCAATCTGAATGTGTATGAGCAGATGAAAGTGATGCATTTGGAAGCATGCATGGTTCATCCCGCCTATCGGGGACAGCGATTGCACGTTCGAATGACGAGAGCAGCCCTGAAGCTGAGTACACGTGCTGCATCCTTTCGGTATATCTGTGCAACGGTTGACCCCGCCAACCAGCCCAGCTTGCGCAATCTGCAGGAGCTGGGCCTGCGCTCTTACGGACTTCGGTCGAAGTACAACGGTCGACAACGGTATATGATGATGCTGGATCGGATGCAAGAACGTACCTGAGCGTTTCCATTCTCAATCATTTCAGTTATGATACTAGGTAGTAGAGGAACATGGAAATGAATGAGGAAGATGTGGGAGGGTGCGGGAGAGATGAGTAGAATCGGATTAATCAGACATGGCAGTACGGAGTGGAACCTGTTGGGAAGAGCACAAGGGCATTCGGATATTCCACTGAATGAGAAGGGGTTGGATCAGGCCGGTCGTCTTGCCGCAAGGTTGGCACAGGAAAAGTGGGATTTGGTTGTGAGCAGTGATTTGCAAAGAGCCCAGCAGACTGCCCATGCGGTAGCGGAGGCGCTCGGCATTCCGGAGGTGATTCTGGATCCGAGGTTGCGAGAAATGCATGGCGGACAGATTGAGGGGACGACTGAGGAAGAACGGATTGCCAAGTGGGGCGAAAACTGGCGAGATCAAGAACTCGGCATCGAGCAGCCGGAAGCATTAATCGAGAGAGGTACCGCCTGTATGGAGGACTACATCACCCAATATCCGGATCATGCCATTTTGTTTGTCAGTCATGGTGCGATTCTCGGACACTGCATTCGTACGCTCATTCCTGATGAAGATACCCGTGCCAAGCTGGAAAATACGTCCCTCACGATACTGGAGCGGAATCAAGCAGGCTGGCACTGTGAACGGTATAATTGCGCCTTGCATTTAACGGATTAAATGACATCGCTTTGATTCGATTGCACTTGATTTGAATTGAATTGACTTGGCATTGTCTTGGAGCGTAGGGGGGGGGATGACCGTGAATTTATGGTTTACTTTGATTTTGTTGATTGCCATCATCATCTGGCTTCCGATCCAGTTTTTTCGGCATTTTGTTGCTGTTCAGGTTATGTTTATGATTAGCTGGATTCTTATTTCCTTCTTTCAAGGGACAGGTTGGGAAGGATTCGTGCATTTCCTCATTCCCCTATGGATTGCTAGCTCGCTAATTGCCTTATATATGCTCGTCATGGAAAGAATCGAGACGGAGAGTGACAAGCACAATAAGACCTATCATGACTAATTTGGATCATTCTTAATGAATCAACACTGACAATTGACATGTAAATACAGAATGGCGTTCCGCAGGATGACGTTTCCTTCCAATGCGATGGAAAGAGCAGGTGGAATAAGCTCTGATCATTGGCAGGCAGGTTTTTGGCATGGTACAATACTTCTATGGGTATGACAGCATGCCCATACCGAAATGTGGAGGAACGCCATTCATGAATAAATTATGGTACTTATCTAAAATCGATATTTTTGAAGTGCTGTCGGATGCCGATCTGGAAGAAATCGATCGGATGGCACCGATGACTCATTTCAAGGACATAAAAAAAGGGACGGTTCTTCAATCTCCTGAAGAAGGTGAATCTGGTCTTTTCTTCATTAAAAAAGGCAAGGTGCGCTGTTATCGCCTGCATGAAGATGGCAAACAATTTACGGCGAGTATACTTGGACCGGGCAATGTATTTGGCAAGATGAACAGCTTTTCCTTTGGAACCAGTGATCTCTATGTGGAAACGATGGATGAAACGCTGATTTGTTCCGTTCTCCAGGATGATTTTGAGCAATTTTTGCTTAAACGACCCCAACTTGCCATACGTATGCTGAAGGAACTCAGCGACCGATTGCAGGAACGGGAAGAATTGCTGGAAAAGCTCGCACTGGGTGACTTGCGAGATCGGACACTGTATCTGTTCCACAAGCTTGCCAGTCAATTCGGGATACAGGAAGAAGATTATCATCGGATTGATGTACCGTTGTCCCATCAGGAAATTGCCAATATGATTGGCGCGACCAGGGAATCGGTCAGTGTACTGATGAAGGAGCTTGCGCAAGAGGGCCTGATCAAGACAGGCAGGCAAAAGGTATGGTTGCTAAATGAAGCGATGCAAACCTCGTAATGGATGATGCAAGCTTCGTCCTGGATGATGTAATGCGTAACAGACGAGAAGAAGGGGGCAGGGTTTTGAGACCTGCCTTTTCCTATGTAATCCATCACCTTCCCGGACATCCCTAATCTGATGCCTGGAGATGCAAGGACATCACTGGTTAGATCCAGACCTCTTTAAGCTTCTGATGACATAGACATCACAGAAATCCGTACATTTCACTAGACCTTCATTGATCCCAAGGCATCCATGAAAAGGAGAAAGACATGCTCGAATATATCACGTTGATGGGTACGGCCTGGTTTATCGGCTTCTTTCCAATGTTTGAAATTTATCTGGCCATTCCGAGCACGATGGTGATGGGATTGGACCCGGTGTCGGCTGTGGTATGGTCGTGTATCGGAAATTTTACACCCATTCCGTTAATCGCTTATTTCTATGATTTTCTATGTCGCTTTCCCCGGATCGGGAAGTGGCTGAACAAAATGGCCAATCACAAATACCAGCCGCAGGTGGAAAAGCGCGGCGCCATTGCGATTATGTTATTTACCCCACTGATCGGATCATGGGCCGTGGCTGTGCTAGGCAAGGCGGTGGGCATGTCCAGATCGACCCTGCTGATTTTCTCTGCCATCAGCATCGTCGGCTATGGGATCATCATTGCTGTCCTGACTGTGCTCGGCGTAGATCTGGTCACGTAATCGGAGTACGTGAAGGTTGTGAACGGAGTGAAGTGGAATAGTAATGAGCTCACGCGAAACTGTGCTAAACCGCGCGAAGTCATGCGAAGCCGGACAAAGCCAGACGAAGTCGTGTGCAAAAGAGGCCC
Organism: Marinicrinis sediminis; assembly: GCF_042685085.1. Lineage (NCBI taxonomy): Bacteria > Bacillati > Bacillota > Bacilli > Caryophanales > Paenibacillaceae > Marinicrinis > Marinicrinis sediminis. The sequence goes on from NZ_JBHUMM010000043.1 coordinate 648,133, forward strand.
CCGTTGCGAGAACACAACGGGGGCTAAAAGTTTAGTCCATATCAATGAAATGGAAAGTTCAATATCATTAGCTCTTCGCAGTTAGCTTCGTCAAGTGATCAATGAGCTGCTCCAGGTTTTCCATGCTTTTCACAATGTCATGAACTTTCGTGTCCTGCTCTTCCACATTTGCTAAAATTTCTTGAACAGAAGCACTTGATTGCTCCGTTAAACTTGAGATCGTGACGATTTCATTTACGATATCGGACGAGGCGCTACGAAGTGAAGATGTCTTTTCTACCACTTCTGTAGCTTGCTCCATCACCATCTCTGCATTGCTCTCTATTTGGTTGAAAATATGTTCCGTTTCAATGGCGGACGACTTACTATGGTTATTGGCAGCCATCCCTCTTTGCACTTGTGTGGTCAATAATTCAATATTTTGGTGAATATCATTCAAAATCGAAGATATCTCGCCAGTCGAAGTCATGGAATTATCGGACAGCTTTCTAACTTCTTGCGCGACCACAGCAAATCCCCGTCCATGTTCTCCCGCGCGAGCTGCTTCAATTGCTGCATTTAAGGACAACAAATTCGTTTGATTCGATATGTCTGTAATCGCTTTCACAATGGTGGAAATTTGTGAACTTTGTTTGTGAAAGGCCTGCATGGTCGCATCAAGCTCTGTCATAATATGATCTACGTGTAATATTTTTTCTGTCATATCTTTCACTTGATTGCCGCCTTGAACTGTATAAGCCGCTGTTTCCTCGATCCTTTTTTTCATTTGCTCTGCATTTTGAGCAACGGTTAAAATACTTTGATCGGATACGTGCATGGACTCGTTCATTTCTCCTATACTCACAGCTTGCGCTTCAACCCCTTTTGCAACTTCAGCAAAGCTCTTGGTCACTTCACTTGTAATTCGACCGGTCTGCTGAGTGTTGACTTGCAGGTTAGAGCTGAATTGATTAAGTCTGACAACGGCATCTTTAATATTTTGAAACACATCATCCATCTGCTGCTTGGATGCCTCGACCTCTTCCGTTCTTCGTTGTATTTGTCCGAATAATCGCTCAAACAGAACATTGATCGTAATGAGAACGCCGTAGTCCGCGATGACGAGCATGTTGGTTAATACAAAATCTCCGGTTCGGGGGAGTTCCGTGAAATCCATGCCATTCACTAAACCAATATTCACCAAAATTAAGACGGCGATGGCATCAATCAAAATAATCTTGTAATTGGGATAAAGCATGAGCAGGATCGCAAACGACATATTCGTAATTAAGTATGTACTTTCCATGTTCTGTGTAAGTCCATTTGCTTGCATGATGATCGCTAACAACAGGACCACGTATTGAAAATAATGGATGAACTTCTTTTTATGATTCACATAGAACATTCCAGCGACGAGCAATGTTAATCCGATGTTCACGATCAGTGTTCCTGTATCTTTTTCAAAAAAAATAAAGAGAATCCAAAAAAGGAATGTGGCAAACGATAGAATCCAGGTTATCACAATATTCCGCTGTAGATAAATCTTGTCCTTTAAACGCATGGCATGACCACCTTATTCATGTATTTTGTGAGAGTTTGTTGCACTTATTACCGTATATTCGACAAAATTCAACCAAAACCTCTGTAAATCAGTCCATTTTTCATACTGACTATGAATTTCCTCATTGACTTGAGGATCATTCTGATTATTTTTGAAAGCGAAATGAAAAAATATGGATCTAAATATAGTAAGGGAAGAGAAATGGAATGAGATAGGTGAGAAAAATGGAATGAGATAGGGGAGAAGTGCGAAAATTGAAGTATTCATACGCATATGAAAGAAATGGCTGGTTTTAACCGCTTTATTTGTCTGTGTTTCTGCTCGTTTTTTTGAACAGGCTTCTGTATAATTAGAAATTGTGTGAAACGGCTCTGATTGTTCTGCAAGAGGACAATCGCATGTAAAGTTAAGGTAATTAGAAATAAACATTCATCCAACAAGGGGGAACAAGTTTGTCAACAACAACTACATTTAAACAATCGTGGTTCTCGAACACTCGTGCAGACGTGCTGTCCGGCATCACGGTCGCGCTGGCGCTTATTCCAGAGGCCATCGCGTTTTCAATTATTGCCGGTGTGGACCCGATGGTCGGTCTTCATGCGTCTTTTTGTATTGCGGTTATTATTGCCTTAGTCGGTGGGAGACCGGGCATGATCTCTGCTGCTACGGGTGCAATGGCATTGCTCATGGTGACACTGGTCAGTGATCATGGCATCGAGTATCTGTATGCGGCAACGATTTTAACAGGTATCATTCAATTTTTATTTGGTATCTTAAAAGTAGGCCGACTCATTTCTTTTGTCCCGCATTCAGTGATGACGGGTTTTGTGAATGCACTGGCCATCCTCATTTTTATGGCCCAGTTGCCTCATTTTAGTGGACAAGGCTGGCAGATGTATCTCCTGGTCGCGGTCACTTTGCTTATTATTTATGTGCTTCCACGATTTACGAAAGCTGTGCCTTCTGCCCTGGCGGCGATTATCGTGATTAGCATCGCGACGATCATGCTCGGATGGGGAGTCAGCACGGTAGGGGATATGGGGAACTTGACGAGCACATTGCCGCTGTTCCATTTACCATCTATTCCTCTGTCGCTGGAAACACTATGGATTATCTTACCTTATTCCTTGTCTCTGGCAGTAGTCGGCATTCTGGAATCCTTGCTGACAGCGACGATTGTAGATGATATGACCGATACGAAGAGTGATAAAAACCGCGAAGTGCGCGGACAAGGTTTTGCAAATTTCATTACCGGATTTTTCGGTGGTATGGCGGGTTGTGCCATGATTGGGCAATCTGTGATTAACGTCAAATCTGGCGGCAGAACCAGACTGTCTACGATGGTAGCAGGTCTGTTTCTCTTGTTCCTGATTATGGTGGGCAGTCCGATCGTAAAAGAAATTCCGATGGCCGCTCTGGTCGGTGTGATGTTCATGGTGTCGATCGGAACCTTTGACTGGTCTTCCTTGACCCGAATTCGTTCCATTCCGGCGGCAGATTCACTCGTGATGGTGGTAACCGTCTCGATCGTGGTGGCCACACACGATTTATCCAAGGGTGTGCTGGCAGGGGTGGTACTTAGTGCCATGATCTTTGCCTGGAAAATGGCAAAAATCCGTTCCGCGGTTCGTACCGAACAGGACGGAAGTAAAACGTATGTCATTTCAGGACAGATGTTTTTCGGTACAATGAATCATTTTGTAGACCTGTTCCAGTTTCAGGAGGACCCAGACCAGATCACGATTGATTTCAGTCAATCTCACATTTGGGACCAGTCGGCTGTGATGGGCATCGGCAAAGTCATCTTGAAGTATCAGCAGTTTAACAAGAAGGTCACGATTACGGGACTGAATGAAGAGAGCCAGCTTCTTGTAGACAAGATTGGTCTGACGGCGACCTCTGGTCATTAACCATAATCGCGTACGGTTTAAGATGTTAAAGTGAAGGTACACCCAGATGCCAAACATTACAGGACGTATTATAGATAAAGCGCAGCTCCTCTGAAGCAGGACTGCGCTTTTTTTGGATATATTTTCGGTTGTATAATTCGGTTGTATAAGTGCTTATTTGACGATCAGAACCGGGCATTTGACTTCATGTGCGACCTGATTGCTGACACTGCCGAGAACAAATTCCTTGAACTTGTTCAACCCGCGGCTGCCAAGGATCAGCAAATCAAAAGCTTCGGTTTCAGCTTTGTGTATAATTTCTGCTGCAGGGTCACCGAGTGCCACTTCCACCTGAAATGGAATGCCAGCCTCCCTGAAATTGCACTCTGTCCTCGTAATGTGCTGATGGGCTTCATCCTCCAGCATGGACTTGATATCGAACTGACTTTTGATCAGATGTCCACGAGAAAGAGAAGGTGTGACATGAAATAAAGTAACATGTGCACCCGGAAATTGTCTGGCTAGGTTCAAGGCGTGTTCAGACGCCCGGTTCGCGTGGGCAGAGCCATCTGTTGCGACGAGAATTCGAGAATACATATCGCTCACGATCCTTTACGTACGTGTTTACCGCATTCTCTCATAGAGCGAATGGAAAGTAAAGGATATTTATCGCTTGCCATCAAATGTTCATGGATCGTATGGAAGATGCTTAATGATGCTGTTTGGGTCGCAGAAATAACTGTCTCAGCATATAGACCCATCCGGTACGTGCGACCACTGTATCGGTATGACGCTCGGTATGCGGAGAGGGTGTGTTAGATTGAAGAGGTTTCTGCTGGGCATTTTGCAATTCATGTTTGGCTTTGGACAAGGCTTCCATTCTGTATTTTGTTTCAAAAATCATCCTGGCCACCCCTTATCGTATGAATGTAGAAAACGCTTACAAGTATTATACCTGACTGCAAATGGGAGTTCAATAACAGATTGGGAAACATATGAAGACGAAAGGTCTTACAGTGATCTTAACCATCTTCACTGGAATTGATACATGCAAATAATCCTGTGCGATACACGCGGGGCTATGGTAAAATAAGCTAGACAATCATCAAAAGGAGATAAGCAAATGCCTATACCTAAAAATCAGTTTGGCAAGATGACCAAACATGTGACGAAACTTGGCTTTGGTGCAGGTCATATCGGCGATCCTGCCCAAATGGATGATCGTACAGCAGAACAATTGCTTCATTCGGTACTGGATGAAGGCATCAACTTGATTGATACAGCAAGAGGGTACGGCATTTCGGAAGAGCGAATCGGGCAATTTATCTCCCATCGTCGGGATGAATATGTCCTCTCTACGAAGGTAGGATACGGGATTGACGGGTTTGAAGATTGGACCGGAGCCTGTGTGGAGGCCGGGGTAGACCGCGCACTGAAAGTGATGAAAACCGATTATCTCGATATCGTACATCTGCATTCCTGTCCTGTAGAGACCCTGAAACAGGGAGATGTTATCGAAGCGCTGCTCAAAATGGCAGAGCAGGGAAAAGTCATTAATGCGGCATATTCGGGTGAAAATGAAGCGCTGGATTGGGCGGTTCAAAGCAAAGCCTTTGCCAGCATTCAATGCTCGATTAACATTGCAGATCAGCAAAGTATCCGTCAGGTGTTGCCTGAGACGATTGCGCAAGGACTCGGCGTAATTGCGAAGAGACCGCTTGCCAATGCACCTTGGCGCTATTCAGAGCAGCCTGTGGGAGAATATTGTGAGACGTATTGGCTTCGTTTAAAGGAAATGGGACTGGCGCCAGGGGAGCTTAGCTGGAATGAGCTGGCCTTGCGATTCACGGCATTTACGGAAGGTGTACACACTTGTATCGTCGGTTCTTCGAAACTGTCGCATATTCGTGAACATATTGCCAACATTCAAAAGGGACCATTGGACGCGAATCTCTATGCGGCTGTACGCCAGTCTTTTGAAAAAGTTGGAGCAGATTGGAAAGGCGAGATATAGTCAAGGATCATCTGGCACCAATCCTACATAATGATGAGCCAGCGTGGTGATGCTATGGAAAAAATTGAAAATTGCTCAAACTGTGGACAGCTTAGCCGTGTTAATCATCGGGAACTGTGTCCGTCGTGCAATCAGAACTTAGACTTGAATATGGCTCATATCTTGAGATATTTGCGTGATTACAGGAATGCGAATGTGGAAGAGGTTAGTCAGGCGACCCGAGTTCCCATAGAGACCATCCGAAAATACGTGATGGAAGGGCGGATTCTGACGCATGAGTATCCAAATTTGGCCTATGCGTGTTATTTTTGTGAGGAGTTAATTACGAAAGGTTATCTATGCAAGGTGTGTGCGACCAAATTCCTGATGGAATTTCAGGAAGTGCTTATGAAGGAAGGATACACATCTATTGATGACTACGTAAAGCGCAGTCAATCTGGCAAGCGAATTCCTGCATTGGATCGCTATGTGGTCGAGAGCAAAAATACCCGAAAGAAAGCACAGGGTTAAAAGGTTAAGATTTTTTCGGTGATATCTGCTGTTGTTGACCCCATTGATTGTCAAAGACAAGCTGTTGAAGAGATCTTCGCTTCTCCCAGTCCTTCAGCTCCAGGATGGGTTTGTCCGGGTAATCATCGGTATAGCCCAGCGAGATTAATGCCATTGGATCGATATGGTACGGGATTTGCAGCAGGGTGCGAACATCAGCTTTTTTATAAAAGCTCACCCAGCCCATTGCTACGCCTTCCGCATAAGCAGCCAGCCACATATTCTGGATGGCGCAACTGACCGACATGCTGTCAGTTTCCGGAATGGAATTACGACCCAGAACATGATCCCCGCCACGCGTTGGATCACAGGTCACACAAAGGGTCACCGGAGCTTCGAGAATACCGGCAATTTTCATTTCGAGAAAGGTAAGTTCCCGTCCTGTCCCTTCATAGTGAATGGCCAGGGCTCTCTTTTCCTTCTCCACTGCATGGGCCAGCGAGACCTTGACGGCCGGGTCCTGAATGATGATGAAATTCCAGGGCTGCATCAGTCCGACAGAAGGGGCCTGATGCGCTGCAAGCAACAGTTTGTCGAGGATTTCGGGTGGAATCGGATCGGGCAAAAAGCTTCGAATGTCCCTGCGTTGTGAGATCGCTTTATAGACGCCTGCTTTTTCCTGTTCGGTCAATCGATGCATGCTGACGGCCTCCTGTCCCACCGAAACTGGTTTTATCATATCATATGCGAATCCAGTCGCAGAAGGGATCGCAGGATCAATTTTTGTCGGAAATGAAATGATTCTCAGGAAGCAGTTCATGGAGGAATATCTGTGAAGGAGGTCATGTATATGTCGGGCGGCAGTAAATTTCTCATGACGGTGCTGGTGCTTCTGACCTTGGTGGGTGCCTTTTCAACGAGTGATAGGTTGTTTTTCATCCTTTTAATTGGGACATTGGGGTCTGGCGTGTTGTACTATTTGTCTATCATTGTGCATCAAGTCAGGCAAATGAACATCCGAATGCTGGGTTTGCCTCTGACGAATGCGCAGATCGATACGATCATTCAGCATTCGCCAACCTTTACGATCGAATCGGATGATTTCGACGTTCATGAGCCCTTTAGCCTATATGCCTTGTGCGTTATCGACGGGGAGTCCTATCTTTCTGTTCGTGTGTTTACCAAGTATGTTCAGATCACAGAATATGAGCTTGTATTTGAATGGCCGGACTTGCCTGCAACCATCATTCATTGTGAGAATCAATATGTGACAGGCGCCAGCGCATTTGAGCATGTCATAGAGCGCTATGTGTCCTGTTCGGCGTTAGGACTGAAGATGGAACGAGAAGGTAATGTGCTGAAGCTGAGTATGAATAAACAAATGACTAAATAAGCGAACCGACATAAATGAAACCGATATTGACGTATCGACATAAACGTATCGACATAAACGTATCGACATAAACGTATCGACATAAATAAAACCGACGCCTAGATACTGGCGTCGGTTTTCACTTGCTTATAGAATGATGATTTCGTAGTCTTCGCTAACCAGTTGGGCAATGCTGGGATGACCGCCTACATCTCCGATCGACTGCAAACCTGATGAGGATACAGACTCGTTAACACCATACGCATTCGCACAGAACTCACATACGCCTTCAATCACGCCGAGTTCTTTGACTTGTTTATATAATGGATTGAATTGGTTTTCCGGATCTTCGAATTTTTGTACCCATGCTGTTCCAGCTCCGTCAAAAATCACTTTCACCTGATGGCCAGCTTCATGCAGTTCCTGCGAATAGAGCAGGCTGTGCAGAGCTTTGGCTCCTTCTTGTTCTCCAGCATGTACGAAAATGGCTACCTTTTTCATAATTAATTCTCTCCTTTTATCTATGAGTTGGGGTTGCATGTGATTCGCAACTGCATTGATCATACCAATTCCTTTCACAAACTTCTGTAATGTATCTTACATAAAGTAAGTGAATGAGGAGAAAGTGAGAATGGAGTGAGGATGATCATGGCACTCGGCGGCTTTAAACAGTATAATTGTGTTCAACTCGACCTATCTTATACATAATCAACGGAAAGGGCTGTGAACAGAATGGAATGGAATTTTTTATTTCGCATTGACCATTTGAATGAGACAGGAGAAGAGCGAAACCTCAAAGGGCTGCTCTTTACGGCAGATGAACAGCCTCCAACCGTAGAGGCGATACAGGGTTTTCTGAAAACGTGCGGCTATCAGGTGGAGGTAGAAGATCCGCAACAGCTCGTTTTTAAAGACCCCAATCCGGAAGATCCAGTAGAGATTCGAATTGTACGGCTGGATGATGAGCAAGAGGAAAAGACCGATATGATCGTTCGAAAGATTGCAGAGCAGTTTCAGAAACGAAAAGGATGGTAGAAGATGAAAGCTTCACGGCGCATTATGGCTGTGAAGCTTTTTGTTTGGCAGAACGGGATGCTCCTTGCGCATCCAGCTGTTTCAAATACATATAGTAGAGGCCGGTTATGGTTTGAATGATCAGAAAAGACAGTACATTATAAGATTCTTTGTATCCATTCTGGTAATGTGTCATCCCCATGTAGGTGGAAAATATTTGTGTCACCATCGATAGCACGGTCCAGCCAAGCACATACAGGAAGAAGGTCTGCTTCTGGATGTTCCACGCATCGTAAAAATAAATGAACAAATAGCTGAACGGCGCAAACATGAAGTAGGTCATCAAGTCAAACCATTCGTATCGATCTGAGTCATTGACCACGAAGTAGTCCAGCAGGCCACCGCCAATGGTGAAGTTGATCAGAATCACGGCGCAAAATCCCCATAGCAGGCTTAACACGACATAACGGGCCGGAATGCGGTGGGGGAGCAGGAAGATGAGGAGATATCCCGCTATGAGCCCGATGAGAATCGACCACTCGTTCTGATCAAATTGCTGCCATAAGATCATTTGATTCCCTCCGTCTCCTTCGGTATCCACGTCTGATAACCCCGATGCAAGATCATGACAAGGCTCATCAATAGAACCAGATACAGTAGGTCGTAACCGGTATTCCACTGCTCATAACGCAACAGTTCGTAGGCAGTTGAGATCCATTGAATGACAAGGAGCAGTAACAGACTGCCAGCGATAGTCCAAAGCTTGCGAGACCAGCTCGATGCGCTGGCTATCCAGTTCAGTACAATGACAAATACGGTCGGGATTAAAATGGTTCGCTGAATGAGATAGGCTGCATAGGTCATCGGATGTTCAGTAACGGTAAACCATTTCAGTTCTTCGCCTGCAATCCAGGTAAAATTGATGTGGAGTACGAGTACAAGCAGAAAAATAAACGTATTCTCGATGACGGTCCAGTGCTTATTTAAGCCATACAGATAAAATACAGCCAACCAGGCTAATGTGAAAAAGACGACGAGGGACATCGAAAGGCCTCACTTTCATCGAACATGCACTTGAGGCTAATATCTCCAGCGAAATCGAAAAACATACTGAATTCAAATAGGTAATTATCTAACCTTATATGTCAGGTAATCGGCATAGTAGAAAAAATCGTTGACGAATCGACTAAAAAATGTGATATTTAAGAGGTGTGTTTTGTTTTCATTCATAAGATGTTAACTATACTAACAGAAAAGGGTGGGCGACGTGAAGAAGATCGAAGCGATTCTTCGCCCTCAAAAACTGCATGATACGATTCGGGCACTGCATGCAATCGGTGTAACAGCTTTTACGGTGAATCAGGTGGTTGGCAGAGGGCAGCAAAAGGAAAAAAGCGGGGTTTATCGGGGACAAAATTACAAAGTGAGCTTGCATCCAAAAGTGAAATTGGAAATTGTCACTTCAGATTATAAAGTTGAGCAGACTATTCAGGCGATTGTGGCCTCCGCACAAACGGGTGAAGCAGGCGATGGCAAAATCTTTGTTTCCACGATTCTGGAAGCGTATAACATTCGAACGGGTGAAACGGATGAAACCATCGATGAACTACATCAACCTGAGGAGGAGAAGGCATAATGGAATTGATCCATTTAAATACAATCTGGGTGGTATTGGCGGCTGCCATGGTATTATTCATGGAAGGCGGGTTTGCCTTGCTGGAGGCCGGACTCGTCCGAACAAAGAACGCGGTTAACGTTACAATGAAAATATTTGTCGATCTGACAATCGGTGCATTGGCCTTCTGGGCCATTGGGTTTGGCTTCATGTTTGGCGATGATGCAGGCGGATGGATTGGGCTGTCTCTATTCGGATCTCCGGAGTCGATTGATCTGGGCATGGATCTGCCCTCGGCTGCGTTTGTGCTCTTTCAGCTCGGGTTCGCGGTTGCGTGTATCTCCATCGTGTCCGGTGCGGTAGCTGAGCGCATGAACTTCAAGGCGTATGTGATTATTGCGGCTCTGATTGCCATGGTGTTGTATCCCATTTCGGGTCACTGGGTATGGAACGGGGATGGCTGGCTGGCTCAATTAGGAATGAAGGACTTTGCAGGTTCAGCGGTCATCCATGCGCTTGGCGGGGCTGCCGCGCTGTCGATTGCCTGGATATTGGGTCCGCGGAAGGGAAGATACCGTGATGGCAGTGTTAACGTATTCGCCCCGAGTAATATTCCGCTGGCGGCATCGGGTGTGTTTATTTTATGGTTTGGCTGGTTCGGCTTTAATGCCGGAAGTACACTGAATGCAGCGGACGGGATGCTGTCATCGATTGCGCTTAATACGATGCTCGGAGCTGCTGCGGGCGGAACTTCTTCCATGCTGTATACGATGTTCAGATATGGCAAGACAGACCCGAGTATGGTGATGAATGGGGCGCTGTCCGGTCTGGTCGCGGTGACAGCTGGCTGTGCGTTCATCTCACAGTGGTCTGCGATTGTGATCGGATTGATTGCCGGACTCATCGTCATCTTTGCTACGATTTTCATCGATTCCATTCAGGTAGACGATCCGGTCGGTGCAGTAGCTGTACATGGATTTAATGGGGTATTCGGGACGATTGCACTCGGATTGTTTGACATGGAGGCTGGGCTGTTCACGACTGGTCAGACCGAGCTGCTGATCGCACAGGTGGTCGGCATTGTCGCGATTGTGGTATGGGGATTTGGCGGTGGTGCCGCCATTGCTTACCTCGCGAAAGTGACGGTTGGACTGAGAGCCAGTGCAGAAGAAGAGGACGAGGGTCTGGATATGGCTTATCACGGTATCCCGGCATACAATGAACTGGATCGTTTCTCGGAAACGACAAAAGCCCTTTATGATTTTGAGGCATCAACGGGAGTTTCCATTCAGGAGACGAAGGAATTTCTCAATCCGAAGGTGTAGGGAGAAAAATAGGGTACCAGGTTCAGGCATTCGCGAATCGATGCGAATGCCTGATTTTTCATCAGTTTGTTTACATAATGAAATTATGATAAACCAAAAGAATCTATACACATGCCCAGTTTGGTTGTATCATACATTCATATTAAAGAAAGGGACAACCGGTGAGTTTTGGTACGGGCTTGTCTATTCATGAGAGAGAAAGAAGTGGATGCGATGTTGGGCGAATGGTTACAAGCGATCATATTGGGTATTGTGGAAGGATTGACGGAATTCCTGCCTATTTCTTCAACCGGGCATATGATTGTAACGGCGTATTTGCTCTCTTTTGAGGGCGAGAAAGCGAAGACGTTTGAGGTGGTGGTTCAACTTGGAGCCGTGTTAGCCGTTCTGATTCTGTATATAGACACCTTTAAGCGCATGTTGGTTGAATGGATGCCATTTCGTAGACAGAAAGTAGCCTCGACTGGCAGGATCACGCTCATTCATGTCGGATTGGCGATGGCTCCGGCTGTGATAGTCGGTCTTGTGCTGCATGACTGGATCAAGACGTATTTGTTTCAGCCTTCCACGGTGATGATCGGTCTTGTATTGGGCGGATTACTGATGATTGTGGCCGAGAAGAAGCAAGGGACCATTCACGCACATGAGCTGGATCAGATTACGCATCGCCAGGCACTTGGGATTGGATTGTTTCAATGTCTTGCCCTGTGGCCAGGCTTTTCACGTTCTGGCTCTACGATTTCTGGTGGCATGCTGCTGGGTACGAGTCAAAAGGCGGCAGCAGAGTTTACCTTTATCGTGTCGGTTCCCATTATGCTTGCGGCCACAAGCCTGGATGTATGGAAAAGCCGTGAATTTCTGACTTTGCACGATTTGCCGCTGTTTCTGATCGGTTTATCTGTATCGTTTATGGTAGCGATGCTGGCCGTCGTAACTTTTTTGAAATGGATTAAGCGTCTCAAACTCAGTTGGTTTGCCTATTATCGTTTTGTATTAGCAGGGTGTATCGCCTGGCTGATCTACTTTTAACTCGCATCTTATGGAAGCACTGACGATTTATCACGGCTGTCTGTATATTCTAAGGCTGGCTAGAAAAAATATGAACAGACCTGTAAGCATGGGGTTTGAAGCAGTTTGAAGCGGATTGAAGTCGGTTATATGGGCTTTTAACATTTCATGAAGAATGTTTGCTGGCTGGATGGCGTCTGGAAGGGCAGCAGTCAGGGGTGTGGATGGTGTCATGGAGCTTTATTTGAAGATTGTTTGAAGGTACAGGAAATGGGGTATGGCTCTGGTATAGCGCAGGATGGACTTCGTTGGTCATTCGTTGGCCATCTGTGTGATTATGCGTAGCGAAGGCGGAGATCGAGATGCAATTGAATGTGGGAACTTTGCTGTGGCCATCCATGCAACAAGTGCCGACCTATCCGGTACTGTCGGAATCAATGGAATGTGAGGTATGCATCGTAGGCGGAGGCATTACAGGAGCCTTGCTTGCTTATGTGCTGTCCAAGGCCGGACATGAAGTGGTGCTGGTGGAGCAGAATGAAATTGGCAGAGGAAGTACGGCCGCCAATACAGGCTTGCTTCAGTTTATGAATGATAAATCCCTGCTTTCCTGTATACACACCTACGGAGAAGAGAATGCCGTTACGTTCTACAGGTTGTGTCAGCAGGCTGTTGAACAGTTGGGCGTAATGACTGGCGAGCTTGTGGAACAGGTAGATTTCACCTCGCGAAACAGCCTCTATATGGCAAGCGACGCCCAGGATACGCATGCACTGAGAGCTGAATATGAAACACTGCTCAAGCATGGATTTCCGGTGAAGTGGCTGGACGAAGAGATGATTGCCCAACAATTTCCTTTTTCGAGAAGCGCGGCGATCTGGACGGAAGGGGATGCGGAAGTGAATCCATTCCAGTTCACCCATGCACTGGTGCGAACGGCGGTTCAACGATATGGCCTACGCGTCTATGAGCGTGTACAGATCATCTCCTATGAGAACGAGCAAGGATATAATCGATATACGTGCAGGCCGAGCCAGACGGAGGACAAAGGGGAAGAAGGAATTGAGGACAAAAAATCTGCCAAAGAGCAGGAAAGCTACTCTCTGACAGCAAAATGGACGGTATTTACAACCGGATATGCGGCCCAGCAATGCAAGAAGAATAAGCCAGCCGAGCTGCTGAGCACCTTCGCCATGGCAACGGAGCCGATTGCCCATCTCGATCGCTATGTGAATCCATGTCTCATCTGGGAAACAGCCAGGCCCTACCACTATATTCGGACAACAGCTGATGGCCGCATTTTGGTGGGTGGTGAGGATGAGCAGGTGACCTCTGTACAAGAGCGCGAGACGAGGCTGATCCACAAGCAGGAGAAGCTGCTGCAGTTTCTGTACACGCTCTTTCCGGATATCGCTTCAATGGGCGTCCAGTCTGCCTATTCGTGGGGCTCTATCTTCGGGGTGACGAGAGACGGGTATCCGTTAATCGGTTATCAGAAGCATATGCCGAATAGTGTCTTTTGTCTGGGGTATGGTGGCAACGGGACGGTCTACAGCATGATTGCGGCCAATATGGTTCGGGATCTGCTGGATGAAGGCAGCCTTCCACATGCCGAAATGTTTCAGTTTCATCGCAAACGTTACGCGTCTGTCCCTTCTTGAGACGGTTTTTCTTCTTGCTCAAAGGTGTTCAACCAGTCACAGAAAATATCGTAATCTTCATGGATCTGACTGGCATATGTGCGCGACCAGAGTGAGATGCGACGATAAAAGCTGTTCACATCATCACCAATGGCTTTGAGAATTTCATCTTCACTATGATAATCCAGCAGCCCGTGAGCAAGATCGGCGTCGGCACGTGCATGAATTTTCGCAGTGATTTTGCCCATCCAGTGCAAGGTTTTTGTGAACCCTTTGAAATGCTTGATGCGATCGGCCTTCACTCGTTTCTTGTACGGGGAACGCTCCCGAATGTAAAAATGGCGGTCCGCCAGACTTGTATAGCCCAAATAGGCATCGGCCTCATGGTGCATGGCTTTTTGGGTAGTGATCACGCGGGCTCCCTGGTGCAGGAATTGTTCCCAGAACGATTCGTTATGAGGCAGGAGGAATGCCGGGATCGGAGCACGTACCTCTTTCATTTCCAAGATGACGTCATCCTGTGCATCCAGTGTTTCGCCACCTTCTATTAAAAGGTAATAACGGTCGAGACCGATGGAGGCCGTGCCGGAGCCATGTTTGACGGCCATGTCCTTGATACGGTAGCAAGCCTCATCTTGTCGCAGTTCCGGATCAATCGTCTCCACATATTGTTCCCATTGCTTCAAAATAGCTACCCGTTCTTCCGGAGATACAGGATGTAATTCATCGGTATGGACAAACTGTCGATGATGTTCCACGCTGGAGGTAATGCCGGTAAGCAGATGGTTTTGCTGCCGCTGTTTGAGCTTTCGCAGCACTTTGCGAATGGGACCATTCGTGTTGTCTTCAGTGAATTGCAGCGTAGACGGGTCTTCCAGGCGTTGTCCGAAGCGCTGCATTTGTTTTACATAGGCCTTTAGATAAGTGGTAATTGCTTCATCCTGTTCCTGATCAGAAAAACCATGTAGTTCTGCAACGAGGACAATGCTTGCACTCATGCGCAAAATATCATATAAGTACGAACCGAGATAACCTTCGTCAAAATCATTAACATCATATACCATGTCGCCTGCTTCCGACCGAAAGCCTCCGAAATTCTCGAAATGGAGGTCTCCCTGAATCCAGGTCGGGCATTCTGGCGGGGTGTGGTAAATAAAAGGGGTACGGGTAACATCATAATAAAATAAATACGCACTGCCGCGAAAAAATCGAAACGGGTTTTCCGCCATTTTTATGTATTTGTTCATTCGCTTTTCGTGGGACAGTTGCATAAGCTCTCTGTCGAATTCCTCCAGGATGGTATGCAAAGCCTGACGCCGCAATTTCATCCTCGTCTGCTTGATTCGTTCAGGTGCATAATAGACCATGATTTCATTCCCCCTGTTCCGGTTATACGACCCTTTTTCCGGCATGTTCCTTTCCTTGCATGAGATATCCAGTTTTCATTGATTATCTTATCGAAATGGTCAATATAGTACAAGCATTCCTTTATAATTAGACCGTGCGCAGATAGCTTGTCCGCCGTATACTGAAAGCAATGTAACAGGATAAGATCCGAGCAAGACCTATGCGACCATAACAGATGATGAGGTGAAGAAAATGAAGCATACGTGGTGGAAGGAAGCGGTGGTCTATCAAATTTACTGGCGAAGCTTTTATGATACGAACGGGGACGGATACGGGGATATTCGTGGCGTGATCGAGAAACTGGATTATATCCAGTCTCTGGGTGTAGATGTCATTTGGCTGAATCCGGTCTATGCCTCGCCTGATGCAGATAATGGCTATGATATCTCTGATTACGAAGCCATTATGCCCAAGGCTGGCACGATGACAGACTGGGAGGAGTTGCTGGCGCAGATCCATATGAGGGGAATGAAGCTGATTATGGATCTGGTTGTGAATCACACTTCCGATCAGCATCCTTGGTTTGTAGAATCTCGCTCATCCCGGGACAACCCGAAACGGGACTGGTACATTTGGCAGGACGGCAAGGGAGAGAAGCAAAACGAGCCTCCCAATAACTGGCGTTCTTACTTCACCCCTTCGGTATGGGAATGGGATGAACGAACAGAACAATACTATTTTCACGGGTTTGCTACCGAGCAGCCGGACCTGAACTGGCAAAATCCAGAGGTCAGACACGCCATTTATGCCATGATGCGATTCTGGCTCGATAAAGGAATAGACGGTTTTCGACTGGATGCCATTGCGTTGCTGGCGAAAAAGGAAGGATTTCCGGATGCCGAAGAACCATCAGATATTCGATATTTGTGCAATAACCCGGGCATCCATGCTTACCTGCAGGAAATGAACCGGGAGGTCTTGCAGCATTATGATATCATGACGGTCGGTGAGGTGGCTTTCGTGGGACCGGAGGAAGGACTGCAATATGTGCATGAGGATCGGGAGGAACTGCACAGCCTGTTTCACTTCGAAGTAGCCGATGAGATGCCGCGATGGGATCTGGTGCGCTTCAAGCACATTCAGACCAGATGGTATGAGGGGTTGAAGGAAAAGGGATGGAACTCGCAATTCCTCAACAATCACGATCATACCAGGCTGGTTACCCGATACGGACATGACGGCGAGTATCGGGAGGCTTCGGCTAAATGCTTTGCCACGCTGCTGCATACCTTGCCAGGAACTCCTTATATTTACCAGGGTGAAGAGATTGGGATGACTGGGGTGACCTATGATACCATTGATGCTTATCAAGATATTGCGATGCGGAACAAATATGCCGAAGAAGTTGGCAAAGGTCGAAATCCAACACAGGTTCTTGCTGAGTTGCAGCCACTAAGCCGGGACAACTCCCGTACGCCGATGCAATGGAATACGAAGAAGCATGCGGGTTTCACAACCGGAGAGCCGTGGCTGCCAGTGAATCCGAACTATCCTCATATTCACGTAGAAGAAGCGCTGGAGAATCAGGAATCTGTTTTCTATTATTATCAGTCCCTGATTGCACTGCGTAAACAGCACCCTGTCATGATCTATGGCGATTATGAAGATCTGTCTGGTGATCACCCGTCCCTCTATGTATATACGAGAACGTATGAAGGAGAAAAGTGGCTGATCATGCTGAATACATCGGACCAGCCTGTCCGATTCGAATTGCCAGCCTTGTATGGTTGGCAGATCAAGCATTGTCTGCTCTCCAACGATACGAAAGCACAACATATACAGCGTCTAGATGAGCAACTGATGCTCCAGCCTTACGCCGCAGGCATCTATTCGCTATAACAAGTTGACAATTTCATGCGGTCGTTTTATGATAGGTATACCCGACGGGGTATACCTTTTTCGGTTTGCTGAACGATCTGAGCAGATTGAAGCAAACCGCATATCAGCGAGGTGATCAAGAAGATGAGACCACCATTGGTACCTATGCACGATTGGAACCAATTGATACATGAAGACAACTTGGCCCAGATCATTGATTTGCGTGAAGCCATGGATGTCCAGCAGAACCCGCTTCCGTTCAAGACGACTCATATTTATAAAGGAAGACTTCGGCATGTATGGAAGAAAGACGTGGTGTCTGATCGTCAAACGATCTTGATTCTGACCGGTACGTCCATGCATGTGCTGAAAAAGGCAGCAAACTTTCTACACAAACAAGGCTATACCCACATATATGTCACCATGATCTGCCGCAATGGACAAGACCGCACGGAACAATGGGAACGCGGACTTTGGCAGAGATGGAAGCCGTTTTTCAAGCTGCAGCGTCCTTGTGTGTGTCAGCAGGACGGTTCGTTAAGTTAAGATAAATGACGTAAGATAAGTGACGTGAAGGAAAGTAGAGTGAAAATGAGATCCAACGAGAGAGGAGGACCGATGATGAAGTATGATGATGATGTAAAAAGAAGACTGAAACGGGTGGAAGGTCAGATTCGCGGTGTGCTCAAGATGATGGATGAGGACAAGAACTGCAAGGATGTGGTCAGTCAGTTGTCCGCAGTTCGAAGTGCAGCGGATAAAGCCATTGCTTATATCGTGGCCACCAATCTCGAAAAATGCATTTTGGAAGAGCAGGAATCTGGACAAGATACCGGAAAGCTCGTACAGGAAGCTGTGCAGCTTCTGATGAAGAGCAGATAAGACAGAGCGTGTTTTTAAACTTGAGTGATGCTTGAGTGATGAATTTGAAATGAATAGAAATAGATGGAAATAGGTAGGAATAGATGAAAAGCTCTCGCGATCCCGGAAGGGAAACGGAGAGCTTTTGTTTGTGTTATCTCGCTTATTATCTCGTTTAGTTTGTGTGACCGTTTGTGTCACGGAGATGAAAAGGTGAGAATAGTGGGTGTGATGGCACCTCAGATAACTACTAGACTAGGCTTCTTCTCTGCGAAGCTGTTTGTCCAGTACGAAGGTGCCGAAAGGGATAAGGGATGAGACGAATGCCCAAAAACCTCTGAAGATCGACCAGCGATGGACGAACATCACGTGCAGGATCGCGAGGCAGAACAACACAAACAGCAGTCCGTGCAGTGCGCCTGAGATGGAAACGGCAACTGGAAATCCTGCGAAATATTTCAGGGGCATGGCGATGAAGAGCAGGACAAGATAGGAAATCCCTTCAAGCAGTCCGATCAGTCGCAGCCGACCAATAGGTGTATTTTTCATATAAAGATTCATCCTTTCTATTCGGAAACATTTTTTATTTATTTAATTCATGGATGGCATCCGCTTATGTTTTACCTTTAATTATGGATGGCTTACGCATCCGCTTTTGCCTTTCACTCGTGCTTCAACGGTCGGGTGTAATTTTGCCATATGGAATGGGATGCATGATATCAATAGGTCTTATGTTTATTGTAGCGCTTGACACAAGGGCAGCACAAGCAGGTGGCTTTAACGATATTGTGAACGTTCTGGTTGACGAAAGGGCATTTGTTCTGTAGCATGGGAGGAATGAAATCATCGAAGGAGCGGTCATCAGGATGTGGATGTTTTTTGCCTTATGTGCGGCAGGGTGCTTCGGACTTAGAGGAGCGCTGTATCACTGGACGTCGCAGCAGCCCATGAATCGAAATTTAATGCTGTTTGGCGTTTTTGTGACTGGCGCACTAGTTAGTACGGTGCTGGTCTTGTTATCGGGTCAGCAATTCAGCTATGCGGCCATGATCGGGATGTTTATGGGTATGTTTTCGTTTGCCGCGAATGCGAGTATGTACAGGGGGTTTGCAGTCGGGAAAGCTTCTGTCATTGCGATTTTTACCAGTTTGCCACCCGTTGTGGTCGTATCGCTCGCCTATGTCATCTGGCACGAATCGTTGACGTTATGGCAATTGTGTGCGTTTATCGTCATTTTAACCGGCGTCCTGCTGATCCGCTATTCAGGGGATTGGGCAGCGAAAGGGATCGGATGGGGCATTTTAACGATGCTGTTTTTCGGTTTTAATGATTTGACCAGCAAGCAAAGTACGATATTAGAGGCAGATTTGTATCCTACTTTATTCTATATGTTTACGATGGGTAGTCTGTTGTTCGGTCTGTCCTGGCTAGTGGAGAAGAAGCGTTCTGCACACCATCCGCCAGTGGCTGACGGGGAACGAAGCTGGAAGCCGTCTCCGACCTTCTTGTGGGGTATGCTGGTGGGAACGACGAATATTTCAGGCATGATCTTTATTATGCAAGCCTTTCAAGTGGGCATTACCGGTCTCGTCTCTGCGGTTGTTTCGCTGAATGTCTTGCTTATTCTAGTCTATACGAGACTGTATACGAAGGAACGGTTTACGTTATCGGAGATAACCGGCATTCTGTTTTGCCTGAGCGGTGTCTTCTTGCTGCGAACGTTATCCTAGCATCACTTGTTTTCACTTGTTTTCACTTGTTTTCACTTGTTTTCACATGTATTCTCTTGTTCTCATTTGTTTCTATCTATTTTTATACGATATCCGCATAAACGCTTCGAACAGGACAGAAGCCTCCTTATTCAACGCTCGGTTGAAGGGAGGCTTCTTGGCATTTAGCCAGCAGGCACGGGAGGGAGGGTGCCTGAAGATGAATGTCCTAGAGGAAGAAAAATCCGAATGGAAAAGCAACAATGGCTGCAATGGCAGCCAAGGACAAGGCGACAGCCGCAAAGCCAAAACCGTAGCCATAACCATACGGATAATAAGAGACTTTCGCTTTTTTCTTCAGATTGCTTTTTAATTTGGCCTGAGCCGCGTAAACGTTGGTGGGCAAGTTGCCTGGACCATCGAAGGCCTGATCCAAGTGGAGCTGACCGCCTTCACATCTATTGACATGACCAAATACATACGTGCCATCGGTCCGAATGCAACAGACTGGAGACCCGATATACGGGCGCAGTCCTGCCTCTGAAATCGAGTGAATCGGCTGCATGCTGACAACACCTCCTCGTCGAATATAAGAACATCCTGATGCTCTCTTGTTCAACATATGCAGGCGTCACAGCATTTGCATAGATGATTGCAGACGAGACACATAAATTAAGCCAAACACACAGAAGGGTCATGGTCATATGCCACGGCCTGACGTATGCGTATGTATGCAAACGACGAATCCCTCTAGTCCGTGGAATTCTCTTACTCAGAAGATTTTTTTGCTGGACTGGTCTTCCTTGATCATTTCGACCGCTTCACGGAATCGCTGAGAATGGACAATTTCTCTTTCTCGCAGGAAGGTCAGGCTATCCTTCAGGTCCACATCGTCGGTCATGTTGATGAGCCACTGGTAGGTGGCTCTTGCTTTTTCCTCTGCGGCAATATCTTCGTACAAGTCAGCAATCGGATCGCCTTTGGCCTGGAAATAAGTAGCGGTAAAAGGGACACCCGCCGAACTGTTCGGGTAGAGCGCCTTGCCATGTGCAGCATAGTGGGCGCCAAGTCCAGCCTGTTCGAGCTGCTCCGGTGTGGCATCCTTCGTCAGCTTGTAAACCATCGTCGCAATCATTTCCAGGTGCGCGAATTCCTCGGTTCCGATATCGTTGACGATCCCAATCACTTTGTCCGGCAAAGTATACCGCTGATTCAAATAACGGAGTGCGGCTGCCAGTTCACCATCCGCGCCGCCATGCTGCTCGATCAGATACTTGGCCATGTGCGGATCGCATTTGTTGACGCGAACAGGGTATTGCAGTTTTTTCTCATAGATCCACAAGATGCAAACCTCCTTGTCAAGTTGATGATCCCGGGCCCGCTATACCTGCCAGGGCCAAGGTGCTTCCTTCCACACCCATGGATAAGGGGAATAGCTGCAACCGAAATGGTACAAGGGACCGAATGTTTGCTGGAACTGCGCTTTTAAGTTCATGCTTTGCTGAACGAATTGGTTATACTGGGCGATGGCGTCCCGATCATCAGGATGCGTATCGAGGTAGAGGTTTAGATCAACCAGTACAAAATCGACCTCCTGGATTTTCTTCATCCACTCGTCGTACTTCAACTGTTTTTCCTTGGTCCAGGATTCATACGGATTCATCTTCATTCGCCTCCCTTTTCATTTCGGGATAGGCCTGATAAGGGTTGGTATATGGGGCGTAGAGCGCTTTCCAGAGCGTCCCTTTTCGAAGTGCATCCCGGGGCGTGTATTGGGCGAGACGGGGAGGCTGAAATCCCAAATACAGCTGAGGCGGCGTCTCGTATGTGACATAGGGCAACGGTTTGCAAGGGTCCAGCGGGCTGCTGAAGGGAACGTATTTTTTGCGATACGTGTTCATGAAACCAGTCTCCTTTTCTGTAGAATCAGGATGATGCGCTAACTTCATATATATGCCACCGGTTTGTTGAATAAGCCATGATTTTACGTTCGTATGAGAAAGGGTGGCAGGAAAGGACAGGGTTTTTGCCGAAAGATGGTATATGGAAATGATGCAGGTGGCTTCACCGAAATTGTAATGGACATTGGGTCCTCACAGGGTGCGGCAGAAGCAGGAAGGGAGAGAAGAAGGATGACTGTATACCAGAGACGTGTGAAGCAAGCCATTGGCACACAAGCCTGGCAAACGCCAAGACCGAATTCAACTTCCAGATTGAAGAGTACCTCGATGATGCAGTTGATGCAGCTGCAGAAGAAGGTGGGAAATCAGCAATTGAAACGATGGATAGAAGATCGGCCTGATCCCAAGGGACTCACATCGCCAATTCAAAGGATGCTCATTCCGTATACGAGAAAGGACCTCGGGTTCGAGGATACGGGCAAGGAGTTTCTAAAGGAAACCGTTGCGATGGTCAAGTACGCCCGACCAGGCATCTCTGGCTCGGCTAAAATGATCGCAGATTCATTTGGGGATGGAGATAAAGAGGGCAGTTATAAGCATTATGTGCCGCATCATGCCATATTCGAAAAGCTGATGCCGAACATTCAATTTAAAACACGTGAGCAAATTATCGTGTATCTGACGGGTGTGATGAATAAACTGAAAATTAAACCCAGTCCGTTGAAGCCGACGGAGATTCGTGCGGCCTTTGATGCCTGGGTGGAACATGCGGTGGAGTCGATATGTGATTATGGCGGGAATTTGTATCGATGGTCAACGTCGAGTGGAGACGGCAACGGGACGAAGGTGGATGCCCCGACAGGCAATCCGAAGCTGCTGAATCGGCTGGAAACACATAAAAAGCTGCTTTACGGCGCCCTGTAATGAAGCCGCCGAAACGCCGCCGTAAAGGATATGTGCTGAGTGTAACCCTGCTGATGGGGATGATTTCAGTCTTCTGGTTGCTGACTTCTGCTTATTGGCATACGGCCTCCAATGAATCAGACCCATTGAACGAATATGGGCAGTTGGATCGGTTGCATGAAACGGTGCAGGTGTCGTTTACGATTGATTTGCTGGAAATTGCGATGTATGGTGTAGCGGCTGGCATGATCGTATATCTGTTCTTACAATGGCGGAGAAGAAAAGGGTAGTGGATGGAGAGGGAGCTTGCGAAGTAAAGGAAGCAGGGCATGCAGATCCAGAACTGGCGATTCAGGTGAATCAGGTAGTAGCTGTCTGGACCTCTTGCCTGCATGAGCGGTTCATCAATCGGCAATGCCGGATTTCTCGATCGCGTGATCCCAGCTAGGATAATAGTACAGTGCATTTTTCATGAGATCCGGGTAATTTTTCTTTACTGTTTTTTTGTTCAATGCTTCCCCGGAGTTGTGAAGCTGTGAAATCTGGCTGAGGACTTCCTCTGAACTCATATTGGTTTCCAAGACCTTCACATCCTTTCCTTCAGATATATTCAGGTTTCCCTAAATGTACCATTCTATTCATGTCTGCTCTCTCTCTGCATGTCCAGCTTGCATACGGAGCTAAACATTTGCACAACCTACCAGATAGCGGTTTAAGCATGTAATCTGAAAGGAGAGACAGGTATGACAACATCACGTGGACATCAAGGAGCACATGGCACCGGTCAGATTGAAAAGCAACTGGAAAATCAGACGGAGGCTGCGGTGCAAATAAAGGGCAAGAATAAAACGGATGAAGACATTCTGGCCGCAGTGAATCAGGACCCACATACAGAGCTGGATGAGATTGTCGATCCGTAATGTTGGCAACAGACAGATCAGTCAGGTTAAATAGCGGGATCATTCGGGACACCTGTGAAGGGTGTCCTGTTGTTTAGCTATAAATCTGGGTGGACACTTGAGAGGTGTCCTACTGTTTAGCCATAAATCTGGGTGGACACTTGGGAGGTGTCCTACTGTTTAGCCATAAATCTGGGGGGACACTCTATCATACGCATAGACGAGATATTGTGAAAGAAGCATATGACCGTGATTTAAGGTAGAATAGAGTAGAATCTATTGAGAAAATGAAAGAGGAGTGGACGAGATGAAAGCGATCATCACAGGGATGAACGGGGCCGTGGCGCCTTATGTATATGAAGCATTGCAAAAACAAGGGCTTGAATTGGTCATTTGGGATCGCACACGGATTCCAACGGATGATGAAGCAGCGATTCGTCAGTTTATAGCAGAAACAAAACCGGATTTGTTTTTTCAAATTGCAACGGGCCCTGTTGAATGGCTGTCGCATATCGTAAAGGTGACGGAGGAACTGGGGATCAAGCTGATCTTTACTAGTACCGTGTCGGTTTTCTCCGAGCAGGGAACAGGCCCCTATACGATAGAGAGCCAACCTGATGCGGAAGAAGATTATGGCCGCTACAAGCGCGAATGTGAGCAGATCATCCTGAACCATCATTCCAATGCCGTGATTTTGCGTCTGGGATGGCAGATCGGATCGAAGCCGGGTGCAAATCATATGTTTGATTTTCTCGTTCGTTCGCATGAAGAAAAAGGGTTTATTGAAGCGAGTTCCAAGTGGTATCCGTCAACCAGCTTTCTGGAAGACACGGCCAAGGTGGTCGGCCAGGATGCGTTGCAATACGAACCTGGTATCTATTTGGTCAATGCTAATCCATCGTTCTCTTTTTACGAGATTGTTGTTCGCCTGAAAGACTTGCATGAGATGGACTGGCAGGTGAAAGAGATCACTTCGTTTGTGAGGGATGACCGGATGTTTGATGACCGTGTGCAGATCCCAGCCCTTTTCACACGATCGTCCGTTTCCTAAGGAGATCGAGGGATGAAGCATGCGATGAAACAACTTGTTCGGTTTGGATACCATCAGGCGATGAGCTGTTTGTTTCCGGTCTGTATTTTCTTGTCACTTGCCTTAACGAAAGTGATCGAGGTTCCATTTATTCATCGGTATGATTTTATTTTAATCTGCTGCCTGCTGATGCAACTATTTATGTTTCTGTCCGGCCTGGAGACGAAGGATGAGTTAAAGGTCATCACGGTCTTCCATTTGATCGGACTCGGTCTGGAATTGTTCAAGGTTCATATGGGCTCATGGGCTTATCCCGAGGAAGCATGGAGCAAGGTGGGGGGAGTCCCGCTGTATAGTGGATTTATGTATGCCAGTGTGGCCAGTTACATCTGTCAGTCGTGGAGAAGGCTGGATCTGAAATGGCAGCATTGGCCTGGCAGCTGGTTGACAGTCATGCTGGGTACGGCCATTTATGTGAACTTTTTTACCCATCATATTTTTTATGATTTGAGATGGTGGATTACAGCCGCTCTGTGTCTGCTTTTTTATCGGACGTATGTTCATTATCGGGTGGGTCAACACAGGTATCGGATGCATGCGATCGTTTCTTATCTGCTTATTGCTTTCTTTATCTGGCTCGCAGAGAATATCTCCACCTTTCTTGGCGCATGGAAATATCCGGATCAGGAACTGAGCTGGCGGATGGTTCACTGGGGAAAATACAGCTCGTGGTTTTTGCTGGTATCAATTAGTGTGATGATCGTTGCTCAGTTGAAAAGGGTGAAACAGGCCAGAGGCGAGCAGAGCTTCGATCATAAATCCAAGGTACTCATGTAGAGGAGGGGGGGAAGGCATGACCATCATTGTGAAACACCTTCCGACAAGGGAGCATTATGTTCTAATCGGAACGGGTTATGGATTGTCACAATCCCAAATGCCGAGTGTACTTGGAGGTAGTCTGTTTCCGTATGAAGAAAAGAACGAATATCCATTAGCAGCGGTTTGTGACAGCGAAGGGGTGATGAGCTGGAAGTTGACCGAGGAGCTGAGGGTTGTTTCGGTCGATCAGGTTTCGCCCAAAGAGGCGCTGCACGCCTTTTTGCACACAACTTCAGAGGCAGCCGCTGATGGAGCCAAGCAGCGACAATTTGGTGTGCATGCAGCAGCAGGTATGAATGAAGTCATGAGGACGGATGAAACTGGTTTGACAGGTGAAACATTGGGGACAGGAGAAACCGTTCAGCTGGAACATTGTCCGGGGTGCCTGACAGCTGTGCAGCCAACTGAACGGGTGTGTCCATCGTGCGAGCTCGTCCTTATTGTAGAAAAATCAGAGGAAAACATTCACGAATCAAGCGGGATGTAGTCCGATCAATCGTGAAGCCAGGTCATGAACCTGGATCATGAAAGACAATGTCAGTGGCTTTCCCACCATTTCAAGTAAGGATAGGGATCGATGCTCGTCCAGGGTGAAGAACTCGTTTTATAGATGCCAAAATGCAAGTGGGGGATAAACTTTCCTTCCGTTCCTTCTGGCCCGTATCCCGTATTGCCTACATAACCGATCAGCTGTCCTTTTCTAATCGTTGAGCCTGTTCCGATTCCGGATGCGTACTTGCTCAAGTGAGCGTAATAAAAGGCCGTTGTGGCATCGGTACGAATCGTCACTCTCCAGCCTCCGTACGTATTCCAGCCAAAGCTGATGATCTCACCAGCCATCGCACTATAGACGGGAGTCCCCTTATCGGCAAACAGGTCAACCCCTTCATGCTTACGGGTCGCGTGTCCATCAGGTGACCAGGATCGCCCATCCTCGTAGTTGTGGACGAGAGGTGTCTGATAGGAACCTGCTGCCAGCGGAAATTGTCCGTCAGCGTAAGCGGCTGGTTTCTTCCATGCGGATTGGTTTGCTGTATGCGGAACGTAGGTTCCTTCCGGCAAGTTAAGGGTCAATCCAGCCCAGATTTGATTCGGGTTAGCAATCTGAGGATTGGCCTGAATGAGTGCAGACAAAGAAATGTTGAATTTTTGACTAATGGTCCACATCGTTTCATTCGTCTGTACCTGATAGGTGTCTGGTCCTGGCACCTGCAAGATTTGACCGGGATAAATGGTGGTAGAATGAAGGTTGTTGCGCGTCATCAGTTCGTTCAGGCTGATCGAATAAGCGGTGGAAATTTTCCATAGTGAATCACCGGCTTGAACGGTGTATGTACCTGCGTGTGCGGTGGAAGACAATAGCATTAAACTTGCCGTTATTCCGGCCATGGTCCTTCGCCATTTCCTCATGCTGTCAGCTCCTTATGTTCGGATAGTTTCATCATAATCGATAGACGACAAGAGAGTAAGCGGTATTTACTGGTACGGAAAACGCAATCATTCCAGCTCGAGAGAAAGCCTATGATCTTATGAATGTTCAATATTTTCTTGATTCTTGTGAGTGTATCATTCCAAAAGATTGAAAGAGGGGCTTGCGTATTGTCTGATTATTCCGTATAATCATACCTGTTTACTAGACTTAATAATTGCATATTCGGGAACAGGTGCGAAACGTTCAGGAGCAGATGCTTGCTGACGGATTCGCTTAAAAGGGAAGTTCGGTTCAAATCCGACGCGGTCCCGCCACTGTAAACGGTTGTTTCACAGCGATAATGCCACTGGTGCTCACCCACTGGGAAGGTGCTGATGATCGAATGCCGTTAGCCAGGAGACCTGCCTGTTTCAACAACACTGATATTTAACCTACGGGAGATAGGGAGGTGTTAGACGATCGCAACCGCTGGATGCCATTTTGTATCCGGTTGGTCGTGAATTTGTACGTGTTTGTGACGAGCGTCTTTCCCTTGCCAGTACGGGGGAAAGGCGCTTTTTTGTTAGGGAAAATAAAGAGTAGGAAGCGAGCAAGTGCCAGAGAGTGACTGAAAGAAAATGAAACATATCAACATGAGGATGAAAAAAACAAAGATAGATCATGTGTGAGCCATGAGCAGGAGAAAGTAAACAACAGGAGGGGAAAGCGTTGAGCAATCAATCCATGATAACGAGTCACCTGGGATTTCCGAGAATAGGAGAGCAAAGAGAATGGAAGAAAGCGCTGGAGCAGTTCTGGGCCGGAAAGTGGGATGAATCTGAGTTTCGCTTCGAAATGGAGCGGATTCAACAGAGGCATCTGATGGAGTCTGTGCAGGGCGGAATCGATCTGATTCCGGTTGGCGACTTTACGTATTATGATCATATGCTGGATATGGCTGTTATGTTTGGCATGGTGCCGAAAAGGTTTGGACATCCGGGCGGAGCGGTTACGCTGGACACGTATTTTGCGATGGCCAGAGGAAATGAACAGGCTACTGCCTGTGAAATGACAAAATGGATGAATACCAATTATCATTATCTGGTTCCGGAAATTGGAGAAGGAGAGCCTTATCTTGCCGAGAATAAGCCACTTCAGGCGTATCGATTTGCCAAGGCACGCGCAGGGGTGGAAGGGAAGCCTGTCATCGTAGGGTTGTATTCATTTTTGAAACTGAGCAAGGGATATGCAGCGGATTCTTTCAGTCAAAAAATCTCTTCATTTCTCCCGGTGTATGTGGAAATGCTCCGTCAATTGGAGGCGGAAGGGGTTAAATGGGTGCAGATCGATGAGCCATGTCTGGTATGGGAATCTTCGGTGGCGGATCAGGCGTATGTTCGTGAGATTTATGAAGCCATCGCCACGCAAGTACCGGGCATTCAAGTGATGCTGCAAACGTATTTTGAAGCCGTGGACAACTTGCATGATTTGCTGCAGTTGCCTGTGCATGGCGTGGGACTCGATTTTATTCATGATCGAGGCGTTCATCTACAGGCATTGAAAGAAATCGCATGGCCGCAGGATAAATGGCTGGGCGCAGGTCTGATCGATGGTCGCAACATTTGGAGAGCAGACCTCACAGAGAAGCTGAAATGGATCGAAACGATCTGCAATCATGTACCGAAAGACAAGGTGATCCTCCAGCCTTCTTGCAGTCTGCTCCATGTGCCGGTAACGACTCGAAATGAAGACGCGCTGGAGCCGATGATCCAGGGAGCACTGGCCGGAGCCCGCGAAAAACTGCAAGAGTTGAACATCCTCAGAGATGCATGCAACAAGGGGACTTCTTCGGTGGAAAAACCACTATGGGAATCAAAGGAAGCTTTGCAGCAATTCAGATCTCTGGCAGGACGCCATCGACCAGATACAGCAGCAGAACTGGCAGGACTGGATGTACGTCACGTGACAAGATCTGCTTCATTTGCAGTACGTCATCGACTCCAGGCCGAAAAATGGCAACTGCCGACTCTGCCGACTACCACGATTGGCAGTTTTCCTCAAACGCCGGAAGTCAGACGGGCCAGACGACTATGGCGCAAAGGGGAATGGCGTGATGATCAGTATGAGGCGTTTGTGAATGAACAGATTGAAGCTTGTATCCGGACACAAGAGGAAATCGGACTGGATGTGCTCGTACATGGCGAGTTTGAACGAACGGACATGGTGGAATTTTTTGGTGAGAAGCTGGCTGGCTTTGTGTTTACGAAAAATGGCTGGGTCCAATCTTACGGCTCACGCTGTGTGAAACCACCGATTATTTATGGTGATGTGGCGTTTACAGAAGCAATGACGGTGAAGGAAACGCAGTTTGCCCAGTCGATAACGTCCAGGCCGGTAAAAGGTATGCTGACGGGTCCGGTGACGATTTTAAACTGGTCTTTTGTCCGAAATGACCTGTCATCTGAACAAGTGGCGAATCAGATTGCCCTTGCACTGCGCAAAGAGGTCGAAGCGCTGGAGGCAAACGGCATTGAAATGATCCAGGTGGATGAACCAGCTCTGCGTGAAGGGCTGCCTCTGAAAGCCAGCAGACAGGAGCTGTATCTGGAATGGGCGGTACGTGCTTTCCGCCTGGTTACTTCTGTTGTGAGGGACACGACTCAGATCCATACGCATATGTGCTATTGCGATTTTCATGATATGATTCCTTCCATCGAGGCGCTGGATGCCGATGTGATCTCCATAGAAACGTCCCGCAGCCATGGAGAATTGATTGAACATTTTGAGACGTACGCTTATAAGCTGGGGATTGGCCTGGGGGTCTATGATATACACAGTCCGCGAGTACCTGAAGTGAAGGAAATGACGGCAATGATTAACAGAGCGCTGCAGCTTCTCAATCCACGGCTTTTCTGGATTAACCCGGATTGCGGCTTGAAGACGAGAGGATGGCCGGAAACGATCGAAGCGTTGAAGCATATGGTAGAAGCTGCTCATCAGGCAAGAGCCGAATTGCAGACACCGACACGGTAAATGAAATAAGGAATAAACGATACGAGGGGCAAATGAAGGAGCAATAATGAGATTGAAAAAGAGGACACGCATGATGGTGTCCTCTTTCTGTCGCTATGAAACGACGGTGGGGGCCAACCAGTCAAAGAATGGTACGTTACGCAAGATGCCAAAGGCAAGTGCGGATATAACCATGATGACGATCAGCCATTGACTTAACTGACGTTTCTGCATCTTCGATGCGATCAGAAAAGCTATGTATAAGGGTGCGATGAAGAAAATAAGCGGATTAAAACGAAAGACCTGATAGAGATCACCGTTTAACAGTGCCAGTGAAGCTCTCGTCATTCCGCATCCTGGACAGTCCAATCCGGTTAACGAATGGAACACGCAGGGTACGCCGATGTTCGTCACAGGCAGCCAGACCTTGAGGTACACCATTGCGCCCAGTCCGAGCCCAGTCCCCCATAGAAGCTTGGACCTGTACTCGTCCAGCAACCTTGTATTAAACCATTTGGTTAACATCAGACTGTACCAGTGCAATTGTCACGATCGAAAATCCAAAGATAGACAAGATGATATACAAGACGGAGTTGTCATTGGATATTCTGCCATTTGCCCGTTGTGCTTCTGCGACTTGTTTGCCAATCTGGTATGACCAAACGATACTCCAGATCCCACACGTAATAAGGGTTAGCAATAAGTGCTTGAATCCATTAAATGAACTGTCTCCACTTAGTCTTCCCACTTCGTCGGTCAACACGACAAACCAATAAATGCCATAGATGCCGCATGTAATCAAGGTTAGTACCACAGCGGTACCGACTCCTCTATGATTGACCACGCTGATTCCTCCTTTATTTCAATCTGTTCCATTTGCAGCCTGATGCCGATCATAAGAATAGAAGTTTTCGGCATAATTTAGCAAAATGCAACAATTTGATTATATTAAAGCTCTGCTTTAAAAACAACAATAGATTTGAAAACCCCTTCAATAATTTTGGTCATTTTCATTTCCTGAATGCGAAACAAGGAGATTTGAATCTTTCAATCGAATGTAATAAGGGATCAGCAAGGTTTAAAGCGCAGACTGTTGTGGTTCGAGATCAGTCGGATCTGAAAGGCGAATCATCATCGTAGATCTATATAGGGAAGGAAATGTGAAGGTGACCATGAAGAAATATGCCATTCACCCATTGAAATGGGAGCACCCCGAGGTCCAACGCTTGATTCAGGAACTGGATCGGGAGCTATATGAGAAATATCCGGCTGAGGAAGTCTTTGTTGTAGATCATTCCCAGGCTGCAGGAAAGGAATTGATTTATCAGGTCGCGTTCGATGGCGAAACCGCGATCGGCTGTGGCACGATCCAGGTATGGCAACCAGGAGAGGTCGAACTGAAACGGTTCTATGTAGCACCTGCTTATCGCAATCAGGGTGTGGCAGCCCGTATTCTGAAAATGTTGGAGAATGAAGCCAGAGAGCAAGGCAAACATACGATTAAACTGGAAACCGGAGACCAGCAGACGGAAGCCATTGGCTTTTATGAAAAACACGGATTTCAACCGATTGAACGGTTTGGAGCATATGCCGATTGTCCATCCAGTGTCTGTTTCCAAAAACGTCTGCGGTAGTGTGATACAATATCAAGAATTCGAATTTCTGCAAAGGCAGGACAACAGGAAGGAATGTGGATTAGCGTATGAAATTCAGACCATGTATTGATTTGCACCAGGGGAAGGTCAAGCAAATCGTAGGTGAAAGCTTAAACGACAACGATCAGCTTGTCATTGAGAACTTTGTATCCAGTTATGACTCCGCGTACTATGCTTCGCGTTTTCAGGAAGACGGACTGACCGGGGGCCATGTCATTATGCTGGGGCCAAATAACGATAAAGCTGCCATTCAGGCATTGCAGGCTTATCCGAACGGCTTACAGATTGGCGGAGGCATTCATGCGGACAATGCGGCCTTTTATTTGGAACAGGGGGCTTCCCACGTTATCGTGACCTCTTACATCTTCCGTGACGGTCAGCTCCAAATGGATCATCTCGACCGTATCGTCTCCGAAATCGGAAAAGACAAGCTGGTGATTGATTTGAGTTGCAAGGAAAAGGACGGAAAGTGGTATGTGGTCACCAATCAATGGCGCACATTCAGTGATTTCGAGATTACAGCGGACAACATGCAGCAGCTGGAACAATACTGCGCGGAGTTTATGATCCATGCTGTAGATGTAGAAGGCAAAAAAGCCGGCATCAACGAACGCTTGGTAAAAAGTCTGGCTGAGTGGGTACGCATCCCAACCACCTATGCGGGCGGTGCACGCTCCTTTGCAGACATTGAAGATTTTTATTCCCTTTCCAAAGGCAAGCTGGATCTGACCATTGGCAGTGCGCTGGATTTATTCGGCGGGGATCTCCCTTATCATGAAGTGGTTCCATACATGCGCCAATTATCCAGTCGCGAAAAGAAATAAGAACATATGTTTGATTCCAGGCGTTGAGTGTGGTAATATATGTATATCAAACTCTTGGAGGTATGGAAATGACCCATTCCGTTCAACTCATTGCCCAGTATCGTGAATTTGCCCGTTTCGTGGAACAACTGAAGTCACTTTCCGAAGCAGAATGGTCTATGCCTGTGACGGCAGGAAAAGTTTCGGTTCGCGAAATCGTCGGTCATTTGTTGAATTGGGATCAGCATTTGGGCACACAAGTGATCCCGGCTGCCAGAGAAGGATTGGGTCTGTACTTCCCCGAATTTGATGCCTTTAATGAAATCGGATACGCCTATGCGAGAACGGTGCAACAGGAAGTTCTGATAGATCAGTTTATTTATCATCGCCATTGGTTGTGTGAGCAATTGCAGCGTATGCCAACCATGCAGTTATTAAAGCCTACAACCGCCAATGGCGCCTATCTATGTCCTCGGTCAGGCAAACCGTATTCGCTCCTTTATATAATAGAAGAAATGATTGATCATGATCAGTACCATCAACGATACCTGCAACAAGCTTTATCCCCTTTGAGTTCTTCCGTATACCCTATTCATTCACACCTTTCAATATGAAGTTTGCAATGAAATCCATTCATGAATACATAAAACAGCGTTTTATTGATGCGATATTAGAAATTTCAAAAGGGTGGTTGACAAAATACCCTATGGGGTATAAGATAAGTGTAGTTGATCGTTGATGCACACATTTAAACCGATCAGCTCATTACCAGTAAACAACCCATAAGGAGGAAATAGATTATGACAGTAAATCAAGTTCTCGATGTAAAAGGTTTAGCTTGCCCAATGCCGATTGTGAAAACGAAAAAGGCGATTCAAACGCTTGAATCCGGACAGGTGCTTCAGGTACTAGCCACAGAAAAAGGCGCGAAAAGCGATTTGACAGCTTGGGCGAAGTCCACGGGCCATGAGCTTCTGGATGCGAGAGAAGAAGGCGAAGTCTTTATTTTCGAAATTAAAAAAGGGTAAATTTTTTTACCCTTTTATTATACCTATAGAGGTATGTGTATAACAAGCATAAGATGATGAAACAACTAAAATTTAAACAACAGGGAGGTTCAGCCTGATGAATAATCCAGCAGAAATCAAAAAAACGAATATTATTTTGTTCAGTGGAGATTATGATAAAGCCATGGCGGCTTACATTCTTGCCAACGGTGCAGCAGCCTATGATCATGAGGTTACCATTTTTCATACCTTTTGGGGATTGAATGCACTGCGTAAGGATGAGCCAATTGCTATCAAAAAAGGCTTTCTAGAAAAAATGTTTGGAAAAATGATGCCGAGAGGCGCAGACAAGATGGGCTTGTCCAAAATGAATTTTGCCGGCATGGGTCCGAAAATGATTAAAAACGTGATCAAAAAGCACAACGCAGTGCCATTGCCCGAATTGATTGAGATGGCCAAGGAAATGGACGTGAAACTCGTCGCTTGTACGATGACCATGGATTTGCTCGGTCTTCAAAAAGAAGAGTTGATGGAAGATATTGAATACGCAGGTGTCGCTGCTTATTTGGGCGATGCAGAAGACGGTCGCGTAAACCTGTTTATTTAAGAAGAGTGAAGAAGAGAATCAGGATCACACACTGGAGGGATCGATATGAAAGAGATCACAGCAAAAGAAGCCGAACAAATTCACGGTGAGAAAAGTCCGCTCGTATTTTTGGATGTGCGTGAAGTAGAAGAAGTTCAGGAAGGCAAGATTCCAGGTGCGCTGCATATTCCGTTAGGATTACTCGAATTTCGGATGCAGGAACTGGACAAGAAGCAGCCTTATTTGCTGGTATGTCGATCTGGCGGCAGAAGTGGCAGAGCCGCTGAATTTTTAGAAAGTCATGGATTTGATGTCACGAACATGACTGGCGGCATGCTGGAATGGGAAGGCAAGACTGAATAAAAGATCTGCTCAGCAAAATAGAGCTTAAAAAAAAAGAAAAAAAGAGAAAAGAGTTTGACGTTTAAGCGATAAAGCGATAAACGTGTGTCCCTTATAGAAAAAACAAGGGATTGAACCTAAATTTTTTTAATCATTTTTATACCCCATGGGGTATAAACGAAACAGGAGGAATCGATGATGAGTGTAATTCAGGCCAACCATGTGCTGGATGCCAAAGGATTGGCATGCCCAATGCCGATCGTGAAAACGAAAAAAACGATGAAGGATTTACAGGAAGGTCAAGTTCTCGAAATTCAGGCGACGGATAAAGGCTCCAAGGCTGATCTCAAAGCGTGGGCAGAGAGCACGGGCCATCAATACTTGGGTACCCTCGAGGAAGGCGAACTGTTGAAGCACTATTTGCGCAAGGCCGGTCAGGATGATCAGAACGTGGAGAGACAGCATCCTCACGTTGTATCCAATGAAGAACTGGCAGCATCACTGACCGATGAAGCGATCCTGCTCGATGTACGAGAAGCTGCAGAATATGCCTTTGCGCGCATTCCAGGCGCGATCTCGATCCCGCTCGGAGAATTGGAAGAGCGAATGAACGAATTGCAAGCGGATCAGACCATCTATGTCATTTGCCGTACCGGAAGCCGTAGTGACATGGCGGCTCAGAAACTGGCTGCCAGTGGCTTTAGCCACGTATATAATGTCGTGCCAGGAATGAGTCAATGGACAGGTGAAACGACAGGCGTATAAACCAATCAACGATTTAAATTCAAACTAAATTCAAACAAGTATTGTTTATTGAATCATAAGAAGGAGGAATGAAATCATGACTGTACAGGCCATGACTGCACAGGAAGTAACCAAGAAAGTATTTGACCAGGAAGCGATGTTTATATTGGATGTACGCAATACAAGTGATTTTGAGGACTGGAAGATTGAAGGGAAGTCCTTTCAATATTTGAATATCCCTTATTTTGATCTGCTGGACGGCGTGGAGGAGATTTTACCGGATATTCCGACCGATCTGCCCTTACTCGTGGTCTGTGCCAAAGAAGGTTCTTCGATTATGGTGGCTGAAATGCTGTCTGAGGCAGGCCGAGATGCTGCTTACCTGCAGGGTGGCATGCGCGCATGGAGCGAGTATTTGCAGCCCGTAAAAGTAGGTGACGTGAACGGTGGAGGCGAGTTGTATCAATTTGTGCGCATCGGAAAAGGGTGTCTCTCTTATGTACTCATTTCTGATGGTGAAGCGGCTGTATTTGATGCCACTCGCATGACAGAGGTGTATACCGAATTTGCAAAAGCAAACGGCGCCAGCATCACCCATGTGTTCGATACGCATCTACATGCAGACCATATTTCAGGAGGACGACGTATAGCTGAAGAAACCGGCGCGTTATACTGGCTACCTCCGAAAGATGCAACGGAAGTAACATTTGCCTACCAGCCGCTCGAAGATGCCGATCATGTTCAGATTGGACATACCCAGGTCGATATTCACGCCCTGTACTCTCCAGGTCATACAATTGGCTCTACCTCATTTGTCATTGATGAGAAGTATTTGCTGACTGGGGATATTCTATTCGTTGATTCCATTGGAAGACCGGATCTTGCCGGACTTGCAGAGGATTGGGTAGGGGACTTGCGTGAAAGTCTGTATCAGCGCTATCGTCAGCTTTCTGATGAACTCGTGGTATTGCCGGCTCACTTTATGTCCTTCAAGGAATTGAATGAGGACGGTACCGTCTGGCAAACACTCGGCCATCTGTATGCCCACAATCATGGGTTGAATATAGAGGACGAGGAAGCATTCAGAAAGCTGGTGACTGAGAATCTCCCTCCACAACCGAATGCGTATCAAGATATTCGAAAAACCAACATGGGGAAACTGGACCCGAATGAAGAAGATCAGCGTGAAATGGAGATCGGACCCAATCGCTGTGCAGTTCGGGAGTAAAGGAAGCAACACGCTCACTACAATAACGGAATGGGGCCGACAAGGCCCCTTTTTTAAGGAGGAAACAGCATGGATTTCTTATTCATCCTAACGATTTTCCTGATTGGTTTTGCTGGTTCCTTGCTCTCAGGCATGCTTGGGATTGGTGGCTCGATCATCAAGTACCCCATGCTGCTATACATTCCGCCGCTTCTGGGGTTAACGGCTTTTACCGCACATGAAGTGTCAGGAATCAGTGCCATTCAGGTATTTTTTGCAACGATCGGTGGCGTATGGGCATATCGGAAAGGCGGTTATTTAAACCGTTCCCTCATTTTTTATATGGGGACGAGCATTTTACTTGGTAGCTTGATTGGCGGATTCGGCTCGAACGCGATGTCTGAGGAAACGATCAATTTTGTATATGGACTGCTTGCCGTCATGGCCGCCCTACTGATGTTTGTTCCGAAGAAAGGCAATGAAAGCATCCCGCTGGATAAAGTGACATTTTCCAAACCGCTGGCAGCCATTCTCGCCTTTATCGTTGGAGTCGGTGCGGGAATTGTCGGGGCAGCCGGAGCTTTCCTGCTCGTCCCAATTATGCTTGTCGTACTGAAAATTCCCACTCGGATGACGATTGCTTCTTCTTTGGCCATTACCTTTATTTCATCCATTGGGGCAACCGTCAGCAAAATGGCAACTGGACAAATTGATTATGTACCGGCCTTTATTATGATTGTAGCAAGCCTGTTGGCAGCGCCGATCGGAGCATCACTCGGAAAGAAAATGAATACCCGGATTTTACAAGCGATGCTGGCGTTGTTAATCAGTGCGACCGCAATCAAAATCTGGTTGGATCTATTGCTCTAACTGCTAAGACCGTTTCAAGCTGATGCCGATGACGTGTCTAAATGAGACTTTCCAAAGCTAATATTGGAAAGTCTTTTTTCTGTTGTCGGAACCAAGCATGCCTGCGCGAATGCCACAGTGAAAGACCGAGCGGATTCCTATGCGAATCTTCGTGAATGCCCGTAGCGATGTCAGCTCGGTTGCCTGTCCCCATGCCCAACAGTTGAAATCTGCTTTATGTAAGGTAGTTTACAGAACCGTTTCGCTATGTTTGGTAAGCTGATGCTATCAAATTAATTACATACGTTGTGAAAATGAAATGAACATGTGAGCGGTAGCGAACAGCCAAGAGGAGGAACAGAAGATGAAGCCGATCCAGATGAAGAGGTGGCGCAATTGGTGGAAAATGCGGCATACAGACAAGGAAGACAATAAGGATGCGTTCAGAAGTGGGCCGCACAACGATCAAATGGCAGAAGGCGACGAAGACCTCCGCGAGATGACGCGACAGCTCGAACTGATGAATACCCTTGTAAAAGTCGTTGAGGCCAAAGATCCCTATACCGCCGGGCATGTATGGCGAGTATCCCAATATGCGAAACAGATGGCGGAGAAGCTGGGATGGGGCACAAAGCAAATCGCCTGGATTGAAGCCGGTGCAATGCTGCACGACCTCGGAAAAATCGGGGTAGGCGATGCGATCTTGCAAAAGGATGGCAAACTGAGCGAGGAAGAGTTCGCCGAAATTCGCAAGCATCCTGAGATTGGGGTTCACCTGATTGAGACCAGTACCTTTCTGTCTGCGTATATGCATGGCATTCGATCCCATCATGAGCGTTTTGATGGGAAGGGCTATCCGGAGAGGCTACATGGTCATCACATTCCGATTGAAGCTCGCATCATCGCATTGGCCGACACGTTTGATGCCCTGACCAGCCATCGTCCGTATCGCAAAGCAATGTCCGCAGACGAAGCCATTGCCATTATCGAACAAAACCGGGGCACCCAGTTTGATCCAGCGTTAACCGATATTTTTGTAGGCATCGCGAAGGAAGCCGGCTTCGCATCCATTATTCTTCATTCGGCACCGGCCATTCCCCTCGTGCATTGCCCGCAGCACGGGGAAATCATCGAACGGACCCGACATGCCAAGCCCGGTGATGCGGCCTATTGTCCGGCATGTAAAAAGAGCTTTCGCCTGGCAGAGCAGGACGGGAGATGGATGGTCGTCATGTAAGCAGCATCTTTGTTTTGAACGTGTAACATGAATCATATAGGGGAGGTGTGGGAACATGAACAAGCTATCGTATTTATCCAAGATCAGCCTGTTTGAAGCGCTGACAATGGATGAATTAAAGGAAATTGAGCAATTAACGCCAATGTCCACCATTCAGAGAGGTCAGCTGATTCAATCGCCGGACAGCTTTCGGGAAGGACTATATATGCTGAAGGAAGGAAAGCTTAAACTGTATAAGCTTCATCCGGACGGCAAGCAATTTATTGTAAGTGTACTCGGTTCCGGTAATGTATTTGGAGAGATTGATTCCTTCTCGCTTGGAACCAGGGATACGTTTATTGAGACGATGGATGAGACGATTCTGTGTTCCATTGGTAAAGAGCAATTTGAACAGTTTTTGATTGATCGGCCCCATTTAACGGTACGGATTATGAAAGAGCTCAGCCGACTGCTCAAAGAACGAGATGCCATGCTGGCACAACTGGCGCTAGGGAATGTTCGTGAACGAATCTTGCATTTGCTGCAGACATTGGCCGAAAAATTTGGCGTACGAGATGAAGGGTATTCCAAGATCGATATGCCCTTAACGCATCAGGAGATTGCCAGCATGATCGGTTCAACACGCGAAACGGTAACGATGGTGCTCAATGAACTATGCAGGAATGATCAAATCAAGACTGGAAGAATGTCCGTATACGTTCGAATGAGTCAACAGCAAGAGTAAAGGTGTAATAGATAAACATAGCAGGAGGTTCCTATGAAACCAAAACTGTCAATTGTGTTAAAGCTAGGGGCTGTTGTGGGACTGATTGCAGGAATGATATGGTTTAATCAATCGTACCTGGAACTGACTCCGGCTGACATCCGAACCTGGATTTTGTCTTTTGGCTGGGTCGCACCCCTTTTATATATTCTCTTGTATACGGTAAGGCCACTGATCTTGTTTCCAGCCTCGGTGCTGTCTCTGGCGGGCGGCCTGGCATTTGGTGCCTTATGGGGAACGGTATTGACGGTCATTGGGGCAACGGCCGGTGCCATCGTCTCTTTTTTCGTGGCCCGTTTCATGGGCAAGAGCCTCGTGAAAATGGAGTGGAAGGGCAGCTTTTCAAAAATCCAGCATCAGCTCGAGAAGCGCGGATTGCTGTATGTCTTGTTGCTTCGCCTCATTCCGCTATTTCCGTTCGATCTGATCAGCTACATTGCAGGTGTTTCCAAGATTCGTTTTCGGGCTTTTCTTACGGGTACCTTTTTCGGGATTATTCCGGGCACCTTTGCCTATAATTTTCTGGGTTCCAGCTTTGCTGATGGAGATCCCGGCAAAATCGCCATCGCTGCAGCTGTCTTTTTGCTGGCGTTGATCATTCCGCTATTATTTCGTAAAAGACTGGAAGGTGAGATTCAATGAAACAATATGACTTGATTGTGTTGGGTGGAGGTGCAGGAGGCCTCACCGTAGCGGCTGGTGCTGCCAGTATGGGCGCCAAAGTTGCGTTGATCGAGAAAAACGCGCAGCCAGGAGGAGACTGCTTGCATTATGGCTGTGTGCCCTCCAAGGCTCTCATCCATGCAGCCAAAAAAGTGCATCAGGCCAGGTTATCAGCGGAAGCCTTTGACCTTGAAGTGACGGGTGAAGCAGATTTATTGCAAGCGTTAAAGCGTGTGAAAGCCGCGATTGCTCATATTCAGAAACACGATGATGCAGACCGTTTTCGCGATATGGGGGTCGATGTCTATATTGGAAGGGGTTCCTTTCAGGATGATCACCATCTGATGATCGAGGGCGGGGAGACCATTTACGGGAAACGAATTGTCATCTCCACCGGCTCCCGTCCGGTTATTCCTCCGATTGAAGGGCTCAAGGAAACCGGATATATCACAAATGAAACGATCTTTGACCTGACCTATAAACCCAAACGGCTATTTGTCATTGGCGCCGGAGTCATCGGACTGGAGCTCGCGCAGGCCATGGCCAGATTTGGCATCGAGGTGACCGTAGCAGAAGCTTCCTCTCAGCTATTGGGGAAAGAGGACGAAGAACTGGTTCCTTTCATACAATCTGCACTGGAGAAGGAACTGAAGATCATGCTGAATACCAAGGTTCAGAAGGTTGGGAAGAAAGAGAACGGAGATAAAATGATCCTCGTGGAGCAAGATGGGGAGACAAAAGAAATCCTCGTCGATGACATCCTCGTGGCGACTGGCAGAAAGCCCAATACCGACCGAATCGGACTGGATCACACCGGAGTGAAGACGACAGACAGCGGACATATTCAGGTTAAGCCTACGCTGCAAACAGACCGATCTCATATTTATGCGATCGGGGATGTGCTTCAGGCATTTCCATTTACCCATGCTGCGGGAATGGAAGGGAAAGTGGTCGTCAGCAATGCCGTGTTCGGACTGCGGAGAAAAGTTGATTATACGCACGTTCCCTGGGTCATCTACACAGATCCAGAAGTGTTTCACCTTGGTTTAACTGAAAAGGAAGCACGCGAGCAGATCGGCTCAGACATACAGGTGTACAAAGTGACGCTGGACGAAGTAGATCGTTTCATAGCCGATCATGAAACCGAAGGGCTGGTAAAGGTGATCACAGACAAAAAAGGGAAGATAGTGGGCGCTCATGCTGTTGGGAAGGAAGCTGGAGACTGGATGCAAGAGATTGTATTTGCCAAGCATCACGGACACAAGATTGGAGACATCTCGCATGTTATCCATCCATATCCGACACATGGGGCGGCTGTTCAGCGAGCTTCTGATCAATACTGGCGCAACAAACTGTTCTCCGGTGCTATTCCCAAGCTGATGAAGCGATATATCCGGTGGTTCCGTTGAGTCCGCAACAACTTGTTCTGATCGGAGGCGGGCATGCCCATGTACATCTATTGAAAAAATGGCAGGATCAGGTGTTGCCAGGTACCGAGGTGACCCTCATATCAGCGGATCGCTATCAATATTACTCCGGCATGTTCTCCGGCTACCTGGAGGGCATATACAGCCTCGATGACATTCGAATAGATCTCCTTGCGATGTGTGAGCAGGCAGGGGTTACATTTATAGAAGCGAAGGCAAAGCAAATTGAACCGCACGAACAACTCGTTTATGTCGATGCGGATTCATCTTCGCATACATCCGACCAAACAAGTAAAACGGGTCATTCAAATCATTCAAGCAAGTTATTCATGACACGTTCAGCGATTGCTTACGATTGGCTGTCCGTTAATATCGGTTCCGGAATTGCCCATCATCACGTTTCTGGCGTACTGGATCAAGCGGCACTGATCAAACCCAACTATCGATTACCCCATTTCGTGGACAACCTGCAACAGAGCAAGCGAACCGTCGTGGTCGGTGGCGGGGCTTCGGGGATCGAGATGAGTCTCAGCTTGCAGGCCTATCGCAAAAAACATCAGCTTCCACCTGTCACACTCATTCATGGCGGTCAATTGCTGGCATCTTACGGGAACCGGATCGCGAATCGCATGGCGGCTATTGCCAGGCAAAAAGGGTTGAATCTGATGTTGGATACGTCCGTATCGGAAGTGAAAGAGAAACGATTGACCCTGCAATCCGGCACATCCGTCCCATATGATGAGTTGTTATGGCTCACAGGTCCCGCTGCGCCTTCTCTATTCCGTGAGAGTGGGCTGCCAACCGATCGAAGCGGTTACTTGCTTGTGAATGAAAAGCTGCAATCCAGCACGTATCCGAACATCTTTGGGGCAGGCGATTGCATTTCGCTCGCATCTGCGCCATCGATGCCCAAGGCTGGCGTATATGCGGTACGGCAAGCACCTGTTTTATGGTCTAATCTGATGGAGAGTCTGAAACAAAAGACGACACCATCAAACCTGACCTCCTATGAACCGCAATCGTCCTTTTTGTCGATCCTCTCTACAGGCGGGGGACAAGGGCTGTTGCTGTACAAGGGCATTTCCATCCACAGCAAATGGTGCTGGAAGCTGAAGCGCTATATCGATACTTCCTTCATGCGTAAATATCAAACTTCCCGAAAGGCGTAAGCATGATACTTCGCCATCCTTCCTTTTAAGAATAACACTTCTATTGAACTTCACACTTACGATTGAGGATGACACCTCGATGAACGACCCTGGCAATGGGGCCGATTCATCGAGGTTTTTTTATTTTATGACATTAAATATTAATGAGTTAAATCAAAGAGATTAACTAAGGAGATTTAATAAGGAAATTTAATCGTGACATCAGTTCATGAGATCCATTTGAAATCATATCAAGTATGATTTCATCATATATAGCGTCATCTATGATCACGAGAAGCCCAACAAAGCAATAAAGTTGTTATATACAAAGTAGAACAGATTTGTTATAGTGTAAATAGAACAGTTGTTATAGTATAACTAGAACAAAGTTTATGTCATTTCTTTTCCGTCCCAATTATAGAAAGACAGGAGGGAGATCCCCATGCTTACAATCGATCCGGCTTCCAGCGTACCCCTTTATCTACAACTGCAAAATGAAATTATCGTGGCGATTGCCAGAGGTGACTTGTCGAGAGGAGACACATTGCCCTCGGTTCGCGCACTGGCAGGCGATCTTGGCGTGAACATGCACACGGTCAACAAGAGCTACCATGAACTTGTCTCCAAGGAAATCATTGAAATCGTACCGAAAAAAGGAGCCGTCATTATCGTCAGCCAAGATGTCTCACAAGCACGCATGGATCTGATGTCCGAAGCATTTCGACCGCTTGTAGCCGAGGCACTCGTACGAGGCATCAGTGAAGAAAAGTTGCACAGCTTAATTACAGACTTGATGCATCAAATTAAGGAGGGGTAACCATGGCATTTACGATGTTGTTTATGGCGATTTTATTTATCAGTGCCGTTCAGATTTTCATTCCATTTATAGTGAAGAGATCGGTGGTGTTTGGTGTCACCGTTCCGAATGAGCAAACGAAACACCCTCGACTTCAATCTTATAAAAAGCAATATGCCGCGCTTACTTTCGTCGTGGGCCTTGCCGTCACACTTGGCTATGTCATCTGGAATCAGAACGGGACAGATGAAACGAAGCTTGTGCTCTCCGGTGTGTTGGCCATTTTTACGGTTTTGCTGACAAGCCTTTCTCTCTATTTTTACTTCCATTATCAGACGATGAAACGAAAGAAAGCAGAAGAGTGGTTTCGTGACGTCAAGCAGGTTCATGTTACAGATTTAGCCTTGCGTGTGAAGGATGAGATGCTTCCATCCTGGATCCATTTGATTCCTGGTATAGTAACGGTCATCCTTGTCGTGTTATCCATTCGGTTGTATGACCAGTTGCCAGGCCAGATTCCGATTCATTGGGGAGCAGATGGACAACCAGATGCCTTTACGGATAAAAACTGGATGTCCGTGATCAGATTGCCGCTGGTGTTGCTTACTGTTCAAATGATGTTCCTGATCATCAATCTTTTCACTAAAAGATCCGGCATCAAAATCAACGCAGCCAATTTGACCTCATCCAGGTTAAGACAGCTGCGGTTGCGCAAATATACCAGCTGGTTTCTCATGATCATCAACGTATTGATCACCATGTTGTTTAGTTTTTTGCAACTTCATCTTCTCTATGAAAATATGTTCCATGATCAATTCCTTGTGTTCATGCCAATTGCTTTCTTTCTCTTGATTTTAGCGGGAGTGCTTGTTCTTGCCATCCGAGTGGGTAAAGTCGATTCCGATATAGAAGGGGCACTCGT
This sequence comes from Marinicrinis sediminis, assembly GCF_042685085.1. Taxonomy (NCBI): domain Bacteria; kingdom Bacillati; phylum Bacillota; class Bacilli; order Caryophanales; family Paenibacillaceae; genus Marinicrinis; species Marinicrinis sediminis. Next base: position 692,018 of record NZ_JBHUMM010000043.1, read on the forward strand.
AACGGAACAGGCCAACAAGCAGGAGCGTGTAGATGACGATTCGTATTGGAAAGGCGGGCTTCTCTATTTTAATCCAAATGATCCGTCGATTTTCGTAGAAAAACGTTTTGGAATTGGCTATACCATTAACTTTGCTCAGCCTATGAGTTATGTGATCCTGCTCGTGCCCGTTGCACTGATATTAGTGATCCTGTTTACCCTATAACTTCGGAGAAAAAAACGCCGGAACAGAAAGGATGGAAGCCGATGAAAAAGCTTTGGATCATCTTCGTAGGGATGATGCTATTGGCTGGGACGATGCTGTTGGCGGGTTGCGCCAATGAACCTCAAACGAATCATCATTCTGCCAAGCAGAACCAAAATCAGATGAGCAACACGCCTGACAACATAGACAAAGGTGATCAGCAAGAAACAGATCCTGATGAATCTCATGAACAGGTCAATCTCACGTTGGAAGAAACGGCATTGAGCTATGTGAGGGACTTGTTCGAAACAAACTATGGGACGGCGTATACGGACTATGCACATGATGAGGTAATGACCTCTCAAGTAAATGCGACCATTTATCAGGCTTTGTTTGAAGATTTGAAAGCGAATCAGGGAGAGATGGTACGGTTTTCTGAAGTATGGCGAAAGAGTGAGGGTACTTATACCATCATCGCTGTGCCCGTTGAGCTATCCAAGGAAAATGTGAATGTAGATGTCTACTTCAATGACCGTCAAGAAATTGCGGGACTTCAATTTGCGATGTATCAGGAAGGGATAGAGATCGAGATGCCGGTCTCCATCATGGAAGAAGAACTCGTTTCCAATGTGAATGGATTCGAGCTTGGAGGCACCCTTACACTTCCCATAGAAGGCGATCGATTTCCCGTTGTCGTACTTGTTCATGGTTCAGGGGCCACCGACCGCGATGAAACGATATTATCGAACAAGCCATTTCGGGACCTCGCATGGGGATTGGCGGAACAGGGCATTGCGGTGTATCGGTACGATAAACGAAACTATACGTACCCGGAAGTATTTGCACAAGATATAGAGGGAACCTTATACGAGGAAACCATTGACGATGCTGTGGCGATTGTAAAGATACTGCAATCCGTCCAGCGTATCGATCCAGATCAAATTTTTGTACTCGGACACAGTATCGGTGGTTATGCCATGCCAAGAATTGCAGAAGATTCGAGGGAAGCTGCTGGGTTTATTATCATGGCCGGACCTGCACGAGGTCATCACGAGTTAATTCCGGAGCAAGTGGAATACCTGGTGGGATTGGATGGAGAAGTGGATGAAACAGATCAGGCTCAGATCGAAGCTGTAAATAAAGAGATAGCGAAATTGGACGAAATCGACACTTTAGCGCCAACAGAGAAGATATTGGGTATGTACAAAACGTATGTGCAAGACCTGATCGCCTACGATCCCGTCGAGAAAGCAAGTTCCATTACAAAGCCTGTCCTGCTATTACAGGGCGAACGCGATTACCAGGTTACCATGGAAGATTATCAGCAATGGTACGAGGCTTTCAGTAGCAAGCGCAATTGGACCTTCCAGTTATATCCGAAATTGAATCACCTGATGATGCCAGGTGAAGGGAAACCGACCAATCAGGAGTATACACAAGTGAATTCGGTCGATGCACAGGTAATGACGGATGTAGCGGCCTGGATTCAAGAAATGACCTCGAACACCTCCAAGGAAGCAAGCACTTCATAAGAGTGGTCTGAGCTCCTTGCAGGTGTCCGAATGAAAAGCATATTCAAATCAATCATGATGGGGCGATGTGGCTAATAGGAGAGCATGGCCCCTCTTTCATCAAATACAGAAGCAGGATTATAGGCAATTTCCCACAAGTTTTTTTCAGGATCGGCAAAGTATGCCGTCCGTCCTCCCCAGAACGCATCGCTCGGTTCCCTTAAAATATGTCCGCCCAACTTGCGAATTTCCTCAATGGTTTCATCTACTTGCTCAGGTTGATCCACATTAATCGCCATCGTGATCGTACTGTATCCATCCTGGCTTTCTTTCCACTGTGCCTGTTCCATACCGGCATCCTTGATCAATTCTTCCATCGGAAACAGGGAGAGGATGACGCCCGCCGTTTTGAAGGCGGCATACTTGTCTGAACTGATTTCCGTTTCCTCCCACCCCAGACTTTGATAAAATGCCCGCAGCTTTGGCAAATCACGTGCCCCAATCGTTAACAAACTAATGCGTTGCAAGACCATGTTCATACCTCCAATTTAAAATGACGGTTCCTGTTTCTATTCGCTATTTCTGGCAAAATTCCTGCCTGATAGAAAACGAGCAAGAGAACGGGACCTTAGCATTGAAGATGAACACCAGAACGATTCTATACCGTTTTTCTGCTGCTGATCATTTTGAAGGATAGACCGGTGACAAGACCATACAGTACATGCATACCGAGGCTCACCAGCATGCCGGATGCGTCACTGCTGCCCCCACTGCATGGATTTCCACAAGCGTTGCTGCTGGCTGCGACCGTTCCGCAAGCTTTGTCCGCAGTTCCACATGCTGATTTATGGGCTTCGCCACATGCTGACTTGTCAACTGTTCCGCAAGCATCTGATTTTCCGGCTGTTCCACAAGCGTCCTGCTTCACTGTGCCACAGGCTCCTCGCTCAGAAATGCCACACGCGGCCGTGCCGCAGGCACCTGTGCCATCGGTCAGCATAGGCATCAGAAACAAAGGCCCAGCTACCCAGACCAGGACACCGAAAATCAATCCCAGAACAGCAGAATGAAATGGAAAGAGTCCGGCGAATAGCGCAAAAGCGATTCCGAATAGGACACTGATGATCATGTGCACCAGGAAACCGACGATAGCGGATTCACTGCCTATGAGGGAGGCAACACCCGATAAGGAACCCATTAACCCCATAGGCAGAGCCATCACCAACCCACCGATGAGACTGGCCAAGATACCGGATTTGACTGAAAAAGTACGCTTCGCATTTTCGTTTTCGTTTGACAAAGAAAATCCCTCCTTATTTGTGCATGATTTTGACAGCTTCAGTGTATCTGTGATCCTGATCACACGTATGTAAGCTGACTTACATAAAAAAAATTGCAGGTCTGGTAAGCTCAATGAGATATGGATGATGATGAAGGAGGACGACTCGCTTGGTTCAGATGACGTCTCGTTTCAAATGGTTCAGATGGTGGAGATGGTTGATCCTGCTCGGCGCCCCGGCAGCACTTGGGTTGCTGGAGCTATGGCACCCGTCCCATGTATACTTTGATCATATGCTGGCACATGCCGAAGAGGGAGACTGGTGGCTCACGCTACATATTTACCAATTACCATTGTTTGCACTGGTCGCGACTTCGATATGGCTGCTGTTAAAAGAGGTCGATCACTTCTTCGCGTGTATCAGCCGGATCGCGTTATGGATCTTCGCCATTACGTACACCGCGTTTGACACCCTTGCAGGGATCTCCACGGGTATTCTAATCAAATACATGCGTGATGCCGCTATAACCGTGGATGATCCGGCATATGATCGAATGTACGAGTTGTTTCTTTCCCTGTTCAATCTGGATATGCCAGGGGGAGAGTTGTTGATCACGCTAGCCGTCTGGTCCTGGGTGGCCGCTGTATTATTTGCGGCGATCGCCTTATATCTGAAAGGTGTAAACCGGGCGGGGGTCATCCTGATTGGCGCATCCGCATTTACGTTTCAAACCCATGTCTATCCGAATGGCCCCATTACGATGGCATTACTTTTGGCTGGCATCATTTGCATCGAGTTCTTCCCGCATATCTGGAACGAGGCTTCAATAAAGAAAGAGGAGGTTGTCACGAAATGAAATGTTCGCTTCCTGCAACTGTTTCCTATAAAAAAACAGGAGGTCTGCTTGTCCTGCTCATGACGATGCTGCTGTCTGCATGTGGAGCTAACCATGCGGCTGAATCCCGGCCTTCCAACGGATCACCGGAACAAGCCGCAAACCTGCCCGATTCGATTGTCATCCCCATAGAGAAACGAGCCCATGTTCCGCCTTTTCAACTGGAAGGGTTATCGGATGACGGTATAGACAGCCAGCAGGTCAACAAGCCGATGTTCATCAATTTTTGGGCCACCTGGTGTCACTACTGCCGAGAAGAAATGCCCGGTTTTAATGAAATTGTGAAGGATTATGAGGACAAAATAGCCGTTGCAGCGATTAATCTGACTCATTTGGATAACCGGGATACCGTCCAGTCCTATATAGACGAGAATCAGTATACCTTCCCCGTATATTTGGATGAGGAAGGTGAAGTGACTCAAGATTTTAGAGTTCTCAGTACCCCTACGGTCATCATGCTGGATCATCAGGGAAGGATAGCCTACAAGAAAATAGGAGCTGGAGGAGAAGAGGGGGAGAAGCTCTTGCGTCTCGCATTGGACGAGTTGATCGAAGAACAGTCGCATCATCAAGAGGGCAATCTGGAATGAGTGTGCAGTTAGGTGTTGCATTTGCAGCAGGGCTCGTGTCCTTTCTCTCTCCGTGCACACTGCCCTTGTATCCCGCTTACTTGTCTAGACTGACAGGCCTGTCCTATCAGGATATGACAGACAAACAGAAGTCCGTACGGGTTCGGATGCAAATCATGACACATACGGCTGTATTCGTCGCGGGCATTTCACTCATTTATTTCATGCTCGGTTTCTCTGCTACACTGGTTGGGAGTTGGTTCATCACTTACCGGGAATGGATACGGATTGGAAGCGGCATGCTGTTCATTTTCATGGGACTGATGTTGATTGGCGTGCTGCAATGGAAATGGTTCGTGCAAGATCACAGGTCCATGTCGTCTTCACGACCAGCTGGCAGTTACCTCGGTTCGTTTCTGCTCGGACTTGGATTCGCAGCCGGATGGACGCCCTGTATTGGCCCGATGCTAGGCACGATTATCGGAATGGCTGCGGTCGATCCGGCTAACGGGATGATTTATATGCTCGTTTATGTGCTTGGCTTTTCAGTGCCATTTTTCCTCTTTGCCTATTTCTTCACATCGATGAAACGACTCCATCGCTATACCCGTATCATGATGAAGGCAGGTGGTGCGATTCTGATCGTGATCGGATACTTGTTGATCACAGATCAATTGGCGATCCTGTCGGCCCGTTTGAATGAAATCATGAATTTCACAGGTATCTTGTAATGCGAGTTAGTCTGACCCGTATTTTTGCTTGTAATGACTCAGCGCCTGCAATGTCCATAGAGGTGGATAGGCGTGATATCGAATGTAGAAAGTGCCGGGTAGTCCTGCTCCTGTTGGATATGTCTCTCGATGCAGTTCATCTAGATGACGGACCAGGTAGCGCTTGCCACGCTCAATTTCCTCCGTCGGTTTGTCACAAGCCGCGATTAAGGCATCCATCGCCCAGGCTGTCTGGGTCATGGTCGCCTTCGTCAGAGGTACATACTGCTGTTGCAGATCGCTGCGACAGGATTCACCCCAGCCTCCGTCAGGGAGCTGGATATGCATGAGCCAATCCAGACTGCGCCGGATGGGTTCGTGTGAGGCAGCTTCACCAACTGCTAGCAATCCCCGGACTGCACACCAGGTGCCATAAATATAACTAATACCCCATCGGCCAAACCAGCAACCTTCTTTTTCCTGATCCCGATACAACCAGCGAACCGCTTTCTGTACTTCATGCCGATGCAGTTTGGCCAGCCCTTCATCTCCGAGGAATGCCAACGTTCGTCCCGTTAAGTCGGCCGTGGACGGATCGGTTGCAGCATAGTGGGAACCGGGGATCGGCAGCAGCGGAAGCAGGGGGTGATTCGTATTTCGTTCAAATGCGGGCCAGCCTCCATCGCTGTTCTGCATAGACAACACCCACTGTACACCGCGAGCATAAGCGGTACGGATGGAAGGGTTATCAGGACGCAGACGGGATATGGCTCTCAACGCTGCTGTCGTATCATCTACATCAGGATTCAAGGTGTTGATATCGGAGAACCCCCAACCTCCGGCGACGGGATGTTCCACTTTTGCACTCCAGTCCGCAAGCTTCGTCTGCTGTCTCTGAAGCAGATAATGCCCGGCTTGCCGGATAGCGGGATGGGAAGATGGCACACCGGATTTTTGCATCACATCACTGATCAAGGCGGTATTCCATACGGTAGAGGTAGAATTCTGGACATGGACCGATCCATTTGTCGGATACCGCAGCGAACGAATCCCCTGAATCGCTCGCTGGATGACCGGATGCCGTGATGGATATCCGAGTGACGTCAGCGCAAAGATCATCAAAAAGGTGGCACTGGCATAGCTATACAGCGTGCCATCCGGTTCAATGCGGTCCAGCATATACTGCTCTGCCTTTTGCAAGGCTCGCTGATGCAACGGTTTCGGCCAGTGTCGAAGTGGGGTAGTATAGGAGAGTAGCGCTTGCCAGATGGCACTTGCTGAGCGTTCTCTCTGACTGTCGACAGATGGAGTCCGAGTCCATTCAGTTAGATCGGGTGTATGCGAGTGAACAAGCTTGAATCGCTTGTCAGCAAGAATCATGACAGGAACCAGGTGAACGCGCGCATAACCGGAGAAATCATCGAGATGGGCAGGGGAACCAGGAGGCAGGAGCATGACTTCAACCGGAAGCGGGAAGGAGGTCGGCCAGTGATATGAACCACAGCAAGCGAGCATGACCTTGGTCATCAGGCTGTTGAGTCGTCCAAGTCCGCCCTGTTCGTGGATAAAGGCTCTTGCCTTTTTCAAACCAGAATCGTCGGCACTGACATAGCCAGCATAACGAAGGGCGAAATAAGCTTCTACCGTGGCATCCAAATTGCCCTCCTGCTCGTCCGGGTATACGTTCCAGGTACCGTGTGGTGTCTGCTTGGCTCGAATACGTTGAGCAAGCTCCTGAATCCAGGCTTCATCGCGAATTTGCAGTGAGCGAAGCATCATGATCGTGTAGGCGTCGGCGTGTACACCGATTTCAAACCCGTACCGCCACGATCCATCTGTCTCTTGATCATCCAGAAATGTTTGGATCAGCTGTTGAATGCGTTGCACATCATGATCAGTATTCATCACATTGATTCCCCTTTTTATTGCATTCAGCTCATACATACGTAATAGCCTGCCTGGCTCATGCATGAAATTGGCGATTTTGTAAGCCAGCTTACAGAGAAAATACGTGATTCGCGCTAAAGTGAAAGATATGATATAACATAGAAATTAGATGAAGAGAAGAGGAGAGGGATGGATGAAACGTCAATCTGTTGCAGCGGGACTGATGATGATCCTGCTGGCCGCAATCGTGTTGTCTGCCTGTTCAAGTTCAAATGAGGACAATGGCGAAGCGAATAAGCTGGATGTGCTGAACGCGGAATGGAACCAAATTGCGGAGGAGGCAGAGGGACAAACCGTTCATCTGTATATGTGGGGTGGCAGTGACTCTATCAACACGTATATCGATGAATGGGTCGCTCCGCGTGTGAAGGAACAAGCCAATGTGAAGCTGAAGCGAGTTCCGATGAATGATACGAAAGACATCATTAATCAATTGCTGGCAGAGAAACAGGCCTCCAAAAAGGATGGCTCCATCGACATTATGTGGATCAACGGCGAGAATTTCAAGACAGCCAAGGAGAACGATCTTTTATTTGGCTCTTTTGTATCCAAGCTGCCTAACGCCAATCAATATGTCGACCTGGATGCACCGGATATTGCCAACGATTTTGGCCTGGAGACAGAAGGAATGGAAGCACCTTGGGGAAAAGCACAATTTGTTTTCATTTATGATGAAGCCAAGGTGGCCGATCCACCGACATCCATGGAAGCATTGAAGGAATGGGTGAAGGCGAATCCGGGTGCATTTACGTATCCCGCTCCGCCAGATTTCAACGGCAGTGCATTTGTCCGGCACGTAATGATGGAAACCACAGGCGGTCACGAGCCCTATATGGCTGATTTGACGGAAGCGGAATTGCAAGCGATGTTGGAGCCAACATGGAATTATCTGAATGAGATCGAACCCTATTTATGGCGGGAGGGCAAGACATATCCGGAAAGTCTGGCCAAGCTGGATCAGATGTTTGCCAATGGCGAAGTATGGATGAGCATGGGCTATGATCCTTCCCGGGCATCGAACCTGATTGAAAAGGGAACGTTCCCGGAAACGACACGTACCTTCGTGCTGGACAGCGGCACCCTTTCCAACACGCATTACCTGGGCATTCCGTTCAATGCCTCCGAGCCGGCGGGCGCGATGGTCGTTATCAATGAATTGCTGTCTCCAGCCGCACAAATTGCTAAGTTTGATCCCAAGCACTGGGGAGAGGACATGGCCATTGACCCGGCCAAACTGTCGGAAGAAGATGCAAACAGACTCGCTGAGATTGATCGCGGACCCGCTACGCTGTCTGCTGAAGAACTGGCCTCGCATCGCCTGCCGGAGATTCGATCAGACTATGTGAGTATAATAGAAGAAAGCTGGAATGAGCATGTGGCGAAGCCATAAACCGCTATGGATGACTCTGCCGGCACTCATCGTCATTGTGGTGCTGTTTTTCGGCGGGATTACAGAAGGATTGATTCAGAGCCTGGGATATTTCCCGGTCGCGGGTCAATCCGCTTTTTCCTTTTCCGCCTATTCCCATATTTTGAGTGCAGCCGATTTTTGGCTGTCCTTTTGGCTTAGCTTGCGGGTATCGTTGCTCGCTACCCTGTTTGCGGCTCTCCTCGGGCTGATGATGTCCATTTGCCTGTTTTTGCTGAGTAAATCCAAGCAGATGAAATGGGTGCCGTTTTGGCGAAGATGGTTTCAGCTTCCGTTCGTTGTGCCCCATTTGGCTGGGGCTTATCTCATCGTGCTGCTTTGCAGTCAGAGTGGATGGATCGCACGATTGGCCTATCATTTCGGTTGGATCGATCAAATGACCGAGTTTCCGATTCTGGTCAATGATCCATTCGGCATCGGGGTCGTGCTTACGTATACGTGGAAGGAAGCACCTTTCATCTCGCTGGTGCTGTACCCGGTACTGCTGCGTATTCATGATGCCTGGCATGAAGCGGCTCGGGTATTTGGAGCAAGCAGTTTTCAGTTTGTGAAGGAAATCGTGCTGCCATTGCTTTTGCCGGCCTGGTTTGCGGCATCATTTATCGTGTTTGCCTTTACCTTTTCAGCCTTTGAAGTCCCTTATCTGCTTGGGGTGACTTACCCGAAACAACTGCCTGTGCTCGCCTATGAATGGTATGCAGGGGATTTGTCACAAAGACCTGAAGCGATGGCCGTGGGGATCTTGCTCGTGGTGATCACCGCCATGATGGGCTTGCTCGCTTACCGGTTAGGCAGAAGATGGCTGACCGCAGGCGGGAGGGGATGGTCATGAGCAAATGGATGCATCGCATGCATGTTGGGATCACGATGTTGATCCTGATTCTCGTCACCCTGCCCCTTGTCCCGCTGTTTCTGGGCGCATTCTCTCTGCGCATGCCTTGGCCGCAGCTGATTCCTGATAGCTGGAGCTTGAGAGCGTGGACATATATGTTTTCATCCAGTTCTGGCACGGGCGAAGCCATTATCACCAGTATCGGGATTGCGATGATCGTCACGCTGATTAACCTCATACTGGCCATACCAGCTGCGGACGCCTTGTCGCGCTATCAGTTCAAGGGGAAACGATGGATAGAGGCCGTCCTGTATGCACCCATTATCATTCCAGCGTTTGTTTCGGTGATGGGTATGCATTTGACCTTTATTCGACTCGGTTTGACAGAATCGGTGTTTGGTGTTGTGTTGGCACATTTGTCCCCATCGCTCCCCTATATGATTCGAGCCTTGATGATCAGCTTCGGAACCCTTGGATTTGAATGGGAAGAACAGGGTCGGATGCTGGGCGCGGGCAGATTCCAGCGTTTTCGTTGGATCGTGCTGCCTCATATTTTACCGGGGATCATAGCCGGTTCCGGTCTCAGTATGTTGGTCTCGCTCAGCCAGTACCTGATTACCTTTCTCGTTGGAGGCGGACAAGTGGTCACGATTCCCATTTTGCTGTTCCCGTTCGCCAGTGGCGGAGATCCGACCATTGCAGCAGCGTATACGCTCGTATTCGCAGGACTGGCTGCCGGGGCCTTGTGGGGACTGGATATGATCCTGAATGCATATTACCGCAAACGATCGCGTGCCAAATCCATATGAATCACAGAACGGAAGGGGAAAGGAGGCGTAACCGTTGGCCGATTTGATGCTAGATGGTTTGAAAAAACAATATCAGCAGGGGAAAAGAGAGAGCGGATTCTCGATCGGTCCCGTACATTTTCATATTACGAAGGGAGAAAGTTTTGCCATCCTTGGTCCTTCAGGCTGCGGGAAAACGACCTTGCTGAAATGTATCGCAGGACTATTGCAGACCGACGAGGGTGTCATACGTTTAGGAGATGAAACCATTACGGATCTGCCAGCAGAAAAAAGGGGATTCGGCATGGTATTTCAACAGCCTCTGCTTTTTCCGCACATGCCTGTCATCGACAATATCGCCTTCGGGCTGAAAATGCAGGGCTGGTCGAAGAAAAATCGTAAACAGGCCGCACAGGAAGTGCTGGGCGCGGTTGGACTTGCCGGATTTGATGACCGTTATCCGAATGAGCTGAGCGGCGGGCAGCAACAACGTGTGGCACTCGCCCGAGCAATTGTCACCAAACCGAAGCTGCTGCTGCTGGACGAGCCCTTCAGTGCTCTCGACCCTGGCATCCGTGCTGAAATGAGACAGCTTGTTCGAGATATTCATCAGCAATATCAGATTACGATGCTGCTGGTGACCCATGATCGGGAGGAAGCCTTTGAGCTTGCCGATCGGATCGCTGTTATGCAGGAGGGCAAGGTATTGCAGATCGGTTCTCCCATGGACGTATACATGAAACCTTACAGTCCGGAAGTGGCCCGTTTTATCGGAGCACGCAATGTGTTCAATGGCGAATTGAAGCAAGGCGTGTTTGAATCGGAATCTTTCCGGCTTGATCTGTCATTAATACCGGAACAACCACCGGGCAGCGTCACATTGGTCATTCGGCCGGAGCAGATGCGTATTTCCAGAGATCCCGGTGAAGCGGTCCTGCACGGTGAAGTTCAATCGACCAGGCTTCGGCAAGGATTTTATGAGCTAGCGGTGCATTGCCAGGGCAAGACCTTGCACATCTTGCAGCGAATGGATGCAGACAGCCGATATGAGGCGGGAGATCAGGTCGGCATCTCGCTTGACGTGAGTGAGCTTCACCTGATCGCATCCTCGATTCAGGGCTCGATTCAGGGATAGCACACGTATAACGAATTGAGGGAACGCGGAAGGAAGGGACGTACCATGCTGGATACCCATGCAAGAAAATATGTGCAGCCCGTGATCGGTCATACGGCACGGCTGCTGCTGAAATGGGGACTGACCCCGAATCAGGTCACGTGGATTGCATTTGTCATTGGGGTCTCCGTTGGCTACTGGATTTATGCCGATCTGCCGATTATCGCAGTTGCCGTGCTCTGGTTCTCTGGATTTCTTGATGCCGTGGATGGCTCGATGGCCCGTTTGAAGAAACAGACCAGCCCGTGGGGAACGTTGCTGGACATTACCTTTGACCGGCTGGTGGAGCTGTCCGTCATCATCGGTCTGGCAGTGAAATACCCAGATGCGCAATTGCTGCTGCTCCTACTGACAGCCTCCATTGTATTTTCGATGACCATTTTTTTGACGGTAGGGGCGTTGACGGAGAAGAAGGGCATGAAGTCCTTTTATTATCAGGCGGGGGTCGCGGAACGGACGGAAGGTTTCCTGCTTTTCACACTGATGATTCTGCTGCCTGGCCTGCTGCTCTGGTCCACAGGTCTGTTTCTGGTGGTAGAGACCTTCACCGGATTGCAGCGCATGCTGGAGGCCAGACGGATATTGAGGGAGCCTGACTGATGAAGCATCGACCTATCAACAAGTATTTGCTTTTCCTGATCTTGTTCATATGCCTGTTAATCGGCTTAGGCTATGGGATGTATGCCGAACAGGTCCATCGTCTATTCGCTCTGTTTTCCAGAGACTCCATCTATAAACTGGTGGAACTGCTCCGATCATTTGGCTGGATTGCGCCTGTGATGAGTATCGGATTCATGATCTTACAAGCGGTTGCAGCGCCACTTCCTGGTTTCGTCATCACGGCAGCAAACGGAATGGTTTTTGGCATCTTTTGGGGCTTTGTGATTTCGTGGGTAGGCGGAATGGCAGGTGCACTGCTCAACTTCTGGCTTGCCCGGAAACTTGGCTATGGCTATACCCGGAAACTGATGGACAAATACAGCAGGCTTGGCAGAATTGACGAGATTAGTGGTCGAAACGGGTTTGCCATCATCTTGATCGCAAGGTTGGTGCCGATCGTGTCATTTGATGTGATCAGTCTTCTGGCAGGTATCAGCAACATCCGGTTTCGATCATTTCTGATTGCGACGGGAATTGGTCAAATACCTGGCACCCTGCTGTATGTCATACTCGGACATGACCTCATGAATATAGCGGAATACGAAACCCGCTTATGGTGGCTGGCTGTCAGCATGATTGTCCTCATTATCCTGTCAAAATGGATTTCAAAAAAACGTATAAAAAGTACGAACGAAGGGTCTTGGGAGAGCAGTTGATTCTGCTCTTTTTTCTGTTTTCGGATTCCTCAGTCCCATCTTCAGACCCATATGCGAATGGAATAGGATGAACTTGACACGAGGATGCGTTTCATGGATGATTTGCATACAGAACTTGTCTGCCATTTATGAAGGGAGAGAGTAAAGATGTATAACGTGGGTAAGATCGCAGTTGTTCTAATTTTGTTTATTGCGACTGCGACAAATGTTCATGTTCACAATGGAGAAGAAGAACAAGGCATGGGATTTGCCTGGGATTGGATGCTATTGATATTCTTTATCTGCTTATTGTTGATCGCATGGGTAGTAAAATTGAAACATCGCACGTACATAAAATCGTTGAACGGGTTGATCTACCTGTTGATCTTGATTGTCGTCATCAGTGCGATCCTTACTTTTTATCCTGACAAGAAAGAATCGATGGTTATCCAGCATTATCATGGAATGAGTTATGCACCTGATGGAGACCAGTTGATTGTAGCTACACACGATGGCATTCGGATGTACAGGGATGAAGATTGGTTTGTCGGACAAGGGGATCGCCATGATTACATGGGATTCTCAGGTGTGAATAACGGATTTTACAGCAGTGGACATCCTGCTGTCGATTCTACCTTGGAGGACCCTATAGGGATTGTGAAGGGGTCTTACGACAATGGGGAACTGGAACGGATCACCTTGTATGGGGAAATGGATTTTCATATCATGGATGCCGGATACGAAAGCCATACAATCTATGTGATGAACCCGTTTCCAAATCAACAAATGAATCAGTCCGGACTCATGTATAGCCTGGATCAGGGGCAGACCTGGGTCGCCAGTAACCTGTCAGGTTTGACAAGTGACGTTCAATCCTTAACTGTACATCCTACCGATGAAAGGATCGTCGCGGTTGCTACGCGAGAAGGCCTGTATATATCCAGCAACTACGGAAATGACTTTTCACCTTTACTGAAGGAACAAGTCACGGCAATAGAGTTTGCATCCAATGGTACGTTGCTGGCAGGTATATACACAAGAGAAGGTCCTGAACTGGTTCAGTTCGATGATCAAATGAATGAGGTATTCAGGATGTCACTCCCTCTTCAGAAACAGGATGCGGTTCAGTATCTGGCCCAACATCCCGAGCAAACCGATCATCTGGTAATCGCCACGTATAACATGAATATGTACAAGACAACAGATCGCGGATCCTCCTGGAAACAAATTCTGGATCAAGGAACGGCTGAATATCTTCATGATTGACCAATCTCCTATTTGATAGATGGTCACAGAAAGGAATCGAACGGATTGATACGTAAACCTTCCCTTGGTCTGTTAGCAGGCTATTTGCTAATGGCTGTACTTGTTATAAGCTTCAGAGAGCCATTAATGGACTGGCTGCAAGAAGACCGGCTCACCGATATCCCGATTATTTTGCTCGTGGGCATTTTATTTGGATTGGTTCCCGTCGTGCCTTATGGGGTGTTTGCTGGAGCAGTAGGTGTGAAGTACGGTTTTTGGATTGGCGGCTTATTGAGTGTTGTCTCGTCTACACTGGCGGGCATGATCATGTTTATGGTAGTGCTGATGACCCTATCCAGACCATCGCAACAGAAACCGATCCAATGGAACAGTCGAAAGTGGCAGGCCTTTACCCAACTGGTGGATCAACATGCATTTATGGCCATTCTCGTATTCCGGTTGATTCCGTTTATTCCAGCCCAGCTCATCCATATATTCGCCGCATATCGAAACATATCGTGGGTCGTCTTTTTACTCGCTACCTTTCTCGGGAAGATTCCGGTCATGCTCGTATTTGCGTTTGTTGGCGAGAAGCTGACAAGCTCACTTTCAAGCGCATTGCTGGCCATCGTGATCTACCTGGGATTCCTGATACTGGTCTATGGACTCTATCGAATGTACATCATGTACAAGTTAAAGTCTGCAAGCGATTCTAAACATCCCTGAAAATCTTTGAAAGAAATGGATTCATCACATTTGACATACCCCATTAGGGTATATTATGATAAGTAAGACAGATACCTACAGGAGGTATGAGAATGAATGAAACGACAACAAACAATCCGTCTGTGACGGGAGGGCATGCCTGTCATTCTGATCCGGGAGAAGGCAAGGAAAGAAAGAGTCATCATTCGGAACAGGTAAAAAAGAATATGCAGTCTCGTCTGAATCGGATTGAAGGACAGATTCGCGGTGTAAAAGCCATGATCGAAAAGGATACGTATTGCGATGATGTACTGAATCAGATTGCCGCCGTGCAGTCGGCCCTGAATAGTGTAGGCAAGCTGCTGCTGGAAGCCCATATGAAAAGCTGTGTCATTGAACGGATTGAAGCTGGCGAGCATGAGGTACTGGATGAATTGATCGTCACGGTCAACAAACTAATGAAATAAAAGGAGTGAAGAGAATGAAAGAACTAACTTTGCAGGTGGAAGGCATGTCTTGTAATCACTGTGTAGCAGCTATTGAAAAAGCGTTGATGAAGCTGGATGCAGAAGGAAAAGTCGATCTTGCCTCCAAAAAGGTAGACGTTCGTTATGATGAGGCCAAGACCAGTGTGGAAGAGATTAAGGAAGCGATCGAAGATCAAGGCTATGATGTACAATAAGGTTTGAACCTGATTTGGAGCCTTGATCTTTGCTCCAAAGGTATGGCTTGATTTCGGTTGACGGCGGTTGAGCCATATATTTTTTTGAATTCAACATACCCCCAGTGGGTATAAAATAGATGAGAAGATTCCATTATGAGGATGATGAGAGTCAGAAAGCGGGGTGTCACCGTGAATGAACAACCATTGAAACAGATGCAGATGCAAATCAAGGGAATGACCTGCGCGGCTTGCGCCAATCGGATTGAAAAAGGGTTATCGCGTTTGGAAGGTGTGCAACAGGCCCACGTCAATTTTGCGATGGAGAAGGCGTCCGTCGCCTATGAACCTTCCCGAGTGGACGGGCAGCAAATTGAAGATAAAATTAAACAGTTAGGCTATGATACGGTCAAGGAGCGCGCAGATTTCCGTATTTCCGGCATGACTTGTGCAGCCTGCGCCAACCGGATTGAGAAAGGACTGGGCAAGCTTCCGGGGGTCAGTGAGGCCACTGTGAATTTTGCGATGGAAACGGCGCATGTTACCTATTCGGCGACGCAGGTATCGCAGGAGGAAATGATCGCAAAAATTCAGCAACTCGGTTATGAGGCGGTAACACAGGATGAGGAGAATCCGAGTCAGGATCATCGTCAAGCAGAGATCAAGCGGCAGCAGCAGAAGCTGATTGTGTCTGCCATCCTTTCTTTTCCCTTGCTGTGGGCGATGGTTGGACATTTTAGCTGGACATCCTTTATCTGGGCGCCAGACATTCTCATGAATCCCTGGTTTCAGCTGTTGTTGGCTACGCCTGTACAGTTTTGGGTCGGTGGACCTTTTTATATCGGGGCGTACAAGGCGTTAAAAAACAAAAGCGCCAATATGGACGTACTCGTGGCGCTGGGAACGTCAGCGGCCTACTTTTACAGTGTCTATGTAAGCGTGCGCTGGTTGAATCAAGACCATTCCCACAATCCGGAACTGTATTTTGAGACCAGTGCCATCTTGATCACTCTCATTATTCTGGGGAAGCTATTTGAAGCGCTGGCCAAAGGACGGACATCGAAGGCGATTCAGTCCTTAATGGGCTTACAGGCCAAGACCGCAACCGTGATCCGTGAAGGAACGGAAATTCAAGTAGCCGTGGATCAGGTGGTAGTGGGTGATCAGGTGATGGTCAGACCGGGTGAGAAGATTCCAGTGGATGGCATTGTCAGAGAGGGCCATTCATCCATTGATGAATCCATGCTGACCGGCGAGAGTATCCCTGTAGAGAAACAATCCGGCGACTTCGTCATTGGTGCTACGATTAATCAGCATGGTTCCTTTATGATGGAAGCAACAAAGATAGGCAAAGAGACAGCACTCGCCCACATTATTCGGGTAGTGGAAGAAGCGCAGGGATCGAAAGCGCCGATCCAGCGGATCGCAGACCGAATCTCCGGCATTTTCGTGCCGATCGTCGTAGCGATTTCGTTGATCACCTTTTTCATATGGTTGTTCTTTGTAGATCAAGGTCATCTAGCAGGTGCGCTGGAAAAAGCCATTGCTGTGCTCGTCATTGCCTGTCCTTGTGCGCTCGGTCTGGCTACACCTACCTCCATTATGGCGGGTTCTGGACGCGCAGCCGAGAACGGTATTCTGTTCAAAGGCGGGGAACATCTGGAAACGACCCAGCATATTCAGACGATTGTACTCGATAAAACCGGAACGATTACGAATGGAAAACCATCGCTGACGGACATCGTGGTCGATCAAGAGGACGAGACCGCCTTTTTACAGCTTGTAGGTGCAGCAGAACGTCATTCCGAGCACCCGCTTGCGGAGGCGATAGTCAGCGGTGTGAAAGAGAAAGGTATTGAATTGCCTTCTTCATCCCAATTTGAAGCGATGCCCGGGTTCGGGATTCGTGCAGTCGTGGAGGGCAAAGAAGTATGGATCGGGACACGCAAGCTACTGGCACAGCAAGATATCTCGTTCGAGAAAGCCCTCCCAGACATGGAGAGAATGGAGCAGTCGGGTAAAACCGTGATGCTCGTCGCGGTTGACGGTAGATATGCCGGAATGGTGGCAGTGGCCGATACCGTTAAGGAAACCTCTGCCGGTGCTATTGCCCGTTTGAAGGAGCTGGGCATTCAGGTATATATGATGACCGGAGATAATGAACGAACCGCCCGGGCCATTGCCAGACAAGTCGGGATTGAAAATGTGCTTGCCGAAGTGCTGCCGGAAGGAAAGGCTGAGGAGATCAAGAAATTGCAGGCGCAAGGCAAGAAGGTTGCCATGGTCGGAGATGGTATTAATGATGCACCCGCTCTCGCTACAGCAGATATTGGGATGGCCATTGGAACCGGTACTGACGTTGCGATGGAAGCCGCCGATCTAACGTTGATGCATGGCGATCTGAACCGTATTGCAGATGCCATTTGGCTGAGCCGGAAAACAATGCGCAACATCAAGCAGAATTTATTCTGGGCATTGGCCTACAACTCACTTGGCATTCCTGTGGCGGCTGTCGGACTGCTGGCCCCTTGGCTGGCTGGAGCGGCGATGGCGTTCAGCTCGGTTTCTGTCGTACTTAACGCCCTCAGACTACAACGCATCAAATTTCATGCTTGAGATGTGTGTTCACAGGCAACGAAACAGGCAACGAAACAGACAACGAAACAGGTAGCGCTAACCATGCTCAAGCCGAAAGATCGACATGACACGAAAGAGCGTGACTTACAAATATTCACTATCCGAATTCAGGCGATCCTTGTTAGAGGGATCGCCTTTCTGTATGAAGATAAACGTGTGTAACGTGAAAAGGCGCACATGACCATCCACTGGAACGTCACATAAATGATCCATTCTGATTGTTCATTGCTGGCTATAATAGGGAGCATAGGAAGGTGAATGAAGATGATTAGTATTTCAGGATTGTTATGTGCACACCAAAGCTATGGAGATTCACTGAGATATCAGCACGGAGCCAGCCAGGCTCGTCACGGTACGGGTGGCGACAGGGGACCGGTTGTGGTTTGGAACAGTACGCAGGCATGCAATCTCCATTGTTTGCACTGTTATTCAGAATCCGGTTGTGTGAAGCCCGTGAATGAACTGGATACCTCGGAAGCCAAGGCATTTATTGATGATCTGGCCTCTTTTCGGGTGCCCGTTCTGCTCATCTCTGGCGGTGAACCTTTCATGCGGCCCGATTTGCTGGAGCTGGCGGCCTATGCGATTTCGCGTGGTATTCGAGTCACCATTTCCACCAATGGCACCCTCATTACAGCGAATACGGCGAGACAAATGAAGCAAATCGGAATCAGTTATGTCGGCATCAGCCTGGATGGTCTGCAAGACACGCATGATCGGTTCCGGCGGCAAAAAGGCGCTTTTGATCGTGCGCTTAAGGGGATTCGTCATTGTCTGGATGTCGGGCAGAAAGTAGGACTGAGATTAACTCTTCACCAGGAAAATCTTCATCAGCTTGATGATATGTTCGACTTGCTGAAAGAAGAAAAAATCCCGCGTGCCTGTTTTTATCACCTCGTGTATAGCGGTCGGGGTCAGGCGATTCAATCTCTGGATCTGACAGCCAATGAGACACGGCAAGCATTAGATACGATTATGAAACGGACGATGGAAGCTCACGCTCGCGGCATGCAGCAGGAGATTCTGACAGTGGACAACCATGCCGACAATATTTATTTGTACCTCAAGCTGAGAGAACGAAACCCGGCGATGGCGGAACAAGTTCTGGGTCGCATGCGTTTGAGCGGAGGCAACCGGACTGGTATAGCGATCGGAGAGGTCGATTGGCACGGAAATGTACATCCTGATCAGTTTACGCGCAATCATCGGCTCGGCAACATTCGGAATCAGCCATTCTCTGAGATATGGACACAGACCGATCATCCCATTCTAAATGGACTGCGAGACCGCAAGCCTTTATTGGAGGGCAGATGTGCCAGCTGCAACTGGTTGGATGTTTGCAATGGCAACTTTAGAGCGAGAGCTGAAGCAGTTTCCGGTCGTTTCTGGTCTTCCGATCCGGCTTGTTATTTAACGGAGGAAGAAATCAGCCTGCGTCTGGACGCCCATCCACCTGCGGTCGCCGAGACGTTTAGAAAGGTGGAAGAGGCATGATTGTATCCTGGAATACTACCAATCAGTGCAACATGTTCTGTGATCACTGCTACCGGGAGGCAGGCGTGAGACAAGACGAGGAACTGGATACCCAAGAGGCCAAAAAACTGCTCGATGAAATTGCAAGCGCGGGATTCAAGATCATGATCTTCAGCGGTGGTGAACCATTGATGCGACCGGATATTGTCGAACTGGTTGCTTATGCATCTGAGGCCGGACTTCGCCCGGTATTTGGCACGAACGGTACGCTGCTGACTGAATCATTGGCCAGGGAGTTGAAGGAAGCGGGAGCGATGGCGATGGGCATTAGTCTGGACAGCCTGGACCCGGTGAAGCATAATCGATTTCGCCGTTACCATCATGCATATGAGGAAGCGGTAGCAGGCATGGAGGCTTGTCGTGCTGCAAACCTGCCTTTTCAAATACATACGACCGTTATGGACTGGAATCAACATGAAGTAACCGGACTCTCAGATTTGGCAGTTGAATACGGGGCAAGAGGTCACCATATCTTCTTCCTGGTTCCAACTGGACGAGCCGTTCATCTCGAAGAAGAGTCCCTGAGAGCGCACGCCTATGAACAATTGCTTCACGACATTATGGACAAGCAGCTGGAACTGGATATTGAACTGAAACCGACCTGTGCGCCGCAGTTTATGCGTGTAGCCAGGCAAAAGGGCATTCGTGTTCGCTATACGAAGGGGTGTCTTGCCGGTACCAGTTACTGCATCATCAGTCCAACAGGTAACGTACAGGCCTGCGCTTACTTGAACGTCTCTGCAGGAAATGTACGCCATGAGCCTTTTGATCAGATTTGGAAGGAAAGTGAACTGTTCCACAAGCTCCGTACGATGGAATATGGAGGAGGGTGCGGGCGTTGCGAATATCAGAAGATCTGCGGCGGTTGTCGTGCTCGTGCCCATTATTATCATGACGGAGACTTTATGGCAGAGGAACCCTGGTGTGTCTACCACGGTCGGGATGGAGGATACGATGCTAAGTGAAATGGATCGAGCACTGTTGCAACGCATGCAGGGTGATTTCCCCGTCTGTGACAGACCCTATGCACGTATTGCGGAAGAGGTCGGGATGACGGAACAGGAATGTCTGAGCCGGTTGCAAACCTTGCAGTCGGAAGGATGGATCAGGCGATTCGGCGCGATACTGGATTCTAAAACACTCGGCTATGCAAGCACCTTGTGTGCAATGAAAGTGGCACAGGAAGATGTACCTGCTGTAGGTGAGATCATTAACCACTATGAAGCGGTTACCCATAATTATGTACGCAACCATCCCTACAATATTTGGTTTACCCTAATAGCTGCCGATCAGAAGGAAATCCAGCGATTAAGCCAGGAAATCGAACTCACTACGCAATATGAGGTTCATACACTTCCGGCTAAAAAACGATACAAGATTAACGTCCAGTTTCAAGTTCACAAGGAGCGATAGATCCATGTCCATGACTCCCCACCAATCAACTTCGTCCATGACATCCCGACAATCAGCATCCAGTTTCCCATTGACTGAGTTAGAGCGCTCGATCCTTCGTCTGCTCCAGGATGAATGGCCGCTGGTCCCACAGCCTTATCAATGGATCGCAAACCAGTTAGGGATCGAACAAGAAGAATTATTTCAGCATATCGACCGAATGAAAGCATCCGGATTGATCCGTCGAATCGGGATGGTGATGAGGCATCGGAAAATGGGAATCACTGCCAATCCGATGATCGTTTGGCGCGTACCGGAATCTCGCCTGAATGAACTTGGAGAATGGCTGGCTGAGCAGCCGGAAGTCACTCATGCCTATCACCGACCCATGCTGCCGGATTTTCCGTACAATCTCTACTGCATGATACACATGAAAACAACTACAGAATGTGAAGCGTTTGCTTCCCGTCTGTCCAGAATCTCGGGTATTGCAGACTACCAGCTATTATATAGTACGAAAGAGCTGAAAAAGAGCAGTATGCGATATGTGTAGAATGAAGATGACAATTGGTCAACATAATGTGAAAGTGCAAACATGATCCTTGGAGAAACGGAAACGCGAGATGACTGAGGCAAGATTGAAAGGATTATAAAAGAAGGAAGAGGTCAAAGAACAAGAGGGGACTATATTCCACACATCAAGATTTAAAATGTCTAAGTCCTCAGTTTGAATATTTTTGATTAATAAAGTAATATTTGGAATGAGATAATTGAACCATATTTCGTTGTTTCTGGAGAAGACCTTCAAGTAGATAACCTGTAGATAATGCAGTAACGAACCTCAATCAATCTGGATGGGATGTACCAAAAGTTATTAGATCGATAGCGATTGCATAATAATTTGTTTTTGAGCGGGCCATAAAAAGGAGAGTAAGGGGGAGTATTTTGATATTATTAAGGAAATTTCTAAGGCTTGTTTTAACTAGTTTATTAATTGGAATATTTCTTACTTTTCACTTTGCGATAACAGAAGGCACAAGTTTCTTAGCTATTGGACTTCTTTTTATAGGTTCTTTTCCATTTGTACTTCTTATAGGGGTACCTGTATCTTTTTTATCTGATTATCTAACAATAAATCTAAACGGAAAACAAAGAACTATAGTGGCATTAGTTATTCATAGTATTTTTGGTTTAATAGCTGGATTAGTGATTTCTTACTTGCTTGAGGGTTCCTTACTTGTTGCAGTAACAATAATAGGCGCACTATTATTTTGGTTAATTGACGAAATTTTAAGGAAGAAGTTTTAATGATCTGTTCTTCAACTATAGGGTGATTTAGATCAACAAAACAGGGCCAATCTACTTTGAAGATTTATTATTTGTATACGATAGGGCGGTAAGGGGTTTCATATGAAATGTGATCAAAATGATTCCCTAAGTTTTATCTTCAGTTTAATTGTTTAATTATTGAACGTTCTCAATTACTAAGTGCATGGTGGGGTAGTATACATTCAAGAACTTTTGACGTGACTGATTTGATCATAAGCACATTTGGTGGTACCGATGCATTAGACTACATTCGAAAAAAATTCTGGATTTAAGAGAAAAAAATGACTACATATAAGCTCAGTAAAATAAATGACAACAAGGTAGTACCAGGTACGATTATAATGGCACAAGGCAAAAATGGAGATACATATTCTATACCTCATTTTATATGATGTCCGATAATATATATTATGTAAACTAAAATGTGATTTGCTTTTTAGACCCTTCGCAGGTGAAGTTCAAATTATTCAAACTTCCTTTCTCAGGGTTGTTTACATGCCAAGTCTTTCAAATCATCCGTGTGAGTAAACAAAAAACCTATCTGGTCTCAGACTTATTTGCGTGACTCGTATATTTTGAATGACATGATTTTTATTGTCATGAGATGTTGTCATGTACTAGCTGCTACAGTCTGTGTTTCAGGTTCTTTCAATTATATTGCTTAATGTATGCAGCATAACTCTATTGCTTAATATATAGTGCCTCATGAGGAAACAAAGTGAATTTGGTTTCCTAAGTTTATCTCGATCACGATATTGCACGATATTGAGACTCGGGTTAACACAATTTATATCTACAGCAGAGTTTTATTTACTAGCTGCTACAGCCATTCCGTTACCATTCAGTTATAGTAGGAATCCGTCCAACTGCAACTGCACTACCTATCAATTTATTTCGACTACGATGTGATGTTGTTTATACAGACTTTCACGTCCTGACTGCACGCAATGATAGATTTAGGATAGATCATCTTACGCACAAAATACGTATTTTGTGATAAATAGATATTTTTTCATTATTCGTCCACTCCTCTTCTTTATCCGAGTTCATTGGCAAATTTTCTGAACAAGGCGTTCGGAAATGTGACTGTCAACTTAGGTGCTCTGAGAAGTTGATTCAGATAATCATCCCCCACATCCACTTCCGGTACTTTAGCTTGATCATCCGGTTCTTTCACGACCATGCCCACAGGAGACATCAATTTGATTTGATCGGCATACTCACCTTCTGTTAAGGCGCGCATGTGAAGCATATGCTCCTCTACGAATTGCTCGTCAAATCGATCGAGATCTTGTGATGAACTGCTCTGTCCCTTTTTCTCTTTGGCTTTCCTTGCCTTTCTTAATTTTTCAGCTTCTGCATGGATATCAGGATTTCCAAAGACCTGACTCAGTTTGGAAATCATGAGCTTCACCACGGCTCCGCCTCCCATCGGTAGCATCACGTTTCCTTTACCATTGGCATGATATTTCGCAATTACTTTAATAGCGATTGTGACCAAAACATTGCCACGTCCCCCCTGTTCATCTGAATGGGTAAGCAACACGGTCGGATCGCCGTCCTGAATGTCTACGACTCCAACTTTCTTTTGATTTTCCCATGCTTCCACATGATAGTATTCTTTGCCTCTGGTGTAATAGACAACCATGTCATTTACCTTAGTAATTTTCTTGATAATTTCGGTATTTGCCTCATTCGATCTTTCATCTCCTCCCTTCTGAATGACACGAGACGTTGGTGCTCCGGATTGCTTGCTTCCAATCGTACCAGCGGCAGATACCCGTTGTATCATCTGACTGGAGGCATGAATCATTGCCTGATTGCCCATCCATTTTTGCATTTGCATGATGCCATGAGAGGATATTCCCTCATGAGGTGAACCCGTTATCCCTTTCGCAACCTGATTGGTTTTGTTCGAATTTGAAGGTGTTGAATGGGACCTGGCCGTGTGTTCATACTTTCCACTCATTTTATTTCCTTCCTTTCCCGATTATCTTATCCCTTTACTTGCGCTCCCTATTTCCAGTCTTTCTTCACCAGATGACTGTCTTCTTGTATCTATATTACCATAATTATCTATCCTTCAACATTTTCTGATCATTTTCATCCTCATTCCCTATCAACCAACATCGATATTTGCGTCTGCTGATCAGAATGAGCGCACAAGAAAAATCACAGAACATGTGAACGAACCCTTTGCGGTCAGTTCATGTCCTGTGATGGTGGTGACTCCGATGGTAAACCCATTTAAGTGCGTCATATAAATGGGTTGCAACGTGTGTTAGAGAAATGAGTGAAGCGTGACAGGTGCGACGTATGAAGTCATTTATTGCTCTGCGTGAGACAAAAATGCAGCCATATCTGCTTCTACGGTCGTAATGCCTGCAATGCCAAACTGTTCTACCAGTACTTTAGCTACATTTGGAGACAGGAATGCAGGCAATGTCGGGCCGAGATGAATGTCCTTTACACCCAGGTGCAAAAGGGCCAGCAATACAATAACAGCCTTTTGCTCATACCAGGCGATGTTGTATGAAATCGGGAGCTCGTTGATGTCTTCCAGTCCCAATGCTTCTTTTAATTTAAGCGCAATAACAGCAAGCGAGTAGGAATCATTGCATTGACCGGCATCCAATATGCGAGGGATGCCACCGATATCACCAAGTGGTAGTTTGTTGTATTTATATTTCGCACAACCAGCCGTTAAAATAACGGTATCTTCCGGAAGCTGTTCAGCGAAATCTGAATAATATTCTCTCGACTTCATACGACCATCACAGCCGGCCATGACGAAAAATTTGCGAATCTGTCCAGATTGAACGGCCTCGAGCACTTGATCTGCCAATCCAAGCACCGTATGATGTGCGAAACCACCCACGATTTCGCCTTCTTCTATTTGTACTGGTGGCTCACAGCGTCTGGCATGTTCAATGATCATGGAGAAATCCTTCGGCTCCCCAGCTTTTCTTTCTTCGATGTGAACAGCTCCGGGATAACCGGCCTGCCCAGTCGTATACATGCGATTCACATACGGTTTTTTCGTAGGCACAATGCAATTGGTCGTGAAGAGA
Source organism: Marinicrinis sediminis (assembly GCF_042685085.1). Taxonomy (NCBI): domain Bacteria; kingdom Bacillati; phylum Bacillota; class Bacilli; order Caryophanales; family Paenibacillaceae; genus Marinicrinis; species Marinicrinis sediminis. The sequence goes on from NZ_JBHUMM010000043.1 coordinate 717,205, forward strand.
ATCGGACCATTGAACATTTCTAATTCCGTCTCTTGCTTCCACCAGGCATTGCCGTAATTGCCGACAAAGTGCTCATATTTCTTAAAAGCCGGATAATAGTGTGCTGGCAGCATTTCGGAATGGGTATATACATCGATACCAGTACCCTCCGTTTGCTTCAGTAGTTCCTCCAAATCCTTCAAATCATGACCACTTACGAGAATGGCAGGACGCTGACGCACCCCAATATTAACCTTGGTGATTTCGGGATGTCCGAATGTCGAGGTGTTGGCCTGATCGAGCAGTGACATGACTTGCACCCCATATTTTCCACATGTCATGATGAGAGACAGCCACTCATCTACTGCGATCTGATCTTCTAAAGTAGCCGCTAACGCTCGATCTATAAAGGCGTGAACTTCGGGATCCCGATAGCCGAGCTGAGCGGCATGCTCCGCATAGGCGGCCATTCCTTTCACGCCATATGTGAGCAACTCCTTCAAGGAGCGAATATCTTCCTGTTCTGTTGCCAGTACACTGGCTTTTATCCATTTGGACGCAATATCCTCATCCGTACGAGGATACCAGGTTACAGCATCATGCTGGAGAGATGACAGATTTAGATCGACACCCATTTCCTCCAGTTGTTGACGAATATGTGTTTTCCATGTTAAGCCTTCGCGAATTCGGTTATAGAATACGGTTTTATTAAAATTTGCATTGGTTATGGTCGCAAACAAGCTGTTCATGATGTACATCTCCGCCTCTTCGCAAATCAATCCGTTTTGGCGGGCTGTCAGATGCAGGGTGGCAACGCCTTTTACCATGTACAATAAAATATCCTGCAAAGCAGCAAGCTCACTGTCTTTGCCACATACGCCTTTTATCGTACAACCTGTTCCCTTCGCGGCTTCCTGACATTGAAAACAGAACATCGCATCCGTCATACAGCATCCTCCCTTATTACAAGCGTTTATGGACCCGTTCCATCAGGTCCGCCTGTGATCCTCATGTATATTGTAAGCACTCTGTCAGCCACAAGTCGGTAACCTGTGTTACGATATGGTGGGGAACCTAGATAGGGAGGTCATGAATATGGAACAGAAATGGCATATAATTCGACGTTGCGTCATTTTTCATATGAAGACTGCAAATGAAATTCAACGTATGTTTGATCAGGTGCATACATATGAGCGAACCTATCGTCATGGACAATGGATCATCAGTGAAGGGGATCAGGCAGATGTATTGGGTATTGTCCTGACGGGAAGCGTGGGTATCCATAAAATTTATCCATCCGGTCATTCTGTTTTACTGACTACGCTTCAGCAAGGAGACAGCTTTGGGGAGGCGGTTCTCTTTTCACGACAACGAACGTATCCGGCTACGGTAATCGCCCGTGAGCCCACCACCATTTTGTGGCTACCTCGAGAAGCCCTGGTTCACCTCTTTTCCTTCGATCCGGCTATCATGATTTCCTTTATGGAAGACCTGTCACAGCGGGTCCTGTTGCTAAATCAGAAAATTGAAATACTGTCCCTGGGATCTCTTCGCCAACGGATTGCCTCTGTTCTCATCCAGCTCAGTCGTCGTCAAAATTCAAATGTGATTCAGCTTCCCTATTCGCGAAAAACCTGGGCAGAATATTTGAACGTACAGCGTCCATCTCTTTCCAGAGAACTAAGTCAAATGCGGAATGAACAACTCATCGAGTTTGATCGAAGTACAGTGACGATCTTGCAGATATCCGAACTGGAACGTTTGCTCGAGAGATAATACATGGAACAAAAAAAGATCAGAACCACTACATTGCGGTTCTGATCACCAGGGTGACACAACGGATTCATATCAGATCACATTACAAAGAATTAGGGAAGGTCAGATTCCATTTCAGCAGTAAGAGGAACAGAAGGCGCTTCCTCAGACAGATCTACTTGTGCGGATACCTGAACCTGTTGAAGCGTTGTATCCTCTTCTTCATAAGATGAAATCAGATCTCCTTCTAATTCCTCTCCTTCACTGCCATATCGAAGTTTTACATCATCCGCTTGATCAGCTGGTCGGAATCGAACGTATAAATCGATTTGTCCTTCTTCCAACTCAGGTTTGTCCAGTCGAATCGAAAAGCTTCCATCCGGATTGACCTGTGCCGATCCTTCTTCGCTAACCCAATCCGATCCTTTTAATGTGGCTTCCGCGATTAAAATGGCACCTGGCATTAGATTAGACAGTCCTTCAATCAGGAGACGATCATCGTTCAACGTAACTTGGCCTTCCATCCTTACATCGGTTTCGCTCAGTTCAGCCGTATCGTTCGTCATTTCTTCATCCGATGCCTGATCCATTTCAACCGGAACATTTTTCGGATCTGGAAATTTCTTGGCAGGATCGGCATCTATACTCACTTGATTCAAGTTTTGAGTGTTCAAATTGGAATCGGTACCCCCACAAGCCGTAACTAGTATACTGCCTGCAATTCCCATACTGATTAGCAGGTTTCTTGTTTTCATCTTTCCATAACCCCTCTCTGTCTTTGCAATGGCTCAATTGTGTATGAGAGGTACATACCCGTGTCAAAAAAACCTGAATCAGTCTAGCATGTCCTGGAGAAAGGAATCTGAACGGATTAGATCGTTACCTGGTAGTTTTAAATTTCACTCGGTTGGATTTCCTGATTTGAATCTGGGTGGAAGAAGGTTGCTTGCGAACCCATTTCACGAAAGCAGCCATTCGCGGCTCCGCTCGAAGTCGTGCAGCGGTATTCAGATTGACCGCTAATTCCTGATTGGTAAACAAGGCATGAATCTGCTTGTGACAGGCGATACATAAATCTGCCGTGGGCAAGTGAACGCCACCTTCTTCTTTCGGGACAAGATGATGTACGGTCAGATCAATCTCTGTACGGCCACAGAGCTCACAAGTACCCTTCATCTTCATCGATTAACCCCTTTAATATTTAATGTTATAAATAAATATTGAAAACATACTTTCCATAGATAGTATGAGTTGGGATCGCGCATCTTCATACAAGCGATTCATTTATACACTTACTTAGCAACTCGAATAACTGGAAAACGCTGCTGCCTGTCCGCGATAGACCCCTTTAGGGTCAACCAGATTCCACACTGTTGTTTGACGTATCAAAAAGCGTTTTCCGGTGCGCGAAATACGAATCCCTGAATAGTCCGTGATATAGCCTTGTTCAGTGACGGTTTGCATAAATTCGGATCGATCTGCCTGGCTCATCGGTTCCGCTGTCTGTCTGGAGGGCATTTGGGTAAAGGCTTCCCTGTTCATTTCCCAAAGCTTCAGCGCGGCCGCATTGCCAAAATTCAGAATTGGATCGGCTTCCGTTCCATGTGAAAGCACCACGATTGGCGCATGATACAACGTCAGGAAGGCTTCATTAGGATGCTTGACTTCCATCAACTGCGCCCCAGTCCAATGCTGGTAACTGTCCAGAATCAATTGTGCATGTGCATTTGAATAGCCTGCTCCGCTTGCTCCCACTGAATGACCTTCCTCTCTTCTGTTTCGATCAAGATCGCGATGGCATCTATGTCAACACTTTGGTTTACATAATAAAAATATGGTTTACTGGAAGTCTCGGATCATATCTCTAATCTATTTCTTCTTCAAACAAAATCTTTTGAAAAAGAACCGTCAAGAAAATGCGAAATACAATGCTGAGCACATTTTCTTGACGAATCCCCGTCTTCTAACCGTTATGATCGTACAGATGTTGAGAATTAATCATCTATGATATCTTTCCCTTGTTCACTTAACTTTTTTATATGCGTAAGCATGTGTTTTATCTCTACATCGGAATGTCTTTCCCATGACTTTAATTCAGCTACGATTTTTAAAGGCGATTGAGATCGGTAAGATCGTGTTGGGTTTCCAGGGAATTTTTTGTCTGTTAAATTCGGATCATTTTCAAAATTCCCTAGTGGCTCTACAATGTAAATTCTTTCTTTTGAATTAGACTTTGCTAGCTCTGCGCCCCACTTTGCGGCATCTAAGGTAGCAGTAAAATAGATATGATTCGATTTTTTGTCTTGGTAATTTGAACCGTGTTGAGGTGATAAGAGATCTCCAATTTCTAGTTCTGCTTTCGTTCCATGAAAGAAAGGGCCATGATCTAGAACATGGTTATGTTCATCCATTTCGATTCCCCACCTTATTTTTTTAGTTTTGTTAATAACAGTATAAGGCAGGGAAATGAGAAGATGTAGTCTATAAATCATGATCAACAAGTCGTATAATGGAAGTAGAGGGAATGAGGTCGAACTATACTTTGACTATTATGATCAGATCAAAAATGTCTATCTACAATATCTGATAACCGAAGTACTCCTTAGTGAATAATAAAAAAAGTGATAGATTATAAAAGCCTGATTTCCAGTATTTACTGAGAAACCAGGCTTTTGAATATGCGGGTTTCCTTAACGAGGTTAATACGCATTACCCTGACGTTACCCTTGACTTAGCATTCCAATCGATCACCGGGCGCCAAGACGTGACTAGTCATCTTGTGTGAGATAGTTGAAGAATCCGTACCTGTAAGCGCCACTTCACGAATACGCTCCGCAAAATGATGCGGATCTTGCTGGATAGGAGGAAACGTATTGTAATGAATCGGAATCACCTTCTTGGCTCCAATCCACTCCGCCGCGATAACAGCCTCATCCGGCCCCATTGTGAACACATCCCCGATCGGAATAAAGGCTACATCTATTTCGTTTTGCTCCCCGATCAGCTTCATATCTGAGAAGAGCGCGGTGTCTCCTGCATGGTAGATCGTTTTCCCATTCCAGTGTACGATAAACCCGCCCGGCATGCCGGCATAGATAATCTGCTGGGTTTCCTCATCGACAATCGCAGAGCTGTGGAAGGCCTGTACCATCTGAACAGTGGCAAATCCAAGATCCATGCTTCCCCCGATGTTCATGGGTTTCGTGTCTGCCCCCTTCCAGCTCATATAATTGGCCAGCTCGAAGGTCGCGACAATCGGTGCCTGATTTGCCTTCGCAATCGGAACGGCGTCCAGAATATGATCCATATGGGCATGGGTCAACAACACCGCATCTACCTGAACATCCTCCGGCTTCGTCACGGCCAGCTCATTGCCAGAAATAAACGGATCTATGATTAAGGCATGTTCTCCATCGATCAGCTGAATACAGGAATGTCCGTGATACCAAATTTCCATCCTTGCAACACCCTTTCTGTTTACATTCAGATAATGAAATACTGCTATTTCTTCCGATAGAGACGACGTTCTGCATAGTCCACACACTGCACGCATACCTTGACAGGTTTTCCTTCATCATTCACATAGGCACGCGGCTCTATCGCCTTTTTACCGCATATGACGCATTTTTTACTCCCAAACCACTTCAGCCACATCTTCATCGGCTCCTTTCACCCCACCACTGACTTCATATTCCTTCATGATGATCTCCTTCGATACGGTCATCCCCCTTTCCTTCTATCATTCTCTTCTTCCAGTGTCTCCTTACCCTAATTTTATCTTTTTTTATCTATCTCCAAACAAAATAGCCCTGAATCAGAAGAGAAAGTCTCAATCTGAACCAGGGCAGCCGACAGCCAGCCTATGATGTGAAGCGTTTTGAAGTGATGTGAAGCGGTGTATTGTGTTGTCAGTTACCGTCGATCGAAGTCGAGCGTTTGGCGCTGTTCTCGAATTCAGGCATTATTTGCGTTTGCCTGGGAAATGATGAGGCGGAATAGCGGACAAATGGGCTAATTGCACAAAACTGAACTTCTTGCTTGCCATCTCTGCGATATCCCCTTTTTTGCTTAATACGGAGGGGCCTGACTGATACGGCAACTCTGGTTCTGCCATGGTCTGAATCCCGTCAGGGTGCAGCATCCCCGCATTTGTCTGCTCCGGTCTGTCCATGTGGCTTCCTCCTTTCCAAGTACATATGAAACGTATGAATCAATCTTTCATTTTTATTCAAAAAATCATCGAGGATGTCCTGGTGCGCATGTTGATCGGTGAATACTTCTTCAATCAGAAAATGCAGCGTCAGCACATAAAGCTGAGCCAACGGAAGGCAAAGGATCAGCTCCTTCTGGTCATACAGACCGTCCTTCTCATACAACTTCATCTCCTGAGCGAGATAAGCAGCGCCCATATAGTTGTTAGCGTTGGACAAGGGATAGCTGTCCTGACAGTCTGCATCTCCCGCACAGCCTGCCATGCAGAGAGACTGGCACGATGCTTCATATCGGTACAGTGTCGCGCCGGTTGCCTGGCTAATTTGCATGATAGGCTGCTCCACCACCATTCTGCTGGAAATCTGTCCGCTCTCGATCTCCTGTGTGAGAATAGCCAGCAATCGATCCATATCTCCTTCGTGGTGGAACAGTGCATGCACGAAACGGTAGTACGCCTGACAGTGTTCCCGCTCTTTCTTCAGCTTTTCAATCTCGGATACACTCAGGTTCAACTGGGCAAACTGCCTGCACCATTGCGACAACTGTGTTCGAACATAACGAAAGGCATCCTCTGCATGTTGAAAAGCCCGCAAGTAGGTTTTCCATTCTTTGCTCACTTCCTGAATCAGTTCCTTCAGTGCAGGTTCCAGTCGATCCGGTGCCTGTTCATACAAGATCCATGTATCTTGCTGGATCAAGACATAGATCGGCTTTCGCTTCGCGGCTGCCTTGCGATATTCGGCTCGGGTAATGGTCATACCGCCTTCAGGCAGCGGGGTACCGCCCCGATTGCCGATTATCAACACGAAGAAATCTGCCCGTTCCACTTCATTCAAACAGCTTTGAATAATATCCGCGTCATTCCAGTCAAATGAGATCGATTCAGACATGATCACCTCATGTCCCAACTGCTGTTCAATCTGATAAGCCAAGGTTTGTCTGACATAATGGAGGTCCTTGATCGTTGAGCTGATAAACATGGAAAGCATGAGGATCGTCTCCCTTGTCCGTGATGTCGTCGTTCCGATCAGCTTTCAGAATTGGAATCGCCTGTGGGAGACTTAAATACATTCTTCGTCCCGCTGTGAAAGCCAACCGCATTGGCCGCAAGCAAAATGCCGACTATGACGCCATTTGCGCTCCATTCTACAATAACAAGGGCGGCTAATATTCCCAAGGCCAAGGAAAAGACCGGAATCCATCGTTTCGGTACTCCCTGTTTATTTAATACCATCAATAAAAACATGATCGCAGGAATCAGCGAAGCATCATATAAAGTCAAATCAATATTCATCGTCTTCCACCTCTTTCATTCAGGTTGATTGATCTTGCACACATGCCGCTAGCAAGGTCACTAGGTCAATGGGTCAACGGGCAAACAGTTGAAAAAAACTGCGCATTGTCTGCACGGCCTCTAATCCGCTCAGTGGAGACGCATATCCATTTCCTGTCCGGATACGATTCACAAATTCCTCAATGACGCCTGAGTTCATGCCCCCATCTTCTCGCAACCGATAGGCTATCGTCTCTTCACACTGCCGGCCATCATGCATGTCGATGCGAATGCTGTCCAGGCTTTCACCGAGAATGAGGTTGCCCTTGTCTCCGTAAAATACGGTGCGATGATCCTGACCCGGGTTGCACCAACTGACCTGAATGGTCCCGGTGATTCCGCTCTCCATTTGCAGCAGCACCGTAGCCGCGTCTTCGATCTGCGTCAAGCCTCTTACGTGTTGTTTGACCATGTCCGAAGTAGCCACTTCGTCACCAAGCATCCAGCGTACGAGATCCAGTTTGTGTATCCCGAGATCGGCCAGCACCCCGTAGCAACCCGCATGCTGTGCATCAAGGAACCAGTTTTGCGGGCCATCGATACTCCATCCCTCCGGTCCCCCATGCTGAAACTGAACGGAAAATTGAATCATGCGTCCCAGCTTTCCAGACTGAATGATTTCCCGTGCACGCTTGTACACCGGATGAAGCCGCTGGTTGTGCGCGACCAGCAACACAAGCTGATGGCGATAAGCCATCTCCGCCATACGGGTGCAATCCTTCCAGTTCAGGGCCATCGGTTTTTCCACAAGTACGTGTTTGCCTGCTTCCAGCATCTGCATAGCTACCGGAGCATGGAGGGTATTGGGTGTACAGATGGAAACAGCATCAAACTGATCGGCAAACTGCGCCAGCATTTCAGAATGAGACGTACAGACATAGGGAACGTCCAACTGGTCAGCCAGTGCTTGAGCCCGTTCCCGATTGGCATCACAGAGGACAGTGAGACGAGTGGTCTGAGATAGCTCCTTCCACTCCGGGAGATGGCGCACCTGAGCGATTTTGCCACAACCTATCACGGCCGCTCGAATGGGCTGAACGGTTGGAATCTCTCTCTCCATGCTCATCGCTGTTCCTCATCGGACACGGGAAGGGGCGTATCCGGTTCCATCACTGACAGAATCTGATCCGCCTGCACATTTTCCAATACCTGAACGCGCCCGCTCGGCCACTGAATGGTGATGCGATCTACCCGTTCGGCGTCATCCAGTCCAAAGTGTAATCTCGGGTCCGCCTGGGCACCGTGTGAATTTCCCCCGTCACGTTCCATCACGGTCTTCGTACCCCCCACTTCAAAGGTTACCCGTGCACCAACAGCATCCCGATTGCTCGGCATCGTTCCGGTTAACTTCAGCTTGATCCAGTGATGATCCGGGTTTACCTCTGCCTGATACACATTGGGTGAAGTTCCCTGATTCGCAAACACAAGATCCAGATCACCGTCATTGTCCAGATCTACTGGTGCCACCCCCCTGCTGTCGCTGTCGAAGGTAATGCCTGCCTGAGCGGCGACATTGCTGAAGCGGTTGCCATCATTCCAGAACAGGTAAGACTGCTCGTATCCGGACAGACTCTTGTCTTCAAAGTCCATCCAGTTGTCCGCATCCTCTACAATCGTTCCTGGCGTCGTGGCCAGGGTACCCAAATCGAACCAATAGTCTCGCTTTTTGCTGGCAGATATGAATCCGGTTGCGACAGCAAGACTGAATTCACCCTTGTTATCCGCATCGAAGAAACGGGCACCCCATGAAAAATCAGCGAGCTGGATGCCCATTTCGATGGAACGATCCACATAGGTGCCACTTTCATCTTCATGCCAGAGCTGATTGCCTTCGAGGATATACAGCGGCTTGCTCACATTCGTCACATACATGGCCAGTCGTCCATCATGAAAGACGTCGGCAAAATCTACATTCATGCCTTTAAACGTATCCTCACCGATGCCTCTCGACTGAACAACCTGACGGAATCGCTGTCCCTTTTCATTTAAGTAAAACGTATCAGCTCCGAAGTCATTGGCATTATATAGATCGGTCCAGCCGTCTTGATTGACATCTGCCGCCCCGACAGCCAGTGTCCAGCCCGTATCTGCAACACCAAGCGCATCTGACACGTCAGTAAACGTACCGCCCTCATTGCGAAGCATGACATTGCGTCCCCCGTTGCGCGCGCGTTCAAAATCGTTATGCATAATTCTCGTCGTCGTCAGGGCGAACATATTGTGCTGTTCATGAAAATACCCGCCGACATACAGGTCCAGCCAGCCGTCTCGATCATAGTCGATTGCGACCGCCTTGTTGAAATTGCCGACCAGAGGGCTGAGTCCGGTTGCTTCACTGACATCGGTAAAGGTTCCGTCCTGATTATTCTCGAACAGCTTGCTCTCACTGCTCCATGTTCCGACAAACAAGTCCGGATATCCGTCATTGTTGTAATCGAACCAGAGGGCTGTTTCGGACACCCCTTCCTGGTTTACATCTGCCACTCCGGCAACCTCTCCTACTTCCTCGAAGGTGCCATCCCCCAGATTGCGGTAGAGGTGATTCAGACTGCCTCGCGCGGAATTGATCATATACAAATCCATATAGCCGTCCTGATCATAATCCGCTGTGAATACCCCGGCTCCTGTGGAAGCCAGCCAAGGCATGATCCGATCCACTTTCGAGTCAAAGACAGGCTTCTCGTGAACAAAATCAATGCCCGCCTCTTCTGTAATATCTGTATAGTGAAAATCAATGGGATGCTCTTCCTGTCTGCCCCCGCACGCCGTTAGCAGGAGAAGACACAGTCCGAGGAAGCCGACGGTGATCCTCATCATTTTGTACATGCTCGAATTGGACGAAAACATGATCTCCACTCCTTGTTTTTTCGTCTTCATGTCACTTGAAGCTGAAATGACCCCTCTTCTCTTCATACGTTCATGGCTTCCAGTCGCGACCTCACATCATCCAGCCAATGGGAATAAGTGTATGGCACATCCGTCTGCTGCATCGTCTCATAGGACCTCGTCACGATATCCAGATAAGCATGAACCGGTTTGGAAATCGAGTCCGCATAGCAATCAATCCAGTGAATGAAACCATTCATCTGTCTTTTTCTTGCATACAAGCCAAAGGCCAGACCTTGCTGATATGAGATGCGGAGTTCTTGTGGCACCCATTCCTGCAGGCTCAGCATCCACTTCAAATCTTCGAATTCGGTATAGCCCACGGCTAGTCCCAAGCCGCTGCACACATCTGGCTGATGTGACTTGGGCAACGATTCCACCAGCTGCAAGGCTTTCAGCAGGTTGCATTCACCGAGAAACCAGATGCTCCTGCCAAGTCCCTGCAAGCATGTACGTTCCGCTTCATATCCCAGTTGCCTGAATCGGGCAAGCAGACGATCCCCCTCGATCGCCAGCTTCCATATTCCGCTGCGAAACCCGACGCCATCGAACACAATGGAGCCATACAGCGGGTCCAGTCGCGATAGCCATTGCTGGTAGGGCTTCGGTCGAAATCCGTAACGCGTATGCATCCACCAGCCCAGCCCGACATAATATTGATACATATATCGGGGGGAGAACCGTTTGAACTGATGTTCCAGTGAAGAAATCTCGGATGGATATCGCAGGGTGCGGGCACCTAGTCCCATGCCCAGCCCTTCATAGGCGAATCCCACATAATACGGATCATATTGATTGTCCAGACTTTCCTGTATCGCTTGGATATGCAGGGTTCGATCCGCCAATGCGGCATTGTATCCGGTCAAAAAAGCTTCCAGTATGATTGAGAATCGCGCTTGAAAAGTCCGCTGGCTCGTTTGCTGCAGCACCGGAATCGTCGAAGCCACTCGCTCGAAATCCTGCTTCATCCAGGTCAGTACTCCGCTCATTGCAATTTCTCGTCGATCACGGCCGCGATATCCGCGAGCGTCTGAACCTCAGCCAATTCGTCTTCCTCCAGACGAGCGCCAAGCTCTCTTTCCAGATGTACCGCAAGCTCCAGAGCACTGAGCGAATCAATCCCCAAATCAGACAAAGGCTGTGCCATGTATGCATCCAGCTGATCATCAGAAGGTGGTTCCCCCTGACCTGTCACTTGCAGCGTCAGCGCAATCATGCGCTGCTTTATGTTCTTATCCATCGCTCATCGACTCCTTTTTCCTCACTTGTCCGTGCTTGTCCTCACTTGTCCATACTTGTCCTCATCTCTTCTCATCCTGCTTATTCGTTCCTCATTCAGGCTCCCGTGTTTCATCCAGCCTCGATGCTTAACCTGTTTAATACAATCCCCCGTCTGCTACCACGATGGAACCGGTCATATACGACGCGGCATCTGAAAGCAAAAACAGGACGGTACTGGCGATCTCTTCCGGTTTGCCCAGTCTGCGAAGCGGAACATCGCGATACAGACTCTTGCGCTTTTGTGGCTGGATCGTCAGCAGCATGTCCGTTTCAACGAATCCCGGGGCGACAGCATTGACCCGAATCCCAAGTGGACCAATCTCTCTTGCCAGAGATTTGGTGAAGCCAATGACCCCTGCCTTGGCCGTTGAATAATTCACTTGCCCGGCCGTGCCGCTGATGCCGGAGACGGATGAAATATTGACAATTCGACCTTCGCTGATCGCCAAAGCGGGAATCAGTTTTTTGCATACGGCAAACAGGGCCTCCACATTAACCTGAAAAACATGCTGCCAGTGCGCTTCCTTCATTTTGTACAGCGGGCCATCTCGCAGTAAGCCGGCATTGTTGACCACACAGTCCACCTTCCGGTCTGTCAGCTGATTGAGAAATGCTTCCATGTCTCCCGGATCCGTAAAATCGACCTTGGCCGCTGTGACCCGTGAAGTCCCGCACTGTTCAATCAGTCTCATCGCTGCCTGTTCGTCGTGTGAATAGGTGAAGAGAACCTCGGCTCCCGCATCAGCCAGCCCTTTGACCACCGCGGCCCCGATCCCTCTGGACCCGCCAGTTACGATGGCAGATTGATTTGAAAAATTCCATTGTGTCTGCTTCATACGCCCTCCTTCATTCCCCTCTCTTAAATACCGCAGCTACGTGAAAGCCGCCGTAGGCGGGTACCGACTTGACAGCCGTGTGCAGCGGAACCTGCCTGGTCTGCTCGGCGATTGGCAATCTGAGCTGAGGATCTGGCTGATCCGCATTCAAGGTGCGGGGCACACATTGATGCTTCAGGCAATGGATCATCAAGATCGCTTCAATCATACTGCTGGCACCCAGTGTATGACCGATATAGCCCTTGAAGGCTGTCACGAACGGTGGGGGAAGCTGGCAAGCCGTCCATGCGCGCTGGATCTCACTGGCCTCATACCGATCCCACATCGGACTGCCTGTGCCATGCGGAACCAGCAAATCTACCGCGTGATCCCGACGTTCCGGTGTCACCCATTGACGGATCGCACGCTCTATGACATTCGCATACGTATGCTGCGTCACATCAGGCAAAGTCATATGCCACGATTCCTGGGCAAATGTTCCTCCTGCATAGACCGCATAGCAGTGTACGGCCTGTTTGCGATGTTCCATACTCTCTCTGCGTTCCATCACAATGGCGCCAGCACCGTCTCCGAGCACCGATCCATCTCTCGTGGAATCAAAGGGCTTCAGTTGCTGTCCCGTGGACATCGCACCCTTTTCCTTCAGCCACAAATATTCCGTAACATGCGCATAATCCGAGCAAGCCACCACGACCATATCCGTCTGATTCGATTTCAGCAGCATGTCTCCGAGTTCTATGGCATACAAGCCCGATGCACACGCATTGTTGACGGTATAGGTCAGTCCGTTCAAATCAAACAGTCTGGACAAATAATACAAGTAAGGAAAGCTCTGCAACTGATAATAGTGCTGCTGATACTGGGTAAAGGACGATTCGAATCCACGCTGCCAGGCCGATTCCTGCTGGCTCATGTCCTGCATCAGCTGGTCAATCAGCTTGACAACACCCAGATTCTCGTGTCCGATCACAAGGGAAATACGGCTGGATTTTCTCATTTCTTCCGTACATTTTGCATCAGACAGTGCACCTGCAATCACGGCAACGAGATACGTAAAATCCCGATCTTCTGCCAGTCCCCAATCCCGAATCTGCTGAATGGCCGAAGAGGAGATCCATTGCCTGAGATCCACAGACCCAATAGCGTAGCACGGGAAGACAATCGCCGTTTCCCCGTTCATTTGCCAATGCCGTTCAGAAATAGCCGCCCGTTGCTCACAGACCGCTTTCCAGACCTCTTCGCTGCTCTGACCTGACGAGGTGAGCATGGCTGTACCGGTAATCTGGCTATGTGCGGTGCTCATCTTGCACCTCCTTCTCTTCTGAACGCCCCGATAGTGGCACCCAGATGAGCAGATGACTGTCACCAAGTGCCGGCTCGAGTTCATAACGTCGGATTTCTGAAACGTTTTCCAACCGTTGCCGGGAATCAGGCGTATGGCCGTCATGGTTGCTGACGGACACGCAATCTGTAGCCATCTCCCGGTTCGCGAGGCAGCATACGGCTCTGCCATATTGACGGCCTAGCTCATACAGATGCCAGGGCAATTCATTGGCATGCAGAAGATCACATGTATCCGGCACTGCATACAACTCAGAAATTGGTTGCGACGCAATGGATTGTTCGGATGCAATCGGTTTTGAACCATCCTGGTTCCATCTGCTCATCAAGAGGGCCACAACGGATTCCTGTTCCATCTCAATCGGATGCAGGTAAGGCTGCAACTCTGCTGGTGGAAGCTGGTTAAACATGACGACGATGACGTGATCGAGTTTTTGGTTTGCCAGCACATCCATGGCATATTGCACAATAGCCAAACCTGTGTTAGAGCCATTGGAGATGGTCACATTCAGCCCGGTAAACTGAAAATATTGAGCCAGATGTCCGCCAATGGCATTCAAAACGGTCTCAGGAAACAATCCCGGATTGGTTTGTTGCACGCCAAACTGACGGGCATCCGCATCCAGGGCCAGAATCGGCGTTAAGGTCGTATGGTTGGCGCCAATGACAAACCCCGTACGCTCCGATTCCAATCCCTGCACGTCCTGCAAACACTTGTTGACTACGTGCAACGCCTGCTGGGCTGGCCTCGACCATTTGCGCACATGGCCTGCTTGCAGCATCAGGGCCGTGTCGTCTGCCTGTTGCTTCAGTTCTGGGCCGATGGCTGCACTAGCTTCCACCATCATCCACTTATTCATGAAAGACGCCCCCCTCCTGTGGCGCAGACAACACAATAGAGGAATTCACTCCGCCGAATGCATACGAATTGGACAGGATCAGCGATACCTTGCCTCTCCATGGCTCCCTTAACATATGAAGCGAATCGGCTACACAGGCCGGGTCCAGATTCTCCAAGTGCAAGGTGGGCGGAAGCATCTGGGTTTGCAGCGCTTTGACACTCATGACCGCTTCGATCGCGCTCGCTGCCCCCAGTGTATGTCCGATATGTCCTTTGATGGAGCTGACCTTGACTGAAGTGGGATGGTTCGCAAAGACTTCACGAAGTGCCGTCGCTTCCATACGGTCATTAGCCATCGTCCCGGTTCCATGGGCACTGACATAATCGATTTGATCCGGATGAATCCCAGCCATCGCGACTGCTTCCCGCATTGCCCGCACCGCTCCTTTCGCTTTCGGATCTGGGCGGGTGATATGGTGTGCATCACTGGTCATCCCGTATCCGAGAATGTGAGCGAGCGGAGTGACCCCTCTTGCTTCCGCGCTTTCTCTGCGTTCCATGACCAGCACGCCAGCTCCTTCGCCGAGAATCAGACCTTTGCGAGTCACATCGAAAGGCCGGCAAGCATCCGTTGACATGGCCCTCAGACTATTGAATCCGGTGAAAGCAGCCCATGACATGGCATCGACTCCGGCGGCAATCATCCGATCTGCACGTCCTGAGCGGAGTTCATCCATCGAACGGGCAATGGCGAAATTGCCAGCGGCACAAGCATTGGTAAAGGTCCATATCGGCCCTTGAAGAGCCAGCAGCGTAGCAATCTGTTCGGCAATCGCATGCGGCCCGCCGGTTTGCCCGTTCGGATCGCCGCGCATCGCCTTTTCAAGCGGTTCGATCTCACCCATCGTCGTGCCGATGCAGAGGCCGGTTTTACCGCCACTGCAATCTGCTTGGTCGAGTCCAGCCTGTAGCAGTGCTTCCTCGATGGGAGGCAACACGATGCGGGTGGTACGCCCCATCGTCTCGCTCTCCGAAGCAAACCAGGCGGATGGCAGCAACTCGGTAAGCTGGCAGCCTGTCTGGGCACGCTGCTCACTGACATCAAACAGGTCGATCTTCCGCAGTCCGTTCTTGCCTGCGAGTAATTGTTCCCAAAATGAATCTGCATGGATGCCGATGGTGTTATATACGCCAATTCCTGTGACGACAATTTCCGCATTTGAATAGTTCACCATTATTCACCTGCACTTTGGTCCGTCCATATTTGCTGAATATGGGTCAAATCCGGCTGAGGACGCTGAAATTGCTCCATGCCGCGCATCGAGGCGACCAGTTTCACGGCGCCCTCTTCTCCTGCCCTCATTCGTTCTTCCAGCTCAGCAAAGTCTGGGTAGCGATCATATCCCTCGCTCCATACCTTGATCCCTTGACTGACTTCCCCCTTTTTCACGAGGGCATCTCCCAGTGCTGTATAGGCCATCGGCCAGAGCTGTGTCTGCCTGTCTGCATAGCTTCGTGCGACCGACACACAAAAGGACAAATCTTGGATGGCTTTATCAATTCGCTTCAGTCCCACCGGCCAGTACAAATTATTGATGCCCCTTGCGTAATGCGCCATCCAGTCATACGGATACGCATCCAGAATTCGTTCGAGCTCTGCAATGGACTGATAGGAATACTGGCCCAGCTTCGCTGTTCCGATAGAAGGGTCCTGCAGCATGTCGATATAGGTCAGTGCCTTTTGCAGGCGGATATCCGGGTATTCATCCTGTGGAAGCTGTGCCCAGAAATCCATCAACTCTTCCGTCCTCCCTGCTTCTGTCATCTGAATGCGAAGGGAGGTGCTGTATGCGAGCTGCGCCGGGGAGAACGTTACGAGCTGCTTCAGCAACGCGATGTCTCCCTTTTCTAGTGCGTACATATAGGCTTGATCAGCCATTTCTGTATGCTCGATAGAGCTTACAGGCGCTAGAGGAGTGATTTCCCCGCTTTGAACGGCCTGATGCAAGATCGCCTCTTCCCTAAAATCCAGGCGATAATCCGCCCACTTCACGTCTTCATTCAGCTTCGGGAGCGCATACGGCTTCGTCCATTGCTGATATCCCCACATCGAAAGAACCAGTGCATAAAAGAGCAGCAGGACAAGCAGCATCTTTTTCATCGGATTCTCCTTTCGTGCATATCCGGCTTCCAATACAGTTTTTTATAGCGGGAAGGCGGCATTCCGACTTTTTTCTGAAAAATGCGTCCAAAATGTGTTAAATCCCCATAACCAACGGCATAGCACACGCTTGTAACGGATTCATTAGTCAACAGCAGTTTTTTGGCGAGACTGACACGTTCCTGAATCAGAAATTCCCTGAACGTAATCCCGAACCGTTTCTTGAATATTTTCGAAAAATGCCACTTGGACACATAATTTTGTTTCGCCACCTGTTCCAGAGAGAGATCATTATCATAGAGATGCTCCCGGATGTAGGCAAGGGATTGATCCCAGTCCACATCGTCCCGTGAGGCGGCGAGCTCCGCCTGTTCCTGATGCGACTCCTCGGTTACAGAAGCCAGATAATAGAGGAAATACAAAATAATAAACTGCGCATGCTTGTCCACCTGGGTGAAAGTGTAGATGGGGATGACCGTATTCAGAGATTGCAGAGCAGCCATACCGGGTACTTCTTTACGGGATGTGAGGATAAATACGGCCTCAAAGCGCCCATTCAGAACAAAATCACGCACATCTTCAAACGATTCTGCACTCTGGATCAAGTCTTTCTCCTGTTGATCTTCAGGTTCACTTTGCCAGTTCGAGTGCAGCAGCTCCTGATCGACGTTCCATATGACAATCAATGAATTCCCTCCTGCCAATGTAGATTGATTCTGCTTGCTTAACTCCATCGTAGGCGTTTCCAGTGATTTTCACTCGGCTTTAATATACTCACAATCTGTTTTTATTGACATTAACTGTATTTTGGCCAACAAAAAAACAAACAGGCGAACTGCAAGAGCACGCCTATTTGTTTGTCCCTGTGATGAGAGCTCCGCAAACTTGCTCACCCTCATTAATATGGACTTGAACGTCCGAGTACCCGGCTCCCTTCAAGGCCTCTTCCCAATCCGACGCTTTCAGGAAACCAAAGCAAGGAACAGACGGGTCCGAGTTCAAGACGGGGGTGGACGGAATCGGTGAAAAGTGGGGCAAAAGCGAAAAAATAAATTCCTGGTGAAGTCGTGTCGTATCATCTATTCGTACACATTCAGACAGAACCAGTCTCCCGCCGGGACGCAGCAGCTTTTTAAGTCCCGCAAGGGATTCCCTGATATGACTGGCACAATGAGCGACATTGACAGCGAGCACCACATCGTAATTGGGGTCTAAGTCAGGATCAATCCGATTAATATCCAGTTTACAGCTGGTGATGTCCATCTGTTCATGGCAGGGTTGAAGTTCTCGCTGCACCCGGGTCGCAAGCGCAGGGCTTATGTCTGACAGCATCAGATGGCGAAGCGGCAGACCTTGCAGCAAGTATTCAGCCAGCAATGCCCGGGCTGCAGATCCGAAGCCGGTTCCCAGCTCAAGCACGCGCGGACCACACTTGGCTACATCCATGCGGGCTGCCAGACTGGCACAGTGCTCGGCTGCCCACTGATTATGGACAGCGTACAAATCATGGCTGTTGCAGAAATACGATTCCCACAGAGACTCGCCATTTTCGTTCGTATTTCCGAACAGGACTTGTAGGGCGCGCTGTTTTCCGTTGATGACGTTTGGCCAATGCTCGCACACATGATCAATCAGTCGGATGGAAGGTTCAATATGCACGTGGGCAATGGTCTTCGGGCGGACTGGACGTGTCAGGGATTTGCCAATCCATCGCTTCTCATGGTCTTGCCAGACCACACCCTGCTGGGCCATAAAAGCGAGTACCCACTTCACATGACCCTCGAATGGAGGCTGACAACCCAGTGTTTGCACGATCTGCGACAAGGAAGCTCCCTTGTCCAGCCTGACACCATGGCTCATGAGCATACGCTGGAGGGCGTAGGCGGTATAATCCGATACATAGCGGTATGCGGCATGATAGTGATCATTGAATAGCGTCGTAGGGTACGAAGCCTGGCTCATGTACCTGGCCTGTCCTTTTTCACGAGCTCATACACCGTTACATCAAAATCGACGTGAATATACATCACACATCCTTGCTCCGAATACACGTCATGCGCCTGCCCCAGTCCTGCAGTCAGAAAATCTCCTGCCTTCATCACGTCATCATTTAAACGAACCTCACCCTCCAGGACGACAGCCAGCTCGCGATAAGGATGATCATGCTTGGGAATGGAGGAACCTGGCAGCATTTTCAGCAGGAAGCATCGTCGCGACGTTTCTTCATCCGCCCACAAGTAACACATTTCGGTCTGTTCGTATACACCCTTTTCCCAAATCCGTTCCTCAGTCGAAATAATGAGATGTTGCGCTTCGAAAGGCTGATTCATACGCTTCTCTCCCCCTTGTCTGACAGCAACAGCATGCGCGGACTATGTACCGCCAGCGGCTGCAGATCGAATCCGCCATATACATTCCGCACCTTCAATCCGGCCTGTTCCGTCATCTGAATCAGTTCCGTGGCGCTATACAGACGGAGATCCAGCAGCGTCTCCTTCTTCCCTTCTTCCGTAAACCAGAACAGATTTTCCTGCCATCTCCCTGTCTCGGGATGAAAAGCACGGTGGCTGCAAACTATTTGATCCTGCATGCGACTCCAGGTCTGCCCGAGATGCGTCAATTTAAAGTCCCGGTTCTCCGTATCCTGTACAAACCTGCCGCCTTTTTTCAGTGCACGGTATATTCGCTCCAGAATCCTCTGATCTTCTTCCTGAGAAGGAACATAGCCGAAAGCCGTCCCGATATTGATCACCGCATCAAATTCATTGGAGAACACGAGCTCACGCATATCACCCTGTACCCAGTTCACCTGGACATGCGCGGCTTCCGCCCGACGTTTTGCCTCCGCAAGCAAATGCGGGGCCCCATCGAATCCGGTGACCCGATATCCGCTTTGGGCAAGCGGGATACTGAGACGTCCCTGTCCACAACCCAGGTCCAGGATCGAAGCGCCTGCCGGCAATTTCAACATTTCCACGATGGCATTTCGCTCGAACTGGGTTCGTTCAGGGGATAAAATCATCTCGGAAAAAGCGACATAATCACGTCCGAAAAATTGTGTCCACGCTTCTTGCGTCATCTTCATCCACCTCCTGTTTCCATTCGCTCCACGGCGTAAACAACACCTTCGATCAAAAACTGTGCTTCCTGATCTGAAATCGTAAGGGGCGGATACATGATCAGATCAGAATTGAAGAAATTCGCCAAAATGCCGGCTTCCCGCAAATAGCCTGAAAACCTGGTACCCCAATCCGCACCGACCGATTCTTTAGCCGCTGTTTGAAAGGAAACAGCGAGCATCAATCCTCTGCCTCTCGTTTCTCGCACACATTCGTAGTCATGCAGGCGATGTTGAAGCTTCTGCAATATCACGGCGCCCAGTTGCGCTGACCTGCGAACGAGCTGTTTCCGTTCCATGATGTTCAGCACTTCCAGAGCGGCCGCACAACCGACTGGATGTCCACTTAAAGTAGCCCCGTGCAAAAAGATGCCGCCTGAAGCGAATAGCGTTTGTACCATGTCATCAGTTATCAGTGTGGCAGCCATGGGGAAGTAGCCGGCTGTAAGTCCCTTTCCGTATACGATCAGATCGGCATGCAACTGCTGATCCTCACTTACCGACCATGTACCGGCACGACCGAGTCCTGTCGTGACCTCATCGGCAATGAGGAGAATGCCGTATTTGTTGCATAGCTGGCGAATTTGTGCAAAGCAAGCATCAGGCATGGCCACAATGCCGCCGACACCCTGTATCGGTTCAACCAAGACTGCTGCAATCTGGTCGGTGCCTTTCTCCAACATTTGTTGCTCCAGCTGATCCAGGTCTAGATGATTTCTTGGAAATGGCGCAATCCAGCATTGCTCGAGTCCTGGTCCAAATACCCCGTCAATGCCCATATCGGTCACAGATCCGCTGGCAAACGTAGTGCCATGATAATTACCCGAAAAGCTGATAAATCCAGTGCGTTCAGGTTCTCCTCTCATCGCATGGTACAACCGGCTCAGCTTCATTGCACTTTCTACTGCACCGGAACCGTCATTACTGAAAAAAACCTGACTGAATCGAGAGGAGGTGACATCGATGAGACGCTGGGCCAATTCCTCGACATGTTCATGGGTGGAGGCGCATATGGAGGCAAAGCTCAACTTGCGATATTGCCGATGGAGCCTTTTTTGAATCTGCTTCTGACCGAAACCCAGTGCCGGAACGGCCGTCGTCGTATATAGATAGGCCGTATCCTGTTCGTCATATACCCAGCACCCCTCTCCCATTACCAGCTTCAGCCATTCTTCTCCATTTCTCTGACTGACGGGCGGCATATACGTAAAAGGATGCAACACGTGACTGGATGCCATCTCATCACCTGCCTTCATTCATATTGGGTCGAATCTGCTTGCCGGAAGAGGTCTTGGGCAACTCCTGCTTAAATACCAGATGATCAATCGACAGCCTGCTGTCCGTCAAGTGAGACAAAATCCGGTCATACAGCTCGCTTTCCTTCACTGCTGCCTGTGGAACAATCCAGGCGTGCACCCGCATTCCGTTGCGGACATCCCCCGTATCCAGCTTGCCGAAGACAACGGCTTCTTCCACTTCATCAAGCTGGAGCAGCCAGGACTCTATTTCCAGGGGATCAACATTGATGCCTGCTCGTACAATCATGTGATCAGCCCGGCCATGCACATACAACTCACCGTCCCGGATACTTGCGATATCCCCAGTCGCGAGCCAACCACCTTGCAGTCGTGCCGTCGTCGCTGTAGGATCTCGAAAATAACCTTTCATGATGTTGGGACCCGCTGCCTGCAAATGGCCCCGTTCTCCGTCAGGCAGCAACTCGCCATGATCATTCACGATCCGTATCTGTACGTCTGGCAATACGGTTCCCACATTGTCCAGATCGGCATCATCCTCAATGACTCGCTTGCAGCTGATGCGCGGCGATGCTTCAGTCAAACCGAATGCATTGCCGATCCGGGCATGCGAAAATCCGGTCTGGATGCGATGGAAATGAGACGCGGACAGCCGCTCCCCACTAACATAAAGATGACGTAGACTGGATAGATCATACCGGTTTGCAAAATGAGACAGCCGGGCCGCCACGGTCGGTGTCGTACAGAGAATGGTGGATTCGGTCTGTGCCATTTCCCGGATCGCGGTCAATGGAGGCTGATCCTGTGATTTCATCACCAGCACACATCCCCTCACCAGCGCCGGAAGCAACTCTCCGGTCAGGGATGAGGCATGCGTCAGTGGACGCAGGAGATAGAGACAGTCGGCAGACTGAAGGTTGAGATAGCCGAGTATCGCGGCAGCATTGCAGGAGAGATTGTCATAGGTGAGCATGACGCCCTTGGGATGTCCACTTGTTCCCGAGGTGTACATCAGGACGGCCGTATCTGCAAGCTCCTGGTGCCAGATTGGGAACACCTCCGGGAAGTTCACCATACAGCCATCCTCATCGATCATCTGAGAATGGACAGTCAGGGCTGGCGAGGTTTGCGCGAGCTGCGACTCCGCCAGTCTGGGATTGCGCCCGGGATCAATCGGCATCACGGTCACACGCAAAGCAAAGGCAGCCAGCAGGACGGGAACCGATCGCCATCCGAGTGCAATATCCAGGCCAAGT
This sequence comes from Marinicrinis sediminis, assembly GCF_042685085.1. Classification (NCBI taxonomy): domain Bacteria; kingdom Bacillati; phylum Bacillota; class Bacilli; order Caryophanales; family Paenibacillaceae; genus Marinicrinis; species Marinicrinis sediminis. The sequence goes on from NZ_JBHUMM010000043.1 coordinate 739,460, forward strand.
AGTGGCTGCCCCTCTCTCTCACGGTCATGGGCAAAACCGAGCTTCTCCAGAGCCGCAACGTTCCACTGCACGGCTTTTGTCAGTGCCGGATAAGATACGACTCTTCCCTCTGTCTTGCAGAATGGTCCGGTATGTCCAGCAATGAGCGTCAGCATATCGGGCATCTTCATGACAGACTACCCTTTGGATTGTCGATTGATGATTTGATCAAAAAACTTTGCATCCTTGAATTCGAATAACGTATCTTTGGTCTCTACGACTCTCGGCTCCGCATTGAGTCTGCGTCTCGTTCGTTCCCGGTTTGGCAAGACTAGATTGCTGTAATTTAACGTAATCTTCTCCACACTCTGCCTGGCATAGTGTGTGACGATGGCGCGACGGAACTGATTCGTGGACGTATTGTCCGTCGATCCGTGCAGAATGTTGCCGTTGAATATCACCACATCACCCGGTTCTGTCGGCAGCTCAATCGCTTCATAACCGTCCGGGATATTAATCTGCTTGCCATATACGTTGATTCGTTCCGGGACGATCTCCGGAGACAGGATGTCAAATACATGGGAGCCTGGCACAACCTGCAGACCGCCATTTTCTTGCCCGGAAGCGTCCAGACTGACCCAGATTGCATAGGTGGTGTCCGGCGAGGCCCCGATGCTGTAATTGTCCTGGTGCATCGGCAGTCCTTTCGCGCCCGGTGCTTTGAAATAATAGCTCGTCTGGCAAACCAGGATCTCTTCATTTATCAATTCCTGCAGGAGACCAATCACTTGTTGCTCCAAAATAAAATCCAGAATTTCTTCATTTTCCCAATGATAATCACGCAGTCGCGGAAACAGACTGTCGAAAGGGCGATTCGGAGCCTGCATAATCTTGCCCTCCGCCATCAACTGCTTCCAGATCTCCCAATAGGCATCATTCAGCTTGGCAATGTCCTCCGCAGAATAGAAGGACTTCAACAGTAAATAGCCCTCCCGCTCAAAAAACGTGCGTTCTTCTTCCCTTAATGTTCTCATCGTCATTTCCTCGCCTCCTTTCTAGCACATCATATCGTGATCCACATGTCGCTTCCCGTTCATTTCACTCAATATATGAATGGCTGTTCGCGCACCATCTCCAGCCGTTACCGCTACATGCATACTGCTTCCCGTGCACAGCCCAGCGGCCCAGATACCCGGAATACTCGTTCGACCCTCGGCATCTACGTCAATCACCATACCGGTACCAGGCTCCGACCCTTTTTTCATTTTCATATCCAGCGATTTGGCCAGTTCCTTGGAGGACCCGGAAGCCATCATGACAATCGAGGCATCAAAAACCCCGTCCTCTGTCGTCAGCCTGAATCGTCCTGCTGTCCCTTCCTGTGCGGCTTTGTCTTGCTCGCTACAGTCGTCTGCTACAGGTACAAGATTCAGTACTTTGGTGGTCAACAGCTTGGCACCGAATTTCTCCGCCTGTTTCTTGCCTGTCTCGAAAACGTCATACCCTGTCATGCCCATTACGGCATAATGATTGTCAATCCATGCCTTCTTGGTACCACTATTGTCCTCGTCCAGAATAAGGACATTTTTCTTCGCTCTGGCCGCAAAAATACCTGCGCTTGCTCCAGCTGGACCAGCTCCGATAATGACGATATCATAATGCATGCTTTTCCACCTCCAGGTGTGATTAGGTACATCGTACAGGATGACGGAGGTGCATCTCTCGACTTTAATTGCGTCTTCATTCGGAGATCATTGCGCGTTTGTTGTTCGAATTAAGACAGATTTGTTCGTCTTGCCTTGGGAACCAGAAATTCATGTCGGTCACGGATCAGGTGAATCTGTTCCTGCTCCCGCAGCAGCTCCCGGGGCAGAGACTGGCTGAGAAACAGGACCGGACTAAAGGTAAGCCCATAAGCCCCCGACTGGTAAACGGCGATAAGATCTCCAGGATGCAGTTCAGGGAGCATCACTTGCCGACCGATCACATCATCCGGTGTACATAACGGTCCTGTGAGGGTATAGGCCTTTTTCTCCCGTTCTTCTTGGATGATCGCCTCAATCGGAAAGTTGCGTTTCAGCAGACTTCCAGATCCGCCAGCGGCTGCATGCTGGTGTGTACCGCCATCGAGAATAGCAAAATGCACGCCCTGGGATTCCTTCACATAGCGAACTCTCGCCACATAAATCCCTGCCGGACCAGACAAAAAACGTCCGGATTCCACGAGCAATTCGATGTGCGGATGCCGCTTGTGAAAAGCTTGGAACGCCTCCTTTGTCAATTGTCCAAGTCTGGGAAGGTGCAAAGGCTTCTCATTCTCATAATACGGAATGCCAAACCCGCCCCCGAGACCGACATATTGGAGAGGAAGCGAATAAGTGTCCATGAACTGCTCAGCAAGGTTCAGCATATAGGAGAAATTGGCTGCGAGCGTCTCTTCAGATAAAATGCGGGTACCGAAATACCCGTGAATGCCAGACAAAGACAGAACATCGCACTCTTCCATCCATGAAATCACTTGTGGCAACTGTTCCTCATCGATACCGAATTGTCTGGCCGTGCCGCCCATTTTTAATCTGGCTCCCTGTACGACCGATTTCGGGTTCACACGAATGCCGACCTGTGCCGGACAGGCACGTTCCCGAGCTAGCTCGGCTATGATTTGCAATTCCTGCAATGATTCGGCAATGACATATTTCACGCCGATTGACAGAAGCCTTTGCAGCTCCTGCCGACTCTTCCCCGGACCCAGCACCATCATTTGATGAGGCTGTGCTCCCGCAGAAATGGCGGCTGCGAGCTCATGCTCGGAACAAATCTCTGCGTGCAGTCCTTGTTGGAGCATAAGCTGTACGATGGTGGGATTTGGATTTGCCTTCAATGAATAACACAGTTGAATCGCGGGGTGCAGATTGGACTGCAGGGCATAAATCTGTTTCTGAATGACATGGGCATCGTACAGATAAAAGGGCGTGCCGTATTGTTCAGCAAGCCCTTCAAGCATCGTGTGATCTTGATACGGATCAAGCGGCAGCATAAGAAACCTCCTCTCGCCTTTTCGCTTCGCTGTTTATCACCTTCGGTTCGTTCAACATCGGATCGTGAACCTTTCAATAAGTTATGCCATTAATCATTTAGGTCATTAAATGTTTGCCTCCAGAGCATCCAGCCGATTCTGCACCTGCTGTTGAATCTGCTCACAGTGTTTTCTATTGTTGCCGGCTATGACGCCATAGAGTTTGCCCCGTGTCTGTTTCTCGTCACGGCTGTAGATGGAATTGACCGAGGCAAATGATACGATCAGCAAGCCAGATGCTGAAGAAGGTGTCAGAAGCAGCGGACCGAGTAATTGCTTCATCTGTTTGAAGCTGACCGGTTTGTGCCTTCGGAAGGAACAGGCCGTTGTCATGCAAATGGTATCTGCTGGCATCCATTTCTGTCGCACACGGTTGTGATACGTAGACATATTGAATCGGGCATTCAGTTCAATGCAAGGATATAGCTGATTGTCGATCGTCATTAGCGCATCTAGTCCAACAGGGCCAACATAACCCTCATCAGCCAGTTCAACGCCAAGTAGACGAACCGCCGCTTCCAGTTGCTGGTGCATCAGCGGGGAGAGGTGGGGAGCGGATACATGTCCGGCATGTGCGCCATTCACGACCAGTGCTTCCTGAATGATGGGCGGTGACGTCTGGCCATCAGGGTATACCATAAATTGAACATTCAGGTCTTTCAGTTTGTTGACCCAAACTTCCAGCACCATTTCCATGCGATCTGAACCGATTCGCTCTGCCTGTTTCATCAGCTTGCTTTGCAACTGCCTGAATCTGGGTTCATCTTCAATGAGAAAAAGACCCTTGCCGGACACCCCATAGGCATCCTTCAGGACAAGCGGATGGTGAACCAAAGCAGGTTTTAAATGCCTGAAAGCCTCTTCCAGCTCAGACAAGTGGTGCACAGATCGGCCTTCTGTTTGAGCAATGCCGTGTTTGAGGCATCTGTCCCGGCTGAAAATTTTACTATTTACCGCTCGCACTACATCACTACTCGATGAGAGCATGTTCAGATTCAGCATCCGGGATAATTGTTCCTCGAGCTGAGAAGTGCCATGAACCATCAGGGAGCCTGGCCGTGAACCCGAATGAGCCCAGTCCTGAAAGCGCTGCTGCATGGATGCCCTGGATGATGATGCCTGCCATTGCTGGATCAATTGATCAGTCAGAAGGTGATGGAAGCCCTCTGCCCGGTGATTGGGACTTTCTGTACCCGAGTGGATGGCGATCATGGTGGGTGGTCTCCAGCCAAAGGAAGACAGGTAGGCCAGAAAATCCACATCCGGCTCCTGATGAAGAAAAACGAGATCTTGCGGTTCCGCTAGCAAGAGCGCCATTTCCGACAGGGCATGATGATAGGGTACTTGGGAGGAAAGGCCTGGAAGCGCGAGGTGATGAGGTTCCTTCCACTGCTGTTCCACTTCAAAATTTGCCAGCCAGGCTACCTGGTCCTCTGTGCGACGGTCACGGGCTTCCAGCCATGCGGCACGAAAATCAGTCATGTGCAAGCCTCCTTTTTTGTAACAGCATGGCACCAGTGCCACGTTGCGGGTCCATGAGGTTCAGGCAAATATATTCCGGTTGCCGCTCATCCAGCAGGGCAGACCAGGCATAGAGCGGATCGGCTGTAGCCCGATTTCGAAAATCGGTTTGCAGCCATACGTTAGAGAAATGATCACGGAAAGGCTCCATATAGGCCAGACTCAGCTGGTGGGGGATGACCATCACTTCGTTCGGACTCAGATCGAAAGATTGAATAAACGTGTGCAGCCATTGAATCGACTTCTCGGCCATCTCCCCATCCACAGCTTCAACTGAGCAGCCAGCTTCTTCATCTAGGCCATGCAGATTTTGTGTCGTGCTATCCGTTTCCCCGCCTGAGAAAACACGTTCATTTTCTGCAATTGGAAGAATGATTGTAGGTTTAATGGTGGAATCTGTCATGCCGTATCCACGCAACAGCCAATCTCCATCCTCTGGCTTTGGAGAGAGAAACAAGCAACCGAGTGCATCCGCAAGTGGATAACGGGAAGCCGTCGTCGAGATGTCAAAGTCGTCTGCACCTGTGACTGCTTGCTTCTGTTGCCTCTCTTGCTTCTGTTGCCTCTCTTGCTTCTGTTGCCTCTCTTGCTTCTGTTGCCTCTCTTGCTTCTGTTGCCTCTCTTGCCATTCGCCCGTTTCCATCTGTTCCATGCTAATGAGCAGACTCGTGTGTTGCATCACTTCTGCCGCATGAATCGCCCATAACAGGGCCAAACTGCCGGCATCTGCAATGGAAAAAGGCATGGTACGTTCAAGCTTGCACTGCTTCTGAATCGTCAGGAGGGCGTTGATTTTATCAGTCAGTGGGTACGCCGCATAACAGCCAATCAGGTGCTGCGGTGAACGTCGCCGGGCTGCTTCCCCAATCTGTTGTCCTGCGTATTCAACGGGGGTGTATTCGAAAAACAGCCCTTCATCCGATGCTCTCCCACTCGGCCTTGCACCATTGGTCGCACCTACAGGATTGCAAGCAGTCCTGGTCTGTGCACGAATTTCCTCGTACAGGCGGTGCTCGATCGAGTCACGTTTCAACGGCTTGTTCGTATAGGCGGTGTGCACGCTGGGTACAGACGCATACAAGCTACCCTTTCTGACAAAGTGCACAACAGACCACCCCCCCGTTCCCCAGAGTCAACAGGATATAATAATCGTCTTTTTTCAGTCGATTGCTGTTTCGAATGCGATCCAGATTCAGTACGATATCACAGTTGTTGAGGTGTCCGTACCGCGTGAAACCCTCCAGTTCGAATCGTTCCACAGGCAGCTTGAGAAGCCTGGCGAGCAAGGGCCATGTTTCAGGTGTGACATTGTTGGGGATGATCAGACTCAGATCGGTGTGGTGGATACGGGCATCAGTCAGAAGCTGCCTGATCTGCTTGACCAGGGTGACGTAATAAAAATAGTCCGGTACTTCCGTTTGACCGTTTTTCATCTTGCCCTCTTGAATCGTGCGAACGTCCGAAAAGGCGCGAAAGGCCAGCAGTTTGTCTCCGTATGTGCCTGCATGGAGAGAGAGCGCAGCCGCTGCATCTCCTGTCAGAAAGTGCCCACCGCCTTGACGCTGATCCGGGAGCAGACATTTCTCCACACACAGGATAAGCGCAGTTGCCTGTTCATCTGCTTCCGCCTCCAGCATTCGAGCGGCCAATTGAATGGCCATCAGCGTATTTGAGCAGAGCAGATCTCGGAGGGAAAAGCAGGTTGCCCGGGACAGATCAAATCTGCTTTTTATTCGTTCCAGTACCGGATCATCATAACGAAAGGCATAATTCAAATAAGGCACGAGCAGCCATTTTACAGATGCAGGCTCAATGGAGGAACCTTCCAGCAATTTATGCAAGGTCCGGATCATCATCTCTTCTGCAGAAGCTGCCGGTTCTATCGGCACAGACGTGACCCCTCTGCTTTTCAGTCCCTCCAAGTCTGCTTCACTGATCTCTCCCTGTGCATAATAATCTGCTGCAGACAATCTCTCTGTCGGCACATAGCTTGCCGTTGCACCGATTCGAATCATACGGTTACTCCTATCCCTTGGTAATTTGCTGGATGTATGCCTCCACGTCTGCTACCCGAATCATGTCATACAAGTTAAGGTTGGCATCCAGGATGTCGATGTCGAGCACCATCTCCATCTCGATGAGCAGCTCAACGATATTCGTTGAATCCATTTCCAGTGCCTCAAAGGTATCTTCGAGTTTCACTTCTTCCCTGCCACTGATTTGCTTGATCATGTCAATCAATTGTGTCTGTTCCAACATCATTCATCCCCTCATCCATTTATTTTCGATTTGTTCAGCGGCATACTGATTCGCTTGCTGTATGCCGTGGTCTGACGATACTTGTTTGAGACGGTGTCGAATATCTGCATCCTGATGAAGTTCCTTGATGCGTTGCCTGATCGTTTCGGGGTTCAGTTCGTGGGGTTTGATTTGTCTAATTAGGCCAAGCTGCTCGCAATGGTCGGCAAGCAGGGTGTGATCCAGCCCGAGAGAGATAACCAGCATCGGAATCTGATAAAGCACACCCTTTTGAATGGTGCCGCAGCCGCCATGGGTAACCATCACATCCGCTGTGGGCAGTACCTGATGATGACGGAGTGCCGTTCCTGCATAACGAATGTGTGAAGGTGTTTTATCGGCAACGGCATGCTTCAATCCGTCAGGCGGGTTGTCCAGAATGGTGATCTGCATGACGGGGTCGGGAAATGCATTTACTACGGCGGTTAGATAATGATCGGTTTTCTCTCTGTATCCCGGCTTGTCTGCTGAAGTGGTACAGACGAACAGATGAGCGTGTTGCGGCTGTGTGGGCAAGGATGCGGCTTTCGTTTCCACCTCTTCTGCCAGACCACACGGCCCAACAACCTGAAAGCTCTCGGGCAAGGGGATAGATCGTGGAATCAAGGCAGGCAACACCATGACCAGATGCAGGTCGGGCGAATATCCGGCCAGATCGCCGCGAGATCGCAGATCATCGTGCAGTAACGGCAATCCGTAATGTTGTCTGAGTTGATTGAGCTTCTGTCGATATTGCTCCCTCAGTCTGGCATTTGTCCTTGCGTCTCCCGGCAAAGAGCTATCCGGCCAGTACAGCGCCGTCTGATAACTCACCCATGGAATGCCATGTTTTTCAGCGTAATAGGCTGGCGCACTGAGCGCAGAGTCACAGATCATCAAGTCCACTCTGTGCGCTGCAAGCACCTCATCCATTTCATCTAAGGTTTCTTGCAGGAAATGATGCGGATACTTTCCTCTTGTGACCGGGATGAAATGTAGCCCGAGCTGTTCAATCAGCTTTTGAAAGGGCAAGGGTGCAGCAACACTTACGTGATGCCCCTTTTGAGCGAGTTCTCTTCCCAGTCCTAATACCGGAACCAGATGACCGAGCAACCATTGACTGACGATGACGATTTGTCTCGCTATGATTTCTCACCTCTTTTCCTGTCTCTAGCCTCGCTTATCTTCATGCAGGACCATTCAGGGCTTCCAGCTCGGGTAAGACAAATCGTCCATTGTGACGAACCAGCTCTCCATCCACTTCTATGGAACCGCCTCCGTGTGATTCTGATTGCAACAAGACAAAATCCCAGTGCAGCCTGGAAACGTTGCCGTTGTCTGCCATTGGATAGGCCTGACCAAGGGCGAGATGAAGACTGCCCTGCATCTTTTCATCGAAGATCAAGTTTTGGGTGGGCTTTACAATGTGCGGGTTCAGACCTATTCCGAACTCTCCGACCTTGCGCGCACCTTCGTCCTGCTCGAGCATCTGCTCCAGCCAGTGCTGATTGACCGCAGCCGATGCCTCAACGACACAGCCATGGCGGAATACCAGCCGAACCTGGTCACAAGAGGTCCCCATGTAGGAAGTGGGTACATTGAATTGAATGTGCCCTTCCACAGAATCGAGCACCGGTGCCGTGAACCATTCTCCATCAGGCAAATTATACTGCCCGGCACAGATCATACTGGTCATCCCTTCTACGGAGAACGTCAATTCGGTTGAGGGGCCCGTAATACGGACGTGCTTGGCAGTAGCGAACATTTCAGACAAGGGCTGTACGGCTGCCGCCCATGCCGCGTAATCCATCGTGCAAGCGTCCCGGTACAGCCTCTCGTAAGCCCGATTACTCATGTGCGCCAGCTGAGCCCAGGAAGAGGTCGGTGTTTTCAACAGATTCCATTTGGACAGACTGCCCATGGCATACTGTTTGGGCTGCAAATAATGGGTGACATAATCCCGATAGCGTTCTTCAGGCAGATCGTAAAGCTCATACGGATTCTGTTCGGCACGCAGCCCGATATACACATTCATACTACGAATCCTCGCCACATCTGCCGCTGCCCATCGTTGAAGCTGGGCTTGGCTGCTGGAGGCGACGAGCGACTTCAACACCGGAAAGGAATGCTGAATAACATGCGGTTCTGCTCCTGCTTCGTAAACCTCGGTGACAATGGCTTCTATATAATCGTCCGCCGTCCCGGTTACATCCAGGAGGACTTTTTCTCCTGGCGAGACACGTAGGGAATGATGGATGAGCTGAGCGGCTATGGCCCGCGGTGTATTCATGACAGAAACTCCCTGTTGCCAATTTGTTCTTCCCAGCTATCCATAAGTGACCCCTCGAGTTCGACAGCCTGCCTCAAATGTCCGATGAGTTTCACTCGGTAATCCCGTTCTGGCTGACGCTTCCATTTCATCAAAACCCCCATCACATACGACCACGTATGACAAAGCTTTTCCAGAATCTGTGGCCACTCCGGATTCACACATGGACTTGGCAGGGCCTTGCGCTGGACGGCTGTCCACCAGAGCTCACGCAAGCGGCGAAAATAATGAATATCGAATTCCAGCTGCTCGAGTGAGGATGTCAGGCTCACAAGCGGTACATGCTCAACGGCATCAGCAAAAGCGGACAAACGTTGCAGTCCCCCCTTTTCCTTCATTTCAGTGACGGATGCTTGCATCAGCTGAAAACATTGTTGTTCCCACCGGGTTTCGGCTGCATCTGGCATGGTTTTGGGCTTGAGTATGGCAAACCCGTTGTCGGGATGATCTGCCAACACCTGAAAAAAAGTGTCCACAGGCACCCGGCCGAGCAGGCCGTTATAAAATTCGGGTGCACCGGCATCATCGAGCAGAATGACTTCGTCCTCCGTCATATCCAGGATCAGCGCCCAGTGCGTTACGTCATGCTTCCCGCAATACGCGGAAAACGGGGCCTCATACGCTTGGTACCTGACCAGTGCATAGCCTTCGCCATCCAGTAGCGAGCGCAGCAGATGAGCAGATTGTGCCTGGTCTAGCAATGGATAAGGAATGAGTGTCCATAACCGTTTCAATTCAGGACGGCTTCGCCGCAACAAGAGTTCATGTGAGTGGCAGTCAAAGGGTTGGAGAAAGAGGGGGATGGGATCATCCACCCCTTTCCATTTCAATATTTCCAGGATTGAAAGTTGCAGACAATCCAGGTTGCGCTCACTGAGACCAAACTCATCCGGAAACCGCCAGTCCCATTTATGTGTGTGTTGAAGGTCATCCTTCAGCATTGACGTGGTCATCCTGTTTCCTCCCTATTCGTTCGTTTGCCTGTCTTGTATATGTTTCACATCGACAGCGTGTACAAGTTCCCTGACAAGCCTTCTGCGGCACAATCAGGTTGCACAATTTCCTGATCAGATCATCCATCGCAGCCGGATGATGATAGAAGTTGCGTCCCGGCTGAAATGGACAGAGCCGAATGTCTGCCTGGACATGCGTAGTCAGAGCAGATGAGACTTCATCTTCAACACCGTGCAAGAGATGAATGGGCACACGCTGCGCCTCGTACAGAGCCTGCATATTCAACTGCGCCCAATCGTGGATCATAGTGGAACTAATTCGTTGTCCATGCAGATACAACAAGTGCGCGCCCAACTGCTGAATCACCTGCACCTGATCGGCATCCAAATCGCTGAAGGTGTAATAATCCTCTCCCGGAATGAGTTCACGAGCATCTATAGCACCAACGGTTTCAGCCTTTTTCAGGGCGTCAGGCGGAAAAAGCGCGTACACATCCGCTCGTTCCAGTGGAGGTGGTGAAATAAGGACAGGAATTGCCAAACTGGGCCCGGACGTAGGGGAAGGATGTGAAGTTGTTTCAACGGAAGTGTCTGCACCTGTTCGGCTATTCCAGATGGAGGTGACCTGCAGGGCCACGACCGCGCCGAGCGCATGTCCGACTAAATAAATGGCAGGAGGCGTAGTCTGTCTCGTAAGTTCATGCAAAACCTGAAGCGTATCTGCCACCATCGTGGAGAGGCTGACCTCACCCAGTTCTCCCTGACTGTCTCCATGTCCGCGGTAATCAAATTGCACCACCCACTGCCGACGATCCGCCAGACGCTTGCGAAGCTGGGAAAAGAGATAGTTTTTCTCACTCATGGCTTGCCCGAGTCCTGAGAGGGTCACGACTAGGGGCAAGTTCTCCCGTCCTCGTTCAGGCCGTTCTTCCAGTCCGGTCATTTCCAGCTGTCTGCCGAATCTCACCTGTCGCCACATCGCTCAATCCCCCCTTCCACAGCATCCATTTGAACCGGGTTCCCTTCCGTATGACCAAACTGCTCTTGCAGCCAGCGAGTCGTTCGATGGATCAGCTTCGTTTCCAGTTCACAGGAGGTAAACAGATGTCCTCCCCCTGCAATGGCCGTAACTTGATGTGTATCGGTTCCGGCGTATATCGCAATCTGATTCGTTTGAAGTTGCGCGAATTCTTCTTCGATGAGCGGATCATTATCACCGTATACCACCAGAGATCGGCCGGCATAACGGTGCAGCTCCTGCTGAATGTCCAGGCCGTGCAAATCGCGGTAAAAATCCATACTGATCCATAGGCCAGCCCAAGGCATCACCAGTCGATCCGTATATTCGGGATGGCGGGAAAATCGGGGCTTTCGTCCTCCCGGCATATTTCCACCAAATTCATAAAACAGCGGACTCCATAGGATGATTTGATCAATTCCTAACCGGTTAGCTGACATCAAGGCCATCCGAGCCCCGTCACTGAATCCGAGCAGGCAAATGTGATGCTTGTCAATTTCGGGCTGTTCAGTCAGCCAGGTATACGCAGCCGCCACATTGGACAATTTGGTGGAAGTCGTCATTTGTGAAGTGTGTCCGTCGCTGAGTCCAAGCCCCACGTAATCGAACCGCAGCATGGCAATCCCGATACTGGCCAGATATCGGGCAAATTTTACAGCCAGACGGTGCACCTCATAGCGCTCACCATTTTTCCCGGGACAATACAAGATGACCGGAAATGCAGCATCTTCTCCCTGCTTTTTGTCAGAGCCAGGAGGCAGATGCAGGATACCTGCCATGCGATGTTCGCCATCCTCCAGCTCCACGAATCGTTCTTCTCCACGCCCGTTCAACCTCTCACCCCATCCCTTCGCGTTGGTTTGTCGAATCTTCTATTTGGCAAATGTCATCGTACTGTGAATCATCTGTTGTTCGTCCACAAATCCGGTTCCCTCACACACCCATCTGTCTGCTTGCCTGTCGCAGATTTTGACTACAAAGTGCACCTCATCGCCCGGGACAGCGGGACGTAAAAAGCGAGAGGTGGCTTCGACCAGCTTCATACAGATCTTTTCATGTAAAAGCACAGCCTCGATCGTCTGCACCATTCCTTCCGCAAGCAACACACCGGGATAGATGCTTTGTTCCGGAAAATGGCCTCTTACATAATGATCACTGCTGCTCACCAATTTTTTGCTGGTTGCCCATCCGGCTGATTCCTCATACTGCATATCATCGATCAGTATCCATGGCTTGGCATAGGGCAATATCTGCTCCGGTTTCACAAATGACTCACCTGCCCTTTGGAAACGGCTACATATAACTCTGCCGTCAGATGGATCTCCTCTTCGGGAATAGTACGGACGCGACCGGTCAGCATCGCTTGTTTGGCGAGGATACGAACCGGTGTAATCTCCAGTTGAACCGATTGCGTCCAGGCGACGTCTTTTATTGCCTTGGCCTCTACCTTTCCCAGTAAAGGAACCTCATGATCCTCCAGTGGATTCGTCTCCAACTGAACATAAATGACAGCGGTTTGAGCCAGTGACTCGACCAGCACATGCAACGGAACGATGGCCTGTTGACCGAAATCCGAATACAGCCTGGACAGATCCATTTCAGCCCGTAACCGCTGTCCCGGCTCATAGCTCACAATCCGGTCGATGAGCCGAAACGGATCTTGCTGCGGCAATAGTGACATCAAGTTCGATTTCTGCATGCCTCTCAGCACGCCTCCTTGTTCCAGTGTCTTCCACTGCAATTAAAAGTTCTGAATGCGTACGCGATTGTGTGTCGCTTTTTCAATGGTCTGGTCGTCCTGTTCTTCTCCCTTGGCCACCTTTTCAAATCGGGACAGCGTGAGTTCACCGAGCATAAACGGCAACAATCCCTTCACGGCTGCATCAGGATGCTTGCCGTAAAAATAAGTATGGCTCTCCGTTAAATGCTGGACGTAGGCATCCTTGTCCCGCCGATGGGCGAGATGGACATTGATGGCCCTTGGCTCATAATAGAAGGGCATCTTCGCCTGACTGGCGCGGTAACCGAATTCAAAATGCTCAAAACCCCATTCCCGGAACCGTTCATCAAATCCGCCCAATTGGCTGAACAGCGAAGTTGGCATGGAGAGATTCCCGGTTAACGTGGCAATCCAGGCCACAGGGGAATGCGTCTCACCCTGTTCATCAAACAATCCATATACGAGGGAAGGATATTGCGGTATGCGATCATGGACCTGGTTGACAACAGAAGTTCTGGCCCGTTCGAGCTGGGTTGGCAGATCGGCCAGATACAGGTCTCTGACCTGACCCACCAGCAGGCCGGGGCGCTCCTTCTGTCGGTGGGTCTGGAGGTGAGCCTCCATAAAATCGGGTCTGGGTATACGATCACCATCACAAAAAATGAGCAGATCAGCCTCTCCCTGCTCTACACCGATATTGCGCGCACGAGCTCTTCCGCTTCGCTCTTCCAGCCGCATGCATTGAACCGGGAGCTTGGAGGTGAAAGGTTGTACGATCTCTTGCACCGAAACGTCTGAGCCATCATCCACGACCGTGATCTGGAATTGGGAGGAAGAAATCGTCTGTCTGGTGAACCCTTCCAGCGTTAATTGCAACGGCAGCGACTGATTATGAACGGGAATCACCACATGTGCGCTAACCATGGTGATCCGTTAACGCCTTAATCAATTGGTCGATGGTGGTCTCAGCTCGAATCTCCAGCCACTCATCCGGAACGGCAATTCCCGCCTTTTCCTCGAGGAGTACCACGAACTCCATATACCGGAGGGAATCGAATCCGATATCGTACAATCGCTTGCTTTCCGCAATCTCCTCCTTGGGCAAAACCCCGCACCCATCCTGGCTTAACAGCTCCAAAATCAATTGCCGCATGATGAGATCCTCCATTCCAATCGTTTTATTTCTTGTCATTCTGCTTCTGCTTCACATTATATCGACGGCTTTACAGCATTACTCAGCTTTGGATGCTCCCGCACATCCATCCTCGTTAGGAAAAGCCTAGTTTCCATTCGTCTGGCGCGCACATAATGAAGAGAGCTTTGCTTCTCTTCCGTTTATCTCAATCCCAATATGAAATGGAGCTGAGAACATGCATACCGAAAAGACAAAAACGACGATGGTGATTGAAGCGCCTCTTGCATCGATCTGGTATCATCTGACAACGGCATCCGGCATGAACGATTACTTGACCGATCGTGTGAACATGTCCACCGCGTTTTTGGAGAGCGGAACCGTTGTGCATATTGTAATCGGGGACATGCTGAATGAGGCGGTGTGTACACAAATCGAACCGATGCGAAGCGTGACCTTTCACGATCATTTCAAATCCTTGTTAGCCGATGACAGTTATTTATCCTACCAGGTAACGACTACCTTTCTCATCGAACCTGTAGAGGAACCGGATTTTTCCCGGGATTCGTCCTCTATGTATGCGGTGTCCGCCATCGTCGAAGGCTATGAATCTGACGATGAGCTGCTGCAATGGATACGGGAATGTGCCGATTTCGGCTGGAAGCAGTCCCTCTTCAACCTGAAAACTAGACTGGAACTGGGGCTGGATCTGAGACAAGCGATCTTTGGTTATCCAAGATTGGGGATATGCAACTATACCGCTACCTCTCAGCAGCTTCGTGCCCACTTTCTTGACCCGAATCATGTGCAGGGGAACTGGGTGATGGAAGTGTTCCCTGATGGCCCTGCCTCGCTCGCTGGATTGCAAAAAGGCGACATCATCGTCGCTCTGGATCAGCATAAAGTGCCCACTTACGCCCATTTTGTAAAGGAGCTCTCCCGCTCATATGGAAAAAAAGATACGGTAGACATTCAATATGTACGACGAGGAACCGAGTACGAAACGACTGCCCGCCTTTCTTATCACGCTCTGCTGACCGGACTGGTGGAGCCTACGGATGCAAGGGTGAACGACATTCGAACAAGAGAATGAACCCTCCCATCTCCTTACTCGGAGATGGGTCGTCCGGCCAGGCAAGCTTGATGTTGCATATCTTCCATGACGCATCTAAGTAAGGGTACCTCTTTTTCTCCAATCTGCGGCAATGCTTCCCCGATGTGTTCCAGATGGGCTCGATTTGGCTGATAATAATATTTCAGCATGAGATTGCGAAGCAGCAAAGTTTGATGCTCCAGCTTTTCAAATTCCTTCTGTATCGCTGTATCCCGTCCCAAGAACTGATGCTGCTGCATATAGTGAATCCGTTTGGTCATGAGCTGCTTATGCTCCCAGAGGTTATGAAGATATCGGATATCGAATGGCACCTCATCGTGAATCAGCCGGTGGACATAATCCAGGATGTAGGGGTAACAGTGAATCCCGTATGCCCGGTTCCAGGGTTTTCTCAGCATGGACAGCCGATTGGACGTATTGTAACCTTGTACATAATCCTGCATGCTTTCCCACACCAGCTGTGTGTCAAAGGGATAGCGGACATCTGAGTGGCGTTGAAACAGTTGGATGCGCTGAAACACCCGTGCACTGTCCGAATTCAAGATTTGATGAAGCTCATCAGGTTGATCCATCCCGTCATCCACGCCGGCATAGGCAGTCAGCATCTGTTCATACGAGATCTTCGTTCTGCGAAAAATCATATACTCATCAAAGCCCAGCAGTTCAAACGCGCCTTCGTTATCGTCATATCCGACGATCAGGTTTTCATGGATAAAACGCGACTTGCGATAGTGAACACGGTGTGGAATCTGATATTCATCCAGATAGACATAGATACACTGCTGCTGTGCGATACACGCTTTGAAAAACGAAAGCGGGTCCGGGCCGCAGGCCTGCAACGTTTTTCTCGAGATCGATTCCACCTTTAACCAGGGGCACATCGCATAGTCAAACGCATAGAACGTATAGGGTACCGGGCTATGCTCAAAATCGGGGTCGATGCACATTTGAATGTAATGACTGAAAATCCATGGTTTGGTTTCATCCGTCATTCCGATCAAACTGGCAGGATAGGCGTAGAATAAATATCCTTGAACAAATGGCGGGTACAATCGCAAAGACACGCTCACTGGTTTTGTCTGCTCTTTAAAATAAATGCCTCTCTCTTTTGGCACGCCATCACCTGACTCTCCAGCATTTACTCCTCGTTCGGATTCGACCATCGTTGACCTGAGCCAGCACGCTGCTTGGCCAGCTTCTCCCTTTTCCTGCGAATTTCCTCCAGTGGCGTCTTCTCGATATCAATCAATCCTGTAAACGTATCATCCAGTGTAAACTGAATCGTTGTCTCCTGTTCCTTGCCGTTGCGGACAAAGGTCAGTCCTGGTTCTGCCTGCTGTCCATAGTAGCCAGATACGACACGGACAAATTCTGCGTAATCATTTGTATCTGCTCCTCCGATGGACCGCACCACATCACCCTTTCGAAGTCCTGCCTGTGCAGCTGGACTGTTCGGAAATACTTCCAGTAAATAATTCCCTTCACCTTGGGGGACACCTGTTACAATAGATTGTTCCTTATTGACGGTTCCGTTCAAGACGCCCAGCCGCGGAAAACTGAACATCTCGGTGCGAAGATCCAGACCTAGCTCCAGGACGGACTTCAAGTTCATGAGAGATCTGCGCCATCCCATCTCCAGACATTCCCGAAACCACTGGCCATGCGTCGTAGGTTCAAATCCTTTCACTTGCAAAGAAAGCTTCGTCAGCGAACCTGCCTGCTCCAGTTCATAAGAGGTCTGAACGGAATAGGTCTGCATCTGACCATCCGGGTCCATCGATTGATACGCATCTGAAAATGCGATTTTACGCATGGGTTCACATGCCACAATTTCATTTTCATTCATGATGTCGCCATAGTTGAGCTGATAGCGGTCTCCGATCCTGGGTGATCCATCTACACCGGACGTCGAAGCATAATAGGTCAGATACGTATTGGAGCCCGAGGGGGTCGCCACAGACCACCAGACCTGTTCCAGCGGTGCTTCCAGATACGTGATATTCAACGTGCGGTCATTGGGGCATTCCAGCATGCGTGTGTCCTCCTGTCAAATTGTGATAAATGGAGGCTGCTTGTCCAGTCAGCGATTTCGACAAACTTGGAAAGGTAAGCAGCCAATCGAGCGCCTGCAGTTGATCTTCTTCCAGCTGTTCGCCCGCTCGACTGAGCGTTTGCAGACATGCGTCGTATTGCGGGATGATTCGCTCATCACGATGCTGCTTGTATGATGCCATCGCTTGCTGCCAGCTCAGATCACCACGCAAATACAGGTGAAGCTGTGCGGCCAATTGTTCAGCCATGCAAATGGCATTGTCAATCCCGGAGCCGGATACCGGATGCAAGTATGCGGAAGCATCTCCGACCAGTACCCAGCCATCTCCGTATGGCTGCCGGATATAACTGGCTTTGGCCGGTACGCCCTTCACTCTCCCTGTTATCTCGCTGTGGGTCAGACGGGGAGCCAGCGTTTCGATGCGGGCGAGCGATTGCAGGAGATAGGCCTTCAGATCTTTCCGCTGCGGATTGAACTGCGCTTGCGGCGTCATCCAGGCGATACAATGCAGACCGTTGTCCAGCGGATTGCACAGCATCAGTCCCGGATACGTCCAATACCATTCGACGGTTGGAATGGGAAGCGGAAGCAATCCTTTAAAGTACGCATATATCACCGCCAAATGATCTTTATCGGATTCCCGTTCCATTGGGGCATTCGCCAGTTCAGACACAGTGGAGTGACGGCCATCCGCGCCCACGACAACCTTGGCCTGTGCCAATATCTTCTCTCCCTGCTCATTGTGGCCAGTGATCTTCACGGAGCAGTCTTCTTCCGCCTCGCCTTCCACGATCTCCATCTCCACCAGCTTTGTCCCCAGTAAAATATCCACGTCGGGATAGGACCCGGCACGCTCAAGCAGCCATGAATCCAGCAGCTCCCGCCTGACGCTTAGGGCTCTGGTTGTTACACAGATCGCGGATTCCATCACTCGTCCGTCCAGATCTACCCGCATACGGGTCATTTCAGGGATTTTGGCTGCCTGAAATTTTCCAGTTAGACCGAGACGATCATAGATATCCGTCTCTCCAATAATATGGGTAGACAGGGTTGGTCCGGGCGCCTGATAGGCTTCGATCAACAGCACACGATATCCCTGTTCCGCGAGAAAACAGGCGGTGGAGGCGCCTGCACAGCGGGCACCCGCAATGATGACATCATAAGACTTCATGTCTCTCCTCCCTTGAAAAAGAAGGACCATCGATGATGGTCCTTCCGCACTTCTATTGTGACTGACTCATGTTGCGGGATTAGTTGGATTGCAGGCAGCCATAGATTTGGCCAACTTGGTTGTCTTGCTCGTCAAACATTGGAATGACACTTTCAGAATAGAAAGTAGCATCCTTCGGTGGAAGACCTTTCAGTGTTCCTTTCATGTGGATCGGTTGCTTGTTGTGGAACGTGCCTTCCGGTGTTTCCATTACCCAGTACAGGTAAGATTCACCTTGTACACCTTCAGCCATTTTCTTGTTGAAAGGAATGGTTGCACTGGCTTTCATTGTTTGGCCTTGTCCATGCAATCCGCCGCGAACGCGAATTTGCTGTCCAGGCCACAATTTGCTGGAAGTTGCAACCAGATCTACGTTTTGAATTTCCAGATCTACGGTTACCCCGGATTTCAAGCTGAACTCAGAGTCGCTCACGGTGAAGTGAGTAGGTTCTGCCTGCTCGAAGTGAAGTTCTTCTGCACGACCGTCAAGCAGTTCCAGATACGTTTTGGAATTGGAGTTTTCAAGCGTCATGGATAATTTCTTTAAAGCTGCTGCTTTCATTGAAATTCCCTCCTGAATGGATAGTAGTGTGTGCCCCCCGGGGACAACTATATCTTCTCATGTTCAGGATCAAATCTCTCAGCTTTTCCACAGCATATCCTCCGTGGTTTGTTGTGATCATGACGACGATACGTAAGGGCTGACGAGCGCCTTGATACTCTCCACATTGCGAAAGTGCTCCAAATAAATGGACTCATCCTCAATCTCGATATCCAATGCCTCTTCCAGCGCTACGACCAGCCGGATAAACGTCATCGAATTGATTCCCAGTTCCCACAAGTTGGATTCCGCCGTAACCGTGACAGTCGAAGGCAATATCTCCTCCAGACAGTTCATGATCCGTTCTTGCAGCTTGTCATCCTGCATGCTCATCTTCCTTTCTCTCCTGTACGATTGGTCTCGGTCTGCCAGGGGCTCATGCGTACTTGGATCAGATGCTCCATTAATAAAGGAACAGCACGTTTTTCCTGTTCATAGATCAAATGAAAATGCTCACTAAGCTGACGCACATAATGGATCTCGCCCGTTTTCTGATACTTGAAGGAATCGATGCGTACTTGCATCAACTGCTGTTTGGCCTTCTCATACAATCGCTGACAGGCCTGCAGCAGTTTGGAAGGGTTGTTCGCCTGCAAATAATGCAGTCTTCGCAGCATCCATTTTTTGTGCTGGACCATTTTCACAATGACGATGTTCCAGAAATGATATTCGCGCGGGTCCAGCTCCCGCCCCGCGGCGACTTGTGCGAAATAATCTGACATCGCCTCGTTGACCGGATAGCCATTAGCAAACATCTGGACGCTACCTTTCTGAATCCCCACTTTTCCTCGATCCAGTGAAAAATACAAACTGCTCGCTTCAAAGTTCATATCGCGATGGTTCTGGACCGTAATCGCAGACAGTGGGAATCCATAGTAGGCAAACCACTGCTGGGCATGCAATTCCTCCTGCAAGATCGTCTCAAATTCCCGTCTGCACAATTCATAGGAAAGATGGATCGGCGCGTAGGAACGTCCTTCCACCTCAAACGCAATCATCTGCAACAATTTTCGTTCATCATCAAATCCATAGATGATCGCGTCATGCACCATATCTTTTTGTTCATACAGATTGGACCCCGGAATGTGTTTCCAATTCAAATAGATGACGACATACTGATCCCGCATAATCGCTTCGCGGATAACCGCAATGCAGTCACGACCTTCACAGGGCAGTGGTTCTTCCTTCAATACGGGGGCATACAGGTCAAGATGCTCTTCAAATCGAACAAGCGGAAAACGAAACGACGCTTCGCAGCTTAGTTGCAAATTGACAAAATGACCCCATGCCCATGGTTCTCTCTGTGCATCTGCCAGTAAAAGGCTCAGTCTGAAATTATGATAGCATTCTGTCTCAAGACCCGGGTTGGCATGAATCGGCAATGTTTTTCGGATCATGGTGATGCCCCCGTTTCGTTATGGGTGACCGCCACGATATAGGCCATTGCCATGTCAGCGGAATGGGAAAGACTAAGGTAAAACGCAAGACCCCTTGCTTCACATTGTTGCTTCAACTCTCCATACAGATTCAAACAAGGCTGTCCGCCATTCGCATGGCAAATTTCAACCTGCCGGAATGGAATAGGACCTTCCAGCAGCCTGCTCACCGCTTTGTAAAACGCTTCTTTGGCCGCCCATCTCGCTGCAAAATGCTGCTCCGGCCTTCCCCGGCTTTCACAGTAGCTAATCTCAGCGGCCGTAAACAGCGAAGGGACAAAGCGAGACTGCCTGTCCATCGTCTGCTTCAGGCTCGATATTTGCTGGATGTCACAGCCTATTCCTATAATCGTATGATGACGTTGTGCTGCTTCGTGAACCTCCACCCCTATTCCCACTGAAAATCCCCTCCCACTCCGCTCCAGGCCGATTGTTTCAAAGATGTCCGTCTTTTTTGCAAGTTGAGTCTGCGACGAACCCATTCTCCGTCCCGGTTGCGCAGCGACCGATAGTTCAGAGATACTTTCTCTACACGTTCACTCGTAAAATGCGTGACATGGGCCTGCCTGAAATCATGCCTGGACTTGTTCTCCACGGAGCCATGCAGCAAATTGCCGTGAAAGGCCACAATATCTCCTTTCTCCGTCACGAGTGGCAGCTTCTGAAAACCATCGGGAAGCGCCAGTTTTTCACCGTATTCCGCGTCGCTTTCCTCAATGGATTCCGGAACCATCAGTCCCAGCTTGTGAGAACCGGGAACGACATACAGTCCTCCATTATCAGCGGATGTAGCACTCAGACTTAGCCATACTGAACAGGTCGAGACGGGCTCTGCCCCTACACTGTAATTGTCCTGATGCATGGGCAGTCCTCTCGTTCCCGGCCCTTTGAAGTAATAGCTCGTCGATATGGCGAGTGCAGCCTCTCCGATCAGGGCTTCGGCGATGGCAAACATCTGATCCGACAATGCCTGTTCTGTAATGTCCGAATGGGTAAGATGGTAATCCCGAAGTCTCGGGAAAAGACTTTCCAGCGGTCGCTGTTCATCCTGTTTGATTACGCCATCCAGGACAAGCTGATGCCATAGACGATGAAAGGCCCGATTGATGTCATCTGCCTTTTCTGCAGACAACGCCTGTGACAACACGACATATCCCTGCTCATCAAAATGGTTTTTCTGTTCTTGCGAAATGATCATTTCCATCGTTCAACCTCCTGCTTCCTGTCCATCCAATCTGAACCTTCATCGTGAGGATATCCTTGCTCATATACGGATTCATCGAGGTCACCAAGCCAATACCCCATGCCTTTCCTGTGCTGAATGAACGACCCTTGTCCATTACTAGAGGACAATTTTTTTCGCAGACGATAAATATACTGGCGTACCGTATCACTGCTGGCATACTCATCCCATACGGCCAGACGAATTTCTTCCGTCGAAACAAATCTGCCGCGATGCTTCAGCAGCAGACAGAATACTTCCCATTCCCTGCCCGGCAACATATTCAGCTTGCCCTTGTTCCAGACGGCATGCAGTTCAGGTTTGACCACCACCTCTTCTTGCAGCACCCATTCCTGACGGCTTTTGCGCAAAGTCATGAGCAGGTGCTCCCACCAGACGGCCATTTCCAATCCCGGTTCAATCCAAAATACCTCTGCACCTTTGCGGGAATATACCGGATAGATCCCCTGTCGGCCATGTATCGCTGGCGTGGACAGTCTGTCCGATTGGGTGGCATTAATGGAAGAGGGATGATGGGCTGGTTCCGCACTCACGGGCAAGCTTAATACATACAGGGTCAGATATTCAGAGACAGGCAATTGGTCTGACAAGAGATCGATATTCTCCTGAATGTCCTGTATGTCCTGAATCTCCTCATTCATTTCCCAGACCATGCCATTGATTAGCGACCCGGTTTGTTTCCAAATCTGGGCTTCTTCCAGAGAGCGGGCATACAGGAGTGAGACACCAGCTGGCAGCGCCTGGATGAGTGAACCGACCAGATAGGGTTTTACACCTATCAATCCAATGACCATTCCTTCATGCAAGGTCTTCGCCCTCCTCCCCATCATGACTCGTCTGTGGAATGCCCTGGCGGACAAGTGCAGATTCGATCATGTCAATAAAATGCTGCAAAGTGGGCAGCTCATGTTCGCCAAGTTGCTCGATATCGATATCCATATCAAAGCAGTGCTCCAGTTCGAGGAGAATACGCATCCAGACAATCGAGGAAATGTTCAGTTCGTCTGAGACTAGCGGGACATCCATGTCAATCTCATCCAGTGAGAGGGAGTGTGAACGGAATACTCGGCTCATTTCCCTCCTAATAAAATCTTTGTGTGTGTGCAACGTTCCTTCACTCCCTATTCACCGTCTGTTTCACCCGCAGGTGCGTGCTTCCAGCCGCGATGGATCTTCTCAACCTGTATCCATTCATGTGGAATCTTGTAGCTTGCCAGCTGTGCACGCAGCGCCTGCTTCAGCGCCGGAACAGACATACTCTCTGTGGCAACGAATTCCACCACAATCCGCTCGCCGTGCAGCGAATCCGCTGTCCCCCATACTCTCGCGTCCTGAATGGAAGGAAGGGAACGACACACTTCCTCGATCTCCAGGGGGTAAACTTTGCGACCCGCTACATTGATAAAATTAGGGACACGTCCAAGCAGAACCAGTTGTCCATCCCTGATCTCAGCCAGATCATCTGTTTCATACCATCCGTCTTCTGTACATGGAATCATCTGATTCCCCTCCGTGTAGCCAAGGCACAGGCTCGGGCTCCGAATGCTCAGTCTTCCACTGGCAGCCAGTCGTGCTTCTATTTGCGGCAGCAACGCCCCCACATAACGGGATGGATGGCGGTGATAGTGATGACAGGATTCAGCTGCGATGGCGCCGGTTTCCGTACTGCCATACAGCTGTAACAGACGAACCTGAAATCGCTCCTGAAATCGTGCCGCGGTTTCAGGCTCCAGTCTGCCGCCCGCACAGATCGCGGCACGCAGCGAATACAGTCCACCGCATTCCTTCAATCTGAGATCATTCATCAGCTGGATCATGACAGGAACGGCAAGCAGCAAGGTGGCCCTCTCCGTCTCCACCATCTGGTATACCTTTCTTGGAGCGGGGTGTCTGCAAATGATCAACGTTGCGCCTGCCAGCATCGCGGCAGCCAGCCCACCGGACAATCCGTACAAATGGTTCAGGGGCACCGTAACCAAAACCCGATCGCCTGCATGATAGCCAAACCAGCGGCGGTACTGGTTGCCTTCCCGTTGCAGGGTGAGAGATGAATGACAGACCGCCTTGGATTGGCCCGTACTGCCCGAGGTCAGCAAATACAGCTCACCAAATCGGGGCTTCTCCCGTTTCAGCCATTCCCTGCGGGTCTCCGGGGACGTGGGACTTGGCAGATATTCGCTGTACATATGAAGATGATCATCTGTGTCGTGATATAGCGACGACCATTTCTCATCAGGTATAATCCAGAGATCTACGGGACAGGTGCGTTCTATCCGCATGAGATCGGCACGTGTTTGCTTGTCATCTACTGGCAAGACCGCAATGCCATCGTCCATCAGGGTCATCAGGATCAAGATGGCCTGGGCACTCTGATCCATCATCAACCCGATTCGATCCACATGTAGCGGCAGGGACAGTGCAAGTTCTTTTAACATCTCGCAGCATGCGGCATACGTGAGATCGCTTGTCCCATCACGGATGGCAATCCGGTCCTGTTCCTCATGTCTGCTCAGTACACTTAGCCAATCCCCCATTTGCAGCTCCCTCCTCTGTTGTTTGGCTTCATTATAAAATGATCCCGCATTCGGCAACTCGGCTTTGATTGGGTCTGCCTGTCAAACGGTCATGCCTGATGTACAAAAAGGTCACGTACCATTCATGGACAAGCGGTCATCCACACGATACATTGAGAGCAATCCGGGTGGATAAGGAGTGAGCATGGATGAGCAGAACGCAGGATATCCCTGTTGAAGACAAAAGCCAGCACGCTTACGGTATAGTCGATACCGCATGCTATGTGCCAGCAGAGCGAATCCGTTTATCCGATATGCAGGCAGAGCTTCAGATTAGTCCGTCAGAACTGCACCGCTTAATGGACGAGCATGAACTGGACACCATTGCAGTGGAAACGAAACACAACGTGGTAGAGATGATGGAGCAGGCTGCCAACGAACTGCTCACCAGACATTGGAAGATGGCAGACAGCATTGACTGTATACTGTACACCCATACGTTCAATCCGCTTGCTCCCTTTTTATATGATCCCCTTGCCCGCATCCAGCAGCGATGGCCGTTATCCCATGTTCCAGTACAAGCATTGACACAACTAAACTGTGCATCTATGGATCTGCTTTTTTCCGCAGCTAGACAGCGATTTGAACGAACAGAGGCCCGTTCCATTCTGCTTCTCGCCGCAGATAAAATGTACATGCCGAACAGCCGATATTTGCAAGACAGCACCGTTTCTGCTGACGGAGCGGCTGCTGTCCTGCTCAGCCGGCAACAGCCTGTCAATCGGCTCCTGGCTTCCTGTGTGCATGCTGAAGCGTCTGTGTATAACAGTGTCAGATCGAGCCCGGAACGTTTTGCCTGGTTTCAGCAAACCTTTTCCTTCGGGCTGATCAAGCTGCTGCGTCGAACAGCTGCACAGGCCCAGCTTGACCTGAGTCAGTTAAAATGGATTTTCCCGGCCAATGTAAATGAAGGAACCTGGCGTCGGGTCAGTGAAGGCAGCCAGTTGCCGCTGGAACGCTTTTATTTTCCTCTGCTGTCCCGCATTGGCCATGCCCATAATGCCGATCCGATCCTGAACTATCAGCACGCGCTGCGAAAGGGGGTGCTTCAGGATGGAGATTACTATGCTACGCTCTCTGTCGGGATGGGCAGCACATTTGGCTGCTCCATTTTCCAGCACAGTCACCATTAGCAAAGGGAGATGGTAGAGAAGGGAGATGGTAGAGATGGGATATATCTCACTGCTTTCTCCCTATGTGAAGGAGAAAGATAATCTGACGTCAAGGCAGGGCAAGAAACAAAAGGTGCGGCACATCGATCAGCCAATGGTCGAACTACACAAGGAATTTGGGATCTCTCCTGTCTCGTCAGGTTATCCCTTTGCCATGCAAGAGGACCCGGAGGATGAGGGAGTAGCAGCAGAAACCAGTTCTTCGTTGACTCCGTTTGCAGATATCGAGGGGAGTGCGGCAGAATTCGCCTATCTCGCAGTAAAACAATTACTTGAGCAGGAGCCCGCGCTGGCCTCTCATGCCCGGTCGCTGCTATATGGCTTTGTTACAGCAGAGTCAAGCTATTTCCTCACCCCTTGCCTGTTTCTCAAGCAGGCGTTTCACCTCAGACAACTGACGCCTTTCGCCATCAGTCACAGCGGTGCCTCGGTCCTGACAGACGCGATACAAATGCTGGAGCATGACTTACTGCCTGCAACGGCTTATGCAGCCGCAGAAGTGAAAGAATGGGTTCAGGAAGACAGTGCAATCGTCGTATTATGTGATCGGATGCAGGCACCCCTGCCCAGACAATGGCATCAGCGATATCCGTTTGGAGGCAGTTCCGTTGCCTGCAAGTGGAGCAGGTCATCAGGTGACTGGTTCATCCGTTCCTGGAAGCTTGACTTCTGGCCGCTCCCTTCCCCTAATCCTTACCGCTGGAGCCTTAATGAGGAGATCAGACAGGAGCAATACCTGATCACCCGAACGAAGAAAACACTGCAAGCTTGGATGCATGCCGCAAAACCAGAAGTGAATCGAATTCGCATCGCGATCGTTCAAGCCGTGAGTGCGAACTTCATCGAGGAAATCCAGCAGTTGCTCAGTCCCATACCGGTCTACACACGATTGCAGCAGCCCAGAACCAATCTGCTGAGTGCAGATGGCCTGATTTCCCTGTCTGAAGCTCAGCAGCACATCCCGTTTCAGCCAGGTGACCAGGTCCTGCTCATGATGGCGGGCCCTATGCAACATTGCAGCCTGTTGTTGCTGGAGGCCACTGACAAGGTATCATTCTGAAGGAGGAAAACGTGGATGGAAGCAAATCTGAACATGTCCGCAGCCGTTACCCGCATGCTGCTGAACAGCGATGGTTCCACGACCCAGCTTCTCGAAAGTTTGCTGGACACACCACTCTCCGTTCGTGTCCAGATGGAACAGTGCTGTCCGCCTGACAAAGCTCCCCCCTTGATCCAAAAGGTCCTGGAGCTGAAAGACGAGCGCACGGTCATGCTGAGACGATCCATGCTGGTAACCGCTAGCGAAGAGTGGATTTCACAAAACGTCGTCTGGATCTGCCACATGCGCTGTCCCGCCTTCGTGGATCGATTGCACGAGGAAGAGAAGCCGATTGGCAAGTTGTGGAGTGAAGGTCGTTTTTCCGGATTTCGAAAAGGGCTCGGTTCTGGTGTGCGCCAGGTAGAAGGACATTCCTGTGCCGTACTGGCGTCGTTCAAACATTACCTCATCTATCTGGAGCAATCTCCCGTTATGTATGTACGTGAAACCTTCAACCCGAAGTATGTGGCTCTGCCTGAGCTATAGTTCACGCAGGCAAGTATTCGAACAAGTTACGGCATCATCAACAAAAAGCTGTTCCCCGGGCCTTAACCCGCCGGAACAGCTTTCATGGTGTGTATCCATTTTTAGACGGAGATGAACGTTCCTGCTATTGCGACTGCGTTGTTCTTTCCAGCCACTCTTTCAACAGCTTCTGTTCTTTCTTCTCCGCCAGTCCTGCATAACGCATTTGATCAACGGGCCTTGTTGCATCCCAGGAGAGAATATCCCGGATGGTTTCCTGCAATGGTCGGAATCGAAGTCCCTTCGCTCTGGCTTTTTCATTGCTGACGGCCAAATAGTAGGTCATATGTGCCGTCTCTCCCTGCTTCGGATTCCAGAGTGGTAGCTCGTCCCACGGAATCACTTTCTTCTCCATCAGGAAATCGCTGTCTGCATAAATGAACTTGGCTTCCACATCCGTTACCTGCCGGCAAGTCTCCAGCAGTTGCTGCATCGTCAGGGGTTCGTCCGGTCCAGTCGCATTATATACACCGGTCTCTTCGTTCTCGATCATTCGAATCGTCCATTCGGCCAGATCACGTACATCAATAAACTGAATCGCATCATCCGGATTTCCGCCAACCAGTACGTCCCCACCCCGTTTCATACGTGTCGGCCAGTACGTAAACCGATCCAGCGGATCTCTCGGACCCGCAATCAGGCCTGCACGGATATACAGACCACGCTCTGGAAAGTAATCCTCAACCGTTCGCTCACACAGTACCTTGAGCTCATCGTAATAGCTGCGCACATCTTCATTGGTAGGGTCATCCATCTCGCTCACTGGATACGTCTCATCCACACCCGGATTCAGAAAATCCTGATAAACGGAAATGGTGGAGATAAAAATATATTGTTTAACCTGATCCGCCAGCAGTGCTACGGAAGCCTTGACGACGCGCGGCAAATAGCCGGACGTATCAATGACAGCATCCCATTGTCTGCCTTGTAATGCAGTCAGATTTTCCATGCGATCGCCGATCAGCTTCTCGGCTTCCGGAAAGGCATCCGGGTCTGTCTTCCCCCGATTGAATAACGTCACTTCATGACCCGCATCCAATGCGGCCTTCGTCATATGATACCCCACGAACATGGATCCGCCCAAAATTAACAGCTTCAAGCTCATTCTCCTTCCGTACGCTTATTCTGCTTCCGGCCAGCTGACAATGCCAATCCGGTTGCCATCAGGATCGATGACCTCGAACACAAGCATGGAACCGGTATCTATCATCTCCGTTACTTGCAATCCTTTTTCCTTCATATCCGTGTAGCGCGCCATCCCGTCAGGCGTATATAAGTTAAAGGGCATATGCTCCATCGGTGTCACTTGCTTGACTTCATACAGGGTAATCCAGGGGATGGGATCATTCTCCGCTCCCTTTAATTGCAAGGAATAATATTTCCATTTCGTATCCTTCATCTCCAGGGACATCCCCAGATGGGTTTCGTACCACGCACTTGAAGCTTCTACATCTGTAACAGGCAGAAAGACCGAATCCAATCGCTTAAACAGACTCATTTCAATTAACCGCTCCTTTATTTTCGTTATGGTTTCTTTTCCTTTCGTCATGCACGACTAGCTGGACTTCAGCTCAAAAATGCAGACGGCCAGACTCTGTACGGTAGCCAAGTGCTCCGGTTCCAGCTCTTCCATGTCAAATTCAATGCCACACCGTTGCTCCAGCTCCAGCAGCAATGTGACAATACCGGATGAATCGATTCCCAGTGTCTCATAGAGCGCACTATCTGCTGATATATCATCCGGTTGCTGGGATACTTCTCTCGCAATCACTTCCTGGACGATGCGGATACAGTCTGCCAGTTCTTTCATTTCAACCCTCCTTTCCTTCCATTCCCTTCACGCATGGCTCACTTTCTTCTTCTCCGAGGCGACCGTCGAACTGATGCTCTTGGTATGTTGCTTGCCTTTTCATCATATCGCGTTGACCTGTGCGAAGGCTTGGCATATTGGGATTCAAAGTCGGCTAAAATTGCGATCTTACGAGCGATGTACATTGCGTTTATAGATGAGCTTTACTTTGTCGCTGACCTCTTTCGCTCCCCGGTAACCTCTGCGCAATACGGCCTTTCGCAGTTCCAGCGTACGATCCTGATAATGATCATCCAGCATGTATCGACTCAATTCATACAGATGTGCGGATGTAAACGTATCTGGCAGCATATACTCGGCAATGCCAAGCGATGCAGCCTGTCTGGCATTGAATTCTCTTTCCGTCTGGGTCGGTATGATCAGCGATGGCACCCCGCTCATCAAGGCAGACAAGCAGCTGCCATGGCCGCCATGATGGATAAACAAATCTGCCTTGCCCAGCATTTCTTCATTATATGAAGCGACGATCTGGATATTTTGCGGAAAAGCAGTCGAATGATGAAGAGCGGGCGGCAGCTTCTCATCGGTCGCCAGGATCACATGGACAGGGCGGTTGCCGAATGCCTGCACGACAGCCTGAACCAAACGGTTGCCAGATGCCCCAGCCGCATCCGTCATTCTGCCCGGATAGACCAGGATGACAGGCCACGGTTCCTGAAACGGGCGCAGCGAAGGGCTGTCTGTATGCAAGTCCATACTGATCGGTCCTACAAATTGAACACTGCGATCATGAAAAGGGTCCAGTTCAGGGATACTTGGCACCATATCCAGATCTCCCCGATTGCACTCTTCCATTCGCTCGATCGGCGGCAACTGGTAGCTGCGCAGAAGATCATTGAGTACAGGAACCACCTTGGGAATATTGCGAGGGGTTTGAGTCCAGTAGTTGAGGGGTTTGCCACTTGCATGCAGACACGACTGCGTCAGGGAAATGGAAGGAATACCGAGTACCTTGGCCGCAATGAGGGTATGTGGACTGAGATCAGCAATGACGACGTCAGCTTCCAGCTTCTCAAGCATGTGTATGCGGTGCTCAATCCATGAGGATAAGAAATGACGATCCAGCAGGCCCTGCTGGGCATAGTAATGATCCAGATGATAAAAATGCGGCTGTTTGGGAAGAAGAAATGCAGCTCCCGGCATGGTGGGATCGGTATCCGCTTCGTGCCGGAATCCCAATCGTTCAATCCACATCTGGCTGGAAGGTCCGTATACACTAAAGGTCACCTTCATCTTGTTTTGAACGAGCTGTCGGGCAATCGGGACCGTGCGCAGTACAGGGCCCATACCTCCGCTTAATCCGATAAAGACGTGCATCTTGCATCCCTCACCTTCCGTCTGATTTTGAATGATTGTGAATCCATTGCACAAAGGCTGTCCGTTCAGAAGGAGTTCCGATTGGATAGCATGCCTTGGCGAGTACGATCTCAAACTGATGGCCTTCTTCAATCAGCCAGTTGTACAGGGGGGCAACATATCGCTCACTGCCCGTATCTGAATCCCCTGTCGGGGTCGCCCTGGCCTGCTCCGCAGCCGCTACAAACCATTCAGCCTGCTGAAAATGATAAAGTCCTGTGGTCGCATACGGCGAAATCACTTCCTTTTCCCGTAAACGGTCAATCCGTCCGCATTCGTTCACTTCTGCATAGCTGTAGCCGGGGCTATTGGATTGAAATACCGGAACGATGCCGGATACAGCCGGATTGACCTCTCTCATCCGGGACCATGCCTCGGGATGCAGCTGCATATATGTATCGCAGTTGTATATGCATAGAGGGGCTTGCATATCCAGTCGATCTCTGGCCGCCAGCACGGTATCCGCCTGTCCGTCTGTCAGTTCGGGGATCGCGATAATCTCTGCGTGGGGACAGCCGGAGTGGATGACCTGTTCAACTCTTCCATCCTGAAGATCTGCTTCCAGACAAATGACGAAGACTTTCGCTTGCGGCAGTGCAGGCTGCAAACTCTCCATCGCCCAGTGCAGCATCGGTTTGCCCGCAGTTTCAATGATCAGTTTGGGGGCTTGAAAGCCTTCCCTGCGAAATCGATGCCCAGCTCCTGCCGCTGCAATGACGATATTCATCGGCTTCATGTGGTCTCCCCCCTTTCACGATCATCGGCTTCACGCTTAGCCAGTGCGTCTCTGACAGATGACCAGTCACGGAAGGGATGAGCGAGATCATCAATATATACATGACCATACGGCTTGCCGAATACGATCTCGTCATAGGGGATGCCGTGCCTATCAAGCCAGGACAAGGTGATGTCCCCGACATGAGCTAACACACGACCGACATTGCCCTGCTGCGTTCGCATGTTTCGAGCCGTATAAATGATGATCTCATGCCCTTCCTCTTTCAACTGACAAATGGTATGAATCGCTCCGGCAATGGGCTCCACATCGGCATAATCCTGATCCGGTCTTCTCAACTTGCAAATCGTACCGTCCAGATCGATGACTATTCTCATCGCTTGTTTACCTCCCCACTTATTCCCAGCTTGACCACCTTACATCCCGTATCCACCTGTCGTATCGGGTTTCTACAGCTCGTCCAGCGCCAGCAGCAATTTCCTGGTACCCAACCCATACATCATCAGCTGTCTTTCCGGTGTATCGCGATGCAGGGGAATCATGGACAAAAACAGCAACGCCTCCAGGCCCCTCACCTCAGGTGCCAGAAACCCGCATCGCTCATCCCAGGCCACGATCCAGCTCTGATGTCTGGGTTGCTGGTGCAATTGGGCATGCAGACTCGCGCACGTTTGCTGGACATGAAATCGATCTGTCATGATATGCTCATACCCGCCGACACTATGACGAACTTTAGCCAGATCATAGCGGACATCTCCGTATATCCCCGCAGCTCCAAAGCTGCCGCGCGGATCAATGAGCTTCATTTCCTGCGGCTCTCGCCCCATGAGTAAATTCGAAAAGCAAAAATCTCCGTGTATGATCCGTGCGAAAGGTCGTTTCAGCTTGTCCATCAGATACGAACCTTCTTTTTCGAGCAGCCGCAACGGACAAGGAACAGCATCCCCGTTCAGGCGCCATTCTCCCCGCTCATAATTTGCAGCTGCCCAGCGGCTTTGCGTTAACCACGTCTGAAGGCGTTGCACGGTCTTGTCCACATACATCTCCTGTATAAAGCGTGTCGGAAATGGCGCTGGATAACGGTAGCAAGCAAATGCGTCCAGCACCTCTGTCAGACGATTGAATATATGATCGATCATCGTCAGTGAATGC
Source organism: Marinicrinis sediminis (assembly GCF_042685085.1). NCBI lineage: Bacteria > Bacillati > Bacillota > Bacilli > Caryophanales > Paenibacillaceae > Marinicrinis > Marinicrinis sediminis. Next base: position 771,605 of record NZ_JBHUMM010000043.1, read on the forward strand.
TGGGCTTCCATATACAGATCATGCACAGAGGGCAGCATAACCCGCTCCAGCCTGACATACACATTCCCTTTTGACAGGCTGTAGCTGATGATGTCGGGCAGATACGAATGCAAAGCCCTGGGCAATCGTAAATACCACATAATCTCATTTCTCAGTTTCTCTTCATCCTGGCTTCGTTTCGTGATGGTCCGTCCATTGTCATCTACGATGACCTGATTGAAGCAGCGGCTTGGCATGGATCTTTCATTCATGGCAGCATGCCTTCCAAGAGTGCAACAGCGCTGCATCCTGTCGGAGTTCCTCGGGCTCGGGTGGCTGATTGCGTTCATATTCCAACGTTAACCATTTGGCACTGGATTGTGCGAGTTGCCTTGCAAAGGCTCGTACGTCCTGCAAAGGCGCATCCCCGGTGCCCATCGAACAGCTTTCTGTCAAACGATGATGATGGTGCAATCGGTCACCTTGCCTGTGTGTGTAATCCTTCACATGAATCATGTCAATGTAAGACGCATAAGTCGATAGAAAGTCTGGAATGTCGATTCGGGCTTCTGCCAGATGGAGAAGATCCGGAAGCAGTCTGATGATCTCCCCGGCCCCCTCGATCAGGTCCTGAATATCCTGGAGGGTGAAGATGCAATGACCAAAGTGCGGGTGAACATGTACCGAAATCCCATTATGCTGGTATCGCTTGGCGATTTCTGTCACCATACGAAGTTGATGCTCCCGTTCCTGTACATCCCGTTTCTTCGAAAAGCGAATTCCTGGCCCCAGCACGACGTTGGGGATGCCAAGCAGGTGAAGCAAGGCAGCAATGCGATCATGATGGAGGTAAATTTCTCTGCGTTTGCTCCAGCTGTCAAAATGTCCGAATTCATAGACGGCAAGAGGTGTCAGGTTCCATTTCGCAAATAGCTCCTTGCCCCTTTCATGCGTCTGTTCAAATGGAAGGATCTGTCTGCTTCCCAGCTCGACGGCCTCTATGTTGCCATAGCTGGCTGCCTCCAATCCTCTCTCAAGCTGATCTCCCCAGATGGCAATCTGACAGGCTGTATACAGGCTTTGATCACTCATAGCATCCTCTCCTAATCTCAGATGTCCTGCGCAACCCCAATGTGGACTTGACCCATTCTGTCTGTTGTGGCTCATTGTATCACTGGCCTATTTGTGCCTCTCGGCTTTTTATTTTTCTATCCGGCTGGTTGCAACAAAAGCTGAGTGATCTCCCCCCTCATTCATTATGATGTTCGAGAACGGGTGGAATGGAGAGGAGAGGATCGTGTGCATCCACAATTAAAATTGCATATTCGCATTCGATGGGCCCTGATCGCGGCTGCGATCGGCATCTGTATCGCAGGATTCTGGAATTACCATGTGGTGGACGGGATCGGCAAGGACTGGGTGGCGGGCAGCACCATTGGAGACACCGGGCAGCTTGCCGGATCATTCGGTGATCACGGCTATGGATTCGGCTTTTTGTTTGCAGTCATTGCAGGTCTGGCTGCTACTTTTACCGCCTGCAACTGTGTTGTTTTCGCCATGATGCCCGGGCTGGCCTGCTCCAGCCGTACTTCGATCAAGAAGACGGCCATACGCGCCTTGCTCGTATTTTCAGCCGGCGTCATCCTCGTCTGTGCCGTGTATGGGGGATATATCAGTCTGCTGCGTACGGAACAAATCGTGGCGATGAATGAACGATCGGTCCGTCTGGCTCAGGCCCAATGGGTATTTTCTTCCATCGGACTATTCATGCTCATTTGGGCCATGATTGCACTTGGTTTTCTTCACAGCCTTGTCAAGCGGTTGCCTCGTGGCCTGGTGACTTTTTTCAGCCGACCGGATACGAAGGCCGGTGTGATGGGAATGCTGGTTGGGTTGTTTACGATCGGGCGACCCTTTCCCGTTTTTCGGGATTTTCTGACTTACGCGGCAGAAGCCAGACAGCCTCTGTATGGGGCAGCCGTCATGAGCCTTCAAGGATTGGCACAGATTGCGGTCATGATTCTCCTGATGCTGGTTCTGATCTGGATCGCTCGTAAGCCTCTTACACGCTGGCTGCAAAACAAGCCTTATCAGGCGGAGCTGATCAGTGCGCTGGCTCTCACCGGGGGCGGTGCGTACTTCCTGTTCTATTGGGGGCTTGCCCGATGGTGGGATTTGGGAGCTTGGGGATTCAAGCTCGGCTGGTACGCGTTTTAGGCAGGATCAGAGAGGTTCATCCCTGTACAGACTGCATCATCACTTTCATTAAATCGACCAGATCATATAAAGCGAGGCCTCGTACCCGTTCGAGGCCTCGCTTTATTTATATCTGCCAGCAGCTCATCCATAAAAGGAAACCATGGCATCCGGTTTAGGCAGAAGGAAGGGTTCGTTCTCTCGTCATATACCAGCGGTAAGGAATACCGATCAGGACCGTAATGATAAACGCCGCGTAAAACAAGGAATTGGTCACACCATAAACCCTGAGCAAGGCGTCCACTCCAGCAATACAGACCGCAATCCAAACACGGGCATAGGGACTGGATGGTGTGGTTTTCGGATCGGTGAGCATGAAGAAAACAAACAATTGGAAGGAAGCGCCCATCATGGGACCCATGGAATAGTAAATCGGCTCATCTGCCCAGATATGGCGCATCCACGCAAATACCGAAAAGCTTGCCACAAAAGCAGCGACCGTATCCAGTCGATTTGCGGACCAGGCGGCGATAGCACCCAGTACCAGCATCAGGATCATAACCTGAATGTCGTTGGTCCATTGCTTGGGTGTGCTCACCACATACTGCGGCAAGAAGAAGAGCACACATACGACCGCCACATTATTGGGATTAAATACATGTCTGCCGCCCAGTCTGAACATATATTTGGCTGAAATCGCCAGCACGGAAGCGAGCACATACGGCCAGATCAGAAAGGAACTCAGTATGAGGCTGATGCCCATCCCGGAGATGAGTGCACTTAGCGGAAATTTCCATGATTTATGTATAAGACCCGAGAGGACAAACTCTACAGCCATAGCCGTTCCAATCGCAGCAAAAAATGCATCCCATTTTTGAAAAAAGTCCAAAAATAATTGACCCGTTAATACAAACGTAAAGAGAAACAGCAATATAAAATATCTCGGATCGATTTGTTTGCCATTCCAGCTCTTCAAAACACTCATCTCCTTCAGGGTTGTGATGAATTATCTGGCTACAGGGACGGGTGCAGACATTCTGCGATAAGCAGAAGGAGTCACTCCGACCAGTCTTTTGAATACACGAGAAAAATGGGTCAGGTCGTTATAGCCAACGCAGTAGCATGTATCGGTAACCGAATCCCCCTGGTCAAGCAGTCTTTTGGCTCTCATAATTCGTTTTTGCATGACAAATTCTTTGAAGCCAATTCCGATTTGTTTCTGAAACAGTCTGGAGTAATGATATTTGCTGACAAACATGTGGTTGGCTACAAGCTCAAGGGAGAGATCATTGTCACACAGGTGGTCTTCGATGAAGGGTAGTGAATCGGATATGAGGCCATTCGTTTGTGCAGGGTCAGTCGTGGTTGAATACGTGTCGATCCAATAGTTCAGCAGCTGGATATGAATATCGTTTACCTTGGTCAGGACCAGTGTCGGACAGTTAGTGTTCAATTTGTATACGTTCCAATCTTGGGTGAAAGACTCTTTTTCAGTCAGAAAGGCAATGAAATGATAGGAAGATTGATTGATTAGCTGGAGGATGCTTTGAAAACAGTCAGTCACGGCTAGTTTGGATTTTTTTGAAATCTTGTTTGCGATATTCACATCACCTGAGCCTCCTTTGTTTTGAACGATTACGAGTACATTCAAACCAATCACCCTTTCTCATCATCATTCATGAAAAGATTTCATGTAATTTTATCTTACCTTCCTTTCAAATTGACCTGTTAGGAATATGTTGTCAGATATTAGGTTTTTGTTGTCAATTCATACAAGAAATCTGGAAAGAGAACCTCTTTTGACAAATAAAGTCGAGCCTCTCCTCTTTCGTTGTCGTATGCTTGGACTAATCTTGAGAGCGTCCCTGGAAAGGAATGATGGTAAATTCATGAGACGATTACATGCGGAGGAAAGAGCTCATTTAGATGAAAAAGGGTATGTCGTCATTAAAGGGTTGTACAGCGAAGATGAAGTCCGCGACATCCGTCATGAGTTTGAGAAAGAGTGGATGGATCTGATCCGGGATCAGACTTTCACGCAGGAAAAAGCGCGCCCACTGACCAGCCTGTTCTATCCGGTCCGGGATCGGCATCTGGTCAATGAACGATTGAAAAAACTAATGCTCGATCCGCGCAATTTTTCCCTCATTGAAGATATTCTGGGCGAAGAACCTCTGGCTGTCGGGACAGGCTGCTTCTACAAGGCGCCGGGCGCAGAAGTGCTTCCCTTTCACCAGGATAATTATGATATTGGCGTTACGCCCGGAACGACCTGGGCGGTCTGGATCAGCCTGGATGAAGCCACGAAGGAAAATGGTGCGCTTCGATTTGTGCCTGGTACCCAGCAGATGGAGCTTCAGCCCCCTCGGCTGCCCGCGCACATCTCCACCTATGGACAGGCTGTCAGAGTGCCGAAGGGATATGTGATCGATGACGTGCCTACTTCACCAGGGGATGCGGTGCTGTTCAATGGCCAAATCCTGCACGGCTCCAATGCCAATCAGACATCGTATCAGTTTCGCAGAGCCTTTGTTACCCATTTTACAAGCATTGAGGTCAAGAAAGTGTTCGTTCATTACAACAGCCTTTTTAACCGGCACGGAGAGATCGTCAAACGTAAATTGAACAAAGCACACAAGCTGCAATTCGAGAAGCCCTTTCTCCGTCAACAGGATCGCTCTACATCAAGCCCATAATGCTTCGCTGCCTCCTCCTCCTGTCTCCTTTTTCACCGGGTCAGGAGGTTTTTTTATTTCTGCTTGTGGTACAGACAGGTACAGAGAGATACAGACAAGTACAGAGAGATACAGAGAGGCGTAAACTTAAAAAGACTGCCCTGTCCTCTCATTGCATGCGAGAAGACATGGGCAGTCTAGATTTCATTCACGCCCTGTTGAAGGGGGTGATCATGTGGCTTCGATTAGCGAAGCCCCTGTGTGATTTCCGGACATTGAACGACCGTGTTGATGTTGCCGTCTGGATCTCTGAATTCGAAATAGATGTACTCCATGCTCGGTCCAAACTTGCGGATGTGTGTATCACACTCGATGCCTTGCTTCATGAAGTACTCGTAAGACTCTTCGATGTTCATGACATTGAAGCTGAGCAGGGAATGCTGGCCGCCCACCAGATGGTTTTCATCTACGATCGCCAGCATAGCGCGATCGGCACTGGAACCAACTTGCAAACGCTGTACACAACTGTTGGAATAAACCAATGGCAGGTCGAACGTTTTGGAATAGAATTCTAACATTTTTTTCGGGTTTTTCGTTTTCACGAACACATTATCGATATACTCGAATTTAGACATGGAACAATCTCCTCCTCGACGGTAGTTGGGTTGAATGACGTCCCCGGAAAGCCAATCTGATTGTCACTCAACATCCCTATCATCTCATTAATCCCAGTCGCTTCCTCTGTTTTTGGTAACCAGTCTTTCGTCTTCTCATGCGACTCGGATCGGAACCAGATTCAGGCTTCACATCGCAATCGAAGTGCTTCCGGCCACTGTTTGCGCTGGTTTCCATGTACAGCTACAATAGCCTGCAACCAGCGATCAATGCCAAAGCCCGTGCAGCCCGAATGTACTTCCCCGTAGCAGGATTGCACCCCGAAGCTGTTGCACAAAACATGTCCGCACAGATTGAATGAAGCAATGGAAAAATCCGTATTGTCATCCAATTGGAATCGCAATTCATATTTCAACGCACCGGATGACTGAAAAAACATCAGGGCATGATCTTCATGAAAATAAAAAGGATCTGTAGCCGTTTCCACGTACCCGCGCAGTCCTAGTTCCTGAAACCAGCTCCAGGCATCCTCGATCAGTTGATCCCGCATGTCGGCGACCGGCTTCCCTTCCCCGACATAGACAATCTCCCTCATCCTGAATTCCCGCAATCTGGAAGGAGATAAACGACCCCGATGCTCGTGCCGATAGCATGGTCCTTCTGCGCTGAATAGCTGAAGCCCTTCCTCCTGCTGTACAGTGGCCAGTTCATCGTAAACATGAAAACAGAGACAGGGCTGCAAATACAGATCACTGCTCTCAAAGGCAGATTGAACTTCCTTCGTTTGCAGCCACAGCGCGCGGTAATCAGCCAGCTTCTGCTCGTCATGCGGAATTTCCGAGAGGCCGTATACATGCTGGGGAAAATGCTCCAGATATCCGCTGCGCGCCATTTGATCCCGGGAGAAAAAAGACGGGTATCTGCGCAGCTTCGCCCCATGCTTCAATGCGAGTTCTCGAAATATCCCGTCCAGCGCATGCTCCAACAGCACCAGGTCATGGGTCAAGTGCAAGCCACCGCTAGGCGTGTGCGTCGCCATCGAAAAATGAGAGGACTCCGGCCGTTTATCGCGATTGTCCCGGATCACCGATTTGGTAGCGAATCGATTCTGCAAGCTCTTCTTCATAAACGCGGTCAGCTGATGATTCATCTCCTCAACTTGTTCTCCTTGGTAGGCGACCTCGATCCCATGTTCGGTCAATCGAACATCCTCAATGTCTTCGGACAAATAGTAGACGGAGTCAAGGATTTGCCGGGCTTTCTTTTTGTCTCTCTCCTTGCTTAACGGGTAGAACATGATCATCGATCCGTAACTCCTTTTATAATTTGATCATAAAAAGAAGCATCCTGATAATGGAACACGGACTGTTCCATCTCCATAATTTTGGCCTCGGTATTCAGTTTTCTGCGCACTCTTCTGCCATCCTTCCCGACTAGTTGACCGTAGTTCAGGGTGATTTTCTCTGTACGGGCTGGAGCGAAATGGGTAACGAAGGAACGACGATAGCGATGCTCGCTCCGGTTTTTCGTAGATCCATGATACATATTGCCATTAAAAAAAACGACGTCTCCCGCTTCGGTTTCAATCTGAATTTTCTCATATCCCTCCGGCACACGCAGCACCTCAGAGCCATAAGCATCACTACTGCCCGGCACCACTTCGGAGGAGACGAGTGGCAGCTGATGGGTACCAGGGACAAATACGAGACTCCCGTTTTCTGCATTTGTCGCTTCCATGCTCACCCACATGGCATAAGACGTACCCGGCGATACCCCGATATGATAATTATCCTGATGAAAACCAAGTCCGCGTGAGCCTGGTGGTTTGTAATAATACCCGCTTTGAATGGCCAGCGGTTCTTCGCCAATCAGACTTTCAAGCAAGGAGATCGCTTCCGTTTTCAACATAAATGCGGTGATCGTCCGGTTGCCACGATGGAAATCTCTTAGCCGGTTGGGGTACAGACTGGTCAAAGGTTTTTCCGGATTTTGCAGAATTTTCCCTTCCGCAAGTAACTCAATCCAGATCTTTACATATTCCTTACTGAGCCTGTCGAGCTCGTATTGTGTATATACGCCTTTTTTGATCAAATAACCGTTCTCTTGAAAGAACTGCTTTTCTTCCGCCGTCAGTTGTGCCGCGCTCATCCCGCGTCCTCCTTTCTTTCCCTAATAATGACAAACATTGAACAGATGGCCTTCTACATCCGTGAAGTCAAACATTTGCACCGTTCCGTAATCCCGAATGGGGCTCGTTTTGATCCCGTTCTCTGTCATCACCTGATGCGCATGCACAATGTTAGGAGTATACAAGTTCCATATTGGAAATGGATCGGGCACCACGTCTTTCTGGACGAGCGTAATCGTGGTCTTGTCACCTGCACGAAAGGCAGCAATCAGATCAGTTCGCCAGATCACGGACAGCTTCAGCTTGCTCTCATACCATTGAACAGCACGTTCAAAATGTTTCACCCGTATAAATACCGTGTCCATATGTTGAAACAGAGCTTCCAAAGATGATCCCTCCCTCTCTTTTCATCATCCTCAACCGTGGTCACTGCAGTTCGCACCATTCACTCCGAATTGTAGCATCGCGATACGTGCACCACTCTGCCAGGATTGTGGAATGTTCGGTCTTAGCGGGTCAAAGGCATAAAAAAAACGCTCCTGCCTGGTTGGCAGAAGCGCTGCATCTGGTTATGATGCTTGAACCGGAAAAAAGATCTCAAGTTCATTGTCTTCGGTCTCTTTATCATCCCACTTGTGATTCTCCCCATATTCTTCAATCCGATAGCCTTCCTGATCAAACGGAATATCTCCATCGCCAGAAATTCGGGAAAATAACTCCTGGTAAAAGGACATGATGTCATTCATCGATCCTTCATAGTGAAAATGCAAACAAGACTGTGTCGGAACATCCAGCTGGATAAAAGATTCAGGCGGCTTCTGTTCACCGAAGCTCTCCTCTTTTACCAAAACATACACGGTATGATCATCTTCCATACTGGATATTTTTTCTGGTGGGGATATGCAGTACAACAGTGGCTGGCTCTCCATTTTGGAATTGGCTTTCACTTGCTTGAGCACATCGTCCTTCGCTTCACGAATTTTCGTTCCGAGCTCGGAAAAAGGAGCCACAACCTTATGTCCCACTCCACGAAACCCTTCTTTTTTTCCGGGAACACCCTGAACACCTGTAACTGTTACTTGTTCCACTCCGCATCCTCCTTCAGAGATTGTGAATACTTCCATATCCTACATTCTACAACCTGGCTTCATTTCCTTCCTTTTCATCGCAAAGATTTGAAAAAGAGGGCCATTTTCCCTTTATTAACCATTTAGTTGGCCTTTGAAACCACTTTTTGACGTATAAGAAATGGAATCAACAAATAAAAAACAGCCTGTCGTTTATGAGCAAACGTCGACTGTTCTCCTTACATTCATATCTCTATCCGATCACGTCTTTATCAGTAAATGCGATAAGCGCTACATGTATGCCTATATCTGAAATTGATCGATCATCGGTTGGGGGTCCAGTGATCGAAACATGGAATTAGCCAGTAACTGTGACCATGCCATGGAGGCTCCCGGCTTCCAGATGGCATCCTTCAATTCGTGAAGGGCTTCCACGCTCGTCCAGTCGGTATAATGCGCCGCCAGTGACTGTTGGAATTGAGAGGCTGCAATTTCTCCGAGCAGATAGGAGTAGTACGTCCCTGGGAGCGTCGTATAGTAAGGGAATGCAGCCCAGTACGGATGGTTCCAGTCATCCGGGCGCTTCACTCCCTGAATGTCCTCAATCGTATCCCACCACAGCTCGTTCGAAGGGATGTCCTCATTCGCATACCATTTTTCCTCGAACGTAATGGCTGCAAGCGTGCCATATAATTTGATCAACCGTTCATTTTTCCATTCCCTGTTGTCTACGCGGCAGATTCGTTCAAACAGCATCGCCGTTCCCTCACTCAAGAAGGTATGTGCGGGGCGACGAAGCAGAAAGGGCAACTGAGGATCACAACTTGTCGCATAGAGGCCATGTCCAAGCTCATGCAGCAGCACTGTCAGTCCATGGATATCCGCTGTCAGATTGCATGCGATACGAACATCTTGATCGCGATCAATAGACAGACAGAAGCTGGCCTCACTTTTGCCCGAACGCGGATGAAGTTGGGCGTTGTCCAACAGTGTATCAATGGGGATCTGACGGGCTTCAAACCACTTCCGAAGCCGTACAATCTCGTCTGACAGCTCCATTCGCTCCGTGAAAGGACTGAAGCTGGCTGATTGAAGAAACGGATCTTCGTAATGCCAGGATCGTAAATCCGATGGAAGAATCCCGAATTTGGCAGCTCGCAAGTCATCCCATTGCGATTTGATTTGGTTATGTGACGAATCAAGGGCTGTTCGCAGCGATTTCATCAGATTTTGAATGAAAGACGGGTCCATTTCTTCATTCACGTATTTCCATTCTATGAAGTTGGCATACCCTTTTTGTCGGGCCCAGCTGTTTCTGAGCGCTCTCAGTTCGAGCAATCCGGCTTCTACTTCCTGCCCCAACTTCATAAACGCCCGCCACAGCTTCTCTCGCTTCTCCTGATTCTGCACGGTCTGAAGCAGCAGCTTCACTTCTGACTTCGTCAAATGACCCCCATCCAGTTCCGTCCGATAGGTAGAGATTCGAAAATTCAAATCATTCCATAACGCCGCCGTTCGTCTCCGCAGCTCAGTGTCACCAGTCACTGCATCCATGTCCAGTTGCAGGACATGAAGCTGACGCCTTGCAGATGCCGTCAACGCATGCTTATGGGAATGCTCTTCCATCGATTGTTGCCAAAACGGTGATTGCAACGTATGTTCATACTCATGTTCCAACGCTTCGAGTCGATGTACGTCTTCCATATTCCCTGCCGTCAGCACCTTCCACAAACTATCCATCATGGCACGATGACGAGCGTGCAGCGTGTCATTTACATGGGACAAAAAAGAATCTGCTTGATCCGTTGATCGCAAAAACAAGGCGCAGCCTCCTTCGCACATCTTTTCCTTCTTATCCTTCTTTTCTTTTGTCGTTCGTCTTCGCGTTTATCTTCTGTCTTCATTATTATCGTCATTTTTTCTCTGCCGACCTTCTGTTTGTGCTTGTGCTTGTGCATGTGCTAGAGATAAGCGTACCGGAAGAAAAGATGGATGGCTCGGCTTTTGCTTCTTCCTGCGGTTGGTTCCGATTACCCCGATCATGATAGCAGCGGCTCCGATTACATGATACAGATAAAAACGCTCATTCAAAATGACCACCCCGGCTGTAATGGTCACGAGAGTCGCGAGATGATTAAATACACTCATCTTCGATGCTTCAAGGATGGACAGGGAGTAATTGGACAAATAAGCGGTTACCGGAGACAGCAGCCCGAGATAAAGAATGGCCGTCACAAATTCAATATGTTTGAAGGGCTCAAAAAAGGACATCAAACTGCCGTTTCCCACGTGCATGCCGATGGCTGTCGTGTTAAAGCCCACAAATCCGATCCATGTCATACTGGCTACCAGCGACCACTGTGAGACTCTCTGAGTGACTCTGCGCGCCAATACGGCATATAGGGCAGCTGAAATGGCAGATAACAGAATTAAACCACTCCCCATGTAATGATTGAAGGGGACATCTGACCCTTTCATCCAAAACATATATCCGACACCGACAGCTGACAAACTGATAAAGAACAACTGTGATAGCGTGGTCTGTTCCTTCAAAATCAATCTGGCAAGCAGGATCGTCCAAACGGGCACCAAGGCATGGATGAGTCCAGCTTCTGTTGAAGAGGTGTACATCAGTCCAAATCCCTGGAAGGAAAAAAACAGAAGCGGGAAACAGATGGCCAAAGGCAGAATGGTTAGGAAGGTATTCAGATCTGGCCATACCTTTCTCCTTGTCAGGACAGCTACGATTAAAATGCCGCACCAGGCCGCAGAAAAACGATGCGCGAGTATATCCGTCGGACTCGCAGTCGTTAAAGCCATTTTGACAAACAAAAACGAAAATCCAATGATGAACGCATAGCTGACCGCCGCCATATAGGCTTTCTTACGTTTGCTGGATTCGCAGCTCTTCGCGGGATCTGGACTCGGATGCTTTATTTGTATCTCATGTATCTCTTTCGGTTGCTGTATGCTTCGTATCTCTTTCCCTTTCGTGTGCTTGATTTTAACCACTTGCACAACTCCTTCACGTATCATTCGGGCCCGTGCATCAAGCGTATGATAAAATAAAAGGAAACACGATACGAAAATGATGCATCTGTACCGATACAGATAGACAAGGGAGAGCAACCGTCATGCATAAATATGAAAAGATGGCTGACCAGCTTCGTCAACTCATTGAGTCCGGTCAGCTTCCGGCCGGTGCGAAGCTGCCTTCAATCAGAGACTTGTCCAAACAGTTCACGACCAGTAAGAGCACAGTGCTGGCTGCACTTGGAAAGCTGGAGGACAAACATCTGATCTATGCGATACCTAAAAGCGGCTATTACGTCGTTCATCATCCTAAACCCGTCTCGTCATCCCCGACAGATGTCATTGATTTTGCAGGTTCGTCGCCGGTGTGGCATGACTTCCCATATTCGGATTTTATGCATTGCATCATGAAATCGATCGATACGTACCAGGAGGATTTGTTTCGATATGGGACACTAAGTGGTCTTCCATCCTTGATTCAGGAAGCGAAGAAATTGCTTCAGACGTATCAGGTATTTGCGCATGAACGCAATCTATTTATTACGCCAGGTGTACAGCAGGCGTTGTCGATTCTGTCTATTATGCCATTTCCCAATCATCGCTCCACGCTGCTGGTCGAGCAACCTGGATACCACTTATATATGGATATGATCCATACGTACCCGTTACATGCAGTAGGTATCCGTCGATCTGTCTCTGGCATCGATCTGGATGAGCTGGAGCAACTGTTTAAGCGCGAAAACATTAAGTTTTTTTATACCATGCCCCGTTTTCATAATCCATTGGGTACCTCCTATTCCAATCATGAGAAAAAAGCGATTCTCCAACTCGCCCATAAATACGATGTGTATATTGTGGAGGATGATTATCTCGCAGACTTCGAATCTGATCGCAAGCAGGACCCTCTGTTTGCCCTGGACACAGAGGAACGAGTTATCTATCTAAAGAGCTTTTCCAAAATCATGTTCCCTGGCCTTCGAATCGGGATTGCTGTATTGCCGTCATCCTTATGTAAAACCTATCAATCTTTTACACTTGCCACACATATCGACAGCTCTATGATCTCGCAAGCTGCCCTTGAACTCTACCTGAAGAGCGGCATGTTTGAGCGCTATCGCACACAAGTGAGTCAGGCATACAAAAACCGGGCTGTCTGTCTGCAACAGGCGCTGGATACGTATCTACCCCAGTATGACAAGCCGTCAGAATTAAGTATGAACAGTCATGTTGTCCTTCCCAGAGAAATCAATACCCGTTCCCTCATTGAAGATTTGCGTCAGCAGCAAGTTTTGCTGGAACCGATTGACCCGCATTATCTAAACGGATTTTATCGAGAACGCCTGTTAAAGCTCCATGTATCTAATGTAGATCCCCTTCAAATAGAAGCAGGTATTGAGAAAATTGCACAGGCATTGACCCGATCCAAAAACCTCTTCACGTAAAAACACACGTACACGAACCGGCCGTCCGTGTACGCGTGTGCCTGGCAAAACTGAAGCGGTGATTTCTCCGACTGTTGCAAGGTGGGTGATCAGTCGATTGTGAGATTACAAGGTCAACTTCGTGCCATCAAATGACGTAAAAGTAAAACCAGAGAATGCTTCCGGGTAGCTTTCTTTATAATCCTGAAGAATATGAATCGCGACAGACTCCCCCAGCTTCAAGCCTTCCACACCATCCGTGCGCCAGTGTACCCCGGCGGTATCCCTGCCGAGTGCGATGTTCGAGGCCAGCTTGTTCAGCTCTCCTCCGATCGTCAATTCAGTAGCGGTATAAGGCTCCAGACTGGAACCGTCTGCACTGGCCATGACAGGTGCTTCGATCTCCATGTCTTCATGGAAGAAAACTTTCAGCATCGTCACGCCTGCTCCTGCAATACAAGCATGACCAGCCGGATACGCGGGATGCGTCGGGCTTCCTTCCGGATAAGCCATAGGCAAGAAATAGCTGCCATACCGGTTGTATACTTCCTTCAGCGCTTCTGATGCCAGCAGATCATCATGAATCGGATACGTTCTTCGACCTGTCACATGCTGATGGACACGTCCTGCGAATGCTTCCGGGCGAAGTCTGCGGTGAACCAGGAATTTTTGGAACCAGGCTGCTTCCAGCGCCGCTCTGGCAGATCTGGCTACGAAATCGAGAATATGTGCGGCCCCAAAAGAGACAAATCCGCCCTGGGTATGCGAAGACAAATACGGATTGGCAGGATCGAGCGCTTTTTGACCGTATTGCAGCAACATCAGACAAGCAGACAGACAGCTCTGATACGTGAAGTCATGATGGACAAACTCAGCCAAATCCCGACCGTTGTGAATATATCTCGGCTCTCCACCAAATGTAGTCTGCTTGGCTGGAGCTCCGCCATTCAGGATATGGAGCCATTCTTCCTGTGTCGTCATAAAAGCCTGATCGGCAACCGGAGCAGCATATCGCTGCGGTATCACGGCTGAACCATACGGGATATCCTTCCACAAAAACTGGGAAATAAATGGACCTGTCTGATCACCAGGTGTCTCTCCTCGGAAGAGAACGTCACTGGTTACATCCTTGCCTGCCCTCGGTCCCCGGTAATCGGAAAACCGATTCAGATCACAGACTGCTGCCTGAATGAGAGGATGCTGATCGTATTCTGCGAAGGAAACATCCCTTGTCAAGGCACGCCAGTAATCTTCTGCCATCTCCGCCGCATTCCATGCACTGCTGAAAGCAGGCGGTGTCGGCATCAGCATCTGATGACAATCTGCTCCTACGAGATCATAACAATAAGCTGCCTGCGGATTTGCAAGCTTGCGTGTGCCGCCCATCGGAATGGCCTCATAATCTTCCCTCTGTCCGGTAGTCAGAGCACGCAGGAAGGAGTAATACGCATCCAGATCCACTTCTCCAAACGCATTGTGTGGCAATGTTTTGGAAAAGCTGCCGATCTTATTGGCATAATTCATCTCATCCCCATTGCACACATGATGTGGCAGTGGAGGACGTTGATGCGACATCGCCGTTTGTGTTCGATAGTCAATGGCACGATCTCTGCGCTCTACTGCAGGCAATGGACCCGTTGCAAATGCATGCAAATCAGCCATGCCCGAATTGGCATCCTTCTTGTTCTCCATTCTTGTTTCCACCCCTTTTGCTGCTCATCAGCGAGATTGATTCCCTCTCCATTGTAGCGGGACGAACATGTCTTCTCTCAGCTTTATAAAGCAACCTTTCCCGTTCAGTCTTTTACCAAGACAGCTAATACGAGCGCCTCTCCATTCTTACATGTATGCCATTCATCCTGCCCATATATCTGTCATCGCCAGCAAACTTTCTTGGTACGAAAAGAAGCGAGCAGACCGCTGGGTGCAACGGTCTGCTCGCTTCGCTATAGAGCCTGTTCACGATATTAACGTATCCCGTCGTGTACAGAATCTGATTTTCTTTTGCCGATCAGCATGAATACGCCGATGATGACAAGGCCAATGGCAATCAGGGGTTGATTGTTTGCCTGTTCAAACAGTTGGCCAATAGAAAAGACCACAAAGAACAGCAGAGAAATACCGCCCAGGATATTGATTGGAATCAGAAGCCACTTATTGCGTCCCCCGAACCAGTAAAATTCCAGCAATCCGACTGCCGGAGCGAGAATAAATCCGGGCCAGAGATAGGACCATCCGTCGAACAGCATCGCCATTTGCGAAACGATGGCGACGATAAACAGCGTTCCTGCCGGAATGAGCAAGCCTGCCTGTTCCTTCCCGCCATAGGAAAAATAGATCCAGTGAAACAAAATACTGAGCGGCAGGACGAACATCGAAGGCCAAAAATAAGCGAAAATAGAACCAACTCCGTAATCGGTCCCATCATTGAAAAACAAAAATATTCCTGCCAGCATTAACAGAACGCCAGCCAATACACGTCTGTTCACGAAATTTCCTCCTCTAATCAATCCGTTTCCTACAGTGTATCACAGGACTTTCCACATTGTCGTCCTGCTTCAGGTCAAGAAGATCCTGGACTTTAGTCGGAGTCATTGTAAAATAAAGGAATGCTATTTTCGATGATGCTTTCGCATATGGATTGTCGCGTTCGGCAGGATGTCCTATAATGGGAGCACATACGTATAGGGAGAACAAAGAAACTGGAATGAATACGAACGGGGAAGGAAATCGAAAACATGCCAGGCAAAACCCTTATTATTGCAGAAAAACCCGATATGGGACGTAACATTGCGGCAGCGATTGAACCGAGAGCACGCAATATGCGCACCCATATCATCGGACAGCATTATATCATCACATGGGCGATCGGA
Source organism: Marinicrinis sediminis (assembly GCF_042685085.1). Lineage (NCBI taxonomy): Bacteria > Bacillati > Bacillota > Bacilli > Caryophanales > Paenibacillaceae > Marinicrinis > Marinicrinis sediminis. The sequence goes on from NZ_JBHUMM010000043.1 coordinate 787,592, forward strand.
CATCTGGTGACCCTGGCCGAACCGGACAAGTATGAGGATCGTTACAAAAAGTGGCGCTTTCAGGATTTGCCGATCATTCCGGATTCCTTTCAATTAATCCCGAATCCCAAAACAAAGGATCAATTGAAAGTGATCAAGGAATTGGCCAAAGAATGCGGTGAGATTGTAAATGCGTGTGATGCCGGGAGAGAAGGCCAATACATCTTCTCTCTCATTCAGCGTTACTTGCGGCTGTCTCACCCGGTAAAGAGATTATGGATATCGGATCTGACACCCGAAACCATCCAGCAAGGATTCGCCCAGCTCCGAGATGGATCAGACTTTGACAATTTAACCAAGGCAGCCCGTGCCCGAAGTGAGGCAGACTGGCTGATTGGCATGAACGGCTCGCGTGCCTTTACGACCAAGCATCAGGTGCTGCTGTCCGTTGGACGTGTACAGACTCCTGTTCTTGCACTGATCTATGATCGGCAGAAAGAAATTGAGCAGTTTTCTTCCAAAACATTCTTTCATGTGCAGGCAACCTTTCGCCAGCAAGACACCGTTTATCGGGGGTTATGGCAAGGAGACCCGCTCTCTGATCGTAAGCAGGCGGAACAAATTGCCGCCAAGACGGCCAACAAGCCCGCTCGCATCCAGCAATATGACAAACAGGACAAACGGGAATATCCGTTCAAGCTGTATGACCTGACTTTATTGCAAAGAGAAGCCAATGCCAAATATGGACTCTCCGCGAAGAAAACACTGGATCTGGCCCAATCGCTCTATGAAAAACACAAAGTCATCTCCTATCCGCGTACGAGTTCCAATTATGTCACGGAGCAGAATATCCCGGAGATGCACAAAGCCCTGTCTGCGTTAAAAGCCACCGATTACAGGCCGTTGGTGGAGCAGGCCAAAGCTGGAATCGTGCATGTCGGCAACAAGCGTATATGCAATGCCGCCAAGGTAGATGATCATCATGCGATCCTCCCTACTGCCAAAAAAGCTGGTGCATTAAGTACGGATGAACAGAAAATCTATGATCTGGTCGTTCGGCGCTTTCTCTCTCAATTCTACCCCCCTGCCCAATATCTGATGCATACGGTCTGGACAGAAGTAGAAAAGGAAATGTTTAAAACAACGGTCAAAGAGCAACAGGAGCTTGGCTGGAAAGTGGTCTACGAGAACGAGACCCGTCGCAAAGCTCAAAGTAAAAAGCAATCATCTTCAACAGACAACGACACCTCAGAGGATACAGAGGAAGAAGAAACGGCGACTCCCTTTCAGCTAAACGAGTCAGCACCGGTGCATAGTGAACAGACAGAAGTCAAGGAAAAGCAGACACAACCGCCAAAGCCATATACAGAGGGCACCTTGCTGAAAGCGATGGAAAGTGCCGGGAAACAGATCGAGGATGAAGAACTCCGTGATGTGATGAAGGAAGCGGGTTTGGGAACGCCTGCAACCCGTGCAGCGACGATTGAAAGACTGAAAGCGGTCGGTTATGTGCAAATGAAGGGCAAACGGATCGACATTACCCAGAAAGGGAGCATGACCGTCGAAGTGATTCGCGGAGCAGGGATTCACCTGCTCACTTCTCCTGAAATGACCGGACACTGGGAGCGCAGATTGAATGAAATCGCCAGAGGAAAAGCGCAAGACAGTCAGTTCATGGACAAGGTAAAGGAATTCACGACCCATATCATTCAGAAGGTCGGGGCGCAGTCGAAAGTCGAAGCCACTGCCTTTGGGGAGGAAGCGGGTTCACGAGGAAAGGGCAAGGGTAAACGCACCCGATCACGGACAACATCCAGTCCATCCGCCCGCAAATCTGGACAGACCGCTGCAACTAATCAGTCAACAGATCAGACAAGTCGCAAACAAACATCGGGAGGTCCCTCCTCTCCTTCTTCATCGAAGTCTGGTGATCACCTAAGTCCGCTTGCTCCATGTCCCCGTCCCTCCTGTGGCGGTACGATCATCCAGGGCAAGAAAGGCTTCGGCTGCACCCACTATAAACGTGGATGCCGCTTTGTAATCTGGAAGAAAAGCTTCAATAAAACTCTGACTACCGCCATGATCAGCCGACTGATCGAGAAAGGCAGTACGAACAAGCTGAAGTTCAAACATGAAGATGGTACGGAGTTTCAGGGAAAACTGATTCTCGTCGATGTGCATACAGGCGGGCTGAAAATCGATGCAGTGGATTGATTCTCATCTCACCCATGCTATGATAATATAAGCTTCAAAGTGAAATGGAAAAGGATGAATGCGTCTTATGGAAAATCTGCAACTGATAGCGACCTGCCCGATGGGTCTGGAGTCTATCGTCTCTTATGAACTAAAACAGTTGGGATATGAGGATCAGATGACAGAAAACGGGAGAGTGACGTTCCGTGCCTCACTCTCGGACATTCCCCGGACCAACCTCTGGCTGCGAACCGCAGATCGAGTACTGGTCAAAATGGGAGAATTTCAGGCAACGACCTTCGAAGCATTATTTGAACAAACCAAAGCCCTCCCCTGGCCCACTTGGGTTCCGGCACATGCAGAATTCCCGGTACAGGGTCGTTCACAAAAGTCTCAACTGTCCAGTGTTCCTGCCTGTCAAAGTATCGTGAAAAAAGCGATCGTGGAAAAAATGAAGGAAGCTTATCGGACAGACTGGTTTGAAGAAACGGGTCCGCTGTATGCCATTGAGGTATCCTTGCACAAAGATGTGGCGACCTTAACACTGGACACAACAGGTCCCAGCCTGCACAAAAGAGGCTACCGAAAACTGGTTACAGAAGCTCCTATCAAGGAAACGATGGCAGCAGCACTGGTCTATATCAGTCGCTGGAAGCCGGAATGGCCTTTGTATGATCCATTTTGCGGATCGGGCACGATTGCGATTGAAGCCGCGATGATCGGGTGGAATGTCGCACCGGGACTGCGAAGATCGTTCCCTTCCGAGCACTGGCCGATCATTCCGGAGGAAGATTGGGATACAGCCAGAAATGAAGCATATGATGCGGTAAATGATGATATTCCCTTGCAAATTGGCGGGTCAGACATCGATGCTTCCGCTATCGACATTGCCATACAATCTGCCAAATCTGCTGGATTCAGCAAGGAAATCAGCTTCAAGGCACTCCCCGTTCACCAAGCTTCTCCGCATGGACATGGCGGGATTATCATCACGAATCCACCGTATGGGGAACGAATCAGTGAGCAACGGGAGGTTGAATCTCTGATTCAGGAATTGGGCAAGCTTCATCGCCGAATGCAAGACTGGTCTACTTTTGCCATTAGCCCTACCAAGACATTCGAACGCCATTTCGGTCAAGAAGCTAACAAGCGTCGCAAGCTCTACAATGGACGCATCGAGTGCCAGTATTATCAATACTTCAATTTCCCGAAGAAAAAGAAATCGGATCATTCGTGATCTATATCGATCTGTTACACCGGACAGGGGCAAGCTTCATCGCCTCTGTCCTTTTTTACGGAATAATCTGCCTGTTCACAGGCAATCGTAAGCATAATGATCCACCATGAAATTCACTAAGCATGCGAAAAAACGACGCGCCAAAAACGATGTGTGAAAAATGAAGAGCGGATAAACGGCATGAGAGAATACAGAAAAAGCAGGTGAACGGGATGCGTCATCCTTTTATCCATCACAGACCACCACATCCGTCTGCTTCCCGAAGCGAATCCTATCCCCCGCTTGTCAGCAGCCTGGAAGACAATCTGGCTGTTATTCGAACGCTCTACGCACCTGAGAAAAACAGCGATTTTGTGGTTCGGTCCTTACAGATTCGCGCGACGGGACAGCAAGCTGTTCTCTGTTTCTTTGATACCATTGTGGATGCACAAACGCTGCAATCAGAAGTGATCCAGCCTTTGCTGCAATCTCACGGATTTACGCAACCACAGCCGGTTCAAAACCTCATCACCGCACAGAATCTGACCCTCGCCCAAGAGATGAAAACCATTATTGAAGGAATCAATTTGGGGCAAGCTGCCCTGTTTATCGATGGCTCTCTCGAAGTGATTCTCATTCATGCCACCAAGTATGACAGCAGAAGCATAGACAAGGTTCAGAATGAAATGTCGCTAAAAGGACCGAAGGAAGCGTTCTCTGAAAATCTGGCCAGCAATATCTCGCTTGTACGCAAGAAAATCCATCATGAACAGTTGTATGCCGAGCGTATGTCTATTTCCACCCGTTCACATAATGAAGTGATACTGATGTACAATCAATCATTGGTCAATGAACACATTCTGGAGCGCGTCAAAGATCGTCTTCGCAGTCTGGATGTGGACGCCATTCAGAATCTGGGTTTGCTGGAGCAATATATCGAAGATGGCACTAGCTCGGTCTTCCCCACCCTTCTATATTCTGAGCGCCCGGATCGCGCAGCGTCCTTTTTGGAGGATGGACACATTATTCTGCTGATGAACAACAGTCCGGACTGCCTGATCCTGCCGGCTACTTTCTGGTCCTTCTTTCATACCTCGGAGGATCATTATCTGAAATATTTATATGGAAATTTCACGCGGATTTTGCGTATGATGTCTATATTTTTGACGCTGTTTACCTCCGCCATTTATATTTCGATTACCAACTACCATAGTGAAATGATACCTGCAGACCTGTTGCTGGCGATTGTGAGTACGAGAGAAAAGGTGCCATTGCCGATATTTTTTGAAGTATTATTAATGGAGTTTGCCTTTGAGCTGATTCGTGAAGCGGGGCTGCGTGTTCCAGCACCGATCGGAACCACCATCGGCATTGTTGGTGCATTGATTCTGGGTCAGTCCGCTGTGGATGCCAACATTATTAGTCCCATTGTGATTATCATCGTAGCTGTCTCGGGGCTTTCTTCGTTTGCGATCAACGATATCAGTCTGAATTTCACATTACGTATTCTTCGTTTTCTATTCATTATCTCTGCCGGATTTTTCGGAATGTTTGGCATGACGCTCTTGTTTATGATGGGGTTATTTTATATGGTTACAATCAAATCATTCGGGGTTCCTTATCTGGCACCCATGTCCCCACACTATTCTTCCTCGAAGGATACGATTTTTCGCAAAAAATTGATGCAGGAGAAATTGCGACCGGGATATCTGAAGACAAAAGATCAGCAAAAGAAAGCAAAATCGAAGCGGCCGAGTTAATCTGAAATGAGCAGGAAAGAGGGATGACGATGACACAGGTGTCAGACGAGAGCCTTTTCAACAAAGACCGGATCGGATATCGTGAATTTGCTGCGATGATCTTGTTTGCCATCGGCATGAAAGCTACGGATACCACTCCCTCTCTCATGTACTCGGGTGCAGAGAATGCCAGCTGGATGGTCCCCCTGCTCTCATTTGCAGTGTTAGGCATTCCTGTTTTTCTGATGATGAAGGTGTATCATCGATTTCCAAATCAGCACATGTTCGAGATTGCCACCCATCTACTGGGAAAGCCAATAAGCACACTTTTGTTTTTTTGCTTTCTCGTCATTACATTTGTAGCGATTGTCACGGATACACGCAGCTATGTAGATGTGATTGGCACTATGTATTTTGAAAAGTCGCCCATGCTCGTGATCTATATCTTGCTGATGCTAGCTCTTGTCTACGGTGCAAAAAAAGGACTGGAAGCCATCGCCACCGTTGCCTGGCTCACCCTCTTCTATATCATCATTACATTCGTAGGCGCCCTCTTGCTCATGATTCCCTATCTGCAGATGGGACGAATCTTTCCCCTGTTTGGTCCCGGATATGTCACCATTTTAAAAGAATCCATGTATCATATTTCGATCTACGGGGATATTCTCGTCCTGATGTTTCTGCTGCCGTTGTTGAAGAATAAGCGGGAATTCTCACGCGGCCTGTATGTGGGTTTTATTACGAGTGGGATTCAAATTGTCGTGTTTACACTGTTTTTCATTTTACTCTATGATTACCCATCGATTGAAAAAATCTCTTATCCTTTTCACGAATCTATCCGATTCATTCAGATTGGTTCCTTTTTCACCAATATTGAAACGCTATTCCTTCCATTTTGGCTGATTGGCACGATCGTTCGATTCACGATTTACTTATATATGCTAGGTATTTTGTTCGGGAAGGTGTTTCAGATTCAGGAGCATGAGCACTTGTTTTTCCCCTTGGGCATATTAATCATTTGGATCGGGATGATACCTGAGAATTCTGGCGTAAACGTCTATCTGGTCCGTGAACAACTGCTAAGGTATGCTTCCCCGTTCTTTCTGCTAGTCCCGATGTTGATCTGGATAACGGCTGCATGGAAAGGAAGATCAGCATCATGAAGGTATGCCATCTCACTCTGTGTGTCCTCCTCATGTGGACCTTGACCGGCTGCTGGGATCAAATTGAACTGGAAGAACAAGCGTATGTAGTTGGAATTGGACTGGACAAGTCCGAGAAACAGGGTACGGTCAAAGTCACCTTGCAAATTGCCAACCCAGAAGTGGGTTCAGCGGCAAAAGGCAGTCAAACCACTGAAGCCCCCCAGGAAATCGTCACCTTTACGTCCACCGATTTCATTTCTGCCCGGCATACAGCCAATGCCTTTGTTACCCGTTCGATAACGTTTCAGCTTGTTTCGGTGATCGTGGTGTCAGAGGAGCTAGCGAGAGAAGAGGATTTCTATCAATTTTTATTTGCCACAGCCAAAGACAAGAGCATCCGCAGGGATGTCAATCTGATCGTGACCTCAGAAAAAGCCGAGGACTTCATTCGTTCGGTGCAGTCTACGCTGGAGACCCGCCCCCACAAGTTCTATCAATTTATGATGGACCGCGGGATTGTGACAGGACTCATTCCCAAAGCCACGATCCACCGCTTTTTATTCACAACGGAAGGCGATGCAGACTTGTTTTTATCTATGCATGCCACGACGAAGACCGCAGATGGAAAGCAAGGCTATGAAGATGAATATCTGGCCGGGCAGATCGAACAAAAAGGCGGGAGTCCCTCCCAGTTTATCGGGTCGGGGGTATTTAAGGAAGGAAAGCTAATTGGATACTTAAATGGCGAGGAAACCAGGTTGTCGCTTCTGCTTGATCCTACGGTAAAAATAAAAGAGATCATCGCGACCTTTAAAGATCCGTTAAGTGAACAATACCGGATCACGGTTCGGATTATTTTAAGTGAGAAGCCGACGCTCGATATGCAATTGAAAAAAGAACCGGCACAGATCCATGCAGAGATTCCGATCGGGATTGAGATTTTGAACATTCCGAGCATGGTCGATTATGCGTGCAATATGAAAAACCAAACGCTTCTGAAAGCTTCCATTGAGGATGAATTGAATCAAAAATTTGCCGCATTGATTCGAAAAACTCAAACCACGCTGAAAGGTGAGCCTTTCCACTGGTCTCTGCATGCTCGGAAAGCTTATTTAACACAGGCCGCTTATCAAAAGGCCGACTGGTTTAAGATGTATCCGAACATGCAGATTGATATTCAAACAAAGGTTTCCATCAATCGTTTCGGTAAACAGATCAAATTGCCTTCCCAAGACCATATAAAGGATTGAAGACGATGATGAAATTCGTGTTGTGGCTCATTGCGTTGGCCGGTTTTGTTTATTCCATCGGGTATGCAGTCGTTCTGTGGAAACAACATCGTTCACGGACTGGTGCCGTCGCGGTCACCCTTCTCGCGATCAGTCTGGTTGTTCTACCTTTCTTTATCCGGGTTAGGTAAGGTCTTTCTCCAATTTCTTTTTAGGGCGATGGAGACAGTTTGATGATCTTTCTTGCTCCAAATGGCTGAGGGCTATGATGGTCGAACCCGGCGTGGCTTCTCATCCGCTCCACCCAACAAAAAAAAGAGCCAAACGGCTCTTTTTTCTAAAAGCTATGTTAAATTTTGTTGATGATATTTGATATATGCGAACTAACGTTCTATAGTGATGGTATTATCACTATTCGGAGATTGTTTACCCATGGATTAGAAGGAACTAAAGAGGCTTGCTGATACATTGGACGATAAAGGTAAGCGAGAGCTTATCTACTTTTTGCAGTCCAGAACCAAAGGTGTGGCGGTTCCAGTTCGAGCGATTGATGAAATTCAAAAGCAGAAGCATAAAGATGGATTCGTTTGCCCGCATTGCAAAAACCTATCTGTTGTGCGTTTTGGGAAGTACGCTGTAAAAACACGTACTGGAGAGGTTAAACGTCAACGTTACCGTTGTAAGTCCTGTCGCCAAACGTTCAATGACCTTACAAATACCCCTCTGCATCGAACGAGGAGACCTCATATTTGGGTTCGTTTTATTGAATGTATGATTGAGGGTTATTCTCTGAGAAAATGTGCAGAGCAGTTAAATGGTGAAGTCACACACGTCACCTTGTTTTACTGGCGACATAAGAATTCTGCCGGTCTAAAGCAGATTTCAACTGAAGCGTTCCAGGGAATCGTTGAAATGGAGGAACGTATTTCTTATACTCTGAAAAGGGCAAACGGAATATTTCTGAACGCAAGCCACGTAAACGCGGCAGAAAAGACAAATATCGTGGTATTAGTAATGACCAGGTGTGTGTACTCGTTGACCGTGACCGTCAGAAAATGAGTTACTCTGGCGTACTTGGGCGTGGACGTATTCGGACTACAAAATTGAATGAAGCGATTGGTGGCCATATATCGGACTCAAACGTGCTATGCACTGATTCGTGGAGAGCATTCAGTTCCTATGCGAATTCAAAGGGCTTGGCTCATTACCGATTCAAGTCCGATGGAAAACAACGGGTAAAAGGCGTTTACCATATCCAAAACGTAAATAGTTACCACAGCCGCTTGAAGAAATGGATGGATCGCTTTAATGGTGTTGCAACGAAATATTTGCAACAGTATTTGGCATGGTTCCGTTATATAGATAGCAAGGAATATGAGAATACCTCATCGAATAAGAAAAATATGTTGGTAAAATCGTGCCAGTTTACTGTAACTGAAACGAATACCAAAATTAGGATCTCTTCTTATTCTTGTTAAGCTAACGGGCAGAATTGCGGAGTGAAATGGGGTTCCGTTATGAGGTGAATTTAGTCTTTTAAGTAACGAGAAGAATCGCATTAATCTGCAAAAGTACACCTCCTATTGAATTCCATTTAATATTGTAATATCATATAAATGTATCATCATACCATTTTTGAAAGGGGATTAACATGATGAAAAAGTTTTTCTTAACGCCTGGACTAATTTTTATTTTAGTATTGTCAACAGTCTTTCCAGTATCTGCACATGAAAGTCCTGATACCACAGAAGAAAATTATTTAGGAATTTCTGAGGAAAGTATACTTGCTGAAAATTTAAGATTTAGAAAAGATTTTGGTTTAGATAGTGATAAAACTAAAGTTATTAATACCATAAAAGAAAAACCTAAAAACAATTCATTTAAGCAATTCGGCGCCTATCTTACTGATTTAGAATTGGAGGAATTAGATACTAGATTCAAAAAAGAAAAGCAAGCTATTCCTAAGATAAAGGCAAAACTAAAACCTGAATTATCTTGGTTATATGTTGACCAACCAAATGGAGGAATAATTAACATAGGGATAAAGGATCTATCCAAACTAAATGAGCAAGAAAAGAAAGAGATTTACAATGACTATATTGAAAACAAAGTGCTATTTAAAAAGGCAAAATTCACCGAGGAGGAATTAAATCAAGCACATCTAGACATCATTAATAATTTATCTGCTGTTGAAGAAGAAGGGATAAAAATCAATTCAATTTCTGTAGATATACCCAATGAAGCGCTTGATATTGGAATTTATCCTAATACAAAAGGTTCACAGAAAACATTAAACAAGATGTTTTCTTCAGTTCCATTGAAATTTTTCGAACAACAAATAGATAATATAGATGATTCCTCAAGAACTTCTTATCATCGTCCTTTGCAAGGTGGATTAGCAATAAACACTTCAGCAACTTCATTTGTGAAGTGTACAGCAAGTTTCACTGCCTTAATGGGTCTGGTTATTATCTTGTAACTGCAGGACATTGTGGTTCAACTGGTCAAACATGGTATCAGGGTTACAATTCAATTGGCTCAATGGTTAATAAGTATCAAAAGAATAAAGCGGATGTAGCACTTATTCAAGTTGGATTTTCGGATTTAAGTGGCTATTTGTATACAACTGCATATAGTGGTGGATGGATTGATTCGTTCCAAAGTCAGAACGGTGACTATTATGGACAATCTGTTTGTATGTCAGGAGCAAACCAGGACAATGTCTCCTGTGGATACATTAACAGTGTTAACACATCAGGATATTGGAGTGGTATTTATTTCTATGGATTAAGAAGGGCGACTTACACTAGTACAGGAGGAGATAGTGGAGGACCGGTATGGATATACCATGAGCTGAATGGGATTAATAAGGGTAGAGACGCAAATGGTTATGCAGTATATACTCATATATATGAGGCTAAGGAAGCACTCAACTTTATTCCTTATTTACGTGTAAATTAGGTTATTGGACACTTACAATATAAGAAATGATGGGGAAAGGAGATTTATGTGTAGACAATATAAATCTATTTTATTAATACTGCTAATTTTCATAACAGCCTGTAGTACAAATGGAAAAAACATTACTGGGTACATTGTAAAAAAGGACCAAGATGGACGTGTTTTAATTACTAACAATTCAAGTGAGAGCTATAATGCCATATGGTTTGTTATGTCTGAAAAAACTAAAATTACAGGAACTGAAAATAACGGTCAAGTTTTTGTTGGTCAGCAAGTAACGGTTGCATATTCAGGGAATATTGACCAGTCAAATCCCCCCATATCAAGTGCAACCAACATAAAAATTCTTAATTCTAATGCGAATGCAAAAAAAGTTAAAGAAGCAATTGAAAAATCCACCTTTATTAACGGCATTCCTGTAATAAATGATATTAAAGCAAATGGTGAAAACTGGATCTTTAGTATTACTGATTTAGATTCTAAAAAGAAAGAAGAAATTACTTTGAATTAGTAGATATAATGGGAAAATAAGGTAAATCAACTCAAACTTTTGTCGTCAAACAGTCAGTGTTGTAGTTGTCTGAAGACATAAATTAAGGCTAATTAAATGAATATGGGATTTCTTTGATTATAGGCCCAAGTTATTGTCAATATCCAACGACAAGAACTTGGGCCACTTTTTAGGAGTATGAAAGAATATAAATCATAACAGAAAGACCAACAGCCTGAATACCGTCGTTCTAATGAGTGGGGTGCTCCGACATAATTCAACCACCCCAAGGGTAGAGATACCTCCTAGATACAAATGCAGGACAAGAAAACTTGCTCTGACTTGCCGAGGCACTTCTCTTTCTATGGTTAAAAAAGTCAGTCACATCAAGGCTTCAGAGTTATGAAATTGATTCAAATAGCTAAGAGAATAGTCATTAAACTAACGGGAGACGATAGCTTAAATAACCGCCTTAACGTCAAGGCGGTTTTCTTATGGTTATACATCAACATTAAATTTTAACATAGCCTTTCTAAAAGCGGGTGATGGGAATACTCCGTTCCTCCATCGAATAGCAGCTCGTTCGATGATGTATCCCTGTTACTGGCGGTCAGAACGGACGCTCAGCCTATTCTGCTTTTCCCTCGATGTCTTCACGGCTGGTCGAACCCGGCGTGGCTTCTCATCCGCTTCACCCAACAAAAAAAGAGCCAAGCGGCTCTTTTTTTGTTCCACAGCAGAAGGTTTTCTACTTGGCGATAAAAATATCCACTTTACGCGGTCGCTCATCTTGCATAACTCCGATTTGTGATTTTTATCAAAAGCGGGTGATGGGAATACTCCGTTCCTCCATCGAATAGCAGCTTGTTCGATGATGTATCCCTGTTACTGGCGGGCGGAACGGACGCTCAGCCTATTCTGTCTTTCCCACGATGTCTTCACGGCTGGTCGAACCCGGCGTGGCTTCTCATCCGCTCCACCCAACAAAAAAAGAGCCAAGCGGCTCTTTTTTCTAAAAGCGGGTGATGGGAATCGAACCCACGCTACCAGCTTGGAAGGCTGGAGTTCTACCATTGAACTACACCCGCGTATTTAAGTGGTCGGGACGACACGATTTGAACATGCGACCCCCTGGTCCCAAACCAGGTGCTCTACCAAGCTGAGCTACGTCCCGGATGCTAACTCCTAACCACAATGGGGAGTTGAGCTTGAATCACAAAAATGATTGTAACACACAAAGATGACTCTGCCAACCCCCAAAAAATGGTCTGATCCAATATCACTTGAAGTCGAATATTCGCTTTTGATTCTTCCGCATTCTGATGCTTATAAAGTGTTCATTTTGTTCCCGTTGAGCATACTGGCTAAGATTGCCGTTTATCAGATCTATCAGGAAATATGCTATACGAATGTCAACGGATTGCGCTTCTTGCCTTTCCCACTCCATAACTTATGTCATTACACCCGACCGTTCTTTACCTTTGCGAATTAGATACTTGCCCGTAATAGAAACTGGATTGTCCAGCAAGTCTTGTGGGGATCCTGTCGCCATGACATTTCCACCACCAGACCCTCCTTCTGGACCAAGTTCAATTAGCCAGTCACAGCACGCCAGGACTTCATGATTGTGTTCAATGACCAGCACTGAATTGCCATTGCTTACTAATTCGTCCAAAAGAGCGATGAGCTGTGCCGTATCGTACAGACTCAAGCCTGTTGTCGGTTCATCCATGACATACAGAATGTTACCTTTTCTTTTTTTGCCGATTTCTTTGGCGAGTTTGAGCCGTTGTGACTCTCCTCCACTCATCGTTGAAGTTGGCTGTCCAAGGGTCATGTAACCCATGCCTATTCGCTCCATAACTTCTAGTGTGGATATAATGCCCTTATGCTCTTGAAAGAAAGTCACCGCTTCTGACACTTGCAAATCCAGGACGTCCGAGATGGTTTTCCCCTTATACCTTACTTTCAGAGCCGTTTCATTGTAGCGACTGCCTTTACATTCCTCGCAAGTCTTATAGATTTTCATGGCTGCACCAGGAAAAATGGCCATTCGGCCACTGCCTCCACATTCCGGACAGGCGCCATCTGAGTTGAAAGAAAAATGCCCCGCAGTTAATTGCAATCGCTTGGCTTCCGGCAGATCGGCAAACAGTTTCCGAACTTTGTTCCAAATCTGAATAAAAGTGACGGGATTAGAGTTATTGTTTCGTCCAATCGGGGATTGCGAAACCTCTGCAAATCCGGATAGATTCTCGACACCGTCCAGGCTCTGCGCCAAGGTTTGTATCAAGGAGGAATCATCCTCAATCTGACTGTCATCAAGAGATCGATGGCTATTGTTGGATGAATCACGGAAATGGCTTCGTAACAATGGCACCAGCGTATCAGAGATGAGTGAGCTTTTACCGCAACCCGATACACCTGCCACCCCAACAAGAACACCTAGAGGAATGGAGACTGTAATGTCCTTCAAATTATTTGTTCGGGCATGACGGATGGTCAGACTTGGGGTGTGTGCAGCCCTGAACAGATTGGTTCTCAACGTTCGGACAGGCATCTTCACTCGACCAGACAAATATTAGCCAGTCAAAGAGTGTTCACATTGCAGCAATCCTGCATAACTGCCTTCATATACGACCTCTCCGCCTTCAACGCCGGCTTTGGGGCCAATGTCGATAATATGATCAGCCATTTCGATGGTGCTTTTATCGTGTTCGACAACGATCACGGTATTCCCGATTTCCTTCAATGCTCGGATCGATTTGAGCAGTTCCGCTTTTTCCGATTCATGAAGACCGACAGTCGGCTCATCAAGAATGTAAATGAGGGATTCCATCTTGGATTCCAGATGGGCGTGCAGGAAGAGACGCTGAATCTCGCCACCACTGAGCGAAGACATCTCTCTGTATAGAGACAAGTGCCCGAGACGGGCTTTTGTTAAAGATGAGGTTTTAGACATGACATCTTCAATCAGATTCGTGCCGGACTGGGAGAATCTGCGTTGCTGTAAGGTCGATTCGAAAAAGGCCTTTACCTCCACGAGCGTCATTTTACCCACTTCGCCGATCTGTTTTCCATGGATCAACACCCGGCGTGCTTTTTCTCCTACACGGTAACCATCACACTCCGGACATTCGATCAGCTCATATAGACCCTGGAGATACTCCCCTTTGTTATGACGAATTTGCAAGATTCTGGAGAGACAGAAACTTTGATTCGCGCTGTTATTCGTGTAGTGTCCATTTATGACTTCGTCCTTTACTTCCTCCGGCAGCTGCGAGTAAGGCATATCCATGTAGGATTTGAGATTACGCTCTACCACCCTGCCAATGCCAGGCGTGACTTCGATCGAGTGGAAGATTTCACGAACTGTCGTCCTTTCGTTAGGCACCAGCTTTTCCATATTGACGTGGTAATAAGCTCCTCGTCCGGAGCAAGTCATACACATCCCATTCGCATGGTTATACGAAAAGAAGCCGATTTCCAGACGTTCCTCTTCATTTCCACATTTGTGGCAGATCACTCCCCTCTCGATCAAAGCATCACACTCAGAGCAGATCAATTGACCTTCACTTGAATAAAGAAGGCTAAGCAGATTCCAAATATGAGTTCGCGTACCAACTGTCGATCTTGGATTGCTCTGGCGAACGATGCTCTGCTGCACCGCAACAGTAGGTCCTATGCCTGAAATACGGTCAAACTTGCGTTCCTCTTCCAGACCGTCAAACATGCCGATAGACTGAAGATATTCCCTGCGTCCTTCTTCAAATACGATATCGAACATGAGACTGGATTTACCAGAACCGCTGACACCGGTTGCAACGGTCACCTTGTTTTTTGGAATGGAGATGTCAATATTTTTGAGATTGTGTACACGAGCTCTCTGAATATGGATCGGCTTCATTTACTCAACTCCCATTATTAGTCATGTATCTGGCTACTTTTTTTGAATGTAAGTAGTCAATCCGGTGTCCATGTATATAGAAATAATCCCTAGACTTTTACATTCCTCGAACTTCCTTTCTCCAATCGTTGAGTCACAGTACTGAGACCCACAGCTAAACTAGAAGCAAATGCTTCAAAGATAAAGAACATGGGAAACAATAATTCTGTTCCTGCCAACAATGCGGACGAATTGGGGTTCAACATTTCGAAGTCCAAACCCAATTTCCCTAACCATAACTTATTATAAAATATTTTTCTACTATTTTTTGTAATTATTTTGTTTGATCTGTTTTCAGTCGTTCCTTGATATCTGGTCGCTTCACTATGTGTTTGAATCATCACTTATACCTTGTTATAAGTGATGATTAGCAAATTCCTCTATATACTTTTCATTGCAATGTCAATGACACTCTCTTAGACTGCTATCAATCATGCCATATGTAACAAGACAAAACAAAAAATCCAACAGACAAAGTTCTGTTGGACAGTGGATTTCATTCTACTTATGTATACGATACCGGCGAGAGGACTCGAACCTCCACGGTTTCCCAAACGATTTTGAGTCGTTCGCGTCTGCCATTCCGCCACGCCGGCGCAATTCAATATTTCTAATCCAGACTGAAATGGCGTGCCCTGAGAGATTCGAACTCCCGACCTTTTGATTCGTAGTCAAACGCTCTATCCAGCTGAGCTAAGGGCACTTATGGAGCGGACGACGAGATTCGAACTCGCGACCCTCGCCTTGGC
>NZ_JBHUMM010000043.1:803248-832458 GCF_042685085.1 Marinicrinis sediminis
ATAAACAGTCTGTACAATTTTTTATTTTTTATTGTCAACTTTAATAAAAAGGCTGTTAGATTAAAGGTAAATACAAAATAACAAGGAATAAAAACAAATATGAGCAGAATATCTGTAAATAATGGAAATTCATTTTCCGTATAATTTGGCCAAAAAGAAATAATACCAAGTAATGCTAATCCAAGTGTAATGAATAACCACAAGGTATATCTCATACTTTCACCTCCCAGTTCTGAACACGGCCTGTCTATTTAGGTGTGACATTCATGGTGATGAGTTAAAGCATCTTTAGAAGAGCGTCATCTGTCGGGAAAATGCTCTTTCCTTTGGAAACCAATCTCCTGCTCTTATTTTAATTCATTTAAGAGTTACACAATCTAGTTACAGACTCGAGTCGCTCATATTGGGTTCTCCTGTAATCAATGGTGGTGTGGTAACTTCCATTTTACACGATACCAGACATGGGCTCTTTTGTTTTCTGCTAGCTGTCGCATTTTATTTTACAATTGGAAAAATCCATCCTTACAGCTCGTCCAGGTAAATCAAGAATGCGGCCTATTTATTGATTTCAATGTCTTGTATATGGTTCCGGTTTATCCGGATCATGAGCCGTTAGATGACGGCACGAAAGCATACAAAACAGTATCCCAAAAAAGTCTTGGCATGCAAGCTAGAAATAGTGATGAACAACCCTTATCGTTTGATCAGTTTAAAGAAATGGTAATTACAGCATATAATCATGCGATTCAAGGTGAGGATATAATAAACCAGCCTTCCCGTTTATCCAGGTTGGCTGGTTTCCTTATGTTTGCATATTCTCAGGCTTCTGCTTCAGAGAAGACCTCTGATGTACCAGAAACCATCTCTGCTTTTTTTATTGGTGAGGATATCTTACCATTGCCAATAGACTAAATGATAATCGTTTGGATAGAGCGAGCCGGAATGCTGGATTGTGCGATATGGTCACGCATTCTGATCGTGTATGGCAATGCTTGTTCACTTCTATTCATGACAACTAGTGTAATCGTACGGTCAGCTTGCTGGAATGCCACCGTTTCCAGCTTGTCTGTATATTTGGTGCTCGCGATTCTATTCGCACCTGGACGAATATATTTACTGAAATGCCCGATATAATAATAGGAGCTTTCATAATGTACGGTGTTTGTATTCGTATCGGCAATAATAGGAGCATCACAGTAATTGTGTACGTGATTCGGTCCTCCCTGTTCGTCCAGCACGATATTCCAATCCGTCCATGCCGTCATCCAGTTATTCAGATTTCCCATGATGTCATGTCCGTAGCGCTCACCTGTCTCCCAAGCGCCTAAATGAACGCCGCCTTCTTGACATCCTTCGGTAAACACCAGCTTTTTATCAGGGAAGCGGTCATGTACAGCTGCCAATGCTTCAAAGTGATCGCCGGAATACCAATGGAAGCCAATCCCCCAAATATATTTTGCTGCTTGTTCATCTTCAAATGCCACTTTTGCGCGATCATATACTCTTTCTTTATTGTGATCCCATATCATAATTTTAATATGGGACAAGCCATGCTTTTCCAAGGTCGGTCCCAAGTAATCTCGTACAAACTCCTTCTCTTCCTCTGCATTATACATACATGAATCCCATACTTGTTTGGCGTTCGCCTCATTTTGTACCGTTAGACCCCACATCGCAATACCTTCCTCTGCATAGGCCTGGATGTACTTGACAAAATAGTTTGCCCAGGTTTGCCAATATTGCTTGATCAGCTGTCCACCATTATTCATCTCTCCGTTCGTTTTCATCCAGGCAGGAGGGCTCCATGGAGAGGCGAACAATTTGAAGTCATCTCCAGTAGCTGTTTGTGCTTGCTGTAGGAGAGGAATCAGCGCTTCCTTGTCTCTGCTAATGTCGAATTGCTTCAGCTCCGGGTCTTCCTTTTCTACATAGGCGTAGTTGCCGAGCGAAAAATCGCAGCTGTTGATATGTGTTCTGCAAAACGTATATCCGAGGCCATTTTCCTCGTCAAAATAAGCACACATGATTTCTTCTTGCTTGTCCTTACTCATCTTGTTAATCGTTACGGCTGATGCTTCTGTAAGCGCGCCCCCGAACCCTACAATTTCCTGGTATTGAACATCTTCATACACATTGATAAGTTGATTTTCCAATCCTTTTTCATCATATTGAAAGGTTAAGGGTTCCTTTACTGTTAAGCGATCGTTGGAGTGTTTGGAGGTCTGAATAAGCTTTGCTTTTTTATTGTGCATCGGATCATCGTCCTTTCTGTATTATCTATCTTTATCATAAAAGGAGATGCGGTATAATTATAGAAACGATATCGCTGAAAACCTCAACGATTTGGCTATTTTCTGCTGAAGGGAGATGAATGTCCTTGCAGGAACAGACTATGAAAATTCACTTATGCGACTATTCTTTTCATACGGAGCCATTTCGTCAGTTTTATAGAGACGGACTGGATACGTATATCTTTCGCTTGCAGACAGAAGGAGCGAGCCATGTGCTGGTAAACGGCCAAATGGAGACAATACTGCCAGGAGAGTTGCTGTTATATGAGCCAGGGGAACCTTACCAGCTAGAGGCTTCGGTGCAAAATGAAGATGATGCAGATGTAAGCGGAGATTACTATGTCATGTGTACCGGCAGCTGGATTGATCAATGGTGGGCATTGTCCCCTCGACCGAAAAGAACGAAGGTCGCAGAGGATATGCGTCTAAAAGCAATCTGGTATCAATTAATTTTAGAAAAAAGAAGAATGGAGGACAGTGATCCCGCTTTACTTGCTGCGCTTCTCCAATCGCTATGCTATATGATAGATCGCGCTATTCAGGAAAACTCCCACTTGCCTTCTAATCCTTCATTTTATGCCTTGAAGATGAAATATTTTATCGAGGAACACGCAACCAAGCGGATGAAGCTGGAGGATGTGGCTGCGCATGTCGGATTAAGTGTGTCCAGAACAGGACATCTCTTCAAATCAGAGTATGGCATGTCCGTGCTGCAATATGCACAAAAAGTGCGGCTAGCGATTGCAATAGAGCTCATGAAGAACAGCCCAATGACACTGGAGCATGTAGCGGAGATATCTGGCTTTGGCAGTTATTCGTATTTTCATCGCATCTTTCGTGAGCACTACGGCATCTCGCCAGGTCGATATCGAAAAACTTCCAATAAAAGATATCCGGCGCAGGTAGCACAAAAAGACACCTCGCCGAATACGTGACGCATGCACTTCTGATCGCGCATTCGCTCTCGTTTTCGTGCTGGAGGTGTCTCCATTCATTTATATTTGCTGAATGCTAGGCGATTCATCCCGGGTTTATGAATGATGAATGGGTTTAGAGACCGTCTTACCAACAGGTTATGGTTGGGTGATGACCTGTACGGTTCGCGTACTTCCGTCCCATTTCACTTCTGCGCCGAGCAGTTCGCTGATATCTCTCAGCGGCAAATAGGTTGTGTTATTGTACAGAAAAGTCGGCTGGCTTAACCCGATCACGTCTTCTCCCATCTGTACTGTAGCGGCACCCGTACGGAACGACAGTTTCTTGTCCTGATACGAGGCATGGACGGTTTTGTTCACTGCCTCGTAATCCACCTTGGCTCCTACAGCAGTAAACAGAGAACGGAACGGCACAAACAGGCGGTTATGGACAAAAACCGGCTGTGGTGAAAACGTCTTTTTCACACCATCGATGATCAGATTGGCTTCTGCTTTCACCACACTGGGCTGTGTGTTTACCGGTTCGATGCTTTTGGCCGCTTGTGCAGGGTTGGTGAAGGCGAGGAGCTTCCTCTCCGCCTGTACGAGCACACTGTTACCCTCTATGAGGATGTCTGCAAACAAGCGGGCATTCGTCTGTGCGTGCAGCAAGGTTTTGCCAGTCTGGACGTCAAAAATCTTGAATGCCCCATCCGTCTGTCCGACATATACGCCGTTATTGATTAGCTCCAGCCGGGAGATGGGATTGTCCACCTGGTAAGACGTATACAGCTGTTTGGACCTGAAATAAGAGGCCAGTTCGCTCCCGCTGGAATAAAAAATCCGGTCCGCATAGGGCCCCGCAATCATTCCCGGATGAGCATTGGCAGCGCCTAGACTGTGAACAACGGGCTCTGTACGTGCAGGATCGGCATCCCGGTGGTACCTGAATATCTGGTCGCCACGTGCGATCCACAGCCATTCTCCGTCGATCACTACCTGATCTGCACGCTCTCCCATTTGATCTTCTGCTTTGTTCGATGCATACTCGAATGAACGCTCTACCTTCCCGCTTCGAATATGTCGTTTTTCTATATAGACCACATCGGACTCATCGATCATGAGATTTTCCTTGCGAACGTAGATATGGTCTCCATCCACCGCAAGCGTCGATTCCAAATAGCGTTCGCTCCACAGCAAAGTTCCGCTGCTGCGATCGAAAGCAGCTAACATGCCATGGGTAATCGCTCCGCTCACGACATAGTGCTGTAGCACGACATCGGATTGAACGGAAATGCCGTAGGCATAGTTAGCGTACGGCTCCGTATGGCTCCACAATGGCTTACCGCTCTTCTCGTCATAAGCAATCAGGCCATTGGCCGTGCCAGCAAACACCATTTGTTCGTCCACGATAACTTCCCGAAGATCTGTCAGTCCGGATATCTTCCACTTCACTTTGCCGTTCGTGGCATGGAGGGCATACAATGTCTGCTGCTTCTGCCCCTGCTGGGTCAGTTGGCTGGATGCTGCGTAGAGCGTGGAATTCGATGCATCCATGGTCATGACCGCCAGCATACCCGAACCAAACGTCCACACTGCCTGGCCCGTATCTGCCTTGACCGCAACCAGCTTATCCTTGTGAAGATAGAATACCTTGCCATCTCCAGCCGTCATGTACTGCGTGCCCGACCTTTCCATATTGTGATCGATATCGACTGACCAAACAGGTTTCTGAACCGCTGTTTGCTGTGCATATGCCGGAGTGACATATGGCGCATACGTCGAATTGTCCCCGTGCGCGATCTGGGTAGAACCTGCTGCGGTCCCCGCGATGCTCAGGACCATCACGCAAATGGCTGCAAGATGCAGGTTACGCTGACGTTTGTTCTTGGATGAGTTCATAACTGAAGTCCCTCTCTTCTCCAAGCCTGTCATCTCCATTCCTGTCTTCTCTCTCAACTTGTCTCTCTGAAGAAGTCTGTTCACTGTTCATTTCCTCCTCTCACCATGATGGCTATTTCAGAAACAGACGCCATCCTGCGCGAAATAGTTGCAGTTGCAGCGAATGCCCACGTCCCATCCCCCCATCGTGTAACCACATAATTTCGCGATTCCAGGGAAAAATATGTCCATACTCAGTCCGCTTGATAACAGACTAGATTCGCCACTGATAAGTGAAGACACATCCAAGGAGGAAACAAACGTGCAGCGTTGGAAACAGACTTCCCTTGTTCTGTGCCTCATATGGATTGCTCTGCTGAGCACTCATTCTGTTGTGGTACAGGCCGGAGCAAGCCCGTATCATTTTGGATTCAAGAAAAGCAGGAACGGACAACTTCCCTCCATTGAACAGGAAGGCTTCAAGCCGATACTGGAAAAGCACGAGGCTATTTTTATGGGGAGTTCTCGTGAAAAAGAGCTCTATCTGACATTTGACAATGGCTATGAAAATGGCTTTACCACAGATGTACTGGATGTATTAAAGGAGAAGAATGTGCCCGCAGCCTTTTTTGTAACCGGCCATTATATTCAGGATCAGCCTGACTTGATGAAACGCATGGTGCAAGAGGGTCATCTGATCGGCAATCATTCCTGGAGTCATCCCGATATGACTACGATATCCAGTGAGCGAATCCGGGAAGAACTGGAGAAGGTAAGGGTTGAAACCGCAAAGCTGACCGGACAGCTGGAGATGCCTTATCTTCGTCCTCCACGCGGTATATTTGACGAACGTGTGCTGGAAATCAGCCGCTCCGAAGGCTACACCTCTGTATTCTGGTCGGTCGCCTATATGGACTGGGATACGAAAAAACAACGAGGGAAACAACATGCCTACGATAATGTCATGGCACAGCTCCATCCCGGTGCTGTCATTCTCCTGCATTCGGTGTCCAGCGACAATGCGGCTGCGCTCGGACAAATGATTGAGGACGCTCGCAAACAGGGCTATACGTTCAAGCGTCTCGATCAATTGAAAACCAGGCAATATTAGGTTGTCTGGATATCCTGGACCGGTGCGCATTTATTAACAGATAAAGACGGTGAGTATGTATGAAATGGAGAATCTCCACCCCTGCAATCAAACCGAAAGATTCTCAACCCTCTCCCCTCCCCCATTCTCTGCGTCTTAAAAAAAATCTGAATGAGAATCTGGCACAAATCCGGCAGCATATTGGAGACAGCGCAGATATCATTATGAAAGATTTTCGGATCGGAACAGCCGGAGAACTGGGAGCAGCACTCTTGTACACCGAGGGATTGGCAGATGCAGCCGCAGTTCGCGACGTCCTGCAAGCACTGATGGTGCAATTAAGGGAAACGGATCTTCAGACCGATTCTCTTGCCTATCCACATCCATTAAAGCTCATTAAGGATCATGCTCTTCCCTCTGGAAGTGTGAACGAATCCGTTGATTTCGATACCATGATCACGGCTATTTTGTCTGGAGATTCCGTCTTTCTACTCGATGGCTTTGATCACAGTTTCATCATCAATACGAAAGGCTGGGAGAGACGTGCCGTCAGTGATTCAACTTCGCAAACCGTTGTCCGAGGACCTCGCGAAGGATTTACCGAAACCCTGCGAACCAATACCGCTCTCATTCGGCGCAGAATCAAGCATCCTGATCTGCAATTAGAAAATCAACAAATCGGCAAGTACACCAAAACGGATATATCTCTCGTTTACATTAAAGGGATCGTGCAAGATCAAGTGGTAGAAGAAGTAAAACAGCGGCTCAATCGGATAGAAACAGACAGCATTCTGGAAAGTGGGTATGTGGAAGAATGGATTGAGGATGCCAAGTTCTCCCCCTTTCCGACTGTCTACAATACCGATCGTCCGGATGTCGTTGCGGCCAATTTGCTGGAAGGACGCGTAGCCATTCTGGTAGACGGCACTCCTTTTGCATTACTCGTTCCTGTTTTGTTCACGCAGTTTTTTCAATCTGCCGAGGATTATTATCAACGAGCAGATATTTCTAGTTTGCTCCGACTACTGCGTTATCTCGCTTTCTTCATTTCACTTCTAGGCCCTTCCTTCTATATAGCGGTGACGACTTTTCATCAGGAACTCATCCCGATTGAACTATTAATAGGCCTGTCTGCCCAGCGAGAAGGCGTACCCTTTCCTGCTTTCGTTGAAGCGCTATTTATGGAATTGACCTTTGAGATCTTACGCGAAGCAGGGCTTCGGATGCCTCGAGCCATCGGTCAAACGGTCTCTATCGTTGGTGCGCTCGTGCTGGGAGAAGCAGCCATCCAAGCAGGCCTGGCTTCTCCTGCTATGGTGATCGTCGTATCCATTACGGCACTGTCTACCTTTGTACTGCCTTCCATCAGCATTGCCGTTCCGAATCGGATTCTGCGTTTTGTCTTCATGAGTCTGGCTGCTTCATTTGGTTTATTTGGCATTGCGGTGGGACTGGTCGCCATGATCCTGCATTTATGCAGCCTTAAATCGTTCGGGGTTCCCTATCTCTCCAACGTTGGCCCGCTGCTGCTGTCCGAGCAGCAAGACGTCATCTTTCGTATGCCGAACTGGTTCACGCGTCAACGTCCAGCCGTGATTAACCAGAATAATCGAACAAGGAAGAAGACAAAGGGTTGGAGCCTATTCGCCAAATCGACCCCGCCCAAATCATAAACCACATGTCTCGGGAGGACGCCCTGATGAAACGAAACGCTCGCATCGCGTTGATCCTGCTCAGTCTTTCCTTGTTGACGACAACAGGATGCTGGAGCCAGAGAGAATTAAATCATCTATCTATCATCGGAGGGATCGGGATTGATTTCCAAGATGGACGCTACCATATTTCCACTCAGATCATCAATCCAGTTCAAGTTGCGCAAACACGAGGGGGAGGCACTTCAGGTACGCCCGTAAGCGTCTTCAGTAAATCCGGAAACACGATCCTTGAAGCTTTTCAAAATATGATGTTGATCATTCCCAGGGAGGCGTTCTTCGCCCATGTTCGCCTGGTTGTCATCGGGGAAGCCTTGGCCAGAGAAGAAGGGATTACAAAATTACTGGATATTCTGTCACGAAATTATGAGATGCGGACTGACTTTTATGTGCTTGTCGCCAAAGAATCTAGTGCAGAAGAAGTCCTGAAGATCCAAACCTCACAAGAAAATGTACCCGCCATGCATACTTATTTTTCTCTGCAAATTGCAGATAAAAACCTCGCCTTGACCAATGCGGTTCAATTGGATCAACTTATTGAGGACCTGGTAAGCGGAGGCAAGCATCCCGTCCTGCCAGGCATTCGTATTCACGGTTCACCTGCCATGGGCAACAGCAGTAAAAATATTGAAACCATCGAATCCGCCGTCACATTGGAATTGGAGGAAATGGCGGCATTTCAAAATGGCAAATTAATCGGATGGTTAGATGGCATGGAGACGAAAGGGTACAATTTTATCACGAATCACCTCTTTTCCACGATCACAGATATTGGATGTCCTGAAAATGAAACGGATCGCATTTCCATCCAGCTCTTGCGATCCAATACCAATATTTCGAGTCACTTCGAGCATCATCAACCGACTTTTCAAATTGACGTTCAGGCAGAAGGAAGTGTAACTGAAGTGAATTGTGCGCTGGATTTGAATCAGGCAGAAACGATCTATGAACTGGAAGTCAGATCGGAACAAAAATTCAAATCCATGATGGAGCAAATCTTGAAGAAAGCGCAGGAAGAGTGGGAAACTGATCTCTTTGGATTTGGCGATGTCTTATATCGAAAACATCCGGATCAATGGGAGCGGATGAAGGAGGATTGGGATCATCAATTTGCTCAATCACCGATAAATATCGCAGTCAATGTGGAACTGCGCAGAACCGATTCCATTCATAATTCCTATATTCAGGAGATTAAGGAGTGAGTACAATGTGGAAATTTGCGGGGATTGCAGTCGTCGTCCTCTTGATGATCATCTTTGAACTTCCAAAGCTTGTGAAGGAGACCGCTTACAAAGAAATGATCTTGTTTTCCGTATTACTGTTGGCAGGCACGGGATTATGTATCCTGGAAGCTTTACAGATTGAATACCCGACTCCACTTGATTTTATTTCGGTGATCTATGAACCTGTCAGTCAATTCATTTTCCGTACCTCTGTTGATGTTTCCCTACATCTTTCCCATCATGCTTCCTTTCATGTTTTGTTTCTTTTTACGAAATGAAGCACGATCCATATGATCGGAAGCAGCAATCCATAAGTCGATACATAAAAAGGCCAAATATTGCCGTCCCAATTCAAAAAATAACTCGTATTTGGATAGACATTGATGGAAATAACGAGCATGATTAACCCCATCGGAAGAACAAGAAATCTGTAATCTTTAATGCGAAAGGTCTCGGCGAGCGCAACCACAGCACTATAATAATAGAGCGTCGTCTTGTAAAATATCGTAAAAAACCAGATGGCTGCCATAATGGACTCAATTCGCTTTAAAAATTCTCCGATATTTATTTTTTTGGCCAATATATAACTGGGAAACAAATGTCTCGATGTTAAATCTACACCTAGAACAGACAAGGCAAGAAACGTAAGGAGAATCATCATCATTCCGCCTAAGCCAAATCCTCTCCACACCGCAATCCGGGCCTTTTGGGGTTGTTGCACCGCAGTAGGATAGAACGAATGCAGCACAATAAAGTTAATTGAGGCGACACTCGCAAATAAAAACCCGGCTTTGAAGATCGCAGATAGTGGGGTATGCAGCACGGGCTGCAAATTTTGCCATTCAATTTGGGGGGATATGGCGAACACCATAAAGCAAAACAATCCGATCACCCATGGAAAAAAAATCTCCGCGGATCGTCCAATTACCTCAATGCCATATCGAACGGCGATGATAACGATCCCTAGAAACAGCAGGTTAATATATGGCATCGGCGTTCTGGGTATGATCATGGTGGCGAGAAAGTTTCCAAATACCCAAACCAGTGTACAGACGGTAATCATCGCAAATATCACAAATGATAGGGTCACGAGCTTGCCCAGCCATGTACCAAACATGTCTTCATTCATCTTGGCCAATGACCGATTGTGCTGAATGCGTGCGACGTAATTATAAAAACATACCAGCCCAAACCCGATAAGGACGCCAACAATCGAGGCAATCCAGCCATCCTGCTTGGCCTCTGCGGCCATACCTGAAGGAATGATGAGTACGGTCGCTCCAACGGTCCACATAAAGACAAGTATCGTAAATTGTCTGACCGAAATTTTGGCATTATCGAGCATTGGACCCTCCTTATAGACGGACATCGTCCTATTCTATTTATTTCCTGAAAACCTGACTTTCATCCGTTTTCAGAAGGAGGGATGCTCATTTCATTCGAATTATCTCTTCAATCCACCCTGCCAGGACAGCAGTCCACCGCTTAGATGAGCCACGTTGCGGTGTCCGCTGCGAACGAGCCATTTGCTCGCCTGTTTGCTGCGCATGCCGCTGCGACAGTACAGATAGACTTCTCGATCCCGCGGGATTTCAGACAGTCTTGAACGAAACTGACTTAGCGGAAGATTTACCGCGCCGGGAAGATGACCTTCCTTGAACTCATGCGGCTCCCGGACGTCAATCAGCTTGTGTCCCTTGGACGCCTTCTTGAAATCCTCTGCCTGCATGGTGCGTAGTCCCTTGACAGGTGCAAATTGTCTGTAGATCATCCATCCAATCAACCCGATAGTCAGTGCATAAAATACGATGTCCATCGTGGATTCACCTCTTCCATTCGTTTAAAAGCTCATGTGGGATATGGTTCATCATCATCTTTATCTTCTTAATCTCCATTCCAATACCCCTATGGGTATTTTATTTGGTATGTGACGTCCTGTCAATGGAAAAAGAATCTTCCTCTCCATCCGTCATTGATCCATGCTATAATGAGCCTGCAATATAAGCGATATATAGGAAAGGTCGTGATGGCACCGATGGAATGTCGTATTGGATGTGCTGCTTGCTGTAGTGTGATATCCATCTCTTCCCCGATTCCCGGCATGCCCGAGGGCAAACCGGCCGGAGTAAGATGTGTGCAGTTGACGGAAGATAACCGGTGCAAGCTGTTTGGAAAGCCCGAGCGACCGGAGGTATGCAGCAGTCTGCAGGCTTCGATTGACATGTGCGGAGATTCGAACGAAGCAGCCTACGCATATCTGAGCATGATCGAGCAGGCTACTTCGCCGGACTGACGCAAACCGTGTCTACCGGATGACCTCATAATGGGATTGAACAAATTGTCCATAACGGGTCGTGTCCAGCAGTCTGAGCGCAGGCTGACCTGTCTCTCCAGCCTGGCTCTGTATGACCGTCTGTTCCTGATTAGAAGCGGCCGGTGCAAACAAGGGAATCCCGTTCCCGAGTACCACCGGGATGACTGTAATGATCAACTCATCTACCTGTCCGGTTCTCCACAAGGATTGAAACAGCTCTGCACCGCCAACCAGCCAAATATCTCCGCCAGATTGCCGAGTCAGCTGTGGGAGAAACGTGCTGACATCCTCCTGTACAAAATGAATCGGAGGGATATCTGCTCTCGTTTCGGAACGGGAGAACACATAGCACTGCTTATCTGGATAAGGGAAGTCATCCACCAGGGTCAGCACCTGATCATAAGTTTTTCTGCCCATCAGTACGGTATCAATGCGGTTGTAAAAATCGCCGTAGCCACTGTCTCCCTCCCCCAGCTCATCTACTTCATGCAGCCACTCAATATCCCCGTCCTCTCGCGCTATGTATCCGTCCACACTCGTTGCGATGTAAAGCACGACTTTTCTATCCTGGGTATCCATACGTCGCTCGCCTCCTTATTATTTGTGCGCTTCTTCTAAACTTACGATCTGTGCTCGTTCTGTTTTTGCTCCAAGTATGCTGCCGATTCTCCCTTGGCGATACTTAAGGTATGCCAGCTATCACCTTTGATCTGCTTGCCGATCCACACAATCTGACCGACATGATACCCATAGTGGGCTACCTGTCTCTCAATCGCTTCCATCACCGTATGCGGTTCACTTCGAATATACACCGTAGCCAGCAGATCCGCTTCCCGAAGCTGGCTTAATGTATCCAGCAAGACTTTCCATCCCTGTTCCCAGCAGGCAAGCACATCTGCCTTGGTCGTTAACGTATCCTCGAATTCCTCATCCCGCTTCCGCGTCGGCTTCTCTCCGTCTGTCGTCAGAAAGTCCGTCCACCTGGATACCATATTTCCACTCATATGCTTCACAATCAGTGCGATACTGTTCGACGCCTCACTGGTTCGAAAGCGCAGCTCCGATTCACTAAGCTGTGCAATGGTCTTGTCACCCAGATCTTTCACACTTCGAAATCTTTCTTGTACCACTTTCAGATATTCTTGCCCCAGGCTCATCTTCATCTCTTATTCTCCCTTCACTTTTTACTTTCTTATTCTTCACTCTTCACTCTTCATTCTTCATTCTTCATTCTTCATTCTTCATTCTTCATTCTTCATTCTTCATTCTTGATTTATTTTACTTCTCCGTCTGTACTCTTCGATATCTACTCTTTGCTTCTTGCTCTTTGCTCTTACTCTTGCTCTTGCTCTTGCTCTTGCTCTTGCTCTTGCTCTTGCTCTTGCTCTTGCTCTTGCTCTTGCTCTTGCTCTTGCTCTTGCTCTTGCTCTTGCTCTTGCTCTTCATTATTAGCGATTCGCTCTTGTCTTGCTACTCCTACCTGTTACGCTTATTCTGAAAGCCCCACTTCCATGCTTGACCCCAGTTGGTTTCGGTTTGCATGTTGAGAACGTAATTTAGAGCACTGTGCGAGCACTCCGAGTGCATTTCTGAGCACGTTTTGAGTTCGTTCAGCAAATTTCCATGCTTACCGCAAGCGTGTATTGAGCAAATTGAGCGAGTTGCGAGTTCAGCTCGTTAGAGGAGTAATGGGCTTTAAGGGCGTTATGGGGGTCTGTGAGTTCTGTTAGCCATATATTCTGCCTATTGTCCCTCTATCCCTGCCTAGACTTCGTCTTCTAAACGAAGTGTGCACTCACTCCTGAATGCTTGCTGACCATTCATGGCTTGTCCAGAAATGCGCTGCATAGATCTACATATTCGATCAGACGGCCACATATGCTGGAAGATAGACTGGCCGATCCAGCAGCCGATTTGCTATGATGAACTTAGGAAATAGAGGCTGCCTCCAAACAAAGGCAAGCAAAGAAAAGCCATGACAATTCAGAATCCACAGTCGATGGAGGAGATTAAATGAAATCCATAGCGGTTTTTTGTGGCTCCAGCAAGGGAGCCTCAGATCGATACATGACCTACGCCAAAAAACTGGGCCACGAATTGGTGAAACGTGACCTTACCCTCATCTATGGCGGAGCCAGTGTGGGTACAATGGGCGCCATTGCGGACGCTGTCCTAGAAGCAGGGGGACGTGCTGTCGGGGTCATCCCCGCCTTTCTCGATCAAAGGGAAATTGCGCACAAGCAGCTCACGGAGCTATTCGTTGTCGATTCGATGCATGCCCGCAAGATGAAGATGGCCGAACTGGCGGATGGCTTCATTGCCCTTCCGGGCGGGCCTGGCACAATGGAGGAATTTTTCGAAATCTATACCTGGGCACAGCTGGGCCTTCATCATAAGCCCTGTGGTTTGTTAAATGTAAACGGCTATTATGATCCGCTGATAGCCCTCTTCGAACGCATGAAGCAGGAACAGTTCCTGCATGAGAAGTATGACGGAATCACACTGGTGGATCAGGAGCCTGCCGGACTGCTGGATCAATTCAACACCTATGAACCGCCAGCCGTCAAAACCTACCTCACCGAAAAGCGTACATGAGCATCCACGTACGATTCAGCAACCCCATGTGCCAATAGACCAAGCCCAATAGCCCATGTGCCGCCTTAATCGGCTAAAGATGAGATAAAGTGATTCAACAGGAGGAACCGACATGCATCATCACGAACAGCGAATCGCCCTCGTTACAGGGGCCAGCAGTGAACAGGATATGGGAACAGCGATTTGCAAGCGACTGGCCGAACAAGGATATGACATTGTTTTCACATACTGGCATGCTGAAGCAGATTGGTCAACGAACTTCGAGAAGCAGCTCCTGGCATCAGGTGTAAGCGGAAAAGGAATCGAAATCGACTTATCGCATCCTAACGCCGCATACGAAGTGCTAGATGCTGCTGCTCAGATGGGGACCCCTTCGGTACTCGTGAACAATGCTGCTCATTCCACACGGGATGGATACGAAAATTTGGATGCCCGTGTACTGGACATGCATTATGCAGTGAATATGAGGACGACTTTTTTACTGTGCACAGAATTTGCCCGGCGATTTTCAATCGCACAACTGAAAGCTGGACGTATTATAAACCTCACTTCAGGTCAGGACGTTGGACCCATGCCCGGAGAGTTAGCCTACTCCGCTACCAAAGGAGCGATATCTGCTTTTACACGAGCGCTGTCCATCGAACTGGGGCCCCTGGACATTACCGTGAATGCCGTGAATCCGGGACCGACAGATACCACCTGGATGACCGATGAAATTCGCTCTCATCTGCTGCCCAAGTTTGCGATGGGCCGAATTGGACAACCCGACGATGCTGCCAGATTAATCGCTTTTCTGGTTAGTGATGAGGCCCAGTGGATGACGGGACAGATTCTTCATTCCGAAGGTGGATTCCAGCGCAGTTAACCAGGGTGACGGATGGAGATGAAAGGAGTGGTCTGTGGTGACCATGACAAAAAAAGTATCCTTGCTGCTTATATTGCTGCTGGTCGTTGGCTTCATCGGAGGCAAGGCGGTTGTTCAATATTACAAAGACCACTCTGACGTATTTAATCTCTTCAGACCTTTACAAGTCACCATTGACAACCAGTCTGACCTCGACCTTGTCCGCATAGAAATCGGAGTGCTTCAGAGTCAGATTCAATCGCCAGAGGATATTTCCAAAGTGATCGTGGAAGAACCTCTTGAAAGCGGATCTATTCGTACAATTCAGCCTGATCTGGAACTGGCAGGGGAGGGCGGCGTCTATATCAAGTTGACCGATTCACAGGGAAGCATTTCGACCCACGGCGTTTGCTCCTATACGGAATCACTGTCCGGTCGATCCAAGATTACCGTGCATAACAGTGGCACAGACGTGGACGAAGACTGCTGGTAATGCACATGGTATGTAAGCCGGAAACATGTTGGAGGACGGGACCGCCTAATCGAGTTGTTCCAATGGCGCCTGTCCGTTCTTGCCAAGGAAATGGGTCTGATAAATAAGTTGTACAACGCCTGAGGAAAACGTTTTTGTATTCACCATTTTTAAATTCAACCGCTGTTTGATGTCCACAAACAGTGGTTTTCCTTCTCCCAAAACAACAGGATGTACAGATAGTCTGTATTCATCAACAAGTCCCAAATTGATAAAAGTTGTAATCAGACTTGCTCCACCATATAGCCAGATGTCTTTACCTGGCCTGTTCTTTATTTGATTTACTTCTTCAATTACATAATCATTGATGAATATTACTTTATTGTCCGTCCCTTTTTGCGTTTTAGAAAACACAACCTTCTCTTTACTGTGAACCAAATCCCAAATTTCTTTTTCAGCATCCGAAGATTCCATTGCCGGCGTAAATTGCCCCCATAAATCATAGCTTTTTCTCCCATAGAAAATGGTATCAATTTGATTTAAAAAATGAGTAAATCCCATTTCAGCGTCCATAATACACCAATCAACTTCACCATTTTTCCCTTCAATAAAGCCATCTAACGTAACCGCTAAATCTAAAATAATTTTTCGTTTCATGATCTGCCACTCCTTTCATTCATCTACTAGCTATTTTAGTCCTTAAATCCGCCACCGTACGTCATCTTACAAAAGATAGGATATCTTTCGAACAACGCTGTCCGAAAGAGCGATTCCCTAAGAAGAATACAAGCATGTCTTCTACGTGGGTGTTCTGACATTATCGAAAAAAGTTTAAAACCAATATTCTTCTCAAGAATCTTCCAATCTTACTTTATTTTACTGCGAATGCTTTCACCCGTCTAATCCTCTGTTTTCACGGTCTAATATAAAAAGGTATATCTCAAAAGCCTTGCAATGCCTGAGACAGCCTCCGAGATAAGGTTTTAGAAAGTATCGTGTACTCTCCTGCACTTTCCTTCCCTTTGCCCTAATCCTGCCTCTAAATTCAAAAAGAAAAGCCGAGTAGATGTCAGGAATCATCCTGGCTCTACTCAGCCCTGTTACAACTTTATTTACTTTTTTTATTATTCAACCGTTACACTTTTCGCGAGGTTGCGTGGTTTGTCGACATCGTTGCCTCTTGCAAGGGAGGCATAATAGGACAACAGCTGCAATGGTACGACAGACAGTGCAGGTGTAAGCAAAGGCAGGGTTTTCGGAATCGTGAACAGCTCATCGACGGATTTCTTCAATTCGTCGTCGCCCTCGATCGCCAGACCCATGACGCTCGCACCGCGTGCAGCCACTTCCTTGATATTGCTGACCGTTTTCTCAAATAGCATTTCCTGCGTCGCAAGCGCAATCACCGGTGTCCCTTCTTCAATCAGGGCCAGCGTGCCATGCTTCAGCTCTCCGGCTGCATATGCTTCAGAGTGAATGTAGGAGATTTCTTTCAGCTTCAGGGAGCCTTCCTGTGCCACATTGAAGTCAAGGCCTCGACCGATGAAGAACAGGTGCTCATGCTTGCTGATGCGCTCCGCGTAGTCACGTACGACTTCTGCTTCAGCCAGTATCGCTTCCACCTGCTCAGGCAGCTTCTCCAGCGCCTGAATCACGTCTGCTATTGCGCCCGCTTCCTGTGTCTCCAGCGTCTGAGCTAGGTACAACCCAAGCAAGTAAAACGCAATCAGCTGGGACGTGTACGCTTTGGTAGAAGCAACCGCAATCTCCGGTCCCGCCCAGGTAACAATGACATCGTCCGCCTCACGGGCTACAGAGCTGCCTACGACGTTCGTAATCGCCAGCACTCTTGCTCCACAGCGTTTCGCTTCTCGAAGCGCAGCGAGCGTATCTGCCGTCTCTCCGGACTGACTGACGACGATGACCAGTGTATTCGGGGTAATAATCGGATTGCGATAGCGATATTCGGAAGCGACATCGGTTTCTACCGGAATGCGGGCGAGCGATTCAATGACCGTTTTGCCAACAAGTCCTGCATGATAAGCCGTTCCACAGGCTACGATATGAATGTTGTGAATATCCTGAATCTGTTCCTTCGTCATCTGTACTTCCTCAAGCACAATCTGCTTGTGGTCTGCACTAATGCGGCTGCCCATCGTATCACGGTATGCCTTCGGCTGCTCATAGATTTCCTTCAACATAAAATGATCATATCCGGCTTTTTCTGCGGTTACGATATCCCATTCGACCTTGTAAATTTCCCGGGAAATGGCCTTTCCTTCGACATCCATCAGCTCGACACCATTCGAAGTGAGAACCGCCATATCGCCATCATTCAGGATATACACATCTCTCGTATGCTCCAGAATAGCCGGAATGTCCGACGCGATAAAGTTTTCGCCTTCTCCGACACCGATAATAAGCGGGCTGGCATAACGAACGGTCACGATTTTATCCGGCTCATGCTTGGTCAGCGCAGCAAGGGCATATGCACCTTTCATCCGTTTGACAGCGCGTTGCACCGCCTGAACCAAATCCCCGTCATATTCATCAGCCAGCAAATGGGCAATGACTTCCGTATCCGTTTCTGAGGTGAACGTATGACCTTTCGCAGCCAGCTCTTCCTTCAGCGTCACATAGTTCTCAATGATGCCGTTATGCACGATTGTAAAATCGCCGCTCATATCCTGATGCGGATGGGAATTCACATCGGAAGGCTTGCCATGGGTAGCCCAGCGGGTATGCCCGATACCGATCGTTCCGTTCAGTGCGGCACCCTCCAGCTGCTCTTCCAGAATGGCCAGACGTCCTTTCGCCTTGCTGACCTTCAATCCCTCTGACGTATGCACAGCAATACCTGCCGAGTCATAGCCTCTATATTCGAGCTTTTTCAAGCCTTCGATCAAAATCGGTTGTGAATCACGATGTCCAATATATCCTACAATTCCACACATAGTTTGTACCTCCATTAGATGAGGACCAAACCTTCCCCTCGCTTGGGAAAGGTTTGATCCTGAGATCCCAAGCTTCATTGGGTATAGTTCATTTTTTGGGTATAGATCATTTGACATCCAGCTGTCAGATTGTGCGAAAGGTCGCCCCCTCGTTTTACTGTGCAGCTTACGGTATGGATGGATTACCGGGAGGTCCCCGCCGAAACGTTCGAACACCTCCACCTCGTCAACTTCAATAGAATCGTGTCGGCAAGTCGATTCCCGCTCCTTCCGAAGCCGGTTCATGCCTTGCCGTCAGCCTGCCCTCATTGAAGTTCTGGCGCTTATGTTGCAGATATCCTTCGATGCTCCTTTCTATTCTTGAATGCAGAAACATATAACCATCTTATTCATTTTTGTCATCTCGTGCAACAATAATTTTCAAGATGGGTTCCTCATTAGATTTCGATGGCATGTCCCTTCTTCCGTCCGTATCGGAGGAGAAAATCGGCATAAACGATGCGCCACAAAAAAAGCAAGCACCTCAGAAATGTTGTTCCATCTCCTTCGATACTTGCTTGTCTTCCGTTATAATGGCATGATTTCGTTGTAATCCGCACCTTACTGATTATAGCCCGCACCTTGCTCGTTGCGTTTTTATTTGTCCTGCCCCTGCAAGGAACGGTCATGCGGTTTAGCCGGCAACCATTGCCTTACAGCTTGCATTCAGCCGCAATGATATCGGCAATTCGCTGGACATGCTGCTCCACGACCTCTTTATCCGGGCCTTCGGCCATAACACGAATGAGCGGCTCTGTACCGGATGGCCTTACCAATACCCGTCCCTGATCGCCCAGGCTGGACTCAACCTCCTGAATCACTTGTTGAACGGCTTCATTTTCTGGCAACTTGTGCTTGTCGACACCTTTTACATTTACGAGCACTTGCGGATATTTGCGCATCATCGTTTTCAGTTCACTCAGCTTTTTCCCTGAACCCTTCACAATACTGGTTAATTGCAGAGCGGTCAGAATGCCGTCTCCTGTCGGGATATGATCAAGAAAGATGACATGCCCGGACTGCTCTCCGCCAAGGTTGTATCCTCCCTTGCGCATCTCTTCCATCACATAGCGGTCTCCGACGGCCGTCTGATTCGCTGACATACCCATTTCCTCCATGGCCTTATAGAAACCAATATTGCTCATGACCGTGGTGACAACGGTTCTGTGATTCAGCTTGCCAACCTCATTCATGGCTTTACCACATATGCAGAGAATGTAGTCGCCATCCACTTCCTCACCCTGCTCATCCACAGCAATGAGACGATCGGCATCTCCGTCAAAGGACAACCCCAAGTGCGCCTCATGCTTCACTACTGCATCACGCACAAAAGAAACATGGGTAGATCCACAGCCTTCGTTAATGTTCTTGCCTGTTGGCTGAGCGGCAATGGTAATGACTTCCGCACCGAGATCCGTGAAGATTTTCGGGGCCAGCTCATAGGCTGCTCCGTTGGCGCAATCCAGTACAATTTTCATCCCGTCCAAACGATGCTGAACGGTGCCCTTGATATAATCGGCATATTGATACTTGGCATGCAAATCGTCGGATACCGTTCCCAGTTCTCCACCGATCGGTCTTGGCAGCTCGTCTTGCTCCGCATCCATCAATCTTTCAATTTCCAGCTCCGTTTCATCCGACAGCTTGAAGCCGTCACTGCCGAAGAACTTGATACCATTATCGGCGACCGGATTGTGTGAGGCAGAGATCATGACCCCTGCATCTGCACCGGATGCCTTGGTAAGGAAAGCGACGCATGGAGTCGTCACAACCCCCAGCCTGACCACATTTGCCCCAATCGACAACAATCCTGCTGTAAGCGCCGCCTCCAGCATCGGACCAGATATTCTCGTATCCTGCCCGATCACCACCGTCGGTCTCTCAGATTGACCCGCCAGAACATAACCGCCCGCTCTTCCTATTTGAAAGGCCATTTCCGGTGTCAGACCTTCATTGGCCACACCGCGTACACCATCAGTTCCAAAATATTTCCCCATCATCCATTCGCTCCTTCAGTCTTTGCCAACTGTTCATTAGGTTCAAGTCACTGTTCGCACTAGAATATTCATTCTCTTCTAATATTGTTGCCTGTTCCATTAGCATTTGTCGAATTCGATCTATTGTTTCCAGACTCAGCAGTGTTGGTTCCACTGCCCTCGCTTCCACTTCCACTCCCACTTTCGCTCTCGTTCCCGGCTTCCCCATCGTCATCCGCTTGTGCTTCGACGGGCGGCAAAGGCACGTTCGTCCCATCCGACGCATCAGGATCGCCTGGTCTATCCCCAGGTTCCTGCTCAGGTGGAATCTCTTCCTCTGACACATTCTTCGGTACAATCTCCAGCTGGACTTGCACAGGCTTGGCCTTCACATAAGAAGGAAGATTGAGCTTCAACGTCTCCTCATATGTCCCTGGAGGCAAGTTGCTCACATCCAGAATCGCCTGAATGTCTCCCGCCTTCATCCCTTTCAGCTTCGAGGGGGCGGCCTCAACGGAGATGGACACCTTGCCATCAGACGGTTCCAGCAGTCTGGTCGTATATTCGCCGTTCTCACCGGAGAACACAATCGGGATATCTTCAAAAGTCTTCTTCTGGGAAGGGACTACAGAAATCTCCACCTCTACCGTCTCCGGCACGATGCGATCTACATTGTCGCGAAGCGGAATGTTCAGGGAATACAATTTGTCATTCGTCAGCTTCGTCAAATCTATCTCAATGCCATCGTAAAATTCCATTTCATTCAATACATCTTCATCCCCGTAGACCGTCACCTGCTTGACACTCTGTTCAAATGCACTGACGCTGTAGCCGGCTGGCGGCTCTCCAATCAGCTTGATGCGCATCGGTACGGTTTTGAAAGGACTCGTGATTGGCAATTCGACATCGACAACCGCCGGTGTAATCTCTATATCCATGGCTTCATCATTTTCATTGAGCGCCGTAAGCTTGTATTCGCCCTGTACGGTTTCCTTGGCTCCTTCAACCTCTACCTCTGCCCGAACGACTTTCAGTCTGGACAGTTCAGCATTGGAGCCGCTCACCACAACTCTGCTCGGATTCAGGATGGGAACCCCGGTCCGGAAACCTTCTGCAGGCTTGCCCAGCAGTTCAATTTTCACAGGAAATTCTCTTTTTTCAATTTCCTCGATCTGAACGGTGATCGTATCGGGATAAATCTCTACATCGAGTTCTTCTGGAAATCCGATCGGTTCGAGCATCAATACGTGTTTGCCAGCAGTCAGATTGGACAGATCCGCCTGAATTTTGGCATTTCCATCCTTCGTGCTGACGGTATTGAGCCTTGATTTATTTCCGCGCAGGGTTACCGTTACATGCTCGGTATTGATCTCTTGAATATAAAACAATTCGGTATCCAGTCCGACTTTTTGTACTTTCACATCCTGGATCGTCTTGGTACTGATCAGACTGGTCTGGGATTGCGGCGTGGTGACTTCCCGATCCATATGTACGATCACCCACAGCAAGATAGCTATCATTAACGCAATGAGTCGCAGTACATTTCGATTGTTCAGCCATTTATCCATTGCTGTTGCCCCCTTTTCTTCGCCAGAAAGAGGTTTTATCCTTCGCCTGTGGCCGCAGTTCTTCAAACAGCTTGGAAATGAGTGATTCTTCCTTGATATCCCTCACAACCTGCCCGTTGATAGCAAGGGAGACTTGCCCGGTTTCCTCCGAAACTACCACACTAATGGCATCCGACACCTCACTCATCCCGATAGCTGCCCGGTGTCTGGTCCCCAGCTCTTTGCTGATAAATGGATTTTCGGATAACGGAAGGTAACAGGCGCCTGCCATGAGTTTTTGATTACGGATGATCACCGCGCCGTCGTGCAGCGGCGTATTGGGCGTAAATATGTTGATTAACAGGGCGGAACTGATCTTCGCCGACATATGAATGCCGGATTCAATATAGTCACTGAGCCCCGTATGGCGTTCAAATACAATCAGGGCGCCGATTTTTCGCTTGGAGCAATAGTTGACCGCCTTAATGACTTCCGCTATGTTGTGATTGAAGACCGCGTCTTCTTCCGAAGCTCCCCCACGAACAAACAGCTTCCCTCGACCAAGTTGCTCCAGTGCCCTTCTCAGTTCCGGCTGGAAAATAATAATGACGGCGAGCACCCCAACCGTGATCATCTGGTTCAAGAGCCACTTCAGAGTATTAAGATTAAACCACTCGCTTAATATCCATACCAGTACGATCACGACGATTCCCTTTAACAGCTGAACCGCGCGCGTTCCCTGTACGAGCATGATCAATTTATAGATGATATAACTGACAATTAAAATATCGATGATGTCAGTAATGTTTATTTTGGACAACAGATCCATGGTGGTTTCCCCCAATAAAATTCCAGATGCCATCGAAATGGGAAAAAGGATGCTTTTCCTCATCATATTCTACCATACCTAACGATGCTTTACACATATTCGGCAGGTTCTCCATAACAAAAGCCCCCCTGTGGAGGGAGGCAGTCATCCATCATCGCCATCGATAAATCGCAAGTTGATGCTACTCTTTGTTCCGGTCAGGGAGTCAGGCTGGAAACGGTCTCGCCAAGCTTGTACCACAGCCAGTCGATCGCCTGATTGACTTCCGTCAGTTTCCCTCCGATTTCCGCTGTTGAGGCGGCATAGACATCCCCGTCAATCACGACGACATTTCCTTGTATGCGTGCGTTGTCTTCAATCTGAAGTTGACCGTTTTCGATGGTCAGATCACCCTGGACGATCGCTCCAGCTGGCACAATCACACTCTGGTCACGAATGACCACCTGATCCAGGTGCGTACCCTTTACAATAAGCTCTGTATTCTGGTCCCAGAACGCCGTCAAGCTGGATAGCATAATGGCGACAAACACAGCGGCCGCGGTGATGGCCGGATGTCTTTTAATCCAATTGAGCACAGAAACCCGCTTTTTCGGTTGCGGCAAGGCATCCATGATTCGGTTCGCCAGATCAACAGATGGCTGTGGCTTGGGCATGGCGCGCATATAGGCCTGGGTTTGCTCATATTGCTGAAAACGATCCGCACAATCCCCGCACTGCTTCACATGCTGTCGCAGTTCCTTCAAATCGGCTTGCTCAATCATTCCGTCATAATATTCATGCATTAAAGAGATGGCTTCGCGGCACGTCTTCATCATAAGCCTCTCCTTTCCAATGTCCATAAGGTCTGTGCTATACCATACGCGCGTTGGTGATCGGTGGTTTCATTTTTTTTCTAGCTTTCTTGTCTCAGGGTCTGAAGCCTACCTACCGTTGACTTACAGTTCATCTTCATTAAAGTTCTGCTCGGTTAAAGTTCTTCTGCCTTAACGTTCTTCTCCGTAATCATTCTTCTCGCTTGCAGTCTGTATATGTACCACATCTATATCATGAGTTCGAATGTATTCGTTATTCGTCCATACATTAGATCAGCTTGGCGTGATCTAGTCTTTTCCGCAAATACTCTCTGCCTCTATGTACCCGGGTCTTGATTGTCGTGACGGGCATATCCAGCACTTCACTGATTTCCTGCAGCGACATATCTTCCAGGTATCTGAGTATAATGACGGAGCGGTACTTCTCTGGCATTTTGGAAATGGCTTCCCTAATCTGCTGCTGCGTCTCAGACAGTGTAAGCTGATCCTCTGGCAATGGGTCTTTGGCTGCCAGCACCGAGTAGCCATCCATTCCTTCCCCGTCGGACTGGTCTGCATCGAGGGAGTATGCGGTAAACTTGCGCTTGCGCAGTCGATCAATGCATAGATTGGTTCCAATTCGGTAGATCCAGGTGGAGAACTTGTGGGTGGGATCATATCGCTTTATATTTTTGTACACCCGGATGAATGTCTCCTGTACCACATCCTCCGCTTCCTGGGCGTTACCCAGCATGCGATAGGACAGATGATATATTTTATCTTTATACAGATCCACGATCTCGGCAAATGCATGTCGATCTCCGTCTCGTGCAAGTTTGGCCAAGCGTGTCTCAATCGTATGCACCGTTACCTACCCCCTTCACAAAAGCCCTGTCAAACATTGTAATGCATCTGTGGCAAAATCACAACGATTACCTCACATCAAAAAAAGAAATGAGCCCTCCGTAGAGGGCCCATAGCCGTATATATCTATCGATAAG
Source organism: Marinicrinis sediminis (assembly GCF_042685085.1). Taxonomy (NCBI): domain Bacteria; kingdom Bacillati; phylum Bacillota; class Bacilli; order Caryophanales; family Paenibacillaceae; genus Marinicrinis; species Marinicrinis sediminis. The sequence goes on from NZ_JBHUMM010000043.1 coordinate 827,722, forward strand.
CGTATTGGAATCAACCGGTATTGCGAAGTCCGAGTGCAATGCCGTTCATGGTTAACAGGACTTCTCTAAGCAGATCTGCGTCGTCTCCACCTTCTTCGCGAATGTTGCGAAGCTCCGTCAGTAATTGAACCTGCAGATAGCTCAGTGGATCTACATACGGGTTACGGAGGCGAACAGATTCCTGAATAACCGGAACATTGTCCAGAATCTCTTGATGCTTCGTAATCTTGAGAATCAGGTCAGTAGTCAACTTGTGTTCTTCCTTCACCATGCCGAAGATCCGATCCTTGACTGCGGAGTCCTTGATCATTTGCGCATATTCCTCAGCAATGACCAGGTCGGACTTGGCAAGTGCCATTTGCAGGTTATCAACCAGCTGCTTGAAGAACGTCCAGTTTTCATACATGTTTTGCAAGTGGCTCAGGCGAATTTCATCTCCCTGATAGTATGACTGCAGGGCCGATCCTGCGGCATACCATGCCGGGAGGAGATAACGGCTCTGGGTCCAGGAGAATACCCACGGAATGGCACGAAGATCTTCAAAGCGATCACTGTTTTTCCGTTTCGCCGGTCTGGAACCGATGTTGAGCTCACTGATCTCGTTCAGCGGGGTAGATTCTTTGAAGAAGGTGATGAAATCCTGGTCACGGAAAATAAGATCCTGGTATTTCGTCTGTGCGACCTTGGATACTTCTTCAATTACGGACTCCCACTCGTGCTCCCTTACATCACTCTGAGGATTGCGCGCCATCAGGGCAGACTGGATCAAAGCTGATGTGGCTTGCTCCAGGCTTCGGTATGCGATACCTTGCAAGGAATAACGGGAGGACAGTACTTCGCCTTGCTCGGTGATCTTGATCCCGCCGCTGATGGTGTTTGGCGGCTGAGACATGATGCTTCGGTTCAACGGCATGCCTCCACGTCCAAGCGCTCCGCCTCTTCCATGGAAGAACTTGATTTTGACGCCGAATTGCTTGGCCGTTTCTGTGATCTCTTTCAGTGCGATTCTCAGCTCCCAGTTGGCCGTAATGACACCGCCATCCTTGTTGCTGTCTGAATAACCGAGCATGATCTCATGCACATCTCCCATGTCCCGCAGGCTTTCCCGATAAGCCGGGATCGAGAACAGGCGATGGATAATTTGAGGCGCTGCGTGCAGATCCTCGATCGTTTCGAACAGCGGCACTGGTTGCAGAGTAATGCCGTTTGGCTGCTTGCGGTACAAGCCCACTTCTTTGGCAAGTACAGCTACCTCGAGAATATCAGATACCCCTTGCGCCATACTGATCAGATAGCTGGAGATACAGTTTTCGCCAAACTCACGTTTAGCGGCATGTATCGTGCGATAGACATTGACGCATTCCTCTGTGCTTTCAGAGTATTGCTCATAAGGTGAAGTGAGTGGTCTTGGATCACTGAGCAGCTTTTCCAGCAAGGTAATTTTGTTTTCCTCGGAAAGAGCGCTGTAGTCCTCCACCATATTCATTTTGTTCAGGATTTCAGTCAAGGCCAGCTCATGCTCTTTGCTGTGCTGACGCACATCCAGTGTAGCAAGGTGGAAGCCGAACAGTTCAACCTGACGGACGAATTTCTTAATATACTCATCTGCCGCATAATCCGCAAAGTGATGTCTCAGGCTGCGGTCGATCAGCTTCAGGTCTTCCATCAGCTCTTCCGGAGTGACATAGTAATTGACTGTCTCCGATGCCGATCTGCTTGCAATATTCTTTAGCTTTTCAATCATATATGAAATCTTAATGCGATAAGGCTCTTTCGGATTCCGCCAAACATGCTCGGATTTGAGCTCTACGTTTTCGCGATCCTTGGCAATGGAATCCCACAGCTCTTGCGGCACTTCAACCAGGTTCGTACTAAAGCTCAGATAGCCTTTGATTTGCTTGAGGCTTTCGATATATTTCTTGATAGCCAGACTGCGGTGCATGGTCAGGGCCTGATGGGTGACATCTGAGGTCACAGACGGATTACCGTCGCGATCTCCCCCGATCCAGGAGCCAAAGCGCAAGAATGTAGGCACATGCCAGTCATGCTCCGGATAATAGATATTCAGGCTTCTTTCCAATTCTCCATATACATCTGGCAATACATCGAACAGTGTTTCGTCAAAATAAAACAATCCGTTGCGTACTTCATCGATAACGGTAGGCTTGCGGTCACGGAGTTCATCCGTTTGCCACAACGTCAGAATTTCACTAAGCAGTTGCTCCTTCAATTGCTCCCGCTCTCGATGCGTCAGAGTCGGATCATCCAGTCGGCTCATTTCCTGTGCAATGCGGTGATGAATGTCTAGGACCACTCTTCTCATCGCTTCGGTCGGATGGGCCGTCATGACAAGCTCCAAAGAAATATCTTTTAATATTTCCTGAACTTCATGCGTAGGAATCTCAAGCTGCTTCAACTGCGCCACGATGCTCTCAATAGAACCTGGTTGAGAAGCTTCGCCAGCTGAACGCTCGTAATCTCTTTTACGGCGAACCCGATGATTCTGCTCTGCAATATTCACCAGCTGGAAATACATTGCAAAAGCGCGAATGACCTGGTGACGGATTTCTGGAGATAATTTTTCAATGGTTTGCTTGAATTCTGCAAATACGGCTGGATTGAATTGGGCTCTTAATGATTTGCTCATTTCCCGGATTTGTTCTACATGATCCAGCAACTCTTTCCCACCTTGGTGGAGCAGTACTTCGCCAAGTAGATTACCGAGGAATCGAACATCTCTTCTGAGTAGATTTACAGATTGACTGCGGTTTTCATTTTCTGTCATGGTCATACTTTACTTCTCACCTCGTCCTTTCCCATATCTCTAACATGTATATTCTCTATTCAAATGTTAGAAAGCATAATTATATAGTTTAATGAATGGATATGCATATGTAGGAGCATAAGTCTCTTCTGACAAGCATGGTACCCGAGCTGGCTGAATCAATTGATAAAAGAAGTTTATCACAATAACTTTACTTGAAAAGTAGGAACTGGTCAAGGCATTGCATGGGTATATCGCCGAAGAATACAATATCGATGTGGATAGGTGAAACAAATGGACATCATACTCTATCTATATACCCTATTTTCCGGATCATGAATCCTGCTTATTTGTGAACACTTTATGTCTATCGCAAGAGGTTCAAAAAAGGATGCGATTTTTCATGTGTCTTATCATAATAGAAGGGGAAATGGAAGGAGGATAGCTCTGATGTGCCTGTATATTATGCAGGCTTCCAGTCATTTTCATCCTCCCTCCATGGAATGAGGATGTATGTAGTTCTCATAGATCCGCCTTCGTAAAAAGAAAAAGAGCCTTTCGGCTCTTTTTTTACAAACAGGTGATGGAATACTCCGTTCCTCTATATAATAGAAGCTTGTTCAATGATGACACTCTGTCACTGGCAGTCGGAACGGACGCTCGCCCTACTCTGCCTTACTCCGATGTTTTACGGGCGGTCGAACTCGGTGTGACTTCTCATCCTCCTCACCCAACAAAAAAAGAGCCTTTCGGCTCTCTTTTCATTCCACAGCAGAACGCATTTTTCTGCTTGGCGATTAAAATTTCCACTAAACGCGGTCGCTCAATCAGGATAACTCCGGTGAGTATTTTTATCAAAAGCGGGTGATGGGAATACTCCGTTCCTCTATAGAATAGAAGCTTGTTCAATGATGTCACCCAATCACTGGCGGTCGGAACGGACGCTCAGCCTACACTGTATTTTCTTCGATGTCTTCACGGCTGGTACTCCCTCATCTGATTTCACTTGATCCTGCGGATCGACCACGGAGATGAGGGACGCTCACCCTACTCTGCCTTATCTCCGATGTTTTACGGGCGGTCGAGGTCGAACCCAGTATGGCTTCTCATCCTCTTCAACCAACAAAAAAAGAGCCCTTTCGGCTCTCTTTTCTAAAAGCGGGTGATGGGAATCGAACCCACGCTACCAGCTTGGAAGGCTGGAGTTCTACCATTGAACTACACCCGCGTATTTAAGTGGTCGGGACGACACGATTTGAACATGCGACCCCCTGGTCCCAAACCAGGTGCTCTACCAAGCTGAGCTACGTCCCGACAATGATGAAACTGTAAATGGCGTGCCCTGAGAGATTCGAACTCCCGACCTTTTGATTCGTAGTCAAACGCTCTATCCAGCTGAGCTAAGGGCACTTATGGAGCGGACGACGAGATTCGAACTCGCGACCCTCGCCTTGGCAAGGCGATGCTCTACCACTGAGCCACGTCCGCAAATGAAAAGGTTATGCGCGTGGAGGGACTTGAACCCCCACGTCGTAAGACGCTAGATCCTAAGTCTAGTGCGTCTGCCAATTCCGCCACACGCGCATATTTGACTGGTGAGCCATGAAGGACTCGAACCTTCGACACCCTGATTAAAAGTCAGGTGCTCTACCAACTGAGCTAATGGCTCACACAATGGCAGGGGGTATAGGATTCGAACCTATGCATGACGGAGTCAAAGTCCGTTGCCTTACCGCTTGGCTAACCCCCTGTATTAATGGGGCGATCGATGGGACTTGAACCCACGAGTGCCGGAGCCACAATCCGGTGCGTTAACCCCTTCGCCACGACCGCCATTTGATAATATAACTGGTGGGGGATGATGGATTCGAACCACCGAACTCGTAGAGAACAGATTTACAGTCTGCCGCGTTTGGCCACTTCGCTAATCCCCCATATGAAATTACATGGTGCCGCCGAGAGGACTTGAACCC
>NZ_JBHUMM010000043.1:832468-833166 GCF_042685085.1 Marinicrinis sediminis
TACAATGGCAGGGGGTATAGGATTCGAACCTATGCATGACGGAGTCAAAGTCCGTTGCCTTACCGCTTGGCTAACCCCCTAGGGTTTCCTGGTGCCGCCGAGAGGACTTGAACCCCCAACCCTCTGATTACAAGTCAGATGCTCTACCAGTTGAGCTACAGCGGCAAGTGGTGGACGCTGACGGGATCGAACCGCCGACCCTCTGCTTGTAAGGCAGATGCTCTCCCAGCTGAGCTAAGCGTCCTTGCGAATGTTTTAAATGGTGACCCCTACGGGATTCGAACCCGTGTTACCGCCGTGAAAGGGCGGTGTCTTAACCGCTTGACCAAGGGGCCTTGTTATAGTAAAAGATGGAATGAAAGGAAACGAAGCTCCCAACCGGATTTGAACCGGTGACCTCTTCCTTACCATGGAAGCACTCTACCTGCTGAGCTATGGGAGCATATGGCTCCTCGAACAGGACTCGAACCTGTGACAACTCGGTTAACAGCCGAGTGCTCTACCAACTGAGCTATCGAGGAACGATAAGCAGAGAGTTGATCCCTGAAAACTGAATGCGAAAGGTTTAGGTATGAATCAGGTATTACTTCCTCCTGCTTGGTGCAGGAGTTGTGTTGGGATAAGCCCTCGACCGATTAGTATTCGTCAGCTCCATGCATTGCTGCACGTCCACCTCGAACCTATCAACCTTGTCGTCT
>NZ_JBHUMM010000043.1:833176-834137 GCF_042685085.1 Marinicrinis sediminis
GAATGGCGGAGCTGACGGGATTCGAACCCGCGATCTCCTGCGTGACAGGCAGGCATGTTAGGCCTCTACACCACAGCTCCAGATGATGTTCTTCTCAAGATCAAATGATGATGAGAATATTGCGGGGGCAGGATTTGAACCTACGACCTTCGGGTTATGAGCCCGACGAGCTACCAGACTGCTCCACCCCGCGGCAATGACTTTCATGGTGGACGCTGACGGGATCGAACCGCCGACCCTCTGCTTGTAAGGCAGATGCTCTCCCAGCTGAGCTAAGCGTCCTTGTTAAAGTTGTAAATGGTGACCCCTACGGGATTCGAACCCGTGTTACCGCCGTGAAAGGGCGGTGTCTTAACCGCTTGACCAAGGGGCCTTGAAAATGACTGGCGGAGAGAGAGGGATTCGAACCCTCGAGACGCTTGTGACGCCTACACGATTTCCAATCGTGCTCCTTCGGCCAGCTCGGACACCTCTCCGTGGCTCCCCGAACAGGACTCGAACCTGTGACAACTCGGTTAACAGCCGAGTGCTCTACCAACTGAGCTATCAGGGAATATGGTGGAGCCAAGCGGGATCGAACCGCTGACCTCCTGCGTGCAAGGCAGGCGCTCTCCCAGCTGAGCTATGGCCCCGATATATAAAGCTCGGACATCTAGCAAGACACTTCGCCAAAAGCATCTCGATGCCGAACCTATAGGAAGAAGACTTGCTCCTTCAAAACTGAATGCGAAAGGTTTAGGTTTGAATCAGGTACTGCTTACCCGGAATCGTTCCGGGCCCCGAAAAAGGTTTCGGTATGCGCTACAAAGCGTTCCGTCACTTTTTTGGGTGTTTTTTGGGATAAGCCCTCGACCGATTAGTATTCGTCAGCTCCATGCATTGCTGCACGTCCACCTCGAACCTATCAACCTTGTCGTCTACAAGGGGTCTTACCAAAGGGGAAATCTCATCTTGAGGGGGG
>NZ_JBHUMM010000044.1:0-147598 GCF_042685085.1 Marinicrinis sediminis
TCACCCTCTCAGGTCGGCTACGCATCGTCGCCTTGGTAAGCCGTTACCTTACCAACTAGCTAATGCGCCGCAGGCCCATCTGCAAGTGAGAGCCGAAACCCTCTTTCCCCAGAAAATCATGCGATTCTCTGGACCATCCGGTATTAGCTAACGTTTCCGCTAGTTATCCCGATCTTGCAGGCAGGTTGCCTACGTGTTACTCACCCGTTCGCCGCTAAGTATAAGAAGTGCAAGCACTTCTTATACTCCGCTCGACTTGCATGTATTAGGCACGCCGCCAGCGTTCGTCCTGAGCCAGGATCAAACTCTCCAATAAAGGTAAAAAGTTTGGCTTGCTCATTTTGTTGCTGGTTGGAATTTTCATTCCGGGGGTTCCCGTCCGATCCATAAAGGAAAGGACAATGAAACCTTATTTTGAAATTTGGACAATTTCGCTCGCTGTTCAGTTTTCAAAGGACAATGTGTTTCGTTTGTGTGATGCGTTTCTCTGTAGCTGCGTGGTTAGCAGCGAGAAGTATCATAACACATCGGTTTTTTTTTGACAAGCCTCTTTTTTTCCAATCAACCGATCAATCGTGAAGATAAGAAGTCATTAACAAGCTTGTTGCGAATGTCGTCTCAATGGCGACTTGAATAATATATCATGGCGGTACTTTTGAAGTCAATCCTTTATTCCTTGAAATCTTTCCCACTATTTCATAGCCTAATCTCTACCCTCATCGAGCTACAGAATAAACGACTGAATGCCTAATAGCAGGCATAATCCGGGTATGCCCAGCAATACGATTGTGCCAATGGTATAAAAGTTAATCGCAATCTGCATATCTCCCAGAAGGCCCATGTGATTGATAACATACAATATGATCGCAGCCAGCGAGATGTTACTAATTGTATAGGTGATGATCTTCGGAGACAGGTGTTTCCGAATGATCACGATGATTAAGGCAAGTATAGATAGCAAGAGAGTAAGGAGCCAGAGGTTCATGCTCATTTACGCCCCTTTCCTGAACTGGACATCCCCAGCTCGGGCTTATGGATAACCTTTTGTTCTTTTGCCTGTTTTAACAGCATCTCGTATCTCTTTTCAGCGGCTTCGAGCGTATAGATGGCGTAATCGACCTGTTCAGCGCCAACCGCCGTGTCCAATCGCTTGTACGCTACGCTCCATTCCTTACGAGCCCTCTCAATCTCGTCAATCAAACACGTTTCCTCACTCATTCCCTTATCTTTTCTCCATATATATTGCAGCCAGCTTTTCCAATTCATTTATCTCCCCCCTATGCTTGTACGATATATACATAGGGCAGAAGTCGGGGATTTAGAACTGTTTTTCTCATTTTCAATCATCATCACAGTAAAAAGGAGCCGTCTCCGGTTAGATACCTAACCTAGAGACCAGCTCCTTATCCGTTTGTTTCTATTCATATTTTGAAGGTGGTGTCCCGATTACAGAAGTTCTCTGCGTCCTTCCAACGCTTTGGACAGCGTCACCTCATCCGCATATTCCAGGTCTCCGCCCACCGGTAAGCCGTGTGCAATACGAGTTACTTTCAACCCAAACGGTTTTACCAGTTTAGACAAGTACATGGCCGTTGCTTCTCCTTCAATATTCGGATTGGTGGCTAGGATCAGTTCCTTCACTTTTTCATCGGTCAATCGGCGAAGCAGTTCAGCAATGCGAATTTCGTCAGGCCCAATTCCTTCCATGGGGGAAATCGCTCCATTGAGTACATGGTACAAACCTTGAAATTCTTTGGTTCTCTCCATGGCAATGACATCCTTCGGTTCCTGAACCACACAAATCACCGACTGGTCACGATGTTTATCCTGACAGAGCCTGCAGGGGTCTACATCTGTAATGTTGCAGCACACGGAGCAGTAAGTGAGATTGCGTTTGACATTCACGAGTGCTTTCGCAAAGTCCACCACTTCCTCTTCCTTCATTCGAAGCGCATGAAACGCCAGTCGAGCTGCGGTCTTATTGCCAATGCCGGGCAGCTTTGAGAAAGCATCAATCAATTTCGCAATCGGTTCTGGATAATACAAATGAAAGAACTCCTTTATCGTCGGCAAATGCCATTAGAATAATCCCGGGATATTCATGCCTCCGGTAAACTTCCCTAAATCTTTATTGGCAAGTTCCTCTGCCTGGCTCATCGCATCATTGACCGCAGCAATGATGAGGTCCTGCAGCATTTCGACGTCTTCAGGATCAACCGCTTCCGGCTTAATTTGAATATCCAGCAATTTGCGGTGACCGTTAACGGTAGCAGTGACCACGCCACCGCCTGCCGTACCTTCAATCTTTTTCTCTCCCAGCTCTTCTTGTGCCTTCATCATTTGTTCCTGCATTTTTTTCACTTGCTTCATCATTTGATTCATATTGCCTTTCATATTCACTCATCTCCTTTAATATCGTCTTTTATCGTTACGAGATCTTCTCCAAATAACTGAATGGCCTCGTTGATCCATTTTTCCTTGTATGCACCATCTGCATCTGTCTCTTCCGCCGTCCATTCCAGTGGCTCGGCCACTTGGTCAACAGGTTGTTGTTGCGTGGCTTCTTCCCATTCCTTGGACATCGTGGTCTCAATTTGAAACGGCTGACCCAGTACCTCATTGAGAACTTCTTCAATGAGTTGCTTGTTCATGGGCTTCTCTGTGGTTTCTCTATGGATCGTATTTTTAAAAGCAAGCAAGAGATGCCCATTTGCCACAGATACCGGTTCTCCATCTACCAGCCAAGCATGAACCGTGATCTTGCGCTGTTTTACCTGCCCAAGAACCTGATTCCATTTGGGAAGCACCGCTTTTACTTCCTCCTGATGGGCCAAATACGGCTCAAGGTTCATTCTTTTCCTGACAGTCTGCGAAGGACTGCCAGATTTAGTGCTGCCTGATCGCGAACCAGACGAAGCACTAGTTGAGGATGACGCCGAAGCGACAGCTGCTCCCTCTCCTGCCAATACCTTCTTCAACTGCATTTCCAGCGCATTCAACCGATTCTCCAGCTTATGGATCATGTCTCCACTAGCCTGAGCATCCGAGGACGAAGGCTTCATTCCCTGATCTGACCACAGCGTGGTAAGCTTCAATGCAGCCAGCTCAAGTATGATTTGGGGATTGGGGGCATATTTCATTTCAGTCTGATAATGATGCAGCGTATCCAGCATACGAAAGATCTGGTCCCGATCGTAATGTCGTGCGGTATCTTCAAACAGGGCCGGGTCTTGGATGCGATCTGTCACGACCTCACTGCCAGCAGGAAGTACTTGAATAAGCAGCAGATCCCGGTAGTACTGAATCAAATGCTCAAGTGTCTGTTCCGCACTTTTACCTTCCTGCATCCATACGGAGATGCGGTCCAGCACATTTGCAGTCTGACCTTCCCGAATATCCTCTGCCAGTTGTTTAAATTGATCAGCGGCAATTCCGCCTGTTGCACGAATCACGAGATCGTACGTAATCTGCCCATCTGCAAATGCACGCATCTGATCCAAAATACTCAGTGCATCCCGCATCCCGCCATCGGATAGCCTGGCGATATATGCTGCAGCCTGTTCTTCCACTTCAATCTGTTCCTCGTTGCAAATATGCAAAATTCGCGAGGTCTGATCCTCCAGACTCACTCTGCGGAAATCAAAACGCTGACAACGCGAAATGATAGTAGCTGGAATACGGTTGGGCTCCGTGGTAGCCAAGATGAAGATCACATGGGGCGGAGGTTCTTCGAGTGTCTTCAGAAGGGCATTGAATGCTTCTGTTGTTAACATATGCACTTCATCAATGATGTACACCTTATATCGAACTTCCGTAGGCGCATATTTGACACGATCCCGAATATCACGAATTTCTTCCACACCGCGATTGGATGCCGCATCGATTTCCTGTACATCCATGACGGCCCCTTCTGTGATACGGCGACAGGCTTCACATTCATTGCAGGGTTCAGCTGCTGGTCCCTTCGCACAGTTCAGAGCTTTGGCCATAATTTTAGCCGCACTGGTCTTGCCCGTCCCTCGGGGACCACTAAATAAATAAGCATGGGAAACACGCTGTTCTCTCAGAGCATTTTGCAAGGTTTGAATAATGTGCTTCTGGCCGACAACATCTCTGAAAGATTGGGGTCTCCATGCACGGTAAAGGGCTATATGGCTCATCGCTTAAAACTCCTAATACCTGATTGATATCTCGTTCATTATACTATAACTTATTCTCGGAATGTAACCGTGTTTTGAATTCCTTGCAGGGAAGGGTCACCCTGTGCATGAAGCAATCGCAATCAGGTTGCTCTGCTGGACTGTTTATAGGGCAGACTGATTGTAAATGTGGTTCCGAACCCTTTGGAAGATACACGAATATTCCCCCCTAAATCATGAATAATGCGTTGGCAAACTGACAGACCCAATCCGGTTCCACTTTCCTTTGTCGTAAAGAAAGGATCAAATATTTTGTCGATCATAAAGCTGGGGATGCCTGGCCCCGTATCATGAATTTCGATCATAATCTTGCACTGCTCGTGATCAATACTTTCCCGAATGTTAAGGACACCCTCGTGATCCATGGCTTCAATCCCGTTTTTACTAATATTGATGCATACTTGTTTGAGCAGTTCCTTGTCCGCGATAACCTCCGGCAGTTCCACTTCTGACTCATACTTGACAGTGATGTTGTGCAGGATCGCTTCATTGTTAATAATGGGCAGAATTTCTCTGATGACGGTTGAGACATGAACGGGCTTCAGATGCAGTTCTTTCGGTTTGCTCAGCATCAGAAACTCGCTGACCAGGTCGTTAATGCGATTGATTTCAGTCAGCATTAACTCCGTATATTCAAACTCTTTTTCCAACCCGTGCTCCAGCATGGTTTTCTTGAAAACCTGCAGAAAACCCTTTATAGAAGTTAAAGGGTTGCGGATTTCATGCGCTGTACCAGCTGCGATCTGCCCGATCATGGCCAGTCGATCACTGCGCTGCACCTGTTCCTCCAGCGATCTCAGATTGGAAACGTCCTTGAATATAATGTAGGCTCCCACCACTCGTTCAGTGGCATCCTTGATGACATTGGCATCCAGCAACAACTCATAGCGCTTGTTTTGATTGGTCCAGATAAAGGCATGGTTGCGTACCACGGCCCCATCCAGAATGGAGCGTTGAATAAACTGGTATTCCTTGGGTACGGGGTCGAAGATGTGATCCATGGACTGATTCAGCACATCCGGCCTTACTACCCCTAGAATCTGACAGGCCGTTTCACTAATATCCACGAGATTGAAATTACGATCCAGGAGCAGCACCCCCAAATTCACATCTCTTAACAGGGCCGATGAAAATTTCTCCAGCAGGGTAAAGGAAGGCGGCAAGTACAGGTCGTGGAAGACAATGAAATAGGAGTGTGGCATTTTTTGCTGCTGCACTTCGAACACAGACACGCTTGTGACATGTCGTTCCCCGTTTTTTCCGCTCACTTCAATAACAGGGATCTGTTCGAGGCTGTCGGCATCCCGAATCCATTCAGCCAATTCAGCAATGTCCACTGAATCAACCAACATATCCTGTACAGTATAAGAAATGATCTCATTGAATTCATATCCCAATATTTGCAACAGCGTGTCATTGCTGCATAGAATTGTACCATCTCTGGATACAATCATGACAGACTGGTAGCAATAATGATTGATATACTCGGCAATCTCGTCCATCGTAAATGGAATCTGTAATTGGAGCGGAAACATCATCCGGCTCACCTCATTTTCAGTAGCATCAATTACATTACTATTCTCCTTACTTTTCCAATTTCCTGTTTACGGTTAGGAATAACTTACAGAATTACAAAGATTCGACCCGAGGTCAATCCCCATACTCAAACATGTATAAAAAAACTCTCCATTTCTAATATGAAGAAATGGAGAGTGCTCTTGGATGCATACGGTTATGTATACCGTGCACCTATTGTTGATATTGCAACATGAGCGTGCCTTTATCGCCAGCTCAGGCTGGGCGACCCCTCGGCACATGGAAATTCCTGCTTACGGCTGCTTTCTTCCGAACCTGACCGGGTTCACAGGTTTCCATTGCGAGGGACCCAGCCCTCAACACTACGTGTAAAGACCGTGTTCACATCCACAATACCTCGAATAGGAATTCAACCCCGCTATAGCGGATTGCGGGTACAGGGCACCGCTACCTCCCCGTCTAGCACGGCAATAGTTAGTATAACGAATCCCGAACAAAATAGCAACCTTCAGAAATACTTGCCTGAAATGCAAAAGTCTCCTTGCCCTTTTCACGGTGCGATCTCACCTGTCATGATTGTCATTTCTGATGATGACGGAGATGGCCTGAGACATGAACTTTATATCTGGGCAGCATGTACGCAAGCTGATCATATACATTGGATTCGATCGTTTCAATCTCCCAGCCTTTGAACGTATCGGCCAATTGAATCTTCACATGCAGGTTTCCACCATTAATACGGTATCGGTAACGCTCTATTTCCTGGATACCATCCAGCGTTTGCGCAATCAGGTTTTCATCGTACCGGTACGTATGATACGTATCCGGATTTGTAGGCAATCCAGGGTGACTGTTTGTCGTACCCAGATATCCGTCATTTCCATATCCCTTTATTTTGCTGTTATCCCTTGGCGCGCAAGCTGTCATAAGGAGTAGTAATACAAGTGCAACAACGAGGTACTTGACCTGGATGATGTTTCGAAGTCCTGTCATGAAAAAACCTCCCTTTGCTCAATAGCATGAACAAAGGGAGGCTCGGATATGCGGAGCCCTCACGGCGGAGGGATTCCTCATTATTACATTCCGTATTTCTTCTTGAATTTATCAACACGACCACCAGCATCAAGGAACTTCTGCTTACCGGTGTAGAATGGATGACATGCGGAGCAAATCTCAACACGTACATTTTCTTTCACAGAACCGGATTCAAAGCTGTTGCCACAAGCACAGCTCACAGTGGTAACATGATATTTCGGATGAATAGCTTCTTTCATCGTTGTTCACCTCTTTCTGCCCTGAATCTGTGATGTCGATCCAGAGTTATATAGACACATGAATGCATTATAGCATGATCATATTTCGAGTGCAATACTCTTTCTCCGGAGGTCCCTGTTCACCTCATTTGCTCAGGATGCAGAGGTTCTGCCCCGTTTTCCACTTTGCTGTGAAGCAGCTTCCAGCTTGGTCAAGAACTCTTCATTCGTTTTGGAGTCGGTCAATCTCTTCAGGAAAGCTTCCAGGAAATCATGGGAATCATTCATGGTTTTGCGCAGCGACCAGATCTTGTCCAGCTGCTCCTTGTTCATGAGCAGTTCTTCCCTGCGGGTTCCGGATCTGCGAATGTCCATAGCCGGGAATACTCTGCGTTCAGCCAGCTTGCGGTCAAGATGAAGCTCCATATTGCCCGTTCCCTTGAATTCCTCATAGATGACATCATCCATTCTGGAGCCCGTATCCACCAGTGCGGTAGCCAGTATCGTCAAGCTGCCTCCTTCTTCCACATTCCGAGCAGAGCCGAAGAAACGCTTGGGACGATGAAAGGATGCCGGATCAATCCCTCCTGACAAAGTGCGTCCGGATGGCGGGATCACCAGATTGTACGCTCTGGCCAGACGAGTGATGCTGTCCATGAGGATAACGACGTCTTTCTTATGTTCGACCAATCGAAGAGCCCGTTCCAGCACCAATTCTGCTACCTTGATATGATTTTCCGGCAGTTCATCAAACGTCGAAGCAATCACTTCTCCTTTGACAGAACGCTGCATGTCTGTCACTTCCTCTGGTCGTTCATCAATGAGAAGGACGAACAGCTCAACTTCCGGATAGTTATGAGAAATGCTGTTGGCAATTTGTTTCAACAGAAGTGTTTTCCCCGCCTTTGGAGGAGCAACAATCAATCCCCGCTGACCCTTTCCGACTGGTGCCAGCAGATCAATAATACGGGTTGCCGTATGTTCAGGAGAAGTCTCGAGTACGATTTGTTCCTGTGGGTATAATGGGGTCAGAGCAGGAAAATGGAGTCGTTCAGAGGCTTTGTTCGGATTTTCACCGTTGACTGCTTCTACATGCAGCAATCCAAAATAACGTTCATTTTCTTTGGGAGGCCGACACTTGCCGGATACCAGATCACCGGTTCGAAGATCGAACTTGCGGATCTGCGAGGCCGAAATGTAGATATCCTCCGTGCTAGGCAAGTAGTTGATCGGCCTTAGAAAACCAAACCCTTCCGGCAGGATCTCCAGTACACCCTGCATGAACATCAGCCCGCTCTGTTCGGCCTGTGCGCGCAGAATCGCAAAGATAAGCTCTTTTTTCTTTAGTTGTCCGTAATAAGGGATCTGATATTTTTTCGCCAGCGCATACAGCTCGGTCAGCTTTAGCGCTTCCAAATCCGCCAGGGACACTTGTCCTGTTTCCATATTCAACCATCCACCACTCTTTATTATTGCTAAATTTGTTTAGTATTTATCTTAGCCCTGAAAGTTATACCTTATTCAATAACTTCCTCTCGCCATACTTCCGCACCGAGCGAAGTCAGATTCTCAACAAGTCGGTCATATCCACGATCAATGTATTCCAGTCCAAATACTTCTGTAATTCCTTCCTGAGCAGTCAGCCCCGCAATCACAAGCGCAGCACCAGCCCTCAGATCCGTAGCCTGGACTTTTGCGGCATGCAAATAAGATCGCTTGATAATGGCAGAACGCCCTTCCAGCTTAATATCGGCCCCCATACGGGCAAGTTCAGGAATATGCTTGAATCGGCTGCTGTATACGTGATCGGTCAGTACGCTGATTCCCTCTGCCTGCAGCAGCAAACTGGTCATCGGAGACTGGAGATCCGTTGCAAATCCAGGGTACACCAATGCCTTGACGTCGATGCCCTGATAGAGCGGCTTTCCGATAATTCGGATGGACTCTTCCATCTCTTGAACCTCTACGCCCATTTCAATCAGCTTGGCCGTGACCGCTTCCATATGCTTCGGAATAATCTGATCAATGATGACTCGCCCTCTGGTGGCTGCCGCAGCGATCATGTACGTACCTGCCTGGATACGGTCTGGTATAATCGAATGCCGGCATCCTTTCAGAGAAGACATGCCTTCGATTCGAATCGTTTCCGTGCCTGCACCCTTAATCTTGGCGCCCATGGCATTCAATAATGTCGCGACATCTATAATTTCAGGCTCTTTGGCCGCATTTTCGATGGTGGTCGTGCCTTCTGCGCGTGACGCAGCCAGCATGATGTTAATCGTAGCTCCAACGCTGACGACATCCAGATATATTTTTGCCCCACGAAGCTTTTTCGCCTGGATATGAATGGCGCCCTGTTCATTCTTCACTTCAGCACCCAGTGCTTCAAATCCTTTAATATGCTGATCAATTGGACGGGGTTCGAAATTGCACCCTCCCGGCAAGCCGATGATGGCTTCGCCAAAACGACCCAGAAGAGCCCCCATCAAATAATAGGATGCACGTAATTTCTTTACTTTGCCATTTGGCAGTGGAACCGATAAGGCCTGTGAGGGATCAATCCACATTTGATCCTCTTTCATGGATACGGTACATCCAAGCTGCTCCAGCAATTCTTTATAGATCAAGACGTCACTAAGCTCTGGCATATTGTCTAAAATAACCGCTGATTCTGCCAGCATTGCAGCAGGAATCAACGCGATGGCGCTGTTTTTTGCGCCGCTGATCCGGATAGAGCCTTCCAATGGTCTTCCGCCAGCTACCATTAATTTCTCTTGCATCAATTGATGTCCTCCCCTGGGTGTGTGGATTACTCCCCAGTGCAATTGTAAAATGGAATGCAATAAAAAGAAAGGGGAAATTCACCACGGATGCTTCCAGATGATTTCCCCTTTGTTCTACCTGTTGAAATTAAGCTTGGTTGTTGCTGCCAAACAAGCGGATTTTGGAACGAACGACTTCAACCATTGCGTTGCGAGCCGGTCCTAAGTATTTGCGAGGATCATATACTTTGCTGTTAGCAGCCAGTGCATCACGAATGGCTTGTGTACAAGCAACCTGATTCTCTGTATTTACGTTGATTTTACCTACACCCGCAGCAATGGATCGCTTGATCATCTCATCCGGTACGCCGGAACCGCCATGCAGAACAACTGGAACCGGAATAGCGCGTGTCACTTCTTCGATAATATCGAAATGAATGTTAGGCTCACCTGCATACATGCCGTGCGCCGTACCCACTGCGATAGCCAGGCAATCTACGCCTGTTTCCTCATAGTACTGGATTGCTTCGGAAGGCTTCGCCAGTGCTGCATCTGCCTCGTCCACACTGATGTCGTCCTCCACTCCGCCGATTGTGCCAAGCTCTCCTTCTACGGAAACGCCCATCGCATGAGCCGCTTTCACAACTTCTTTCGTCAATCGGATGTTATCTTCGAACGAATGGTGAGAACCGTCGAACATAACGGAAGAGAATCCGGCACGGATACATTCCATCGCAACTTCGAAGCTGCTGCCGTGGTCAAGATGAAGGGCAATCGGAAGACCAGATTTGTCTGCTGCCGCTTTTGCCATTGCAACCGTAAAGTCGATACCCATATATTTAAGGGCGCCTTCAGAAACACCGTAAATAAATGGAGAATTTTCCTCGATTGCAGCTTGCATAATCGCTTGTGCAAACTCCAGATTATTCATGTTAAACTGCCCTACTGCGAATTTTTTTTCTTTCGCCTTAGGTAAAAACTCATTCATAGACACCAATGGCATGGTTTCTTCCTCCTTATTTTTCCGTAAGTCATACTCGGCTATTATAACACAATCCATTTGAGATTTGTATGAAGCTTGTCACAAAATGACGAATACGAATGAAACACGGATGGAACGCGGATAGAAGCGGCAGGATAAAGGAAAAAGCGCCCTGAAGACGCCTTTCCATTCCATGCATGCAGTTGTTGGAGCTTCACACAGAGAGTCCGTTGCAGAGCTGCTCACGAACCGCCACACGAAGCTCATCGATATCAAAGGGCTTCGTAAAATGCTGAAGGGCGCCCAGATCGGTTGCCTCTTTGATCATATCCAGTTCTCCGTAGGCCGTCATCATGATCACTTTCGTCTCCGGATCGATGTCTTTAATATGCTTCAATATTTCCAAACCATCCATACCCGGGATTTTCATGTCCAGCAAAATTAAGTCGGGCTTTTCTTCATGCACGATTTCAAGTGCCAGCTTCCCGTTCGATGCCTGAAAGGTCTGGTACCCTTCACTATTGAACACTTCACACAGCAAGATTCGAATCCCGTTCTGATCATCCACTATCAGTAGCTTCTTCTCCTTCATGCTTCCCATCATCTTCCCCCTAGCATTCCTTGGAATTGCTTATCTATGACTCCACCTGACATCATTCAGTATTGTTAGTTTTCGCCATAAAATTGGAAGTTCCTGCTGATCTGCACAAATATTCTGTTAGGGATGTCAGTTTCACTTACATTCAAAGATGTCAGATTGACTCACCTTTAGGATCACTTACTTTCCTTCAAGGACAGCGCAGTGGCCACAAAGTGCTTGAACAAAGGCTGCGGACGGTTCGGTCTGGACGTAAACTCTGGATGGAACTGTACAGCCAGGAACCAAGGATGGTCTTCCAGTTCCACAATTTCCACTAGTCTGCCATCCGGTGAAGTACCGGAGAAGCGAAGACCTTTCTCTTCCAGCAATTCACGATATTCATTATTGAACTCATAACGATGGCGGTGTCTCTCATACACCAGTTCATCTTCATAACACTTCATAGCCAAGGAATCTTCCCCGATTTTGCATGGATACAGTCCCAAACGCATCGTACCGCCCAGGTCTTCAATATCCTTCTGTTCCGGAAGTAAATCAATGACAGGGTAGGTGGTGGACGGATTGATCTCTGAGCTGTTTGCGCCTTCCAGCAGACCCAATGAACGCGCATACTCAATGACCGCTACCTGCATACCCAGACAGATGCCAAAGAACGGAATACGCTGCTCACGCGCATAACGGATCGCGGCTACTTTACCCTCAATCCCCCGGTCTCCGAATCCGCCTGGCACCAAAATACCGTCAATACCGCCCAACAGTTCGTGCACATTATCTTCAAACACCTCTTCGGCATTCACCCAGCGGATCTTCACTTCCGCATTGCTGTCGAACCCGGCATGGCTCAGCGATTCTACAATACTGAGATAAGCATCATGCAAGGCCACATATTTGCCGACAATCGCAATTTCGACCGATTTCTTCAGGGATTTTACTTTGTTGACCAGTTGTTCCCACTCGGTCATATCCAGCTCGCGATTCGGCATTTTCAGGTGGTTCATCACAATCTGATCCAGACCCTGATCACGCATCATCAACGGAATCTCATACAACGTTTCCGCGTCCCGTGCTTCCACGACCGCATTGGCATCAATATCGCAAAAGAGTGCCAGCTTGCGCTTCATTTCATCGGTGAGCGAATGCTCGGTTCTGCATACAATAACTTGTGGCTGAATACCGATACTGCGCAGTTCTTTGACACTATGCTGGGTAGGCTTCGTTTTCACTTCTCCCGCTGCTTTCAGATACGGAATGAGGGTAACGTGGATGTACATCACATTCTCACGGCCTACCTCACTCTTGATTTGCCGAATTGCCTCCAGGAAAGGCAAACTCTCGATATCTCCTACGGTGCCCCCAATTTCTGTAATGACCACCTCAGAGCCTGATTCACGGCCTGCACGATAAACCCGATCCTTGATTTCGTTCGTAATGTGCGGAATAACCTGAACCGTTCCACCGAGGTATTCTCCTCTTCGTTCCTTTGTAATGACAGAAGAGTACACTTTACCGGTTGTCACATTGTTTGCCTTTGACAAGTTAATGTCAATGAAACGTTCGTAGTGGCCCAGATCAAGATCGGTTTCTGCTCCGTCGTCGGTTACGAATACCTCGCCATGCTGATACGGACTCATTGTTCCCGGGTCGACATTGATGTAAGGATCGAACTTCTGAATGGTTACTTTAAAGCCTCTGTTTTTGAGCAGTCTGCCCAGAGACGCTGCCGTAATCCCCTTTCCTAGAGAAGACACGACTCCGCCTGTAACAAAAATGTACTTTGTCACTTCTAAATACCTCCTAGTAAACGCTTGTTCTGTCCACCTATTTCGGGGATGAGTCCAGCTCTAAAAAAAATAAAGCACTCCCGTTAAACATAACGAGGCACTTTAATCCAAATCAAAAAAGAAAATTCGCATCTATGCTTGATTATTCACGATTTTCATCTTGTTTAGCCCATGCAATAGTTTACTCTCTGTTGATATCGGTGTCAAGGACGAGAATGAAGCGTCTAGTCCTTGTCGTCAAAATCCTCTTCTTCACCCAAATCCTCTTCATCTTCTTCATCATCATCATCGTCATCTTCTTCATCCATCATGTCTTCATCCAGTTCTTCGATCTCTTCTTCGTCCAGATCATCGTCCACTTCTTCATCATCCATATCATAGGACTCTTCTTCGTCATCGTCATCATTATTGGAGCGGTCATATTCTTTGTCATTGTCTTCTTCTGTGTACAGCTCTTCATCTGTATCTTCCTCATCGTCATCCTCATCGTTGATGATACGAGGGCGATTGGTGTTGACCGCGTCTTCGGCCTTGTCAATCGGATACCATCTTTTGAGTCCCCACAGGTTATTGCCTACACAGGCAAACCGTCCATCAATGTTAATCTCGGTATAAAGCTGGGCGATGACATCCATCACCTGATCTTCAGAAATGCCTTTAATCTTCGAAACCTCATCCATTAAATCTCTGTAGTAAAATGGCGTATTGGCGCTTTTTAATATAAGGAAAGCCAGATCAACCATCGGCATTTCTTGGGCTTGTTCCGGTGTAACCTTCAATGTGTATTTGCTGCTCAAGCTCTACACGTCCTTTCGATTCCATAAATTTTGACGTCTCATCATGGAAGTATGTAAATATTCATCCTTAAGTAAACCTTATTTTATCCAAAATTGCAACTCTATGATCCAACCTGCACCATTCGACGTTTTTCTATACCAGGCCCGTACCCCATTCTGACAAAAAGAGCGGAGTCGATCGACTCCGCAGGACTGTATCCCCGGGCTGACAACGGCCGCAACCGTATATGAACAAAGCCCGTTAATCTTCCCTTCCATAGTACGAAATCACGGGACGTTATGATACAGTTACAGGCCCATTTCTCCAAAAAGAGGCTTGTGACTCAATCTCTTCCCTCTCGCCGCTCATACAATATTGCAGATTCTATGCTCGGGAGGGAACATCATGGACTACACGCGTCTACTACAGCATACTCATTCCCTTCTCAAAAAAAAGAAAGGGCAGTCCAGGAGACAAATCATTCGCTTCACCAATCCATCTGAGTTCCAGCGATTCCAACACACGCTCCAGCGCATGCAGCCTTCTTATCAGACCCTAGAGCAAATCCACCCACTGGGACTCATCCACTCCTTCCTGTTTCCCCTGCATCCGTCTATCCCTATCGATCAGTTACCCGTGAAAATCAAGGCTGAATCAGACAGGAAAGCCATGGTACATGATCTGCCCCGATCCGACAAAAACAGACCGTCAAAACGAAACATTCCCTGGGGCATCCAGCATATAAAAGCACCGGCAGCATGGAAGACAGCAAAAGGCGAAGGGGTCAAAATCGCCGTGATCGATACCGGCATCAACTATTATCATCCTGACCTGAAACAAGCGGTGCAGAAAGGCTTCAATGTCCTTCACCGCTATCAGCTGCCTGTCGATGACAACGGACACGGTACACATATTGCCGGAACCATCGCCGCCTCTTCCGCTTCGGACGGCATGACGGGCGTCGCTCCCCATGCTCACATCTATCCCGTAAAAGCATTCGATTATCATGGCTCCGCTTACATCTCGGACATTATCATGGGACTGGAATGGTGCATCTCGCAGAAGATGGACATTATCAACATGAGTTTTGGCATGAAGGAACACAGTGAATCGCTGCAATACGCGATTCGCAAAGCAGCCGATGCGGGTTGTATTATCGTGGCTTCTTCCGGGAATGACGGCAACAAAAATGACATCGACTATCCCGCCAAGTTTCCGGAAACCATCTCGGTATCCGCCACCAACAAGGATCGCCGAATCGCCAAATTCAGCAACCGCAGCAAAGCAGTCAACATCTATGCGCCCGGTGACAAGATTCAATCAACCTGGCTGCGCGAAGGCTATTTTCAACTTAGCGGCACGTCGATGGCGACCGCGCATGTGAGCGGTGTCATTGCTCTTTTGCTCTCGATCAAGCCCTCTCTCACTATGAGGCAGGTGCGCGTTCGGCTAAAGCGTACGTCTCTTCCCCTGAATATGAAAACCAAAAAACCGCTCTCCGGCGAAATTCAAGCCCTGAGAGCGGTGAGATATGGCAGAAAGCGAAAACAGAAACGCAAATAAATGAGACTCGTTACATCTTCTCCGGTGCGGAAACACCAATCAGCTTTAGTACCGTGGTCAAGCCGATCTGAACCGATTTAACCAATGCCAATCTGGCCTGTGTGAGCTGTGCATCTTCCGTGATGACTTTCTCTGCCTTGTAATAGCTGTGAAACTGGGTGGCCAGTTCATACACATATCGAACCATGCGATGCGGAGCCAACTGCTCCGCAGCCGCTTCGATCTCTTCCTTCAGCTGTGCCAGCTTGTCTAGCAAGGCATATTCCGGTTCCTTGTCGAGTCGGGCCAGAACAGCGGGTTCCAAATCTGACTGCAAGACGATCCCTTGTTCTTGCGCAAGTCTGAATATGCTGCAGATACGCGCATGGGCATACTGAACATAAAAGACCGGATTTTCATTGGACTGGGAAACCGCAAGATCCATGTCAAAATCAAGATGGGAGTCCGTACTTCTCATAGCAAAGAAATAGCGGGTGGCATCCACACCTACCTCATCCATCAGATCCTCCATCGTTACCGCTTTACCGGTACGCTTGGACATCTTCACCTTTTCCCCGTTTTGATACAAGCTCACCATCTGCGACACAATCACAACCAATTGCTCTGGCGCATAGCCAAGCGCTTCCATCGCTGCTTTCATTCTTGGAATGTAGCCATGATGGTCCGCTCCCCATATATTGATCAATCGTTCAAAGCCACGGTTGAATTTATCCTTGTGATAAGCAATGTCCGGGGTCAGATACGTAAAGCTTCCGTCATTTTTGATAAGAACACGATCCTTGTCATCCCCATAATCCGTCGTGCGCAGCCATTTGGCTCCATCCTGTTCGTAGGTTTGACCTTTTTCATCGAGTTCTTGAAGAATGGCGTCTGTCTTGCCGCTTTCATACAAGGAAGTTTCACTGTACCACTCATCAAATGGAACACGGAAGCGCTCCAGGTCCCGCTTGATTTTCGCCAGTTCTTTCTCCAATCCATAACGACGGAAAAAGGCGGTGCGCTCCTCAGCTGGTAGAGACAAAAGCTCCTCACCCTTTTCTGCTTTCAACTCTTCCGCAAATTGCTTGATATCTTCACCGTGGTAACCGTCCTCCGGCATTTCAGCCTCATGGCCAAGCGCCTGCAGGTACCGGGCTTCAATCGAGGCAGCCAGATTCAATACCTGGTTGCCTGCGTCGTTAATATAATATTCACGACTCACTTTATATCCGGCAAAATCCAGTATGTTGCATAGCGTGTCACCGACGGCTGCGCCACGCGCATGACCAAGGTGAAGACTGCCCGTTGGATTTGCACTGACGAATTCAACCTGCACCTTCATGCCTTCTCCAAATTGGCTCCGTCCGAACTGTTCGCCCTGAGACAGCACCTCAGGCAGCACCTGGTGCAAATACGAGCGATCCATGTAAAAGTTAATGAATCCGGGACCTGCAATCTCTATCTTGGAGACGCCCGCTTCACCCGTCTGGAATTTGGCCACAATGGCTTCTGCAATCTGACGGGGATTTCGCTTGGCCATGCGGGTAAGCTGCATTGCGATATTCGTTGAGAAGTCTCCATGTTCCTTTTCCTTTGGCACCTCAAGCTGAATGTCCGGAATCTCGGTGGAATCGACGATCGCTGCTGCATCCACCGCCTGATGAATCTGCTGGATGAGGGTTTGCTTGACTTGTCCGAGTATACTCATGTTTGTGAATCCTCCTGAATGTGTATTTGTATGTCTACATGTCCGACATGCTGTTCCTCCGAATACAGATCATAGGACCAGGCCACAGAGCCCTTGCCCTCATTCAATTCGTTTCGAATCTGCACGTTCTCCGTTCTCAGCAGCAGTTTCCCGTGTGCAAATTGATAATACCCGCTGTGACTCTGTTGCTCCTCGAACACTTGCTCCGATTCAATATCGCCATGTCGAATCACTTTGATCTGGGTCTCATTGATCTTTATCGTGGTCATCGTCTGCCCCATCGCAGGGTCGGACTCTTCATAACGGAGATATAATGCGCTGGCTTTTTGGAAGCGGGTACCTTGAAGCTGCTGGCGCACGCTCTCCTCACCCTGTCTGCTCTCAATATGCAATTGGATCGACGCTGGCTCTGCTTTCACAATATCCGCTCCTGACTTCAAGATTCTCATATTTTAGCACAGCTTCTGTCCCTTTTCTACATATGTCCGGGGTGAGGTTCACGGGAAATGACAAATAGCCACTCCATTTCACAGAAGTGGCTAATCCGATCTGAGGGTAAAAGGAAAGTCCAAGAGAAGACTATGGAGCCTTCCTGCCCGTTTTGAACTATATTTTCTTGCTTCTTTTCATCGATCTATGTTCTTCCTCTTCTTCGTCTTCCTCATCATGCTCATCTTCGTCTTCTTCATCTTCTTCCGCTTCGAGTTCAATATTCAGTTTCTTGCCATTTGTAAATTGAACCGTCAACTCCAATTCGCTGATTTCTTCCAATTCGATATCAAGAGAACGAAGAACCGCTTCCAGGAGATCATCTCGGTTCATATCAGCAGACAGTTGCATTTCAGCCAAATAATCCAACATCTGCTGCAACGCTTCGTCATCTTTCTGCTCTCTATTTTCACCCATTTCAATCTTTGCCGAAAGTTTTCCCTTCTTATCCTTGTAAGCCAGTTCGATCTCTTGCCCAGCACCGTATTCAAGTTCTAATTTAAAGGACAGAATCCCGTTTGAAAGTGGACTGTCAACTTGATGTTCACCGCCAGCATCGGATTCGTTTAAAACAACCGCTTCAATGATGCTCTCTCCTTCTACAACGAGAACCACCCGATCCCCTGCCAACAATTGATCCGCATTCATGTACCGGCCTCTAAATTGCACCAGAAGATCTGAAGGAACCGTATAGGTAGATAAAGGACCCTGATCAATCTGTACGGTTAGAGCAAGGTGCATTCCTTCTGGTGATGAATGGTATACTTCTTCAGTGACAGTGGAGGATTGTACCCACTCCACTTTCATAATCTCTCCTTGAATCGTGTTCGCCCCTGACTGTTCAAGAAACCCTTCTCTCGCACGAGACAACAACACGGCCATTTCAGCCCGGGTCACATTTTTATGAGGTTTAAAGGTGCCATCCGGATATCCACTCACAATCTCATATTCCACTGCAACATTGATGTAACCCAGCGCACCTGCAGGAACCGCATTAACATCGGTAAATTCCGGAGATGTCGTCATCTGACTTAATGCTTCAGATTGCAGCCCCAAGGCTTTGACAAGCAGACTGGCCGCCCAGAGTCGACTTGCCGGTTTGCCAGGCTCCATTTTTTCTTCGGATTCATGGAACAGCCCTTGTTCAAGCGCAACTAGCATATACCCTTTGGCCCATGCATACTTTTGATCAATGAGTTTGGCGTCCTTAAAGAAAAGAGAGGTTGAAGCTGAAGCTCTTTCTTTTGCTTCCTCTTCTAGTCCCATGAGCCTGACTGCCGTCACAATGGCCTCTACACGCTTGACAGGTTGATTCGGTCGAAAGCTCCCGTCGGGGTAACCAGACAGAATTTCGTTGGCTTTCATATTGATCATATACTCCGAGGCCCATTCAGCCTCCTCCATATCATCAAAAGTAAAATCCTCTACCATGTTTCGTGCCTCTTCCGTTCTTTGCGATGCTGCATGCTCTTCTGCATTTAGGGGTAGCACGATACTGAACAACATAAGGGTCATGACGAATAATAGCCCGATTTTTTTACCTCTTTTCATCTAAAGAGCAACTCCTTTCTCCTCATCCTCAATTTGAAGGCTGATACAATTGAAGTTCTGCAATTCCGAGTCGATTCATCGCCACATCATAGTCCATATCAAACTGCATAATGAGATGCAGCGGACTTTGCGAGGAGATGACGGATTTAATCGTATAGAATAGAAACGGTTTTTTGTATTTCAATATGGTGATAAACTCTGCCATTGGCAAGACCTGCTTGTCATGTCGGCACTCAATTAAAAAATCCATGACGGGTTGTACGCCGTATTTGTCATCAGAGACCTTGTTCAGCAATTGCAAAAAGTCTTGCACGTAAGTTTGGATGGTTGGATGGGTGGCCATAATTTCATCTACTTTCTGTTCTGGTGTGTTCGAGCTCCTGCTCCCTCATAAATGCCTGAATCATGTGGAGTGACATTTCCGGATTGCTTTGTAATTCCATCAATGTAGTCTGGGGATGTTCCAGCAAATAGTCTTTGATTTTCCTGAATTCGATCTGTTGCGCTTTTTCACAGTCTGCACAGCGTTCTCTTCGATCCCGCTCCAACAAGATCACTTTCCCACAAGCCTTACAATTACCTAGTGACATAACCTCTCTCCTTTCATGCACCACCTTTATTACTGGTTCCACATTTTTCTTGATAATGGGCTGTACGTTCACCCTCCTGTTTTTCTGGGGGTATTTCTCTTACCTCACTTTATTGGCTTCGCCATCCACATCAATCGTCATCGTCTTCTTCGTCTTCCTCATCATCATCGTCTTCGTTCTCGTCGTCTTCCCCTTCTTGCTCTTCTTCGATCTCTTGATTGTCTTCACTCTCATGAGCTTCCTCTATCTCTTGTTCTTCCTCTATCTCTTGCTCTTCTTCTGTATCTTGCTCTTCTTCTGTGTCTTGTTCTTCCTCTGACTGTTGTTCTTCTTTTGCCTCTTGTACTTTCTCTGTTTCTTGTTCTTCTTCTATTTCCTGTTCTTCTTCTATGTCTTGTTCTTCTTCTATGTCTTGTTCTTCCTCCGTATCTTGCTCTTCTTCTGTCTCTTGTTCTTCCTCTGTCTCTTGTTCTTCCTCTATCTCTTGTTCTTTCTCTGTCTCCTGTTCTTCCTCGGTCTCTTGCTCTTCTTCTGGGTCTTGTCCCGAATCCTGAATGTCTTTCTCGTTGGCTTTCTCTTTGTCTGGCTTCTGGGTACGCTTTCCTTCTTGCTGACCCTTTTCTGGAACCTGCTCGGTTGACTTCTCTTCCTTCTCCTGTTTATCCTGAGATCCGGTTGCAGGTTCTATTGGCTTCCGTTCTTCATTCTGTTTGTCTGGTTTTTTCTTGCTTGCATTCTCTTCTGTTTTTTCATGAATGAATGAATCATCATCCTTCTGATTATCCTGTGAAGGTTCGCGATTCCCTTTGGTGGTTTTGTTTTCTTTTAATACGTTTTCCTTTGTTGGGTTATGCGGATCACGCTTCTGCTTTGTCGGTGGTACGATCTCAACCTTTTCTTTATTCGCCTCATTTTTTTGATTAGGGCTATAGCTGTTGTTCAAGTTAGGATTTGCTGCTTGTTTCTTGCTGGAATCCGGTCTAGGCTTGTCCTTTCTTTCCTGCTGAAGATCATTTTCTGTACCGGTTCTTATATGAGATGGAGTGGCTTTCTCAGAATCTCGGGCTTCCGATTCATTCAGATAAGGAACTGCGTTCCATCCCGTATGCTTTGAAAAGAACTGGTCTGGATCTATCCCGCTTTGAAGCAAAACGTCGTGAATACTGTGTTTTCGCAGATCATTTACGTTCAATTCCACGCCCATTTCAGCGGCGGTCTGATAAACCCTATATTTATTCAGAGACAAACTCAGTTGTTCTGCTTCTGTATACATTTCTTCATCTACGTACGAAACCTCCATCTCGTGCTCCATGGCCACCGATTGAAACAGTTCGATTCCCGGTGGTTTCAGGTCGTCTGTCATGGCTACAACAGAAAACAAAATGCGTCTGTCTGTCCGTAAAGGATGCAAATACCCCTCTTCCTCTGATTCATCGATGATATGAACCAAAGCATGCTGGATCTCCTCACCTAGCAAATCTTGCTTGTCTACCAATCTCGCCGCATCTTCATTAAGGAAATTAACATCTATGACTTGCTCATCTGCATCCAGCCACAATGCCATGCTCGGGTTGATATCTATCGCTATGAGGACAGTGGGCTTGTCCGTTGAATCCTGCCATGCAAACATAGCTAAACCAGAGAGAATGAACATGAAGACCGCTGCTGCTATCCATGTTCGATATCGTCTAACTGGCTGTTTTTTCTTTTGTGGTTGCTTCACGATCTCTGGAACAGGAATACTGTCACCTAATTGAGGCATGGGATTAATGTGTGGAATATTTCGAAACTTCCCGTCTTCACTTAGCAAGACGATATGCTTGTCGGTTATTTTCATTACGATTCCGTTCACATCGATCCCTCCTTCCGTTCTCCGATCGAAACTGCATGACGAATGTGACTGAATTCATCAGAGCTATACATCACAATGAGTGCGATCAAATATTTGCGATTCCGTTCCAGTGTCTTCCGACTTACATCCGAATAGACCAGCATTTCCTTGATTGGTAATCTTTTTTTCAGTGTTAACTTTTGCAGTAAGTCCGGATATTGCATAAACGCTTTGGCCATTTGAATCAATTTCATTCTCGTATCTTTATGATCAGGCGAACAACTCTCCAACTCTTCCAAGTCAATGCCGTATTGCTGAAGAACTTCATCATACCGCTGAAGTTCGTAGGCCAGTTGCTCCGCCGTATGACTTCGCATGTATATATCCATGGAAGACTGAAGTTCTGCTTCAGACAACTCATATTCATTATCATTTTCCATCGTCAGGGAATGAAGCTCCCTGTACTTCTTCTGTTTGCGGAATTCATCGATCAAACGACTTTGTATCGTTAAGTAACAGTAACTTTCAAAGCTGCGGCCACCTTGAAACTGATAGCGGTCAATCGCTTCATTAAATGCGATCAGACCGATGCTCGCTTCATCGTCCTGCCAGGCGATATGCCGCTTGCATAAATGAGAAGTTACCCGAATAATAAACGGACGATAATGCTCAATCATCGTATGCCGATGGTCAGCACTTCCATTTTTCGCCTTGCGCAGCATGTCCGCTATGTACGGCTCCATAATTTCACATCCCTCTGTATATACGTGTTGGTTAGATGATTTATGTGGGTAGTGATTGTATTTTATGATAATCGCTACATCCATTTTATCGGAGAAAGGGATTGATGAAATAAGTAAATCGAAGCCACAACAAAAAAAAGATGCATCTCGCTGTAATGGAGATACATCTTTCATTCTTTCCGCCCGAATCTTTAACCGTAATCTTCTTACTTCACAAATCCAAGCAGCATTTCCCGAACTAGCAAGGCTGCCACAATCTGTGTCTGCTCCGTTGGATCATAGACAGGAGCCACCTCAACCAGATCAGCGCCCACCACTCGCACGTCTGACTTGGCGATGGCATGAATCGCATGCAGCAGCTCTCTGGAGGTAATGCCGCCAGCCTCTGCTGTTCCGGTTCCTGGTGCGCAGGACGGGTCCAGCACATCGATATCGATAGTCACGTACACAGGTCGGCCAGCCAAGGATGGCAGCACTTGCTGTAGTGGCTCCAGTACATCGAACGGATAGAAGTTCACATGTTTGCGACCGTAGTCAAACTCCTCCTTCGCACCCGAGCGAATACCGAACTGATAAATGTTGCTGCCACCAATCAATTCAGCTGCTTTGCGAATCGGTGTGGAGTGAGAGAGCGGCTCGCCTTCATATTGCTCACGCAGATCTGCGTGGGCATCGATATGAATAATCGCAAGATCCGGATACTTGGTTGCCATTTCCCGAATAATCGGCCAGCTGACCAAGTGCTCTCCGCCCAGTCCGAAAGGCATTTTCCCCTCTTCCAGCAACTTCTTCACATAATCCCCGATCATCTCCAGGCTGCGCTCGGCATTTCCGAATGGCAGCAGTAAATCACCCGCATCAAAATAGCCGATTTCCTCTAGACAGCGATCCAGATACGGACTGTATTCCTCCAGTCCAATCGATACCTCCCGGATACGGGCAGGCCCGAATCTCGTGCCCGGACGAAAGCTGACGGTAAAATCCATCGGCATGCCGTAGAGTACCGCTTTAGAGGAGGCATAGTCTTCGCTGCTGGCGATAAACACATTTCCTGAATAAGCTTGATCTAAACGCATCGGATCGCTCCCTTTTTCGAGATGATGACAGGTGAAAACTGTCTATTTGTCATGATTTGCACAGATCCTCTACGAACTTAGGCAGAACAAAGGCCGCCTTGTGCAAACGAGGAGAATAATATTTTGTTTCGATCTCAGGGATGCTGTTCTCATCTACTTCGAGCGGATCATACTTCTTGCTGCCCATTGTAAAGGTCCACAGACCACTCGGATAAGTTGGAATATTGGCTCCATACACCCGTACGATCGGGAATATTTCCTTAACGTCTTTGTTTACATTTCGAATGAGATCCGCCTTGAACCAAGGATTATCCGTCTGCGCAACGAAGATCCCGTCTTCCTTCAACGATTCATAAATCCCTTGATAAAAACCACGGGAGAATAGCTCTACCGCCGGACCAACCGGTTCAGTGGAGTCTACCATAATCACATCGTACGTATTTTTATGATCATGAATATGCATGTAGCCGTCGTTAACAATCACTTCAACACGTGGATTGTCCAGCTCCCCTGCAATTTCAGGCAAATACTTTTTGGAGTATTCAATAACTTTTCCATCAATCTCAACCAATACAGCTTTTTCTACGCCTGGATGCTTCAGCACTTCACGAATGACCCCTCCGTCACCGCCGCCTACAACCAAAACCTGCTTAGGATCAGGGTGTGTGTATAGGGCAGGATGAGCCACCATTTCGTGATAGACGTATTCGTCTTTTACAGTGGTCATGACCATTCCGTCCAATACCAGCATGCGCCCGAATTCTTCCGTATCAATAATAGCTAAATCCTGAAAGTCCGTCTTCTCAGTGACGAGCGTTTCTTTAATTTTCGCAGTGATGCCAAAAGATTCGGTTTGCTTCTCCGTGAACCAAAGTTCCATTTGTTCATTCCTTCTTTCATCTAAATTCAGTCTGTCTGTTTTCATCGCGACATGCCTGTCCACAAGAGATCAGTGGATGGATTTGACAATGATCTTACATCCCCTTGTATTATAGTGCAATTGTGCAAAAAAGCAATCATTTTCACTCGTACAGACCCTATTTTTTTCATTCCATTTCATCCCTTGCACGCCTGACTTTTTTGAATGGATTGATTCTTGCAGGTATAGCTGTCCCCGGGCTATTCCATACTGATACAGAGAGGAAAACAAAGGCAAGAAAGTGCAGGTGAATGCAGAATGAATTCGCACACCCCTTCCCGATCAAAATCGCCGAAACGACCCCTTCACCGAATCCGATGGTGGTTCTCTTTCACTATGTATACTTTCATCGCTCTCGTAGTCTTATTCGGCGTTTTTCTTCTTTATTTAAGAACACAGGCACTCCCCGTCGCCTATATCCCTCAGACCTCCCAGATTTTAGACGTAAATGGTAAGCTGATTGATCAATATTATTCGGGACAAAATCGCAAGATGGTGAAGCTGAATGAAATATCTCCCTACCTGATCCAGGCCACGCTCGCGATTGAGGATCATCGTTTTTTTGACCATGTCGGTTTCGATGTGAAAGGGGTGGCCCGCGCGGTTGCTGCGAATTTGCAGAGCAGGGAAAAAACACAGGGAGCGAGTACCATTACTCAGCAGCTGGCTCGCAATCTGTTCTTAACTCATGAGAAGACATGGAGCCGCAAGATGAAGGAAGCCGTCTACAGCATTCAGTTAGAGATGCAGTATAGTAAGGAAGAAATTCTGGAGATGTATCTGAATCAGGTGTACTACGGTCATGCCGCTTATGGGATTGAAGCAGCTGCGCAAATGTATTTCCACAAATCTGCCCAGGAGCTGTCTCTGGCCGAGAGCGCCCTGTTGGCCGGTGTGCCCAAAGGACCCAAGTATTATTCCCCTTATATGGATGAAGAAAATGCGTTGCAGCGTCAGGCCACCATTCTGTCCAAAATGGTGCAGCATGGCTACATCACCGATGAAGAACGTCAGTCTGCCTTGCAAGACACGCTGACCTTTCAACCACTTGCTTCATCCTCCCAGCCGTCGGAAGCTCCTTATTTTCGTGATTATGTGAAAAGGGTCGCTATTCAGGAAATCGGCATTCCTGAGAAAAGATACGAAGAAGGCGGCATGGTTATCTACACCACCCTCGATTTGCAGGCACAGCATGCGGCCGAAGAGATTGTCCAGCGTTATTTGGGAGAGAGAGAAGATCTGCAGGGCGCACTCGTTGCCATCGACCCTCGAAACGGCCATATTCGTGCGATGGTGGGAGGCAAGAACTATGAAGAGAACCAGTTCAATCGGGTGCTTAGTCAGAACAGACAACCCGGTTCTTCCTTCAAGCCCTTTGTTTACCTGACGGCCCTGCAACAGCCTGGCTTCTCCCCTGCCACAACCTTCAAGAGCGAGCCTACCGCCTTTCCGTATGATGAAGGAAGACAAATTTATCGGCCTCGCAACTTTGCTGACAAATACCCAAACACAGCGGTCGATTTGCGCTATGCCCTTGCTCATTCTGACAATATATACGCCGTTCATACCATCATGGAAACCGGCCCTAATCAAGTCATCGAAACAGCACGCAACCTGGGGATTCACAGCCCCCTTCAGCCGCTTCCGTCGCTCGCACTCGGAACCTCTCCTGTGAGCCCGCTGGAAATGGCTTCTGCATTCGGTGTCATGGCCAATCAGGGCGTGCGCGCTGAACCCCTCGCGATATGGCGCATCGAAGATGCGAACGGGCAGGTGTTGTATGAAGCACAGCCAGAACCGGTCCGAGTGGTGGAGGCCGCTTATACTTATGTCCTGACTTACTTAATGGAAGGGATATTTGACAGCGGGGGGACAGGCAGTCGAGTCGCCCATCTTCTGAAGCGTCCAGTCGCAGCCAAGACCGGAACGACGGACAGTGATGCCTGGATGGTAGGCTATACGCCCGAACTGTCCACAGCCGTCTGGGTCGGATATGATCAAGGCCGGAACATCAGCAGCGTCGAATCCACGCTCGCTGCACCCATCTTCGCGGAGTTCACGGAAAAAGTGCTGGAGGCGATTCCACCCAAACTGTTTCCGGTACCGAAGCAAGTCGTTCATGTATATGTCGATGCCGAAACCGGACTACTCGCCACACCCGATTGTCCTCACACCCGACTGGAAGCCTTCGTGCGGGGCACTGAGCCTTCCGAATATTGCCTGGCCCACGTCCAGGAGGCAACTGAACAGGAAGACGCTCCGCCGCCTGTGGAAGAAGAGACACACAGCTCCTGGTGGGAAGATGTGAAACGGTGGTGGAATGATTAAGCATCGTCCAAAATCGCGATCATGATAGCATTATCTATGAATTTGATGGTATTATTTACTATAATGAACAGATTTTCTATTAAACCATCTGTGCTTCATTGTTAAATGATGGCATCAGCTCAATTTCTCTTTAATAGGATGGTGAGGAATGCTTAATGAGGTGAGGGGAAATGAAAAACAGTAAAATGAACACGATTTTAAACAATCTCCAAATCAGGCTCTCTGAAAATGATGGTGTGTTGACGGTTCCATATGATGACGGCAGTTTGCATCCTGCTACCTTCCGATTCCATGAGCCACTATCCAATGAGAAGTTGCTTCGATTTGAGCGCGATCTGGCATATTCACTTCCGGAAGATTACCGTAGCTTCCTTTTGTATTGCAACGGCTGTCGTCTCTTCGATCACCCGTCATATGGGGGAGAAAATTATTTGCACTCTATCGATCAGATCGTCTTGTACACTTATGAGGAAGATGAAAATGAGGACCAATATCTGAAGATCGGTTACTTTTGCCAAGACGATCTTGTCATTGATCTAGAAGCGCATGCACAAGGGGAACCCCATTATATCCTTGTCAAAGGCATGCTGGACGATTTTGCTGAGGCCAGACCGCTGCACATGAATTTCGAGCAGTGGTTTGAGCGCTTTCTGGAAACCCACGGGGAGAAATTTTGGACTTTGACTTCTTTGGATTAACTCCTTGACAGCGAAGGTTTCCATAGCCTGTATGGCGTGAGCCCACAATTAGAAAAGAGGCAGTCGCAAGCGCGTCTGCCTCTTTTCTGTGTCCTAGTGTGTAGATGTGCAACATCTACCCGTATTGTATAAGATATTCCCGGATCATACAACGGCTGACACATAATCGCCATAGAAAATAAAGGCTTACTGCGTCTCCGTTTCCAGCTGACTCTTCAGTTCCTCCGGCGAACGCTCCCACATTTCCTGATTGTTCTTGATCAACGCCGCCTTGAGCGCCGCTCTCTCCTCTTCACTCAAGCCGTTCAGCACATACTTTCTCTTCATGGCCTTATCCATCAAGTTGACATGATTGGCAAGAACCTTCCATCCTCTTCTGGCCTCGGTGTCGATCTTCATCTCACTCGCTGTTAATCCGGCGTAATACGTTCCTTCCTCAGTCCGGTCCACTGCGACCCATACGATCCAGCATGTTCTCCCGTTCGGTACCTCGGACAAGTCTGTTGAAAATTTGATTCCGCGCTCCACTTTGCTTTTTGCATGCATGGCACCAAGGTCTACATACGCATCGGGACCATCGATAATGATACTGGAAACCTGGCTTAGGTCCACGCTTCCCGCACCAAAGCCTTTATGCTCTTTTTTATTTGAAACAATATTCAGCGACAGCTTCTTTTTTGCAGGCTGTTTGTCCTGTTTGTCCATGTATAATGCCCCTTCCATGATATCCCGTGTTTCGGCGATACTTCCCTGCATACAGGGACGCCATCCTTGTATTCGTACTTATCTTACCATAATCCCGGGCCAAATGCCGAATCCCATCTCCAGAGCGAGATGGGCTCAATTCCGGGCGGACATGACTATTCGATTGACAAGCTGCATATATATAGGGCAGATGCTTGTCAATGAGGTGAAATCAATGAAAACACGTAATTCCTGGCTGTATGCCTTCATGGTTCCTGCTGCTTCGCTCATTCTCACCTTTGCCTTTCTCACGTATTTATTCCAGCCCCCTTCCTCGCAAGGAGGCCCAGCTCTGAGCGTCCTGGCTCCCGACGCAGGCAAATCACCCGCTCAGTCTCAACTGACTCCCGATGCCCAGGTGAAGCCCGAGAAGCCGAAGCCTGTCTCGCTGAGCAAGCGAGTCTCTGAATATCATATTGAAGTGAAGCTGGATGAAGAAGAGAAAGCGTTGCAGGGACAACAGACTCTTTCATGGAAACATCCGGGTGTCGAACCGGTTAAAGAAGTCTATCTGCATATGTATGCCAATGCCTTCGAATCCGAGCAGACGACCTTCTACCGGGAATCCGGCGGAAAACTTCGCAATGAGGAGGTCACTGACGCTTCATTCGGTGGCATCCAGCTGACTTCATTGAAGGAAAACGGCGATGAGATTATCCACCGCGTTCAATACGTGCAGCCGGATGATGGCAACCCGCACGATCATACCCTGCTCAAGGTTCGACTGTCCGATCCGTTAAAGCCTGGCGAAGAATTGCGGCTCAAGATGTCCTTTCACGTACAGCTTCCAGCGGTATATGCAAGAATGGGTTACGCGGATGATTTCATCATGGCTGGACAATGGTTTCCCAAAATCGCCGCATATGAGACAAAAGGCACCCGTGGACGAGAAACAGAAGGATGGAATCTGCATCAATATCATGGCAACTCGGAGTTTTATGCGGATTTTGGTATTTACAATGTAAAAATTGATGTACCTTCCCAATACATCGTGGCAGCAACAGGTTTTCCCGCTTCCCGCACCCAGTTGACAGCGAAACGGAAAGTGTATCATTTCTATGCGGATGACGTGCATGATTTTGCGTGGGCGGCATCCCCGGACTTCGTTTATGTGGAAGAACCATTCTCCGCAAAGGCCATCCCCGGTGTGAAAATCAAGCTCTACCTGGACCCTGCACACGAACACCTGAAGGATCGCTACCTGTTTGCGGCCAAACGTGCGCTCTCTCAATACAGCAACTGGTATGGCACCTACCCGTATTCGACGCTCTCCATTGTCGTTCCGCCAGAAGAAGGAAAAGGAGCAGGAGGCATGGAGTATCCCACCCTCATTACAGCGTGGGGAGCAGAATCTGACAACCCCGGATATGAACTGGAGCGGGTCATCGTACATGAGATTGGCCATCAGTATTGGTATGGCATGGTCGCCAGCAATGAATTCGAAGAAGCCTGGCTGGATGAAGCCTTTACCTCCTATGCCGAGGACAAGGTCATGGAACAAGACTTCGATATGGTACCGCCAACCCCGGTTGAAGCCCTATACATGACGCAGCCGGCCCCTATGCAGCAGGAGAGCTGGGCCTATGACAGTCACCGCCATTATGCAGAGAATGTATATACCCGTGGCAAATTGATTTTACTGGCAATCGAGAAAGACATCGGGGCGGAACAGATGAAGAAGGTGCTTCGCACCTATTTTCAACAATGGAAATTCAAGCACCCGTCTACCCAGAGTTTTCAGCGTATCCTCGAACGCGTCACAGATCAGGACTGGAACCCGTTTTTCGAGCAATATGTCTACGGTTCTCACATGTCTGACTTCCGTGTAGCCAGCATTCAGACCCATCCTCATCCAGAGGACACTTCCGCCTACGAATCCATGGTGAAGATTGAACGGAAAGGCGGAACGGTCAAACGAGTATCCATCCTGTTTCATTTTGAGGACGGACAGGACGTGGTGAAGATTTGGGACGGACAGGAGAAAGAAGGCCTGTTTTCTCTCACCTCAGAATCACCGCTGAAATGGGTCGCGATTGATCCACTCTATCAGTTGCCACTTGAGAACAAGCGTGTGAACAACTTCATGCATGCGGAAATCGACAACGCGTCAAAAACAAAATGGACCACATCAGCCTCACAACTGTATGAAACACTGCTAGGACTGCTTGCCTGGTAAAGCGATATTGAACTGGAGGTGCAGACCATTGAAAGGAATTCTGAAGACAGGCTGGAGTCTGGCATGCAAGCATCCTGGGCTTGTCCTGTTAGGTTATCTTTACTCATTTGTTTGGGGGTTTTTTCTCTATAAATACTGGCATGCCATCGTGGCTTCCCTGCTGGTCCGATATCCGGGCGAATCGCTCTCTCATGTGGATACACGCCTGTTTTGGCTGGAGTTCCATTTCCAGCTGACCAAGACAGATCTGATTATGCCCTATGTATGGACTTTCTGTATCGTGCTCCTGCTGCGTATGCTAGTAACCCCTCTCATCCATGCTGGCGTTTATTACACGTTTTATCAGACCGGGCAGGTTATGCATTCGCGCGCCCACGTGCAGGCGAGAGAGAAGCGGGTATTTCTGACCGGGGTGAATCGATACGGCAAGATTTTCAGTATGTACTACCTGCTGCGCATCATTCTATCCATCGCTCCCCTCTATTTCCTGTATCCACACTGGATGCAGAAGCTGGAGGGACAGGCGGACTGGAGCAGCTATTTCCAGGAGATCGGGCTTTCGCTATCGCTCTACATCCTCTATGTACTCAGCTTGTCCGTCCTCTTCATGTATAATCAGCTTCGGCTGTTAAGCGGTATCCGTCTACTGCAGGGCGGTGTCATGCTCATTCAACTGCTTCATCGTCTGCTCCCGCTCAGCCTAATCTTGCTTACGGCCATGATCTTCATCTGGGGCGCCTCGCATTTCATTTCCTGGGTAATGGCAGGATTCATGGCGCTGATCCTCTATCAATGCTTCCATCTCGTGCGTGTACTGTTTCGGTTCTGGGAAATTGGCAGCCACTATTCCCTATGGATACAAAAAATAGAAAAATAATGAAGCGCAAGGCATGAAAACGAAGCAAAAAATAAAAAAATTGTCGTTGAAAGCAGGAGAAAAGGCTTTCAAAGCGAATACCCTTATGTCACACTAAAATTGAAGCATGCCGAATTCCCTTAATTGGGAAGCGGGGGAACCACTCCGGGTGAATTGACGACGCAGCATGTATCGTCATAGGGAACCTTCAACCGAACCCATCAGCTAACCTCGCAGGCAATGGAAGGGGTATTTGTGTTGAAAATGTCTCGTCGCATCATCCTGCTTTTATTTGTATTTATGTTTGCTTTTTCTGTTCAGGCAAGTGCAGCCTCTCCACTGGAAGAAGAAATCAACAAGTTGATTGGCATTGATTACAAATGGGGCGGCGAAGACCCGGATGGCTTCGATTGTTCCGGCTTTACGAAATATGTATTTGCCCAGTTTGGCATTGAACTGCCGCACTGGTCCAAAGGGCAGTCCTACAAAGGCAATCCGGTAGCCAAGGAAAATATGCGGGCCGGAGACCTGGTATTCTTCAATACGAGCGGACAGGGTATCTCCCATGTGGGCATCTACCTTGGAAATGATCAGTTTGCACATGCTTCCAACAGCGGTGTGATGATCAGCAGTATGAATGAAGATTACTATGCCAAGCGATATGTAAAATCCCGCCGTATTCTCGGGCTCTATTACTATGAGCGCATCGCCATAGATGTAGAGGAAAAAGACGCAAAACAAGCTGGCTGACCCAGCACCCTTTATATCTGACCTATATGCATGTATGGCATAGGCCGAAAAGCACAGTTCCCGAACTGTGCTTTTTTATTTGTATTTCCTCTCTTCTTCCATTACCCTTAGCGTAGGACACTGAAACGAACAGGGGGATGCCCAGTTGATTATTTTTATTCATCGACGTGATTTGCGAGTCCAGGATCTGGCTGCCTTCGAGTATATCGTTCGTACCAACCAGCCGAGCATTCATCTGTTTATTCTTGACCCCTTTCTACTTCGCAAAAACCGTGCAAATGAGCACAGCGGTCGCAACTTTTTGCTGCATTTGACAGCCCTCAAGCAGGCCTATGAGAAATGGAAGCATCCATTCTATATCCTGTACGGCTCACCAGCAGACATCATCGCAGAGGTTCTGGACCATACTTCAGCAGGCGAGGTCGTCGCCCATCGTGATGTCACCCCATACGGTAAGCAACGCGATCGTGAATTAAAGAAAGTGGTAGAGGGCAAGGGAGCCAGATGGACGCTCCTCCTCGATCATCTGCTCATGGACCCTGCTGATTTCCAGTCTTATGCCCATCGCACCGAACCTTATAAGGTCTTTACGCCTTTTTTCAATAAATGGAGCGCGTACATGCATACGTACACACCCGCTCCCTACACGACCCATATCCGGCACCTCCATCCCGCCTCATTCCATGTGCACGATGCTCGGCTCCACGCCTATGAGATGCCTGAAGCCCTCGAACAAACGCTCAAGCAAATGGAACCGGAAGCCGTGCGGCTGCAACCCGAAGAACGACTCACCACTTTTCTCGATGAAGCACTGCTCCATTATGAACAGAGACGAGATCGGTATGGGCATGAAGAGGCTACAAGCGGAATCAGCCGTCACCTCAATGTGGGGGCCCTTTCCATCCGCGAGGTGTATCAGCAAATGATGGAATATCCAGCGCACAGTGTTTGGCGCAGACAACTGGCATGGCGGGACTTTTACCTGTACCAGGCCATGCTGGACCCCTTTTACTTCGAGTACGAGAAGCACTATGACTTGGAGCAGCTGAGCGATCATCATTTTCAGGCATGGGCCACTGCACAGACCGGCATTCCGATTATAGATGCGGCCATGACCCAACTGAATGAAACCGGAGAAATGCCCAACCGACTGCGCATGATCACCGCCATGTTTTTCACCAAAAATCTGCTCTGTCCCTTTCCACTGGGGGAAACCTACTTCCGTTACAAGCTGGCGGACTATGACAACACCCTCAACCGCGGTGGATGGCTGTGGTCTTCTTCACTCGGCTATGATGCCTCCCCCTATTTTCGAGTGATGAATCCGGTCAGCCAGTCACAGAAATTCGATCCCGACGGTCGATATCTCCGCAAATGGCTGCCTCATCTGGCTGCGCTACCGGACCGAGATATTCATCTGCCCCAGCCACGTGCGATCGTGGACTTGAAAAACTCCCGCGCCCGAGCCATTGAAGTATATAAGGGCATCCTCAGCAAAGCAAAATCGAATCCTGAACAAGAAAACCGCTAAGGAGAGGCTGCCCAGCTCTTCTCCTTAGCGGTATGTTCACAGATATATGCACACGTGTATACGTACTTGCATGCTGCTAAATGGTCCACTGGTCATGAATAATCCCTACGAGATACCAGCTTCCCTCGTGTTTTTCAAAAGCCAGTCTGAGACTGCGCCAGTCCATTCCTTCCAGTGACGCATCCATTCCTGCGATATGGTATTCCACAAGATTGGCATTCGGATAAGCTTCGAAGGCATTATTAACGGTATTTCCCTGACCGATCCGGTGATTGTAGCCGACATCATCGGCCTCCAGAAACGGAGCGTCGTAGACAAAGGTTTTCATATACGCTTCCACCGTCAGTTCGATCGGCTCCCCGCTTCCGTCAAAAGAGCCCCACACCCGCTTCTCCTTGCTTTCCCACGCCTGCATGAGCTCTTCCGGACTGAACTGTTGATGATCCTCTACATTGACATAAGCATAGGGACTGAAGCGTATGCCCTTTTCAGGATGAACCCATTCTACCAGTTGATCGATCTGCTGATCCGCCAGAATAGGTAACACTTCGCCCGCAGCCTGCATGACTTGCTCCTCTGTACTCAGTTGTTCTTCCCCTGCATCATCAGCAGGCACCTCTTCATTCGTATTCGAATCTCCACCAATCACATTCAATGTGGAATCCTCACCAGGAAGATTGGCCGATTCATTGCCCTCATTTTCGTTCCCGCATCCTGCCAGCAGCAGGCTCAGGATCAAGCACAGCCCCAACGGGACTAGCCATTTTTTCACCTTCATGCTCTCTCTCCTTCCAGTCCTTCTCTTTCCGTGGCCTTTCTACTATATATGGATACGCGGTCTGCGGGTTGAAAGTTGCTTTTGAATTTTTTCCCAGTCGAAATTCGTTTATGCATAACAAAACCCCGCCCTTGTCAGGAGCGAGGTTCATTTCCTGTTATGAGGTCATGCGAAACACCGATTTAAACGAGTCTGACGATCTGAACCGTATCCTGCTGCTCGACACAAATGACGTGCTTCGAGCGGTCATACACCAGTTTTCCTTCCCCAATTTCAATGACGGGGTCCTCTCCCAGCGCATAAAACAAGTCATCAGCCAGTGTGCCGGCCAGTTCAGCCTGCTCTTGCTCGGTCTGTGCTTCCCAGTCTGTGCGCTCCATTTCAAAAAATGCATAAAATCCTTCCACCTGACGAATGGCATCAGCCAGTTCCTGATGAATATCTGAATATTCCCTGCCAAATTTAACGCCCAATTCAAGTTCACTCCTTCATGCTGCAGATCTATGCTTTACTTTTACCACACTGCAAGCGGCGGAGCAAGCCAATCCAGCTCTGATTGCCCCAATAAAACCGATCTCCTGGCCATTGTCATGACAAAAAGCATGCAGGAACTTTCGCCTGCACGCTCTCGTCTGAGGTCTGATTATACGCTTTGTGATAGGCCATCCTCATCCATGGTCCCATGCTTCGCTCATCGTCGTTTGTGATTCGTTTGGCTCGTGACTCCCGTCGATCAGTCAAATCATAATCAGGAAGCAGGAATTTGAATGTTCTGCCCCGGATAAATCAGGTGCGGGTTGCTGAGTTTATTGAGTGCCTGAATTTCCTGCCAGGTTACACCATGTCGGATCGCAATGCGATATAGCGTGTCACCGGCCCGTACTACATAGACCTTCGGCTGTTGAGCCGGCTTGTCATCTGGATGCTGCGGAAGGGCTAGCTCCGGCTTGCTGTCTGCCTGTGAGGCCTTTGCAGCTGTAATCCGACCTTCGACCTTGCTCTTTACTTCGCCGCGCTCCTGAATATACGTGATCAGGGCTTCATCCAAAGCCGGATACTCATTTAGAATGGGCGAAGCGGTAAACATCTCGTACTCATCTCCACCTGCGGCCAAGAAATCGTTCGTTGCCAGCACATAGCTAGCCTTCAAGTCGATCGGCTGCCCCTTGATCTTCACGTGATGCACCCGCTCACCTGCCGGTTTGCTGGCATCAATCTGATAGGTCATGCCGGCAACATGCGGGAAGGCACCCTTCGCCTCCGGATAGGCCGAAACACCGTTCTCCAGTGCTGCTATAATCTGCTCCCCGGTCACTTCCTTGGTCACGATATAGTTTCCGAAAGGCAATACGGTGATCACATCTCCCTTGGTTATCTCACCGGCTTCAATCGAAGCACGGATACCGCCTCCGTTTGTCAGGGCCACATCGGCACGGGTCATATGCAGCATCGCATCGGTAATCAGATTACCCAGATTGGTCTCTCCGGTTCTCACCTGCTCGCGCTCCCCATCCAGGATGACCTTCGTGCTTCCAACTACCTGCGACAAAACTTTTTCCTGTTCCTTCTCAATCCGCTGCAGAACCTCTACCACTTCCGGATGTTCCGCTACGTCGGTTGCTTCTTCCTTGGAGATGAGCCTGGATGCAGCATCTGTCAACTCACCTGCTTCGAAGGTCAGTTCTACCACTCCGAGGTTCTTCGTATATTCTCCACTGCTCACGATCAGGGTATCGTTCGCCCCTTCCAGACCTTCAACCAGCGTCGTGTGACTGTGACCGTCGACGATCAGATCAATGCCCGGTGCGCCTTCTGCCACTTTGATGCTGGTATCGGTACTGGACTCGTCAATCCCCAAGTGTGTAACCGCAATAATGGCATCCACATTTTGACGTTCCAGGATTTGCACCATTCCCTGTGCCTCAACGACCGGGTCCGTAAACAGGAGATGCTCTACATTTTTCGGATGGGTTTTGTAATGGGTTTCCGGTGTGCTGAGACCGAAGATACCCAGTCTCAATCCATCTATCTCTTCAATGACATACGGATTAAATACACGTTCACCCGTTGCCTTGTCTCGAACATTGGCACTATACAGCGGAAAGTTCATTTCTTTCTCCAGTTCCTTCAACCGCTCATATCCATAATTAAAATCATGATTGCCTGGCGCCATACCGTCATAGCCGATTTCATTCAGTACCTCTACAATGCTGGAACCGCGAACGAGTGTAGCAAAATTCGTTCCGTGCAGGGTGTCTCCGGCATCCAGAAGCAGCGTATGCTCATTCATATCCCGGTATTGCTCAACGAGTGTAGCCAGTTTTGCAAATCCCATGCCGTCATATTTCCCTTCGAATACTCTGGCGTGCGAATCGTTCGTATGCAAAATGGTAATGGAAGCATGCATCGGCTTCGTCTTTACTTCATAGATCGCAATCGTTCCGCTCACTTCATGCGCAGCGATCAGCAAGGCTTCCCCGGTCGGACTGTGCTCAGAAGAAACAAAGATCATCCCTTCAGGGGCTACATCCCCCGCAATGTCTTCCCCTTCGTAACGTCGAGTCGTCACATATTGTTCGAAGGCTGGCTGCGTCACATCGGTCACATCATACACCATGATGCCGCCCGTGCGTTCCAGTCCGACAAACGCATACGATGAACCATCCAGCTCTCCAACTGCAATGGCCTCCGGCTCCGGTCCTTTGTCATCACTGCGCTTGTCTGCTTCATTCTCATCGTTATCTGAATTGAAGTAGTCTGGGATGATCGCAGCGGTCCGTTTTTCAAAGTCGTTGCCGCTATCATACACCTGGGACATGTCCTTCGTGTTCCAGATCGAGAAAGATCTAGCTCCATAACCATAAATGGCTTCATATTTTCCCTCTGCGTTAACCGGCGCGGAAGTCGTCACCTTCAAGCGTCCAAGCTGTGCCGGGTCCGTCAAACCGCCTGCTTCCACCCAGGCATCCAGTTCCTCCTGCGAAAAGCCAGCGAATCGCGCTTCATTCAGCATCACCTGATCGGCGATATCTGCCACGCGCGCTTCCTCTGAAAAACCGTGATAATCCATGGCATCCCCTTCGTTGGCTGTCAGCAAATAGGTCTCCCCATCTTGCTCAAGCAGGGCCAGGGTATCGGGCTGATACATGCTTAGTACCGGATAAGGTGTAATGTGGATGCGATCATCCTTGTCTGAAGCATCCATGCCGTTTGCTTCCATGGACATGTCCTTGTAACCGAGGTTATGTACAGACTCGATCTTCAAGGTCTCCAGGTTTACGATCGCAATCGCATTATTTTCCTGCAACCCGACATACGCTTTCTGATCGTTGCCGTCAATGCGTACATATTCCGGCTCCACATCCTCCGCGAGCGTGGCATCCGGATTCACTTTTCGAACCTGATCCAATCCCTTGATATTTCCTTGGAAATATAGGGTGGTCACATCTTCCTGTGTAACTGTATCCAATCCGTTATCTATGGAAATGATCGAGACTGACCCTTTCGGATTGAGCGTCAAATCATCGCTGGGCTCACCTTCATTGGCTACGACC
The DNA here is from genome assembly GCF_042685085.1 of Marinicrinis sediminis. Taxonomy (NCBI): domain Bacteria; kingdom Bacillati; phylum Bacillota; class Bacilli; order Caryophanales; family Paenibacillaceae; genus Marinicrinis; species Marinicrinis sediminis. Next base: position 37,756 of record NZ_JBHUMM010000044.1, read on the forward strand.
ACCTGCTTGCCATCCGAAGTAATCGTCACCATATCCGGCAGCGATCCGACCTCCACATGACCAGCATACTTGCCGTCCATATGAAAGAAGACGACATAACCTGCGTCTGTTTTCGGTTCAGCGGGCACAGAAACGGCGACATAATCGCCTTGCGGGCTGACGGCTACGCTGGTCATATCACTGACTTGTGCAAGCTGTTCATCAAGATCTGCGAGTTTGATTTGTTTGGTGAGCGAAAGGCTTGTAAAGGCATCTCCACCTTCAAGCTGGGACAAATCCAGGATTTCCAACGCCTTCTCTGCTCCGTTAATGGAAAATAGTTGAGCGGTCTTCGCGTCATACGCCACAATCTCCGTTCCGCCCTCATCCACCTCTGCACCACTGCTGTACTGTGCAATGTACTGAATGGACAGACCTGGTGATCCTGATGCCTGTGCAAGTCCCTGCTCCGCTGCACCTGCCGTACCTACAAGTACAGATTGTGCCAGCAACAGACTACCGATGATACCCGTAAGGATTTTTTTCATCATTTGCTCCTATTCCTCCATTCTATCACTCTCATACTCTATCCCAGCCTACGTCATGCGTATTAAGAGATTGTTAGCCACAGTTTAAGCATTTGTAAATGAATGAAAATAGGTCTTTTGTATTTACCCAATTTGGTTCGACAGAAGGAGCGCAGCAGGAAGGATTTTGACCCCTCTTGTCGAATCACTACCTATGCGGATTATGCAGACTGAAGGAGTGTATGTATGGAAAAGTCGTCCATTATCGGTATTGGTCTTGCCGTCATATCAATTGGTTTGGGGATGGTGTTGAAAGGAGCCGGTGTCGGCGTTCTCTTAAACTATGCCGCTCTGCTGATAATTTTCGGAGGGACTGCCGCCTCGTTGTTTGTCGCCTTTCCGATGTCAGATATGAAGAAAATGCCCCAGTTGTTCAAGCTAATCTTTGTAGAGCGAAAGCTGCTCTCCAAAAAAGAACTGATTCAGATTTTTGTCGAATGGGCATCCATTACGAGAAGAGAAGGATTATTGGCGCTGGAAGGGAAAATCGAGGAAATTGATGATGATTTTCTCCGCAGCGGGATGCGGATGATTATTGATGGAAATGATCACGACTTTGTTCGTGACGTATTGATGGAAGATATTTCAGCCATGGAAGATCGGCATCGCATCGGGTCTTCCATTTTTCAGCAAGCAGGTACATACGCCCCTACACTCGGGGTGCTAGGGGCCGTTGTCGGTCTGATCGCAGCGCTGGGGAACTTGTCCGATATTGACAAGCTCGGTCATTCGATTGCTGCGGCCTTCGTTGCGACCCTGTTCGGTATTTTCTCCGGGTATGTCTTGTGGCATCCGATGTCGAACAAGCTGAAGCGCCTGTCGAAGCAGGAGGTTGATATCAAGCTCATGATGGTAGAAGGCTTGCTGTCGATCCAGTCCGGTGTTTCCACCATTGCAATCAGCCAGAAACTGTCTGTGTTCCTGACACCTGAAGAACGCAAACAGGCAGATGAGGACCCGAAAGGGGAGGGACTAAATGAAGAAGCGCAAGGAGCATCATGAAGAGCATATCGATGAGACGTGGCTGATTCCCTATGCCGATTTGCTGACCCTGCTACTTGCCCTTTTTATTGTATTATTTGCCTCCAGTCAGATTGATCAGAAAAAATTCGATGAACTTAAGCGATCCATGAATTCAGCATTCAATGGAGGCGCCAGCTTCTTCGATTCTACCAGTGCCGTTCAGATCAGCGATCTAGGGGTAGATAGCGACCCCGGCGATTCAGAAGCCGAATACGAAGAACCGCCTGGCCAGGCCGGACAAAACAACAACAATAATCCGGATACGGCTCAGGCACCGGATTCAGCCGAGCAGGAACGTATAAAGGAAGAAGAAGCCCGCAAGGCGCTCATGGAGAAAGAGCAGCAGGAACTGGAAACGCTGAAAAAACAATTGGATCAATACATTGCCCAAAACGGCCTCACGAGCCAGCTTGGCACAAAGCTCAACCAGTCCTCCCTGATGATTACGATTCGTGACAATGCCGTGTTCCCGTCCGGCAGCGCATCCGTCAAATCAGAAGCAGAAAAGGTCGCCAAGGCGATCGGCCAGATGCTGGAGGGCTACCCGGAATACAAAGTGCTGGTAGCAGGCCATACGGACAACGTGCCGATCAGTACCGAGGAATTTCCGTCCAACTGGGATCTAAGCTCCAAGCGAGCCCTGAACTTTATGAAGATTATTCTCGGGAATACCAGTCTCGATCCGAAGAACTTTAGTCCGATCGGCTATGGAGAGTATCATCCCATCGCGGACAACTCAACCAACGCGGGCAGACAACAAAACCGCCGCGTAGAAGTCTCCATCTTGAGAAACTTCACGGATGAGAAGATTGAAGTATCGACAGTCAATTAAATCGCAGCAAGTCCAAACAGAGTGAGTCGAAAATCTATCGACTCACTTTTTTATTTGATGCATTTTATTGCTGATCGCGCTTGCTGGAAGCCTACGATATGAAACTCAAAAAGCTCGCGGTGCAGATAGATGAGTGATATGTACTGGATATACATGCGTAGAGGGTACAAGCGACATTACCCCTCATGCCATTCAGAAGAGTTCGAATGGATTGACTTATCTATTTATGATCTCTGACACATACCTGGGGTCTTCTTATATTCTGTGTCGGGATGATCAACCATCGAAGATTCTTCTTCGCTCTGAATTTACTCCCTGATCAAACATCTGGGATATCATGAAGAAAAAATAAAGAGTGACCGCGATCATTCCGTTCTCAACTGGCCGTAACCGCTTATAAAATGGTATTGTGGAATACAAAGGATGATAACGACAGTTAACCAAGGAGGCAAATATGGATAATAGGATAGACGATCTACAACGAAGTGAAGAGGAATTAAAGGGTCTCTATACGAACTTGCGGTTCCGCTATCAGGAATACCAGAACCAAGAGTTAAAGCTAGACATGTCCAGAGGGAAGCCGTGTCCTGAACAGCTGGAGCTTTCCAAGGAACTGCTGACCATCCTGGACGCCAAGGAACCGATTCAAGCCAGAGACGGCACGGATTGTCTCAATTATGGAGGTCTTGACGGCCTTCCTGAAGCGAAAGAATTATTCGCTGAAGTGCTGAGCGTGAGTCCGCAGGAAGTTATCATCGGCGGAAATGCGAGCCTGAACATGATGCACGATACGATTACGAACGCGATGCTGTTCGGTCTGCCGGGCAGCGAGCTACCGTGGGGACGACTCCCCAAAGTCAAGTTTTTGTGCCCTAGTCCCGGATACGACAGGCATTTCGCCATTTGTGAACTGCTCGGGATTGAAATGATCATCGTAGATCTCACACCGGAAGGACCAGATATGGATCAAGTGGAACGTTTGATAGCTGAAGATGATCAGATCAAAGGGATCTGGTGCGTCCCAAAATACAGCAACCCGGAAGGTATCACCTATTCCGACCGTACGGTAGACCGGCTTGCGACCATGCGTACGAAAGCCAAGGACTTCCGAATTTTCTGGGATGACGCCTACACGGTTCATCATTTAACGGATCAGCCGGATGAGCTCAAGAATATCTTGGCTACTTGTAAGGAAGCCGGACATCCGGATCGTGTGTTTATGTATACCTCTACCTCTAAGGTGACTTTTCCCGGATCTGGGATCGGGGTGATGGCGGCCAGCGAAGACAATTTGACATTCATTCGCAAAAAGCTTTCCATACAAACTATAGGCCCCGATAAGGTGAATCAGTTGCGGCATGTCCGTTTTTTGAAAAATGCAGCTCAAATGAAACAGCATATGGAGAAGCATGCGGCTATTATTAAACCCAAGTTCGATGTCGTGCTGCAAAAATTGGAAGCAGCATTAGGCGACATGAACATTGCTACGTGGAGCAAGCCGAACGGCGGGTATTTCATCAGCCTCAACACCTTAGACGGCTGTGCCCGAGAAGTAGTGGCTATGGCTAAGCAAGCCGGTGTAACACTGACGCACGCAGGGGCTACATTCCCGTACGGACAAGATCCCCGGGACCGCAATATCCGAATTGCGCCCACCTACCCTTCCCTGGAAGAGTTGGAGAAAGCCATTGAAGTCCTGTGTATCTGCGTTCAGTTGGTAAGCTTGGATAAGCGCTTATCGGAACCGCCACGGTGACCCTAGCACGTAGCTGAACGGCAGCAGAAGAACCTTAACCATTACCTTGAAGGAGAGTTCGCTATGACAATCGATACGGATGTTCGAATTGGTTTTATCGGAACCGGCGTGATGGGACGGGGGATGGCAGCCAATCTGATCAAGGCCGGGTACAAGCTAACGGTGTATACCCGAACGAGTGCAAAGGCCCAGGAATTGCTGGACATGGGAGCCGAGTGGAGCCATTCCCCGGCTGAGCTTGCCAAGCAGGTGGATGTCCTCATTACCATCATTGGCTATCCCAAGGATGTAGAAGAAGTGTATCTGGGCGAGCAGGGAATTCTTCAGCATGCCCGGAAGGGAACTTACGTCATGGATATGACCACCTCCAGTCCGATTTTGGCGGAAAGAATCTATGCCGAAGCCAGGAAGAAGGGAATTCACGCGCTGGATGCGCCGGTATCCGGCGGAGATATTGGCGCGAGGGAAGCCCGGCTGTCCATCATGGTGGGTGGGGACGAGGATGCCTTCCATGCGGTACGACCACTCTTGCAAGCTATGGGCACGAACATCGTGCACCAAGGAGGTGCTGGAGCCGGTCAGCATACGAAGATGAGTAACCAGATTGCCATCGCCTCCAATATGATGGGCGTCTGTGAAGCCTTGGCGTATGCGAAGCGGGCGGGACTTGATCCGATGAACGTTCTGAAGAGCATCGAATCCGGCGCTGCCGGCAGCTGGTCACTCAGTCAATTAGGCCCTCGGATGATCCAAGGCGATTTCTCACCTGGCTTTTATGTGAAGCATTTTATCAAGGATATGAAGATTGCACTGGAATCCGCCCAAGCGCTGAAGATTAAGACCCCTGGCTTGGCCCTGGCCGAGTCATTGTATGAGCTATTGGCAGAATCAGGAGATGCAGACAGCGGCACACAGGCGCTGTTCAAGTTGATCGATGATCCGGCATTTGCCGCTATGATGGAGGAGAAGAACGTACACGCTAAATCGGAATCGTAAGCAATTGAAAGAACGCCCCTTATTCGATTGATACAAGCATGCATGCGGAGAAATAGAAGATCAATCATCAGAATATGAAATGGCATCTAGGATAAATACGAAAAGAAGGTGACAGAGCGATTAGGCTCCTGCCACCTTCTTTTGTTATCCCAAGCTATTCCTCACCCATCAAAATTCTCGCATATGGAGAGTTGATCGGCAGCATGATAATTGGATCGCCGTTGAGGGTCGTGCCATAGCTCTCCAGTGTCCGGTACAGACTGTAGAACTCAGGGTCCTTGCCATAGGACTGGTTGTAGATTTTGGCCGCTTCCTGCTCACCTTCGGAAATAATTTGCTTGGAATCGGCCTGGGCCTGTGCAATAATTTCCTTGGCTTGACGGTCGGCATTGGAGGTGATTTTACGGGATTCCTCATCCCCTTCAGAGAGATAACGAGCCGCAATCGCTTTCCGGTCAGAGATCATCCGGTTGTATACACTCTGTTTGTTCGTTTCTGGCAGATCGGTACGTTTGATTCGAACATCTGTAATCTCGATACCGTATCCGTCACGCTCCAGAATGGTGGCGACTTCTTTTGTCACTTCAACGTTGAGATTTCCGCGTGCCGTATCTTCACTGATGATGTTGCCGTATTCAATCTCCGACAGCTTTCTGCGAACGGTATTATACACCGCATCTCCGATTCGGCCTTCCGCACTTTCAACCGTCTGCAGCGTTTGCAGAAATTTCTGTGGGTCGCGAATACGCCAGATCGTATAGTTGTCTACGATAATCGGCTTCTTGTCCTTGGTCAAAATGCTAGTCGGCTCGCTGTCGTATATTTTTTGATATTTCGGCAGAGCACTGACGGACTGAATAAACGGAATTTTAAACTGAATGCCTGGTGTATCCCGAATATCCTGAACTTCACCGAACTGCAAGACGACCTTGATCTCGCCTTCTTTCACAATGAAGACCGAGGAAAAGAACAGGATCAAGACGATAACGGCTCCGATGAGGACCCCAATCCAGCTTTTCTTCATTGTGCGTCACTTCCTTTCTTCGGTGCTTTCAGGAAATCGTTGAGCGGCAAATAGTTAACCGTGCTGTCGCTCTGATCCGTTACAATAATCTGGGCATTCGGCATGATCTTCTCCAGCGTCTCCAGAATGAGACGACGCTGCGTAACCCCAGGATTATTGGCATATTCGGTATAAATGGCGTTAAACTTCGCTACGTCCCCTTGTGCATTCAGTACACGGGATTTTTTCTCTGCCTCCGCATTCTCGATGAGTGCCTGTGCTTCCCCGCGTGCTTTTGGCAGCTTGTCATTCTTGTAATTTTGGGCATTGTTTATCTTCGTGTTCTTCTCTTCACGGGCATTGGTTACTTCCTTAAATGCCTGCTGAACTTCACCTTCTGGCGGCTCGATATCCTGGAATTTCAGGTCGATAATCTGAATGCCGGTTTCATAACGGGTTTGCAGATCTTCCAGCTTCTGTTTTACCTCCGTCTGAATGACGGTCTTTCCATCTGTGATCGCAAAATCGAGCTTGGACGACCCAATAACGGAACGGATGGAGGCGCTGGCGGAATTGCGAAGAAACTGCTCCGGGTCTTCAATATTGTACAGGTAATGCTCCAGATTGTTTACTTTCCACTCGACGACGGCATCCGCGGAAACGATGTTCTCATCCCCTGTAATCATGAGCGCTTCCTCTTCCACCACTTCAATCTGTCCATTGTAGTCACGGTATCCGATATACGTTTTCTGTGTCCGATTCGCCGGTACAATTACAACATCTTGAATCGGATAGGGAAGCTTGAAGTGCAATCCGGCGTCAGAGGTGCCGGAAAATTGTCCGAATGTCAGGATGGCTGCTTTCTCATGCTCCTCTACGGTATAGAACATGGTCGTTCCAAACGCTAACAGCACCACGATAATCAAGCCGATGATCACTTTCTTGATCAGCCCTTTCGGCAGCTTCGGCATTTCAAAATTTTGATTTCGGTTTTGGGAACCGAATTGATCCTGATCCATGTTTGATCCCCTTTCTGTCATTAAACTACCTTACTTATACGTTGTATTCTCCATCTGGTTTCAACTGTTTGGGAGAAGCCCCGGAGAGGGGACGTTAACGCTTGCCCTTACCCGGGATATGTACGCTGCCCCCGTGCATATTATGCCTCTGCAGGGCAGCATTCAGCAGAAAAAGCGAACCATAAACAGGGTCCGCTTTTGATCTGCTTTCGGTATGAGCATTCGATTACATTTGATGGACGCCGTGTCCGAGCGCGCCTTCCGCAGATTCCATGACGATCTCACCGAGCGTTGGATGCGCATGGATCGTCAAGGAAACATCCTCAAGTGTCATCGCGGTTTCTACGGCAAGACCCAGCTCCGCAATCAGGTTGGACGCTTCCGGTCCAACGACCTGTCCACCCAGGACCACGCCTGTTTTCTTGTCCGCAATGATCTTCACAAACCCTTCAGCCGAGTTCATCGCTAATGCGCGACCATTGGCAGCAAAATTGAACTTGCCGATCTCGACTTCAATTCCCTGAGCCTTGGCTTCAGATTGGGTAATGCCGACACTGGACATTTCCGGATCGGAGAATACAACAGCAGGAATCGCCTTGTAATCGATCACACTATTTTGACCGGCCAATACTTCTGCCGCGATCTTGCCTTCATAAGAAGCTTTATGCGCAAGCGCAAAGCCCTCTACGATGTCCCCGATCGCATAGATGTTCTTGACACTGGTGCGGCACTGCTTGTCGATCTCGATCAATCCGCGATCGGTCATCTTCAAGCCGATGCCTTCCAGCCCGATTTCGTCTGTATTTGGACGACGACCTACCGTAACGAGTACGTATTCAGCCGTCACTTTCTTCTCTTCCCCTTTTACCGTGAAGGAGACTTCCATACCTTCGTCTGTTTCCGTATACCCCTGGGCCATCGCCTCGGTATGCACGTCCACTTCCAGCTTCTTCAGGTTTTTGGACACATAACGCGTCATATCCTTCTCAAAGCCTGGGAGAACCGCATCGGAACCTTCCAAAATCGTCACCTTCGTTCCAAACTTGGCATAGGTTTGACCCAGCTCAATGCCGATATATCCGCCGCCGATGACAACCATGCTCTTTGGAATTTCCTGCAACACAAGCGCGCCTGTTGAGGAAATGATCTTCTCACCATACGGGAAGGCTTTCAGCTCAATCGGGCGTGAACCGGTCGCAATAATGCAGTGATTGAACTTGAACCGCTGGCTGTCATCCTCATTGCTGACGCTAACGGTATTCTCATCTATAAAATAGGCTTCGCCTTGCACGACCTGAACCTTGTTCCCTTTCAGCAAGGAACTGACACCGCCAGTCAACTTGTTGACGACACCCTGCTTCCATTCCTGAACCTTGGCGAAATCAACTTTCACACCTTCCACAGTCATGCCCATCTCTTCGGAATGGACAATGTTCTCGTAACGATGTGCAGCAGAGATCAATGCCTTGGAAGGAATACAGCCTACGTTCAGACATACGCCGCCTACTGTTCCCTTGTCAATAATTACGACTGATTTACCGAGCTGGGCTGCACGAATCGCAGCGACATATCCGCCTGGACCGGCTCCAACAACGACAACATCTACTTCTGTTGAAAAATCTCCTACTACCATGATTCCTTACACCTCCATGACAAGCATTTCTGGGTCTTCAAGCAACTTCTTGATATAGTTCATGGCATATTGAGCGGTCGCACCATCAATCAGACGATGGTCAAAGCTCAAGGACAGGTTCATCACTTGACCGATAACGATCTCGCCATCTTTGACAACTGGTTTCTCCGAAATACGGCCTGTACCCAGGATTGCAACTTCCGGATGATTGATAACCGGAGTGAAGAACATGCCGCCTGCAGAACCAATATTGGTAATGCTGATCGTGCTGCCTCTCATTTCATTAGGAGCCAGCTTGCCTTCACGGCCACGCGTCGCCAGATCACGGATGGAATCTGCGATGTTCCAGATATTTCTGCGGTCTGCATGCTCAATAACTGGCACAATCAAACCATTGTCTGTATCTGTAGCAATTCCGATATTGTAATATTTCTTGTATACGATCTCGCTCTTCTCATCATCGATGGAAGCATTGAGCGCCGGGTATTCACGCACAGCCGCTACTAGCGCCTTCACGATGAAAGGCAGATACGTAATTTTGACACCCTTTTGCTCTGCAACCGGCTTTGCTTTCTTGCGAAGCTCTACCAGTTTGGTCACGTCTACTTCGTCCATGATGGTAACATGCGGAGCTGTGTAGACGGATTTGGTCATCGCGCCTGCAATCGCCTTGCGAATGCCTTTCAGCGCTACGCGTTCTTCCGGACGATCTCCTTGTGGAACAGCCGGAGCAGACGGCGCTTTGCCCGAGGCTGCTTCCTGTTTCTCTTCTGTTGCTGCAGGAGCATCACCATTTGCGAAGGAGAGCACGTCTTCCCTGGTGATTTTTCCGCTTTTGCCTGTACCCTGAACTTGACGGATATCCACGCCTTTGTCGCGAGCGAGCTTTCTGACACTCGGTGTTGCCAGTACTTCACGCGGATCAATATCCGCTGCATTTCCCGCAGCTGCAGGAGCAGCGGCTGGCTCTTCTTTCTTCTCTTCTTCTTTGGCTTTCTCAGGGGCCGCAGAGGCTGCTTCAGGTTCTGCAGCTGCTTCGCCGCCGCCTTCTACTTCGCCTTCTACTTCAAACAGTGCCACGATATCTCCCACCGTGCAGACCGTTCCCTCTTCCACCTTCACTTCTTTTACCGTTCCTGTAACCGGAGCAGGCACTTCCACGACAGCCTTGTCGTTTTGCACCTCCATAATGATGTCATCTTCTTCGATCTTGTCTCCAGCCTTGATGTTCCATTTGACGATTTCGCCTTCCGTCAACCCTTCACCCAGCTCTGGAAACTTGTATTGGAAAATTCCCACCTTGTTTGTCCTCCTTTGCGCTCTTATCCCGAATTAAAAGTCCAAGACTTCCTGAATGCCCTTGATTACTCTTGCAGGATCTGGCAACCACTGTTTCTCAACCTCTCCAAATCCGATCACCGTATCCGGCGGCGTGACGCGAAGAACTGGCGCTTCCAGATGAAGAATGGCTTTCTCATTGATTTGGGCGATGATTTCCGCCGCCGCACCCGCTGACTTCTGTGCTTCCTGAACGACAATCGCGCGGTTGGTTTTCTTAATGGACGCTACAATGGTTTCAATATCAAGTGGAACAAGGCTTCTAAGGTCGATAACTTCTACCTTTACGCCTTGGGATTGTTCGATTTCCTCTGCTGCCTTCTGTGCCGTGTGTACCATCGCACCGTACGCAATCACGGTCACATCAGAACCTTCCTTCACAACATTGGCTTTGCCGATTGGAACGGTATATTCCCCTTCAGGCACTTCGCCACGGAAGGAACGATACAGCTTCAGGTGCTCCATGAAGAAGACAGGATCATTATCGCGAATGGCCGAAATCAGAAGGCCTTTCGCATCATATGGATTGGACGGGATTACCACTTTGATTCCCGGTGTTTGCATCATTAGTCCTTCCAGACTGTCTGAATGCAGCTCTGGTGCATGCACACCGCCGCCAAATGGGGTCCGGAATACAATCGGGCTGTTATAACGTCCGCCGGAACGGTAACGCATACGGGAAGCTTGCGCACAGATCGAGTCCATGGCTTCAAAAATGAATCCGATGAACTGAATTTCCGCGATCGGACGGAATCCGGTCACGCCAAGACCGATCGCCAAACCACCGATTCCCGACTCGGCCAACGGGGTGTCGAATACGCGATCTTCACCGAATTGCTTCTGCAATCCTTCCGTTGCACGGAATACACCGCCGACATTTCCAACGTCCTCACCGAAGAGAAGCACTTTTTCATCGCGCTCCAACTCTACACGCATTGCGTCATTTATCGCTTGAATCATTGTCATTTGTGCCATGACTTACTTATCCCCCTTAGCAGAATATTGAGCTTTCTGCTCTTCCAAATGAGCAGGCGTCGTTTCGAACATGCTGTCAATTAAGCCAGGGATCGTCATCTTGTCTACCGTCTCTGCCTTTTTGATCTGCTCTGCTACGTCTTTCTTCGCGGTCTCTATAACCTGATTCTCCTCTTCCTCAGACCATAGCCCCTTGCTCTCCGCATATTTGCGAATCCGAACGAGTGGATCTTTCTCGGACCATTCCTGCTCTTCCTCTTTTGTCCGGTATTTCGTAGGATCGTCCCCGGACATGGAGTGAGGGCCGAAACGATACGTAATGGCCTCAATCAGGGTTGGTGTTCCTTCAAGCGCATGCTTTCTTGCATCCTGTACAGCCTTCACGACCGCGAGGGCGTCCATTCCGTCTACCTGTACACCGCGAATACCTGCTGCAGCCGCTTTGTGAGCGATGGACTTCGCAGCAGTCTGCTTGGCGAATGGCGTGGAAATGGCATAACCATTATTTTGAACCATGAAGATGGCCGGCAATTCAAAAGCACCTGCAAAGTTCATGCCTTCATAGAAATCTCCCTGGGAGGTTCCTCCGTCACCGGTATACGTAATGACGACGTTTTTCTTGCCTTGTTTTTTCAGACCCATCGCCACACCAGCGCTCTGAACGATCTGGGCGCCGATAATAATTTGCGGCATCAATACGTTGACGTCAGCCGGGATCTCTCCGCCATGCTGATGACCTCTGGAATAGAGGAACGCCTGATACATGGGCAAGCCGTGCCATACAATCTGCGGCATGTCGCGATAGCCCGGACATACGAAATCTTCTTTTTCCAAAGCGAATTCACTGCCCACCATCGATGCTTCCTGTCCGGATACCGGTGCGTAGAAGCCCAGACGACCTTGACGCTGCAAGCTGACCGCTCTTTGGTCCCATACGCGGGTATAGACCATTCTTCTGAGTAGCTCTTTCAACTGATCATCGGTAAGCTCTGGCATGAAATCCGGGTTTACAACTTCACCAGATGGTGAAAGAATGGATAAAGGCTTCACTTCTTCCGTGAAAACCTCATGCGAAATTTTGCTCATGTAACCATTCACCTCGTTCAAAATATTGGACTGTGTGTTACTCTGTTATACCATTTTCGGACTCCTGTGTTAGAACAGGTTAAGACGGCTTTCTTGTAAATTCTAAGGATTTAATATTAAATCATATATAACAGTTAAAACAATTATATAATACAGATCACTAAATTTCTATCTTCTTTCTTTGATTTTTTAAGTTTTTTTTAAACCAGTATGGAAAGGAAGACGAACATGGACGACGCCAAATATTACAAACGCACCATTGTCAAAGAACAAATCTACTCCCACACACTGGATCAGGAAAGATCCCTACGCATTTTCTTACCCCCCGGATACGAAGAGCTAAACTCCTATCCCGTCATTTACTGTCAGGACGGAGAAGAATTCTTCAACTTTGGCCGGATCGCGACACATGCAACCAAAATGATTCTCGACGAAGGAATGGAACCGTTTGTCATCGTGGGCGTTGATGTCAACCTGCCCCAGCGTACCGAGGAATATGCGCCAGACGGTCAACGTTATGAAGCTTATCGGCACTTTTTTGCCCATGAAATGCTTCCCTATGTAGAAGAAAACTACGCTGTTCGAAACACGGCGGCAGAACGCATACTGGCAGGAGATTCCCTGGGAGGAACGGTCTCTCTTCATCTTGTCTTAGATCATCCTGAATTATTCACAAAGGTCATAAGCTTGTCCGGTGCTTTCCTCCCATCCACACAAAAAAGACTCCAATTGGAGTCTGATTTGTCTCATTTGCACATGTACATGCTGATTGGCACAGAGGAAGAGGCCGTTCAAACGGACCGTGGCACTTTTGATTTCCTGGCGCTCAATCGAACGTGCCAAACACTGCTGGAGGAACGAAATGCCCGTCTCCATTACACAGAGAAGCCCGGCCGGCATCTGTGGGGCTTCTGGCAAAATGAAATTCCGGAGGCTCTGGCCTTCTTCTATCGGGATGACACGGCACTGTAGCCTCTATCGTTTTTCGTAACGCTGCCGCAGCTGTTCCATCATCTGTTCCGTTTGCTCCAGGATCGGTTGTTCGATGGAGGCGTAGCTTGCATGCATCGTCAGTCTGTCTGCATGGGCAGAAACCGTCTGACGAATCGCCTCCTTCAACGTATCGACCGTATCGATCCGGCCTTCCGTCAGTTCATTCAGGCTGGCTGTTTGAGCAGGTACAATGCGTGGATATGACAGCGAATCATCTCCTTCTGATGCCTCCGCGTAAAACTGCCGCACCCGCTCTGCCAGCTCCGCACCGCTGCCTGAAACGACGATAAAGGCATGAACCAGATAGGCTTTCGTCTGGCGGCGCTGGGCTATCCCGCAAAATTTCCTCCCGCCAATCGCAAGATCATAATCACCCGGGCAATACGAGCCTTGAATCTCTCCTACCTCAAATCGAACCCCGAGCCTCTGACAAGCTTCCGCCAAAAACTCCACCATGACCTTAAAGTCATGATGGAAATCAATCGAGCCCGTCGGCTTGGGATGTATAAACGACACATTCAGTACCCCATCATGCAGCGGCACCGCGGCACCACCCGAATGACGCACAATGACTTTGCGTCCCTCTTGCTCTAGCCCGCTCATCGCCTGCACAGCTCCCGGCAGTCTGCGATCCCGAAGACCCATCACGAATCCGCGTGGATGGGTCCACATATGTACGGCAGGTATGCCGGTTTGCCCAACCTCCCGCGTGATAACTTCTTCCAGGGCGAACGGAATGAGCAAATCATCTTCGACATGGAAATCATGTTCAATCATCATCCAGTGCGAAGGAAAATTTTTCTTCATGTTGATGCTTCACCTCTTTCACAACGGTTTATATGATATCCAACCCTGCCATTCGAATAATAAGTGGTTAAATATGGTGATATCCGCAAAATACGAGCAGGATTTTTTTACCTCTTGTCGAATAGTGCTTTGTTAGTTATATTCCATCGTCACATAAAGGAGAGGATGTATCCATGTTTTGTACAGCATGCGGACAGCCGTTAGCTGAGAATGCTAGATTTTGCACATCTTGCGGACAAAAGATTACCACAGAGCAAGCAGAAATGAAAGAGCAGTTGGACGCTTCTCAATCATTCCATGAAGCTGAGGCCTCGACGTATGAAGCAGGTGCTGCAACCGAACCTGTGTCAGCCATGAGCCGGGAAGCATTTCCTGCTTTTAAGACGCCTGAGCCTGTCGAAGACAAGCCTGAAATAACCGTGGAGACCGCCCAACATTTCAGCACGACTGCAGGAACAGCACCTGCTGAAACAGCGACGATGGGAACAGCGGCAACGGCACACGCTGCTTCCCTGCCTTCCACCGAGGTCAGTGAAACGGCCATCGTCAAAGCCCCGGATGCGCCCAATCCCGTTGTGGCAGCATTAAAGGACTATGGGCAGTTTCTGCTGACCCATCTCAAGCAACCCACCAAGCGCAGCAGAAGGGTGACGGCCGCCACGGACAAGACCAACGGCCTGATCCATTTGGGCGTATTTGTGTTCCTTTTCTCGCTGGCCTACTACCTCATGTCTACGCAGAATCCGTTTCTTGAGGCTTTGTTTAGTGTCAATAGCGGTTTTTCATTTACGGAAAACCGGAATGAGTTTGTGGAATTCTTCCTCAAGCCGCTCATCGGGATGGCCATTATGATTGCAGCTGGAGCAGGACTTGCCTACATGGCTAGCAGACTGATGAAAACGAACCTGGATATTTGGGAAGTAACCGTTCGTTATGCATCCTATCTGGTCGTTCCTGCAGCCATGTTTACACTGCTCGCGCTGGCCAGCCTGGTCAGTGTAGAATTAAGTTTCTATGTCCTGCTTCTCGCCCTGCTCAGTCTGGCGCTGGCACTCGCGCTATGCATCTTTTCGTTTCACAACGAGAAAAATGAGAAATATGATCCTCTCTACGTCTCGCTGGGTGCCTTTGTCGTCCTGTTCGTCCTCTATTTCGGCATTTTGACTTAAACCTCAAAAAAACGTCTGGACCCCATGGTGCCAGACGTTTTTTTCTTAGCCTTTATCTATGCTGGCATAATAGATGCCTGCCTGTACTGGCCACCCATTAAATCGTACTCGAGAGATCGACAAGCTTGCTCTGGCTTGGATTGAATACATACATATTCTCAATACCCGAGATGACCCACTTGCCACTGTCCGCCTCATAATCCAGATAAACTCTCCACATATATTCATACTCCGTCAGTTCCGGTTCTTCATTCTGATAGTACACACTCATATCATAGAGAACCCGAACATCAATCGTAGTTTCAATGTTGTCTTCATACTGATTGAACGTCAAACTCTCTACATCATATTCGGCTGATTTCGGTGTTCCGGTAATGAGTAAACCTTGCTTCAGCAGATCATCCATATCATCCTGGTGAAAGGCTCTTCGCTCTTCATCGACATGCAGCAGAAGCTGAGGATCAAGCTGCGTATACGCCTCAATCCACGACACGGCGAATTCGTTCACTGTTTGCTGGACTTCATCCTGCAACTGGGCTGTAACCGGATTCAGGTCCAGATAGATATCCTGATCATCCTCGATGGACCAGGCAGGACTCTCCACCTCTCCCCACGGGTACGTTTTTACGGCCTTCAACTGAATGGAGCCGTCCAGTGGTACAGGGCCGATCTGCAGCCCACTGGCTGGAATGGTCTCCCCTGCGGTGCCGTTGCTTACAAGCTGTGCATCTGGATCACTGGCGAAGACCATCACATACGCCCCATTGAGGCTAAGATCCATGCTCGCTTGCTCTTGTTCAAACAGATCAACCTCAGATTCCTCTTGAAGCTTGCCGTATTCACCCTCATATACGGCCTTGACTTTATATTCTCCCGGCAAATACGGTCCAAAGCGGCGCTGATAATCCACCCGATCAGCCGTTGCTACCTTCTCATCGTTAATATACAGCTTGGTTCCCTTGAAGTTCGTCTGAACTTCGAGATAAAAGGGCTGTACGTCAAATACATAGCGGTCGAAGAAAAACCATTTCTTCCCTTCCTGTCTCAAGGACAGAAACGAGAATGCCTGATCACCGCTTATCGCTTCCGCTTCGGAGCCGAATACATTCAGCTTCTGATCGGAGTCCGTATTGCTGTCGGCTGCTTCCTGCGCGCGAAGCTGGTCAAATACCTTGCTCATGAACGAACGATGTTCATTCATAACCGCTATAAAACTATCTACCTGGGATTCGTCAATTTTGAAGTCGCTGTTTTCATTGTCCAGCCATTTCAAAACGCCCTCGGCATCCTTCTGTTCAATCGATTGCTCCAATTGATCAATGGCATATGAGGCAGATGTATAGTGGCTGCCGACAAACCAGCCGCTAACGGCCACGATGGCCAATAAGAATAAGACGGCAAGAGGTATCCAGATCATAGGTTTGAAACGACGTTTAAATATGAAGCGGCTTCCGCCAACCTTCGCTGTTTCCTCCGTATGGCTGACAAAGCGAGGATAGGTGGTGTCTGTCTCTTGATCTATGTTTGGCAGATTCAAATCTGCGCCACATGCTGCACAAAACCGATGCTCATTTTCGATAGATTCTCCACATTGATGACATTTTTTCACTGCGAATTCCCCCTATGGATCCCATTCATCAGGTTCTCCAGTGCCAGTATATCATGCCTCAGGCAAGTTGGCACCGTATCAGATAATTCGACAGACGCTCGTTATCCCCTTTTTTTGACACAAGCAAAAAGACAGGCCGCCTTAGCAGCCTGTCTCTGAATATGAACTATGGAGTAGGCGTAACCTCTACATCAGCCTCTGATTCTGTCATGTCCGAATCCGGCAGCATGAAGCGCAACAAGTCGCCGTAAATAATCTCATCTGAATAGCGAAGATCATTTTCCGCTTTTTCCCGATATGGATCACAGGCTTCATCTTCCACTTCTACGCCTGTCTCCCGGTCATAACACGTATTCTGTGCATACAGTACATCTTCAGCGATAAAACTTCCATTACGCAATACCGCTGCATTCGGATGATTGGCGGAAAACAGATCGTGCCCGAACATCATCCCGTGCGGTGTTTCTACACCCAACAGATTCAGAATCGTCGGCTTAATGTCAATCTGTCCGCTAACGGTATCGATTCGCTCCCCATCTGTGCCGGGAATATGAATGATCAGCGGAACACGCTGCAATTGCACGGAATCATAAGGCGTAATTTCCTTGTTCAAGAATTCTCCCATCGCCCGGTTATGATTCTCTGAAATGCCATAATGGTCACCATACAACACGAAGATCGAGTCCTCATACAGGCCGTTTGCCTTGACTTCCTCAAAAAATCGCTTCATGGACTCATCCAGATAACGGACAGTCGCAAAATAGCGGTCAAAGGAACCGTCCCCTGATGTGAAGTTCGGAATCATGGCATCCTCTGGTTCAATCACATATGGATGGTGATTGGTCAGCGTCAAAAACTTCGCGTAGAAAGGCTTCTCCAATGACTTGACTAGCGGCATGGACTGTTCGAAGAACTCAATATCCTTCAGCCCCCAGCCGACCGAATTCTCTTCATTGATCGTATAATACGGCTTCGCAAAGTATTCATCATAACCCATACTGTCATACATAAGCTCGCGATTCCAGAAGGAAGCGTCATTGGCATGGAAGACCGCTGAGGTATAGCCCTCTTCCTTGAGCATCTCAGGCGTACCGGTGTACGAATTCTGCGCATGCGTGAAGTAAACCGCTCCGCTCGGCAGACCATACAGGGAATTGTCGATGATGAATTCGGCATCAGACGTTTTTCCTTGACCCGTCTGATGATAGAAGTTCTCAAAATAGAAACTGTCTTCTATTAAATCATTTAAGAACGGGGTGATTTCCTGATTAAACATCTTTCGATCTATGACAAAGGATTGCAGAGACTCCAGGGAAATCAGGAATACATTTTTCCCTTTCGCAATGCCTTGCAGTTCCGAAGGCAAGTTTTGCGGGCTTGATTTCAAATAACTCTCCGCATCAACCAGATCCTCGCTGTCTGCAAATACCTTTTTCGATTTCATTCTCGAATTCAAGACGACATCATAGAGATGATAGTTGTAACTGCCAATACTCTTTACGACAATATTGCGGTCGAATGTACGGGTGAGCAACTGTGGACGAACCATTTCCGCCATCGTCCAGTTCACGAAGAAGACCAGAATAGCCATGGCGAATACGGACACCAGCTCCGGACGATGAATGCGAATCTGTGGAACCTTCTTCCCATACGCCAATACCAGCAACACGATGGTGTCTAGGAAAATCCACAGGTCTGTAAAATGAAACAGCTCCCAGATGCTTCCTCCGAGGTCGCTCATGTTCTTCGTCTGGAACAGGACTGGCAACGTAATAAAATCCGTGTAGAAACGATAGTAGATCAAGTCTGCAATCAAAATAACCGACGTAAAGACAGAGACCAAAATGACGGCCAGGTTGCTTCGTTTCCTCATAAACAACAGAGCAAAACCAAGCAGCAGCAGCGATGAACTGATCGGGGTTATGAGTAGAATAAACTCCTGGAACATCGATTCAACTGGCAGATCAAGCTGAAACCGCTGAACCATATAGGTTTTAAACCAGATCATCCCGATTGCCGCATAAAACAGCCACAATCTGGACCCATTGCTGATCGCCCATTTTTTTATCCATTTCATATGTGAAATTCCTCCTAGTTTTCCTGAGAGAACCTATTTTTTACAACTGTCACTATATATTAACGAATTGTAAAGCAAAAAGTTGCAACATGCGAAGTACAAATAAGCGCCCTTGTGTGCTATTTTCTTCAAATAGCAGGCATGTAAAGGCTTCCAATCATTTTTCTCATTGATTTTCTCGAGATTGATCCCGCTGGCTCTTCCTTACAAAACAAATACAGGTCACAACACGCAGGGGCTTGCCCTGTGACTGCTGCCGATGCTGAATCTTGTTTATGGTAGAATACAGTATACGAATCAACAGGAGGTTTTTCGTCCCATGACCCAGGATGAGCGCATGGATTTTACACAAGGACCGTTACTTCAGAAGATGCTGTGGTTCGCATGGCCTACCTTCATTGCGAATCTTCTTCAAGCCTCCTATCAATTTATCGACAGTTTGTGGATAGGGAATTTGCTAGGGAAAAACGCCATCGGGGCGGTCGCCATCTCGGCGCCTATCATTTTCTCGGTCCTCTCCTTCATGATTGGGATCAACGGTGCCACGCTGACCGTGCTGTCCCAGTATAAGGGAAGAAAAGATGAAGCCGGGATGCAGAAAGCGCTAAATGCCTTTTCGTTTATCCTTAGTCTGCTGGCGATCTTCCTTGGACTTGCGGGATTCATCCTGACTCCTACCTTGCTGGACTGGCTCGGAACTCCTCCCGATCTCATCGCCGATGCACGCATTTATTTGCAGATTCATTTTGCAGGTATTTTATTTTTGATGGGCTATAACTACGTCAGCACGGTGCTGCGAGCAATGGGAGACAGCAAGACCCCCGTTCGTTTTGTCGTCATGGCGGTCCTGCTCAATGCCGTACTCGATCCTTTGTTCATTGCCGGATTCGATCTGGGCATGGCAGGTGCCGCCTACGCCACCATCGTGGCTCAGGGAGCGGCCTTTCTATACGGGTTAGGCTTCTCGGTGAAGAAGCGGAACGTACCCTTCCAATGGCCCAGCCTGCCTTCCCGGCAGCATGGCATGCAAGTGCTTAAGCTGGGGGTGCCGGGCGGCTTGCAGATGATGGCTATCTCCAGCGGGATGGTCGCCATTCTTGCCGTTGTATCCCGATTTGGGAGCGATGTCGTGTCAGGGTTCGGCGCAGCGTCCCGAATTGAGAGCCTGATCATGATTCCTGCTTTTACGATGGGCTCAGTCGTCAACAGTATGGCGGGACAAAATGTAGGGGCACAAATATGGTCAAGGGTCCATCAGATTGCCCGACAGGGAGCCGTATTGATTTTTGCGGTATCCACAACGATCAGTCTCCTCGTTTTTTTGGGAGCAGAGTTCCTTATTCGTCTGTTCGTGTCCGATTCGGCCACGATCGATTACGGCGTGGAATATTTACAGCTGATTGCGTTTTTTTACCCATTTCTCGGATTGAACTTCGTGCTGAACGGCATCGCCCGATCATCTGGCGCGATGCTGCAAGTGCTCATCTTGAACCTCGTCTCTTTCTGGGCATTGCGTTTTCCACTGGCTTACGGTTTCTCCTTATGGATGGGGAGCAAGGGAATCGCCCTGGGGATCGGGATCAGCTTTGTTCTGAGCAGTCTGATCGCGGCCGGGTACTACCGCTACGGAGGCTGGCAGAAGATCAAGGTACTGGACACAGACAAGGCTCAGACCTGATCCTGGCTTGATCTTGACTGCTGATTTCCTGATTTTCGATTCATTCCAAACCTCGACGGGTAAGGAGGGAGCATGGATCGACATGCTCGATTCAAATCAGGAAAGTCAATGGAGGTATCATTTGTGAAGCAAAACGCACTCGTCAACCCGATGAAGACAGGCAAGAAACTGATTGCGACCGCAGCCATTTGCAGTATGATGGCATTGCCGGCCCAGTCCATTTTTGCAAATGGGCATCAAGGTGAGGATCATGCATCAGCCGATGCAAATGTCCATGCTTCTATAGACTTTATGATCAATGGCTCCCTCTATGCAAATCCGGTAGATGAGCCCCTGCCTTATATCAACCAGGATAACAGAACGATGGTTCCCGTCCGATTCTTTGCTGAAGCCATGGGTGTAAGCGAAGGAGATATCTATTGGGACAGTGAGACTCAGACCACGATGATGGTTAAGGGAGACACAGAAATCAAGATCACACTGGGTGACAATGAAATGTGGAAAAATGACACCCGTATCATGATGGATACAGAAGCTGAAATTCAGGATGGACGTATCTTCATTCCGGTACGCTTTGCCGCGGAAGGACTCGGTGCCAGTGTCGCGTGGGATGGAGATGAAAATCATATTATTCTCAATGCCGGGGTGGATGCGGCACTGAGTGTAGGCAGTGAAGAAAGCTCGAATGTAAATGTAGAGGCGGATATCGACGGAAATGTGGATGGCGTACTGAACTCAGACGTGCTCGATTTGCATAACGAGTCCGAATAATACGATCCTACCGTCACGGTCAACAATGCGGGATTTCGCTTAGACAACCGCTCTGACAATGGCCGATGCTGATTGGCCAAGAAGAAAACAGGAACAAAAAAAGCTTGCCGTTGCCCGATTGATTTCGAGCCATTGGCAAGCTTTTTCCTGTCTGATCCTACATTTTGTGCTACTGGTACTATTCAGCCGTAGGAGGGGTAAAGCTCCGCTTGGCAAATTCACTGTCCATCATAAAGAAGGCATTGCTGTCTTTGTCAATGCGCTTGAGCTTCTGAATGATGCCGTCAAACAGCGCCTCTTCCTCTACCTGCTCATCAATAAACCATTTCAGGAAGTTGATGGTGGCATGTTCCCGTTCATTCCATGCCAGATCGGATAGATCATAGATACGCTTTGTCACCATTTTCTCATGCTCATATGCCTTTTCAAAGCAATCCAGCACTGATGTGTACGTATTGTTCGGCGATTCAAAACCTGTTACTTCCGCCCGTTTGCCAAGCGTATTGATAAAATCAAAAATTTTCATCGCATGAAAGCGTTCTTCCTCTGCCTGCACGATAAAAAAGTTCGCGAAGCCATCCAAACTTTCATGCTGACAATACGCTCCCATCGCCAAATAGAGATGAGAAGATAAAAATTCAAAATTCATTTGTTGATTCAGTTCAGCCAGTAATTTGTCGCTTAACATGTGGATGCCAACTCCTTCCAAAGGTCATTTGCTCCGTTAATAGTATAACATATTAGCGCCCAAGTAAATCCGTCAGCGCGCTTTTCAGGTCGGGATACTGGAAGTCAAATCCGTGCAGTTTGAGCTTGGATGAATACACATACTGTCCCTCCAGCAGCAGCTGGGACATCTCGCCAAACATGAGCTTGAAGGCTGCTGCCGGGGCAGGCAGGAAATGGGGGCGATGCAGGACACCCGCGATTGTACGACCAAACTGATCATTGGTAACCGGTTTGGGAGTCGTGCAATTGACGGGACCCTCCAGATCGGCATGTACGATGGCAAACAGGATGATCCGTACCATGTCCTCGATGTGAATCCAGGAATGCCACTGTCGACCGCTGCCAATTCGCCCCCCGACAAACAGGCGGTAAGGCAAAACCATTTTCGGTAACGCGCCCCCTTCTCTGCCCAGCACCAATCCCGTACGCAGCTTCACGCGTCTCTCCACTTCTATGGTATCCACCGCTTCTTCCCACTTCTGCACCACTTCAGCCAGGAAATCGTCTCCCCGGTCCGTACTGGTTTCATCAAACTTTTTGGACAGGGAGGTGCCGTATACATTCATCCCCGAGCTGTTGATCACGGCTTTTGGTTTGTGTGTCATTCCGGCCACCAGTCTGGCAATGGCATGAGTCGTCTCCAGACGGGACTGCAAGATTCGCTCCTTCGCGTCTTCTGTCCACCTCTGACTGATCGTCTCCCCTGCCAGATTCACAATCACGTCCACGCCTTCAAGTTGTTCCTGATGTGTCAGCAACTCATCCCAGTTCACCGCCGCAAGTCCATATGATGCCTGTCTGGTCGGGCCTCGTGTCAGGGTGGTCACCTGGTAGCCCTCCTGCTTGCAGCGCGCCATCAGTCGCTGACCGATAAACCCGCTTGCACCGCCAATCAATATCCGCATGGACATCCCCTCCTACCGCTTGGAATCATCAGCTTCTTCTGTTTCATTGTAAACTTTTACCTCATCGAATGCCATTTTGAATCGGAGTCATCCTAACAGGGAAAGGAGGGAGTCACATGAGCGGAAGAAACAGCGCACCGAAAAAAGACGGCGGCAAGAGTAATCCCAGCCGAATCGATCAATATTCCGAACAGCACCAGCCATTTTTGGGACACATCCCGAAGAAGAATGAATGTAACCGATAAGCCCTTCCCATACCATCAAGCCTTGAACACGCACAAAAAAACCGGGTGATTACTCACTCGGTTTTCTCCAGAATGTTCATGCTCTCAATATGCTGTCTGGTCTGCGTGGTTCCCAGTTCGTGAATTTTGGCATAGACCTCACACAGCGTGCTGTCATAGAAGTCATTAGCATCATCCAGCTCATGATACGGCACGGAGGGGACAGGGGTTTGCCGAAAGGTCGCATTCTCTGCCTGCTCCACATCCTCGAACAAGGCGGACAATTTCTCGATCTCCCTGTCGGTTGCCATAATCTCAAACTCAAAGCTGGCGGCTCCTTTCTCTTCCAGTACGGAATGAGCCTGCACCGATACGTAATACATCTTCTTCACCCTCTTACCCCCCTGTGAACAAGTAAATGAATATAGCGCCCAAAATAACCAATACCGGAAATAGCGCATAAGCCAGCAGAACAGGATTGCGAGACAGTTTATGCTTCATACGGGCTTGAGACACGTCCCCGTCATGCTCGACCGGCTGCTCCCGCCCCACCTTGACGGTATACCAAATGCCAATACCCGAGATCACGATGATCAGTACCACGAGCAGCAGCAGTGTCATTGAACTCATTGCAGCATGTCTCCTTTCATCTTTACCCAGCGGTCTGCGTGTACCTGTGAAGCTTTATTGTTCCACCACATACAGTCCATATTCATCCGTCCATTCTGCAAAGAATATACCCTGCATGCCTTCATAGCCTTTTTCCTTCAGCTTTTGCAAGAGCCAATCCTCACTATATCCTCTGCGATGCAGATCATGCGTCATGGCTTTCCCTTCTAATATGACTGTCAGCGGCAACTCCGCGTGTGACGCTTCCGGCCCCGGCGTCAATTGAAGGTCCCTCTTCTGTACGGCTTCATAGGCTTCTTTTTTCATCACGGACAGCGTACCGCTCGTTTCCAAAATGGCATATTCCACTTCCTGCACAGAAAAAATATCTTTTTGCCGAAGCATATTTTTCAGTTGATCCACACTAATTTTATTTTTACCCAGTGTCTGCCGATCCATGACGCCCTTTGCAATCAGGATCGCCGGTTTGCCATCCAGAAAACCACGTAGCGAGAGCGACTTGATCTCGATGAATTCCACCAGGTACATCAGAGAGCCCCATACCAGCACGGCGAAGAAAATATAAGTGAGACCCACTTCTTCATCGTAAATGGCGTTTCCCAGCAGTTCGCCCAGTACAAGTGCAGAAATAAAATCGAACGGGGTAATTTGTTGAATCTGGGTCTTGCCCAGCAGTTTGGTCATTAAAAACAACAGAACAAATCCAATTAACAGCTCAACGACAATCTGTACAAAAGGCATGCTTTCCTTCCTCCCGCTTCACCCTGCTGTTCGGTCATCGCTTTTCTTTCTCATTGTTGACGAAACAGCGGATGCGTAAACGAGCGCAACAAAAAAGCCTTTTCATTTCTACCTGGCGTGCTGCACGGTAGAAATGAAAAGGCGGAAGGATGAAATTAAAAGTCAAAATTGTCCGGGTCTGGCCCAATTCGCTTGTTCTCATTCAAGGAAGCAATCGTGTCCATGTCTGACGCATCCAATTCAAAATCAAACACATCCGCATTGCTCTGTATGCGCTCAGCCTTGATGGACTTCGGAATCGTCACGACCTCTTGTTGCAAGTCCCAACGCAAGATGACCTGAGGAATCGTTTTTTGATGCTTGTCTGCAATCGCCTGCAGCTTCGGATGGTCCAGTAACTGTCCTTGAGCCAGCGGCGCCCATGCTTCCAGCTGAATGTGATGCTTCTTGCAAAACGCATGCAATTCGTTCTGCTGGAAAAGCGGGTGGTATTCTACCTGATTGACCGCTGGAACGATCTCACATTGCTGCAACAGATCCTCGATATGATGCGCGTTAAAATTGCTAACGCCAATCGCTCGAACATGACCGTCTTTGTGCAGCTTCTCCAAGGCACGATACGTATCCACATATTTGCCTTTCACAGGCCAGTGAACGAGGTACAAGTCGAGATAATCCACCTGAAGCTTCTTGCGGCTCTCTTCGAAGGCTCGCAGGGTCTCTTCATAGCCCTGATCCGCATTCCATACTTTTGTCGTAATGAACAGGGATTGCCGGTCCACGCCGGATTCCTTGATGGCAGTGCCCACCCCTTCTTCATTGCCATAGATCGCAGCTGTATCAATACTTCGATAACCGGCTTCAATCGCCGCTTTTACAGCCTGCTGTACTTCTGCGCCTTCTTCGGTCTTAAATACCCCCAGACCAAACCAGGGCATCTTCACCCCGTTATTCAACGTTGTACGATCTTCTAATCTCATCATCCTATATCCCTCACCTTCTTGTGTTGTACAGTTGATGTTCAAACTGTACGTACCCGATGTAAGCCCATCTTAACAATCTGGCCTGTCCATTGCAAACGAGGTGTCCGTGCAGGCCAAAAGACGCCAAAAGACTTCGGTCATCACCTGCACCGAAGTCTCTGTTTCACTCTGTACAACCGCTCTGAGCTACACGGTTCGGAGTTGCATGAAGCGACTGTTCGTTATCCGTGGTGATGATCATCAAACTGCTGCTGGCACTGGGCAAGTTTTTGCTTCTCTTCAGACAGCTGATTCTGTACCTCGGATACGGCGATCGTATTATTGCTGTAATGCGCTGCCTGATTGCAAGCCTGCTCAGCATGCTCCATCGATTGATAGGCTTGGGCAATCGTCTGCTCGTTTGGATGAGACTGGGCCTGGCAGACGGCATGGTGAACACGTTCCATCGAACGCTGGGCCTGGGATAATGGATTTTGCGACTGCAAGCTGGAATCCTTGATATTCATGCTGCATCCTCCCTCTCTGACTGACCATCACGATAGTGCGGCCGCGTACATTCAGATCGCGCCTGGCCATCGTGTATGATTAGCATGGAGCAAGACGACAAACTTTATGCTGGCAAACATGAACCCGTTCTCCAGCCCTTGACTCCTTCCAGATTCATTACCCTTTGTGCTTCTGCTTCTGCTGAAAAAAGAAAATCAGTACGCTTCGTTCTCGGATGGCTGGGATGGTGTCGATGGTTGTGCCGCAGTCTGGTCCCTCTCGCCGCCTCCGATAATCTTCACGCCGGAGCTAGCTCCAAGGCGACTTGCTCCAGCAGCGATCAGATCCCCGGCATCTTCTTTCGTGCGAATGCCGCCCGATGCCTTGACTTCCAATCTCTCTCCTACTGTCTCTTTCATCAGCCGAATATCTGAAACCGTTGCACCCCCACCTGAAAATCCGGTTGAGGTTTTGACAAACTGCGCACCCGCTTCCTCCGCCAGTGTGCAGGCCTTTTTCTTCTCTTCATCTGTCAGCAGGGACGTCTCGATAATGACTTTTACCAGTGCCTGTCCCCGGGCAGCCTCTACAACGGCCGCAATATCCCTTCTTACACCGTCCAGATTGCCATCCTTCAGATCTCCGATAGAAAGAACCATGTCTACTTCCTGTGCCCCTTGGGCGATGACCATGCTCGTCTCAGCAGCCTTCACCTCTGTCAGGGTTGCACCCAGAGGAAACCCGATTACCGTACATACCTTTACTGCCGTTCCCTTCAACTGCCGGGCAGCTGTCTCTACCCATCGCGGGTTGACACAGACGGACGCAAATCCGTGCTCCCTAGCTTCTTCAATAAGCTTCATTACCTGCTCCCGGGTCGCATCAGGCTTGAGCAACGTATGATCAATCTGATCCGCCCTTACCGCGGTATTCGACATCCTATCATCTCCTGTCATTTTTCAGCCATTCATCGAAACAACTTGCTCACTCTGGTTACCTCTAGCTTGCACTACCACTCATCAAACCATTCCAGTTGTCTGGGGTGAAGACCCGTATATTGAATATTCAACTGTTCCATGAGCTGCTTCGCGTTGTCTGCAGCATCACCGCCAGAATTATTGTTGAATACGACACATAACTGTTCGCAAGTCTGTTCCAGCGCAACGAGTCGCTCCTTCCATTCTGCCAGCTCGGCTGGTGAATAACGGTACAGGTAACGCACGGCTCGCCAGTCGGTTGTCTTGCGGTCGAGCCACCCAAATGTGTTCCGACCATGGAAACGAACGATCGTGCAAGGCGAGTAGGTGGTGACGGGTACAATGGGAATCGAGCCCTCTCCAGCTTGCGGCTCGTCGCACACACTGTGCATCCACTGCTCGCTCTTCATAAAATCAATCGTCTTCTGCCTCATTTCCCCACGAAACCAACTCTGATTGCGAAATTCCAGGGCGCAGGGCCAATCCGCCATCTGATCCTTTGTATAGCGAAGCAATTGCACATTATTCTTCTCACATCGAAACCAAGGCGGGTACTGGAACAAGACGGCCTTCAGTTTGCCTGCACTCCGCATCGGCTCCAGCACTTCGCGAAAGGTACGAAGCAACTCCGAAAGCGGCTCCTGCTCGGCAGCGATTTGCTTGCCCCGTGTGTGTCCGGTCATGCCTTGATAGGCTTTCACAATAAATCCGAACCGTTCAGGTGTTTCCTTCACCCACTTTTCGACGTTTCTGGCCGAAGGAATCGCGTAGAACGAGCTGTCCAGTTCGACAATCGGGAAATGGGCGCTGTAGCTTTTCAATTTGTGCTTGGCCAGCTCAGGGGTAGGATAGAGGGAAGGATGATCTCCCCAACCTGTTAATCCAATCTCAATCATGAACAGCCTCCCTTCTTCGCAAATCCTTGCATTCCCTGGTTCCTTGTTTTCCTTACGTTTCTAATGCAGGGCGATTGAACCGACAATCTTCTCCGATGCGATGTTTAAAGTTGGTCGATTCCGGACAGGCTAACGGTATATTAAGACCAGTCTGGATACATATCTGTTCTCCTGTCTCGCCACGTGGTCACGGAACCGCGTTCTCTCACCTGGTACAGCAGCTGCAAATCGAGGTCTGCTGCGATTACCATCTCCTGATTGAATTCCCCTTCCGCGAGTATCCCTCCAGGAGGGAAAGGAATATCATTCGGTGTGATCACAGCAGCCTGACCATAATTCGCTCTCATAAAATCAACGGTATGCAGCGCCCCTACCGTCCCTGTTGTCACGACATAGATCTGATTTTCAACAGCTCGGGCATGACAGGAATACCGAACCCGATGAAAACCATGTCGATCATCCGTACACGATGGACAGAAGATGATATCTGCGCCCCTTGCCCGGGCCATGCGCACAATTTCCGGGAATTCGATATCGTAGCAGGTCAGAACAGCGATGTTTGCTTTTTCAGTCGGAATGATTCGCAGGTCATTTCCCCCTGCAATCTGCCATTCCTTCACCTCGGAGGGTGTGATGTGAATCTTGCGCTGCTCATGAACCGTCCCTTCCGGTGTAAAGGTAAAAGCGGCATTATAAAGCTTGCCCTGTTCACGAATGACATGCGTGCCTCCGATCAGATACATCCCGTAATGACGGGACAAGCTTCTGAATAACGCCAGATAGTCTTCCGTATAATCTGGCAGCTTCTGTATCTGCCTGTTCGTCGTCAAGCTGCCCAACGAAAGCAACTGGGTAGTCACGAATTCCGGAAACAGCACATACTCACTCTCAAATTCTTTTGCGGTTTTTACACTATGCTCAATCTGGGCAGCAAATTGGTCAAAGCTGTCAATCGAGTGCAAGTGATATTGTACCGCGGCCGTGCGTAACTTCATCAGATGTAGAACCCCTTCCTGCCGTCTGCTGGATGACGTCTTTCTCGTTTCTTTATTTGATAGGATACGCATGTCTTCCATTGGACTGACTCGCGTCGGCTTGTCCTTGAACGGCCGTGCAGGGCTGTTATGTCCGAATACGTATTGCCTGTGATCGTCTGATTTTCCAGTTCCAAGATGAAAGATTGATTCAAATGTATAAAAAAAGGGTACTAAAATCAATATACTTAACGAATCTTGTTCGTAAAGGAGGGACAAACACATGGTCAGCAAATCAACAAAGTGGGTTCACTTCCACGGCTTGAAGCCATACATAGACGAATCCATCGATTTCTTGCTACGCAGATTGTACCAACACCATCGACATACGTACCTGCATACGATTACGACCGCACAGCTTGCCCTGCTGTTTGCTGAAGCCAGTCAAATGAATGAGGAAGAGAAACTGCCTTTTATCCGCTCGGTGCTCCTGCATGACATCGGAATCCTGCATATTCCCCAGAATGGGTTGAAGGATATTTACCTGAATGCAGACGCCTGGCAAGCATACAAGCAGCACCCGACTCTCAGCATGAACATTGTGCGTTCACTGAATATATCCAACGTCCATGAAGAAATGATACTGTACCATCATGAGAATCTGGATGGCAGTGGTTATCCATACCAGTTGGACTGGCAACATCTTTCCTATGAGGTCAGGGTCCTGCGCATTATTGACTCCTTTGCCGTCATCACCCGGGAGGCCAATCCGTATATTCGTTCCCTGGATACGATGCTGGACGAGCTCTACACCTGGAGCGATATTCTGTACGATGCCGAAATCGTAGAGCATTTTTCCTATATGATCCGCCTGGTCGTCGAAGGGGAACGGTCCAAAAGATAATGTCTTGTCCCCTTCAGTGTCCGCTCATGTTGCGATGAGTCTAGCTGAAAAAGCATAACGTTCACTGTATGAAAAAGACCTGTTGCAAGCAACAGGCCCTTGTCCACTATACATATTCCTGATAACGCTGGTATTTGGTATACCGTTCACTAATATGCTCAATCCAGCGGCATTCCACCAGTACCGCTCTTCGCAAGCCCTCATCCAGGGCCTGCAGCAGTTCTTCGCTATAACTCAGCAGATAGGCGGAGCATCGACTGGCATTTGTTGCCCACAGCGGAAAGCGCTCCTGGGCTTGTTTATTCGTGGACATGCCGTTCACATGCTGGTCGATGCATTCTCTGGAAGCACGGATGATCTGGAAGGACTCCAGCAATCCATACCGTTCCTTGAGGGTATGCACGCGCTTCTGCCTGCTTCGCAGTTCCTCCGTAAACATCGTCACTGCCTTGAGATTATCCTCCAGCGGATAAGGCTGCTGGGTCCATTTCTGAATCAGCGCCTCATTCGAGTAATGCGTTCGAAACGCTTCCCCAGCTGCTTCCGCATGGGTAAACTCCACGGTCATGAAGGGCTGAAAGCCATTCGCTCCATCGTAATTGATCGGGGTATCCATCGCTTTTCGCAGTTGGTGCCCGCTAATCTCCATAATGTCTTCGATCAAGGGATCATAAAAGCGATACTGATCCTCTCCATTTTTTTCGATCAGCATCCACAACTGGTCCGCATCGATATCGAACGGCGTCGGGTCCAACGGATGATGCCTTCGGTTAATTTGCACCGGTAGTGGCCCCTGCTCCCGCACATGCCATTCGGCAAATTCCATCGCTTCCATGTAATCGTGAAATCTGGCAAATTCAATCTTCCCGTTCATCGGCTTCAGACAGGTTTTGAGCAGCTCCTTGGGAGCGTTAATAGAAAGTCCACCATCTCCTGCATGCAGGGCAAACAGGGGAGGGAAACAGGTATGTTTCATTTCCATCGGGATGTGATACACCTGACGAATATAGTTCAGCGCAGCGGATACAAAGGGATGATACGCTGCTGTCAACGATAACATGCGCTTACCCACCCAACCTTTCATATGTGGATTTAACAGAATGATAGACAGCCGTTTGTCTGTCTCGCGGGTGTTCGATCACCCGGAGCTGTTCGGTCTGCCTGGTTTTCCGTGGAAACCAGTAAGGGGAATAACGGAGAAACGGACGCGTTTTTTTCCAGGCATCTGCAAAAGTAGGCCAACGGGTAGGATGCACATACATGCCATCCATCCCTTTCAGAAGCAGCTGAATATAGGTCTGTTTATCTCCATCCTCGGGAATGAATACCGTCCCGCCATTCAGTATGCAGTGAATGAGAATTTGTCTGGCTCTTGGATCGCTGAACGGGGACAGCATTAACAGTTCCCCGGCATAGGTCTCCGTATGATCAGGGTCCAGACCATCAATTCGGGGATCGACCCACTCCAGTTTTCCGTGAAGCTGCAGTTCCTCTACGGGCTGCAAAGCGGCGCACGGATAAATAAAGTAGCCGACTTCCTTGCGAAATACGGTGTACTGACTGCTTTCCTCTGGCACATCCGCGCATATCTGATAGTCGGGGGCAAAATGCTCCAGTTCCTGTTGCCTCTCCTCCCTGGACAAATAATGATCGGCTACAAAAATACTGCAGCCAAAAAAAGCGGCGGCCAAAATCCATTCGATGGAGGTCATCGAATCCGGTATATCCAAATAAATGCGGTGATGCTGCTGGACGCTCCACTTGCACAGTTCATCCTGCTTGCGTCCAATGGCTTCCCTCAATGCGACATAGCTCAGTTTTTCTTCTCCACATACCACTGCCTGTCCATAATGATGATGTGTATCCAGTATTCTTCCCCCTCTCTGCTCACCCCGCTGTCCTTGTCCATTTTCGCTAGCCTAATTGTAAAGGGAATCATGTAAAATGTTTGTCTAAATTCGTTGGGTCATCAGGTTCTATTTTCGTTGAATCCTGTATAAATTAACGCTCTCTTTGTCGAGAAGTGAGTGTAAAGCCACCTATTCACAAAAAAAAGAACGAGCGAGATCGCGCGGTATGCGATCATCCCCTCGTTCCAGCGTGTTTTCACTTGTCTGTTAGGAATAGTTCCTTCCCTTTCCGGAGTCTGAAAGTTCGACCAGCACCTCCGGATAGGGTTCAAAAAACGACTGTTGCTGCAAATAGATCTGGTCAAATCGCAGCACCCAGGAACGCAGCAGGGTCAGCAGGTTGCCGAGCGGAATTTTGCGATCCTGGTATTTCACGAGCAATTCCTTGAAGTACGCTTTTTCTTTTGCCGACAGCTCTTTCTTGAAGTAGCCCATAATATGTTCACACACATTGATGTTGGACGTATAGCGGGCTGCTTTGGCAAACAGCTTGCCCAGATGCTCGCCATACTTGTCCCAGACCTGTGCAATAGACCGCTGTTCATGATTGGCTACAACCCGCCCCATTTCCTTGAGCTGGGTCTGATTGTACGCCATAAACAGATATTTATGCCTGGAATGGAACTGAACCAGCTTTTTCATGGAAGGGTTCTGCTTCTGTTCCCGAAATTCAGCCATCGTGAACAGCTTGGTCAAGAAATGCTCACGAATCGTGAAATTGGACAATCTCCCCTCCTCCTCTATGGCCTGTCCGGGAAATCGCTCCAAAATATGTGCCGCGAAGCGACCGCTGGCGCGATCGACGACGGGAGCACGCTCCGCACCTGCATACACTTTGACATCACGGATACCGCAGCTTGGAGAACGATTTTTCAATATGAATCCATCGACATCTTCCCCTTCGAGGGCATCGAGAAACTGAACAGCAAAAGTGTCCATCTTCCCGGTCAGATCCGTTCCGGTCGAAGGCTGAATCAAACGAATGCCGTCTCCCTCTCCCGTCACCAGTCGAATCGTCTCACGCGGGGTCCCAAGACCGATTTCAACCTCGGGACAGACGGGTATAAACCGGACATAGGGCTTCAGGTTTCGAACGGTTTGATCCGGCACGCGGTCACCATTATAGCGGCAGGCTTCAAACTCCAGACATTTGCTTACGACAACAGTGGGTTTGGCAAATTGATACGGTTGTGTATCCATCCGGTACCTTCCTTTCTGTGGTGAATGGCAAGTTCAGCCTGACGTGCCTGTCTCTCAGCGCAAGTATGCCTGAATATGGTATACTCATTTCAGTATCCTGAATATAACAAGAAGCGAGTGATTTGAAAAGAGACGCAAATTGAACCCCCCCCAACCTGTTATCGCGTATAAATTTCAACATCCGATATGATGCTAAGAACACAAGCACGTATCCCGCAACACCTGCATGGCATTTCAGATGAGGCTAAATTAAAGGAGGTGCGCCGTTCTGTCGACCCCTGCGGCTAACCCTGTGTGTTAGCTAGCCGGCATTGAAGAGAACGGTACCAATCTACATGTCACTATTACCCATTGTTCTAAATCTATCCCTGGTCCTATTTCTCGTTTTTTTGAACGGATTTTTTGTGGCAGCCGAGTTTGCCATGGTCAAGGTGCGGAAGAGCCGCATCCAGTCGCTGATTGACGAAGGAAACCGCAAGGCCAAGTTCGCCCGCAATCTGGTGGATCATCTCGATGCATATCTCTCCGCCTGTCAATTAGGGATTACCCTCGCTTCCCTGGGTCTTGGGTGGATCGGGGAACCGGCGATTGCCCATTTGCTGGAACCGATGCTGACCAAGATGGGTGTGGGCGATGTGGCCCTGCATACGATCTCCTTCATTATTGCATTTACGATCATCACCGTCCTGCACATCGTACTGGGTGAGCTGGCACCGAAGACGCTTGCCATTCGGAAATCCGATTCTGTGACGCTGTGGGCGGCTATTCCGATGATTGCATTCCGCAAGGTGATGAGTCCATTTATCTGGCTGCTGAATGGAACAGCCAACTACATTTTGAAGATGGTCGGCATTGAGCCGGCTGGTGAGCACGAGTCGGCACACACGGAAGAAGAAATACGCATCCTGATGAAGGAAAGTCACCGTAGCGGTCTGATCGACAATACCGAACTGACGCTGGTGGACAACATCTTCGACTTCGCAGACACACACGCAAGAGAAATTATGATCCCGCGTACCGAGATCATCGGACTGCAAACGGGCCTGGCTTTTGCGGAAAATGTGGAGTTCGCTTTACAGAAGACCTTTACCCGCTTCCCGGTCTTTGAAGCGGACAAGGATCATATTGTCGGCTTTGTGCATATGAAGGATTTGCTGAAGGAAAACCGCGAGAACGGTCAAAACGGTGACCTGCACGCCATCATACGCCCGCTGCCGCGTGTTCCTGATTCAATTCAGATCAGCAACCTGCTCAAGCTCATGCAGAAGAACCGCACGCAGATGGCGATATTGTTTGATGAATATGGCGGCACATCCGGCCTTGTGACGATGGAAGATATCATCGAAGAGATCGTCGGAGAGATCCAGGATGAGTTTGACAATGAACGTGCTGAGATCGAGAAGCTTGGCAAACACTTGTATTCCCTGGATGGTCGCGTGTTGATCGAAGAGGTCAACCAGCTTCTGCTGATCGAGATTGAGAGTGAAGACTATGACACCATTGGCGGCTGGCTGATCTCCCAGGTGGAACTGCCACCGGAAAAGGGACAGTCTGTCAGCTACGAGGGCTATCAGTTCACGATTGAGGAAACCGATCAAATGCGTGTCCTGCGTGTACACATCGAGAAGCTGGCTGCCACCACAGAGCCACCTCCAACGGCATAACGGATAGATAGAAAGAAACCCGCTCAAGAGACAGATGCTGCGCGTATACGCAGGCATCGCTCTGGCGGGTTTTTTGCTTGGCTCTTCCATCAGCCTTTCGGCAGGACGAAGGAACTCTTCAACGATACAATTAGATTAAAGACGGGTTTGCCAGGCAGCGAGTGCTTCGGATCGACATTAAAATATCCGTGGCGGAAAAACTGGAATTTATCCTGGGCTTGTGCTTCCTTCATGCCCTGCTCCACATAGCCGGCACTGACTTCCAGTGAGTTCGGGTTAATATGATCGAGGAAGCTCTGTCCTTCCTCGGTCTCCTCTTCGGAAATGAGCGGTTCATACAGACGGAATTCCGCTGGTACAGCCTGAGTCGCCTCCACCCAGTGCAGAGTCCCCTTCACCTTGCGGCCTGTAAATCCGCTGCCGCTCTTCGTTTCCGGATCATACGTGCAATGAATCTCCGTGACGTTCCCTTGCTCGTCCTTGATCACCTCTTCGCACTTGATGAAATAGGCATGCTTCAGACGCACTTCATTGCCAGGAAACAATCGGAAGTATTTCTTGGGCGGGTCCTCCATGAAATCCTCTTGTTCGATATAGATCTCTCTGGAGAACGGAATTTTTCGCGTGCCCATTTCCGGATTCTCCGGATTGTTTTCGGCCTCCAGCCATTCTACCTGTCCCTCCGGGTAGTTGGTGATCACAACCTTGAGTGGTCGAACGACGCCCATCGTACGTGGCGCTTTCAGCTTCAGATCCTCCCGTACGAAATACTCCATCATCTTGTGATCGACGGTGCTGTTGCTCTTGGTCACCCCGATCTCCCGCACGAACTGCCTGATGGACGCTGCGGTATAACCTCTGCGTCGCAACCCAGAAATGGTCGGCATCCGCGGGTCATCCCATCCGTCCACCTTCTGCTCATCCACCAGCTGTTTCAGCTTGCGTTTGCTCATGACGGTTTGCGTGACGTTCAACCGGGCAAATTCATACTGACGGGGAACGTTCGGCATCTCACACTGTGCAATCACCCAGTCATACAGCGGTCGCTGATCCTCGAACTCCAGTGTACAGATCGAATGCGTGACCCCCTCGATGGCATCTTCCAGCGGGTGGGCAAAGCTGTACATCGGGTAAATGCACCAGGCATCTCCAGCATGATGATGAGCGGTGTGGGAGATTCGATACAATACAGGGTCTCTCAGGTTGATGTTGGGAGAAGCCATATCAATCTTCGCTCTCAGCACCTTTTCGCCGTCTCCGAATTCACCCTTGCGCATGCGCTCGAACAAGTCCAGATTCTCTTGTACGGAGCGACTGCGGTACGGACTCTCCTTGCCCGGTTCTGTCAAGGTTCCGCGCATCTCCCGAATTTGATCCCCATTGAGGTCATCGACATAAGCCAGCCCCTTTTCAATCAGGCGCACCGCACATTGATACATGTCCTCAAAGTAATCCGAAGCGAAAAACAGCCCGTCCCAGCTATAGCCCAGCCACTCTACATCTTCCTTGATGGCTTCTACAAATTCCACATCTTCCTTGAGCGGATTCGTATCATCAAACCGCAAATGGGTTTTGCCGCCAAATTCATCAGCCAGATCAAAATTGAGGCAGATTGACTTCGCATGTCCAATATGCAAATAGCCGTTCGGTTCAGGCGGGAAGCGTGTAATGACTTCCTTCACCTTGCCCGTCTTCACATCCTCTGAAATAATGGCTTTGATAAAATGCGTATGTTCATTCATATGCGTTTCCTTTTCCATGTGCAAATCCTGCCTTTCCCCATCTTTTCCCCATCCAAATTACCGTGTCTACTTTCGGTGAAAGCTATTATTCCATTATAATAGCCAGCTTTCTCCATGTACATTCCCATTATAAAGGTGTTGGCGTTGGACCGCAAAGCTTCTTCATCGCCTCATCCTCGCTTTTTGATGGTCTGTTTTATCCCGTCCCAATCACGCGCACACCAGAAAGTAAAAAAGCACGCCCGCACTTGGGGCATGCTAAAAAACAGAAAACCGAAGGGATGGATGTCCGATCAGTGCCATTGTTCCAGAAACGGCATCAGGGTTTGCACGAATGCCTCCAGCCCAGCCTGATCGACTTCACTGAACCGGTTGACGGAAGGACTGTCAATATCCAGCACCCCGATTGCTTGCCCTTCCCGTACGAGTGGGATGACGATCTCAGACTGAGAAGCGGCGTCACAGGCAATATGACCCGGAAACTGGTGAACATTCGCCACTCTCATCGTTTGCCTGCGCTCAAATGCCGTCCCGCACACACCCTTGCCACTGTCTATGCGCACACAGGCTGGCAAGCCTTGAAAAGGGCCCAGCACCAGCTGACTGGAATGCGTCTCCCACAAATAAAACCCTGCCCAGTTAATATCGGACAGCGCCTGCATCAGCAGGGCGGAGCTGTTTGCCAGATTGGCGATGGCGTTCTGCTCGCCATCGAGCAGCGCTTCGAGCTGTTTATTTAACATGGCATAATCTTCTGCCGTTTGAACGTTTAGCTTTGATGCTTGAAACATGTGTGTACCTCCTCGCAAATAGATAGCGGTTCGCACCTATTTTACTCT
Organism: Marinicrinis sediminis; assembly: GCF_042685085.1. Taxonomy (NCBI): domain Bacteria; kingdom Bacillati; phylum Bacillota; class Bacilli; order Caryophanales; family Paenibacillaceae; genus Marinicrinis; species Marinicrinis sediminis. The sequence goes on from NZ_JBHUMM010000044.1 coordinate 74,891, forward strand.
TTTTGCAGTGGAAGTGCCACGACCACATCCGTTCCTTCGCCCACCTTGCTCGTAATTCGGATGGTCCCCCCGAGTTCCTTCACAATCTTGTTGCTGACAGTCAGCCCGAGTCCCACTCCCTTTTCCTTCGTGCTGTAAAACGGCTCGCCCAGATTCTTCATGCGTTCTTCACTAATCCCGCTTCCTTCATCCACAATCCGGATATATACCCAATGATCCGCATAAGCCGTAGACAACTCTATGATCCCGCCATGATTCATCGATTCCATCGCATTTTTGATCAAGTTGATCAGAACCTGTTTCAATTGGTGCACGTTGCTTTTCATGACGGGAATGTCCTGATCGGTGATCAATTTAAAGCCGATATTGTTCATAATCGCCTGGGTGTCCAGCAAGGTAATGAGATCATGCAGCAGTTCATTGAGTTGGACATCCGAATACGTCACCGCCTGAGGCTTGGACAGCATGAGCAGTTCCGTCACGATCATTTCAATGCGTTCCAGTTCCTCCAGCATGATTTCATAATAATGATCCTTGCGCTGATTTTGTTGCAGCAGCTTCACGAATCCCTTGATGGCAGTCAGCGGATTGCGAATCTCATGGGCGACCCCGGCTGCGAGCTCCCCGACAACATTCAGTCGATCTGACTGCCGAATCAGCGTTTCCGTTTTACGCTGCTCGGTCATGTCTCTGGCTGCAATGATGACCTGCTCCAGTTGCCCGTCCTTCCCCCAGATCGGCGAACAGGTCGCTTCTGTACAGATGCGGCTGCCATTGCGATGCAGCAAGTCCCACTGCTTGACGAGCGAGGACTGTTGATCGGCAAAAGCGGCAAATTCCGACTCAAATCCATTCCACCCGTCAATCAACTGCACTTCATGCACCCGCCTGTGCTCAAGGTCATAAGGCAGGTAGCCAAGCATCTCGATGCAGGACGGAGAGACATAGACGATTTGCTCGTTGCGATTCAAGGATATTAATAGATCCATTGTATTCTCAGCGATGAACCGGTACTTCATTTCACTTCGTTTCAATTCCGCTTCCATCTCGCGACGCTCGGTAATATCAATGAGAATGCCGACAATCTCTACGACCTTGCCTCCACGATATACAGGGCGCAGCGTAGCCAGGTAGCCGATTCTGCCGATTTGTCCTTCATAGGTCACATGATGCTTGCCATCCCACGCAGCCGCATAATGTTCTTCTGTAAATCTGGCCGTCTCCTCTGACATCCCGATGTCCCATACGGTCTTGCCGATTAGCTGATCCGGGATGAGGCCCATCCGGTAAATGAGCTCGCCCTCGCAAAAAGTATGGACAAATCGTCCGTCTACCCGCTGGACCTTCATCATCATCCCCTGCTGCAACCTGAGAATGTCGCGCAGATCCTGCTCCAGCATCCGGATAGACTCATTCATTTTGACCTGTTCCGTAAATGCCTTGCGCAGCCCCATCTCCGCTATTTGGCGCTCGATATGTTCGACCTTCCGACTGAATTCCTCCGCTGAGATGGGCGGGGAGAATAAATAGCCCTGCGCTTCATCGCACAGTTCATTTTGCAAAAAAGTCAGCTGCTCCCGTTTCTCTACACCCTCGGCCGTCACTCGCAGGTTCAAACTACGGGACATCGCTGTGATCGCTCTTACAATGTGCGCATCATGCAGATCATACACACAGTCTTCAATAAAAGAGCGATCAATCTTCAGCTTGTCCAGCGGCATCCGCTTTAAGTAGGCGAGGGAGCTGTAGCCCGTACCGAAGTCATCGATGCTGATCTGTACGCCCAGCTTCTTCAGCTCCGACAGCACCAGTTCTGTGCGCTGAATGTCCATCGTCACACTCTCGGTCAACTCCAACTCCAGGCAATGGGCTGATAACTTGGCCTCATCGAGCGCTTGTCTGACGGTCTGGCAAATATCCGACTGGTGCACCTGTCTTGCTGAGATATTTACCGAGACAAATTGCAGGTCCAGTCCCTCATCTTTCCACCTTCTCATCTGGTGGCAGGCTTTCTCCAGCACATATTGCCCCAGTGGAATGATATACCCGTTCTCTTCAGCCAGTGGAATGAAGTGCTGCGGAGTCAACAGGCCGCGTGTCGGGTGCTGCCAGCGCACGAGGGTTTCCACACCGACGATTTTCCCGCGCTGCAGATCCACCATCGGCTGATACAACAGCACCAATTCCTCGCTTTGCAAGGCGTGGTATAGCTCAGCTTGCAGTTCATTTCGTTCCTGCAACCGCTCATATTCTTTGAGGGCATAGAGGTTGACCCTGGTGCTCCCGTGCTGCTTGGCTGCAATCATCGCAGCCTGAGCGGCGTGTATAAGCCCATCCGGGTCATCCGCATGCTGCGGATACACGCTAATACCGATGCTCAGTCTGACATGCAGCTCATAGTGGCTGACATAGAAGGGCTGGGTAAAATGACGCGTCATTTCCTGACCCAGCTCCATGGCCTGGCGGTCATTAACCTGATTGACCAGCGCGATAAACTCATCACCTTCCAGCCGATACAACTGTCCTTTCTGCTTCACGAATCGATGGATTCGCTCTGCGATCAGCTTCATCAGTTCATCACCGTGTGCATGTCCCATCATTTCATTCATTTGCTTGAATTGGTGAATATCAATATAAAGGATGGCGTAAGAGGAGTCTGAAGCTTGCTTGTCCTTGCCAGAGATCGCCTTGTGTCGCTCCCTCAGCTTCTCCATCAGGCTGGAGCGGTTCGGCAGCCCTGTCAACGTATCATAATAGGCCAGTTGCCTGATCAGATGCTCAGCCTTCTTCTTCTCTGTCATATCCTGAATAATGGCATACACGCCCTTCACCGTATGGCCTACAAAGATCGGAAGGTTCGTGATCCACAAGTTTCGACATACACCATCTGCATCCCGTATCGCCGATTCGAACTGAACCGACTGTCCGGCACACGCTTTCTCAAACTGCTCGATGGTGTGCGCTTTATATTCAGGCAGTACGATAGGCGCAAAGCTCTGACCCCTCATTTCGGTTTCCAGATAACCGAACTGTTCAACGGTCTGAGGATTGACCTCACGGATGGTGCGGTTCACATTGAAGATGATGACCGCATTCGGATTATGGCTGTACAGCGATTGATAATACTGCATTTGTTCTTCAAGCTGGCGGTTGTTCAGGCTGAGGCGTCGATTCAGGATCAGGATACAACAAGCAGCCAACAGCGTAATGCTCCCAATAATTAGCGATGAAAGGTTTACCATGCTCACACCTCAACATGATCGTTCTGCGTTCGACCGTACATACTTGTCTTGACTTTATTCGACATTCTGAGGCAAACCCCTTTTCATGACCTGTCTCTCCCTGACTTCTGGTTAGGCTGATTCGCTAATCCGATCCTTCCATATGGGGGGATTTTCATATACGGGTTGGAAATCATTTTTTGCAGCAGCTCCAGCGCCAGCTCGCCCTTGGGGCGCTCTAGCGACCATACATTCATATCCGGCGGCAACAGCTCGGAAGAACGATCCTGCTGCAGCACTGTAATGTTTCGGCTCTCGATATATTTGGCTGCCATGAGCGCCATCGCTTCATGCAGCACGACAACAGGCTGATTCGGCTGTCGCTGCAAGATGGCCTTCAGCTGCTCTTCACCGTGCGTCAGACGAATCAACTCCAAATGAGGCGAGACTGCACAACGAGATGCAATCTGATCCTGCAGCGTTGCATGATACAGCTGTTCCATGATCACCAGCACGGGACCCTGTGAGGCTTGTCCATGTGAGTTTTCCAGTCGGTCGAGCAGCTCATTGTAATCCGGAAAAACATAATGGAACAGCGGATCTTCCAGCCAACTGTCCACAAGCAGGAGCGGCGTGCCGAATCCCACCTTGGAGGAAATCAGCTGAATCGTCGTTTCCCATCCGTCTACCACAATCAAGCCGTCTACATCAAGTGTCTGAATTAAATCGAGCTGTGGAAAATTGGCTTCGATGGTGCTCACACTGACCTGGTAACCCTTCGCTTTCATTCCGGTCTCAATCTGATGGATAAAAGAGCTATACAACATATACTTGGAAACGAGTTGGTAGGGATGATTCGTCAGCAAGATGCCGACTCTTTTGCTGGGGTGTTTTTTCTTGAGGGCGGCTTTCGCATGATGATCAAAGTAGTTCAGCTTGTAGGCTGCATCCCAGATTTTCTGCTTGGTCTCTGGTGTAATCGTCTGTGTGCGTGATTTATTCAGCACATAGCTAACGGTCGCTACAGAAACACCTGCTTCTGCGGCAATGTCCTTCAAGGTTACTTTTTTCATCTGAAATACCCTTCTTCCTTTTACTCCATTCTGTGCCAGTCTGTGAACATATTATAGGTATCGTTTTCCTTCTGTCAAGAAAAAAAGACAGGATTTGAAAGTATGACCTTTCTCATCCTGTCTTCCATGCTGTATGCTGTCCGTGAAATGCTGTCCGATTTACTCGCTCGCAAATAAGTCCGAGGACAAATACCGTTCCCCGCTGTCTGGGGCGATGCTCAGTACCCGGGCGTCAGGCGACAGCGTACTGGCGATCTGTATGGCGAAATGTGCGGAAGCAGCCGAAGACGCCCCGACGAGAATGCCTTCCTCCGCTGCCAGTCGTCTGGCCATGTGCTGGGCGTCATCATCCTGAATATGCAGGAGCTCATCGAAAATCTCCCGATTCAAAATAGTCGGCACAAAGCCGGGTCCCGTTCCTGGAATTTTGTGCGGGCCTGGCTGTCCACCGGACAGAACCGGCGAACCGGCAGGCTCCACGACGTAAATCTTCAAATCCGGAAGCGCCTTGCGCAGCTCTTCCCCTACTCCGGTCACGGTTCCCCCTGTACCGGCTGTCAGCACCATGGCGTCGAGCTTCCCGTCGAAGGCCTCCAGTATTTCTACCGCTGTCGTGCGACGATGGGCATCCGAATTGGCCTGATTGTCAAACTGCATGGGAATAAAGCTGTTCGGCACTGTTTCTGCCAGTTCCTGCGCCTTGGCAATCGCACCGCGCATTCCCATTGTCCGATCTGTTAGATGAACACGTGCTCCGTAGGCCTTTAGTACGTTGACCCTCTCCTGGGTCGCATTTTCGGGCATCGTAATGATACACGGATATCCTTTTGCTGCACATACCATTGCCAGTCCGATGCCTGTATTGCCTGACGTAGGCTCTATGACCGTGCTTTTGCCGGGAATCAGCTTCCCTTCTCGCTCCGCCATGTGAATCATATTCGAGGCGGCGCGATCCTTGACACTTTTGCCCGGATTGAAATACTCCAGTTTGATATATACGTTCGCGCCTTGTGAATCGGGTATCCGGTTAAGCTTGACGATCGGCGTTTCACCGATCAACTCGACGATGGATGAGACCATCTTCATGTTGGTGCCTCCCCTCTGCCTGGATATCGTGCAGGTCAATAATGCTCCATTGTAGGAGAATGACAGCAATTCGTCAACGCAATTGCTGTCCGCTTAGCTGGATATTTCAGCTTTCTCCAGTCCGAACTGTTCTGCAAGCAGGCGATAGGAATGAAGTTTCGCCTCGAAATCATGCGTAATGGTTACCGCCATAAGCTCATCAGCCCGGTACTCCTGCTGCAACATCTCCAGTTGCTGCTTCACACTTTGAGGCCCCCCGACAACCATGCGCTGCCGATTATGCCGCACACGGCTCCTGTCAAACGCATCATAGGTATATCCCTTCGCTTCCTCAGGAGAAGGGAAACCGCCAGCGGAGGTATACCCTTTTTCAAGCAGTAGCAAGGACAAGTCCAGACTGCTTGCCAAGGCATCTGCCTCCGCATCCGTATCCGCACAGATGACAAAAATCGCGAGCATCGTATACGGTTCTCGCCAGGCTGCAGATGGGCGGAACTGCTCCTGATACCCGTGAACCGATGCGATACCGCCATCCCCGTTAATAAACTGGGCGAAGGCAAAGGCAGCACCTTTGGCTGCCGCCATACCCGCACTTCCATAGCTCGAACCCAGCATCCAGAGCTCGGGCTGCGTAGCGGTTAACGGCGTGGCCTTCAGATCAGCAAATCGGTGCTGTTCATCGGGCTGATAGATATAGTGCAAGAGATCATCGATCTGCTGGGGATACAGATCCACGCCCCGAGGCTTACCCTCCTGCAAAGCTCTGGTGGCAATAGGCATCCCTCCCGGCGCCCGTCCAATGCCCAGATCAATGCGTTTGGGGTAGAGCGCTTCAAGCAACTGAAAATTTTCCGCTACCTTGTAGGCGCTGTAGTGAGGAAGCATGACCCCTCCTGAACCGAGCCGTATGCGCTCTGTTTTTGCCGCCAGATGGGGAATCAGGACTTCCGGACTGGAGCCTGCCAGGCTGTACGTATGATGATGCTCCGATACCCAGAACCGATGGTAGCCGAGCTTCTCTGCTTCCTGGACGAGCCGGGTCGTCTGCTGAAGGGCTTCCGTCGGTCCTAGTCCTTTTGCGATAGGGGATTGATCCAATATACTTAATTTGACCATGATGTCACCTTCTTCTTCGATTGTTGTGTGCGCATAGATGTGAGGCAATGCCATTGGGATCGGTCTATGTTCTCTTTGTTTACCCGGTTTGGATTGTCATGAAATAGTCAACACTGGGATTGTACCTCATCCAGGCCGTCCATTACAATGAAGAGGAATACGGATACTTTTCTATTAGAAAGGACGTTTGAAATGAAGAACATACAATGGTTTATCATGATTCTTTCCGCCCTGCTTGTATTGTCTGCATGTGGGGACAACGGTAACCAGGAAAACAGTCATAATGATATGCGCTCTACCACGCCGCCCAAGCAAGTTATTCTGGATGTTGAGCTGACGGTAAATCCTGACGTACTTCAACCGGGAGATTCCGCAGAGCTACAGGCGTCAGTTAAGCTGGAGGGAGAAGCGGTCGAAGATGCGGACGAGGTTCGCTTTGAAGTATGGAAACATGGTGAAGAGGATCATGAGATGATCGAAGGCCAGCACCTGGGCGAAGGGGTATATGGCATATCCTATACATTTGAAGAAGAAGCCCATTACTACGCAGTCTCTCACGTTACAGCCAGAGACACCCATCGCATGCCGAAAAAGGCCATCACTGTAGGCAGTCCTGCCCCGATGGATGAAGGGCAAGAAGAAGAATCTCACATGGATGAAGACATGCATCATGACGATATGATGCATGACGATGACACACACCATAATCATTAGATGAATGACGACAGCATGAAACGAGCTAAATCATCGCGACATACTACAGACTTTGGATTATCCGCTCGGGAATATCGCCGAGCGGTTATTTTTATGTGCCATTTTTATACGTCCTTCTATATATTAAAAAGCCGAAGCAGGATAGGGGCGTTTGACCTTGACCCCATCACATGCTCGGCTTTTATAGATTAACCCAAGATGATTGCGCTCGCGTACACGACTATTGTACTTCGAAATAAGCAGCGATCTCATCCAGCAGCAGGTTGGCTGCCTTGTATCCGCCCGCTGTATTCCAGATGGCTTCGTTTACTTCAATAACTTTATCGTTTTTCGCTACGTTCAGGCTTTGGAACAGTGGATCTTCTAACCAATCCTTGGCTACGTTGGCTGCATCGCTGGAGCCTGGCGCTTCAGAAACGAAGTAGAACATCACATCGCCGTCCATATCCGGAATACGCTCCTTGGTCAGCTTTTCAATAAACTGATCTTTATCCTGGGAAGCAGGTCTCGCAACACCCAACTGACTCAACAGTACGCCGCTGAAGGTTTGCTTCTGATAGATTCGAACATCTCCAGCCGTGAAGCGAACAACGGATACTTTCGTATCGGCCTTGTCGCCCAGCTTGGATTTCACTTCTTCCACTCGCTGATCATAGGCGGCCATCAATTCTTCGCCCTCTGCTTTTTTATTTAAGGCATCGGTGTACAAGGCAAAATTGATCTTCCAGTCCCCTGCCAGATCCTCTGCAAATACGGTCGGAGCAATTTGGTTTAGCTGATCATAGATTTTTTCCTGACGAACCTTATTCCCGATAATCAAATCCGGCTGAAGGCTTGCAATCAACTCGATATTCGGCTGAAGCTCATCCCCGACCATTTCTACGCCTTCCATCTCATCCTTGATGTGGTCATACCACGGATCACCAATCCAGGACATCACGGCACCGACTGGCTTAACACCAACCGCGAGCAACGCTTCTGTACCTTCGTTTGTCAGAATAACGACGCGCTCTGGTGTTCCCTCGATCTCCGTCGATCCCATCGCATGCTCAATGACTCTGACTTCCTCACTCTGTGTACCTGTATGTTCAGTATTTGCCGCTGTATTCTCCTCAGCAGCCACATTGGAATTGCTGCCATTGTTGCCTGTATTCGCACTGTTGTTGTTCCCGCCACAACCGGCAACAACCAGCATGATGACAGCCATGATCATGATAAAAGCATTCAATCTGAGACGTTTTGCTTGATTTTGCATGATACTCTTCTCTCCCCTTTTGATATGTAGATATCCGATACTGTAGATATCTGATATTCGATGGTAATGAAAATCATTATCAACGATGCCTAATATATCATGCGTCCTGAGTGATGTCAATATTTTTATGAGAATGATTTTCAAAATCATTGACAGTGCTGGATAACAACTCTTACAATGAAAGGGATTCGAATCAGATCATGATGAAAATCATGTGATACATAAACTCAGTTAGGTGGAAAAACAAATATGAACATCTTGTTGCAGCATCGACACGCGAAAATGTATGGGCTGCTGGCCGGAACGCTATTGCTTCTGCTCTGCATGCTGGCCAGTATGCTGTTCGGTCTCCAGCAGTTCAGGCTGGAAACACTCTGGCAGGCATGGACCCGCTTTGACGGTTCTGTCGAGCATCTCATCATTATGGACACCCGCGTGCCGCGTGCCTTCATCGGCGCCATTGTGGGAGGGAGCCTGGCTATGGCGGGGGCGATGATGCAGGTACTGACGAAAAATCCGCTCGCCTCTCCTTCCATACTCGGGATTAACGCCGGAGCGGTGCTGTTTCTTGTTATCGGGATTTCCCTGCTTGGGTCTCAGCTCACGCTGTCTGCGATGATCTGGGTAGCTCTAATCGGTGCATCGATCACAGCAGCGGTCGTATTTCTACTCAGTTCACAGGGGGCCGAAGGCTATACCCCTATTAAACTCACGCTGGCAGGAGCCGCGATCGCAGCCTTTGGTTCCTCAGTCACCTCCGGGATCATGCTGATCGACAAGCAGTCACTGGATCAAGCGATGTTCTGGCTGGTCGGATCGGTTGCCGGACGCGAACTGGATCATCTGTATGTCGTGCTGCCCTATCTCTTACTAGGCTGGCTGCTGACGTTTGCCCTGTCAGGCAAATTCAATATTATGGCACTCGGGGATGATGTGTCCCGGGGGCTTGGGCAGCGGGTGTGGCTCGTTCGTTTGCTGTCCGGCCTTGCCGTCGTGATGCTGGCAGGAAGTTCTGTCGCCATCGCAGGGCCTATCGCATTTGTGGGCTTGATCGTTCCTCATCTATGCCGATATCTCGTTGGCAATGACCACCGCTGGCTGCTGCCCTATTGCGGGCTTACAGGAGCTATTTTGCTGGTGGCAGCCGATGTGGGCAGCCGATTTTTGCTGATGCCCAAAGAGGTACCGGTAGGGGTCATGACCGCTTTTCTGGGCGTGCCATTCCTGATCTATATCGCGAGAAGGAGAACCTATGTCTAAATTGGAATCCCAACATCATTCGTTCCATTCGCAGCATTCCAAAAAACGAATTGTACTGGTTACAATCTCACTCATCGTCTTGACCTTATTGCTATCTATCCTTAACCTTTCCATGGGAAGTATGTCGATCTCATTTTGGAACACGATCAAGGTGCTTCTCGGTATGGGAGAGCCCAATCATGAACTCGTTATTATCGAATTCCGGCTTGCGCGCATGGTGGCTGCTCTGCTCATCGGCGCTGCGTTAGCCGTTTCAGGGGCCTTGCTTCAGGGGATTATTCGCAACCCGTTAGCCGCGCCTGACCTGCTAGGGGTCACTGGCGGTGCCTCTGTATTTGTCGTCGCTTTCATGACCTTGTTCACCGGAACGTACAGCATTCACTGGACGCCTCTCATCGCCATTGCCGGGGCATTTTTTGCAGCGAGTTTAAACTATATGTTCGCATGGAAGGACGGCGTATCCCCTTACAGGCTTGTTCTGATCGGGCTGGGTATCTCTACCGCCCTGCACGCCATCACCACCTTTTTGTTTCTAAGTGGACCTGCCCATCTCGCTTCTCAAGTGTTGAACTGGATGACAGGGAGCATTTACGGGACAAGCTGGGCGGATGTAAATGCGCTGTTTCCCTGGGTAGCCGTCTTTATTCCATTGGCCTGGCTCTTCTCCAATCAATTGAATGTTATGGCTCTGGGGGATCAGACCGCGACAGGGCTTGGCATTCGTCTGCAATTGAATCGCATGCTTTTACTGCTATTCAGCGTTGCGCTTGCGGGAGCAGCGGTCGGATTTGCGGGTACGATTGCCTTTATCGGCTTGCTGGCCCCTCATATTGCACGCAAGTTGGTGGGGCCTACATACGGTATTCTAATCCCCGTCTCGGCCCTCACAGGTGGAATGATCCTGCTGGCAGCGGATCTGGCAGGGCGGATGCTGTTCGAGCCGCTCGATATCCCTGCTGGTGTCTTCACCGCCAGCATCGGCGCACCTTTCTTTCTCTATTTACTATATAGAAGATAACAACCGGACCTGCTAGGCGGTGCATCTATCACATACAATCCGTATAGAGATGAATTCCCCACCTCTCCTGTGGTACAGTACAGAGAGAGCAAGTTAGCCGGGCACAAGAAAAGCCCCCGCTCACAATTGGGGGCTTTTGGCTTGCTGCACGGCGATGATCGAGGTGAGGGTATGGAGTTTCCTGTATATATCTCTCTAGGATTTGCACGCATGCATCCCCATTTGCTTTTTGAAACATTGGCTTACTTTATCGGCTTCCGCCTCTATATGAAGCTGCGCCCCAAAAACCAGCTCTCCAGTGCCCAGGGGCTTTGGATTGTGATCGGGGCCATCAGCGGAGCTGCGCTCGGCTCCAAGCTGCTATATTGGCTGGAAAATCCCGGCCTGACCTCTCACCATTTGCTCGACCCGGTATATCTCATGGAAGGCAAGACGATTGTAGGCGGATTGCTGGGCGGACTGATAGGCGTCGAACTGATGAAGAAAAAGCTCAACTATTCCCGCTCTACTGGAGATGCGATGGTACTCCCGCTGATTGTCGGAATGAGTATAGGCAGAATCGGCTGTTTTCTGTCCGGCGTTACCGATCGAACCTATGGCAATCCGACTTCGTTCCCGACGGGCATGGACCTGGGCGACGGGATATTGCGTCATCCTACTTCCCTCTATGAAATCGTGTTTCTGCTATCGCTTGGCCTCTTCCTCTCTCTCACATCCAGATATCAACCTTTCCAATATGAAGGGGCCCGCTTTCAATGGTTTATGCTAGGCTACCTTTCCTATCGACTTCTCATTGATTTTATCAAACCAACCTTTACGGCCTACGGACCCTTTACCAGTATTCAGCTGGCAGCGCTGCTGGGTATCATCTACTATCTCTATCTGATTCAGCGTTCATATTTGCGAGAGAGGAATGAAGTGCATGCCTAATCGAGCCTATACGTATTATGATTTGACGGCGAGTATTTGCTCTGTTTGTTATGAAAAAGTGGAAGCGAAGATTATTTTTGAGGAAGAACGCGTTTATTTAGTAAAACGGTGCCTGAAGCACGGCCCTGAGAAAGTGCTCATTTCCACTGACAAAGATTATTATCTGAAATGCAGACATTACATCAAGCCGTCAGAGATGCCCCACCGCTTCAATACGCCGATTCGTTATGGTTGTCCTTATGACTGCGGACTTTGCCCCGATCATGAACAACATAGCTGCCTGACCCTGATAGAGGTCACGGATCGCTGTAATCTGGAATGCCCGATCTGCTATGCCAATTCGTCCCCTCATCGCGAACAATTTCGTTCCCTGCAGGTGATTGAGTCAATGCTGGATGCGGTGGTAGCGAATGAGAAGGAACCGGATGTGGTGCAGATCAGTGGAGGCGAACCTACGATTCATCCAGAATTCTTCGCCATCCTGGATGCCGCCAAAGCGAGGCCAATCCGTCACCTCATGATTAACACCAATGGCATCAAGATCGCGCAGGATCGGGAATTCGTACGCAAGCTGGCTGCCTACATGCCTGGCATCGAGATCTATTTGCAATTTGACAGCCTGGAGCCGCATGTGCTGAAAGAGTTGCGCGGAGCTGACCTCAGCATGATTCGGGAAAAAGCGCTCTATCATCTGAATGAGTTTGGCCTCTCTACTACGCTTGTCGTGACGGTCAAACGAGGGTTGAATGATGATCAACTTGGATCGATTTTGAACTATGCCATCCAGCAGCCTGCCGTAAGAGGAGTGACCTTCCAGCCCATTCAAGAGGCCGGCCGGCTCGATCAATATGACCCGGGTGAACATCGATTGACGTTAAGTGAGGTACGAACGAAAATTTTGGAACAGTCTGATTTATTTGACTCCGATGATCTGATTCCCGTTCCTTGTCATCCCGATGCGCTGGCCATGGCCTATGCCTTGAAGCTGGGCGAGGAAGTCCTCCCTTTAACCGGTCTTTTGCCGCCAGATATGCTGCTGGAAGGCGGACGCAATACGATTGTGTTCGAACAGGATGCCGAACTTCGTGCCAAGATGAATCAGCTGTTTTCCCTGAGTCAGACACCTGAATCCACCCCGTCTTCCTTGCGCGAATTGCTATGTTGTCTGCCCAAGGTGGAGGCGCCTGCCAGCCTGAGCTATGAGAATGTGTTTCGTGTGCTGATCATGCAGTTCATGGATGCGAGAGACCTGGATATACGGTCTGTGAAGCGCTCCTGTGTGCACATCGCGCATCCGGATGGACGCATCATCCCATTTGATACGTACAATCTGTTTTACCGCGATGGCCTGGAAGAACGGCTCACGCCGATTCGCAGCAAAATAGAGGGGGAATAAGTATGACAGCTCCGCGCTATGACCGGCTTGGTATCGGGATTCTCGTCCTGTCGCTCTGTCACCTCATCTGGTTTCTGTGGCCGATGGTCTTCATTTTAATCGGGATGGCTCAGATTATCTATCTCGCCCCTCTTGTTGTTTTCGCTGTTGTCAAGAAAACATACCGATTTCTGCAAGGCCTGCTGATCGGTGCACTCATCACCTTTCTGGTCAACTCGGCCTGCTTTGGACTGGTTTTCGTCTCGTTTTGGTAATGAACAGATGAACAAGAGCATTTTCTCTAATCCCTCCCCTGCAAGGGAGAGAAATTAGAAATGAAAAATGGGCGGTTTGTCTTCAAAGGCTGTATCCAGTATTAAGTACCAAAAACTTTCATCACCGCTATCCTGGGTGATGATCGCCTTATCAACCGTTACTTTTCCATTAGAGATGTATTCAACTTCTAATTGCGTGTGATGGGAATCAATAACGCCATACAATATGGGGAGTCCGTTTTCCTTATCAAGATTTAGTTGTGTAAATGCCCAGTTGACTTGGTTGGTACTGTTTCTCACAAGAAACCCGCCACTTCCTTTCACTTTTTGTGAAAACCAACTTTTTTCCAAACAAACTACTCCTATCTGATCCGTTCGCAACTGTTCGTAAAAAATGATCTTTCGATTGTCATGTTCGAATGAATGCACAATCCTTTTATTTGGGAAACCATGCTCACGTATGATGTCTTCATCTGCTTTCATTGCATCTGTACTTGAATAAACGTATACAGCCGCTAATACAGATAGCGCGAAAATAACCAGTAAAATGGAAACTGTTATTACTTTTGCGCTTTTCACAACATTCACCTACATTCCTTTTTTCTAATGAATCCGTCGTAAGGATATGAAGCATCTGCACATTGATTCATAATTGAATAGTCTCTCATTCACAGGAAAACAATATTTAGAAAACCTTGCTCATAAATATCTTACCTAAAAATTATTCTTTAAATAGCTATGATATCCTTTTAATTCATCACCTGCCGTTCAATCCGGACAGTGAAGAACAGGCTGATCTTCACTTCCAACATGTAAATCAGAACAGTCTCTTAAAGAAGCTAAAGGAGAAAGATATCGAAAGCATCTTGTTTCAAGAAGAGATTAGCGATGATATTGTATGTATTTTCACCAGAAATGATAGTATCGATATAATTGCTGGCATTAAAATAATCCGATCAGACACGAATTTATGCGAAGTAGGGAAGATATTCTATACAATGTCCGATTTGAACATGCTTTCCATAACCAGTGTCTCGGTGTTTGGTTACTTTCAAAAACACACGATTCACCTACTTCGCATATAAAAACTACAAAATGTACGCAGTTGATCCGTCATCATGATGTTATTCCTCATCCTTATCCAAACAGCTGATGAATACGTTGCATTTTCTCCTGTAAATAAACCAGATCACGTTGTTGATACGAATCCCGTTCGATTTCTTCCTCCATATCCCTTACACTGGCGAGAATGGCTTCACGCTGCAGGTTGCCGGCCTGGCGTGCCACTAACAGCAAGGCGTCGAGCATAGCTGCATACACCGAGACATCCCCTCGGCCGTAATGACGCAGTTGATAAAAGCTCAAATACAACAGCTCGTCAAAGGAGTATTCTACACAACGCAATCTGGGCCTGCCGTCTTCATCTGCAAACAGCCAGTCCCCTGACTCGATTTCACCCGCACGTCCGAGGACCACGGACATACTTCGAATGCAGTCTCGGGCAGTATTGGGATCGTTAATGCCAGGCGAGATGGCTCGGAGTGCAACCTCCGCCAGCTTCTGCAAGGCAAAGACCCGGTCCTGAACGATGCGCTTGTTTTTCCCGATTTTCACACAGGATCTAACCGCATCCCGATAAGCTTGCTCTCCGATATCGCCATCAGAGAAGAGGTGCAGCAAGGGCTGTTCAGGTGCCACAAAATCCCCCTGTCTGCTGGTCATTTCGATAAACCAGCCATGCTGGACGGCAAGCTGAATCATTTGCGCTGTGTCTACTTCCTGCACATAGCCCGGTTTCTCGGGATATACAGGTGTCATCGTCCGGTAAACAGAGGTGACAGCAAGCGCATCCGCACCGATAACAAGCTGAGGCGCAGAAGCTTTCTTTATCTGATTGTCCACGACCGCAAGCGCCTCGTCCATCAGCCGATCAATCAGGTTTTCGACTTGAATAAACGAGGAGACGTGGCGAAGAAACTGTACAAAAAACACCACGCAGATAACCGCGATGAGGATACCCGTCGTAGCAGAGATTAGATAGCGATCACCCAGATCTTCTTTCATGAACAACAGGGAAAGCAGACTGTACAGAAATCCGCCAATAAATACCCCCAGAATCCGCAGAGTCATCTTGTGAGTCATGAAATTGGTAAGCGTTCGGGGTGAGAATTGGGACGTATACGTTGTCAGCACCACCATGATCATGGAAAAAGTAATCGTGGTGACCGTGAGCAATGCCGAAGCAAGCGTGCTTAGAATCGTCTCTGCCAACCCTACTTTCGTTAACAGAATGGCGGGTAAATGGGATTCCAGCTTTCCATCGTATGTATGGTCTAGCATAGCGGTAAGGGTTACGAGCAGAACGGCTGCCAGGCTGTACATAACCGGCAACGTCCAGAATTTCTTGCTCAGACGTGTCCACCATCCGAACATGGTTCATTCTCCTTCCTGTCCTGCAGGATTAGGTCTGTCTATTTCTATTCAGCTATCATCATCATCAAAGTCAAGCACAGGTCATGCCGATGGAATAGCCACGTACCGATCAGTATGGGCATAACCTCACTGTTGTATTACCCGTGCCTCCTGTCGTTGAATCGGCACTGCATCCTGAGCAGGGGAGCAAACATTTGCTGAATTTGTCAATAAAGCAGGCTGGAGCCGTCTTTTTTTCCATTTGGACGAGTGGTATGATGAAGGTAAGATAGCATCGATACGTGATGATGGACGGAAAGGAATGAAAACATTGGGGCTCGTTGATATTACCGAGGTATCCAGACCTCTGCTTATTACCCTCTTTACCATGCTGATGCTCATTTTTTCCTGCTTCAGCTGGGCGATTGTCGAGGCATTTCGCAAGCGCTACAAACATACGGTTATCTGGGCTGCAGCCGGCATTCTGATCAGTTTGATCTTGGGAATTCTGCTCGGTACCGGAACCGTTAAATAGGAAATAGCAACACAAAAGAAAGACATCCTAGCCTTCTGACACGGACCGGATGTCTTTTTCATTTCACAACAATAGTCATATTCATGTAAAAGAAAAATACAATATAGTAAGCGCTTACATTATTGTGCTTCTCTCTGACCCGCTATGTTCGACTGAACATACTATTTTTAGTTTTCTTTCTATGTATTTATTCCAGGAGTAATATTTTCAACTTTTAGTAGTGACTTAAATGCCAAATTTCGCTATATTAGTGGTAGAAGTTACTAGTGCAAAGGGATGAATATTATGACACTGATCAACTATATTTTCTATACTCTCGTTTCCTCATTTGAATACATTACCATACTTATTTTCATTTCTTCTCTTTTTCGACTTCGTTTTAAATGGTATTCTCATGAGGTCATTTTTATATGTGTGTCACTCAGTTATCTTTCATTTACTATGCGAGAGATGGAATGGACTGCATTTTCGCCCATTGTTCAGTTAATTGTTCTCATCATACTGCTACACCTGTTTTATCGGTTTAATATCAAATTTATTTCCTTAGCAACAAGCACTGGATATCTCACCTATGGCTTGTTACAAGGAATCCTTGTTATGATCGCAAACGTAGTTTCCAATCAAGCATTAGAACCGCTTTCTACCCCCATGAACCTCATTTCAATTCTCTCATGCAGTATTATGATCCTGATAAGCTACCTCATCAGAAGAAAGAACCGTGGTTTTTCATTTTACTTTGATACTCCATCAACTAGATATGGGCTCACAGGAACATTAAAATCAGCAAGTACTATTTTGATTATTTTCTTACTGCTCATAGGTTGTATTCTTTCTTATTCTAATACAATTTATCAGATGGATATACTAGGCTTTGTTCTAACAGTTATTTTATTAGCCGTAAATGTAACAATTTTAATGATTTTTTCGTATAAAAAAGAACAAAATGAAGGGTAGTGAACGTGTATGCTTGATTTAGTAGCAGAAAAAGTAGCAATAAGAATAAAAAACAGTCACCCCGATTCAGCTAGTATTGAGGTTCTAAAGCATGGACTACTAGTAAGTATAGACGCTTTTTCTGTTCCAATTGTATCTCTGATAATAGCCTGGTATTTAGGAACTGTCCCAGAAACATTACTTACGATTTTCACTTTTTTTTGTATTCGGTTTTTTTCCGGTGGCCTTCACTTAAAGTCCGCCCTAAACTGTTTTATTTTATCAACAACAATAATAATAGCGCTTCCATATATCGCGACAACAATACCTGATTTGAGTAGTCTTCCAGTTATTTTGACAATCCTCAGCGTCATCTCACTTCTCATATTTGCACCTGCAAACGTTCAATATTCAAGACTTCCTATTAAGTACTATCCTTTATTTAAAACGATTTCAGTTATCATTGCTTGTTCCAACTTCTTCATTTTATCTAAAATAATAGCATTTACACTCTTTACACAAGCTATATTAATTGTTAAATTAAGGAGGTGAGTGATATGAGAAAATCTCTCGTTAAAGTATTATTCTCGTTACTTTCAACATTTTTATACTTTATAGCTAATTTTAGCGTCGCTGGTGCCTGTCCTTGGTGGAATCACAGACGCACTCCGCCAGCAGAACTATTAGAGAAATAGGGTTGGTTGCTTATGAATGATAAAGTGATACCGGTTGTTAAAGAAAATGAAAAGGATATACATTGGCTTAAACTACAAGATGTATATTTCTTTACGATTGTCGATAACAGAAAACTGGCTTATTACACCCATGAAGGTATCTTTTATCATATCATGACATTCCAAAACTTATCTCAGCTACTAACACCTCAGGAGGGATGGGAGAGGCTGGATCGTGCGATTGGTGCACAAATGAAGAAGGTCACGTATTACGATTCTGAGTTGGGGAAGATTTTCTTCGATGCTGAAATTACAAAAGATTCGATCTATGCGACAGTTGCTCCCGCACATCTGAAGAAAGTAAAAGACTTTCTCGGTATAGAAAAAGATATCTCTAAAAAAACATAGGAACTTGAAGAACCTGACCGTGTACGTCCTGCTATGGCAACGGGTCAGGTTCTATTTCATTTCGTATCTGCTGGGTGAATCTTTTCTATTTGTTGAAGCCGTTTACTTATCCAGCTTCAGCTTCTTCAAAGCTTCGGCCAGCGCATTGTTCACAGGCTCTTCCTGCTTGTTCTGCTCACGCAAGAATGCCTGCACATCCCGCTTGGATGCCTTGCCCTCTTTCTCTTTGCCTCTTCGTTCCTGGAAGGAGGACAGCTTCTCCCGATAGCCGCAGCGGCACACGAAAATCTGTCCTTCCCCTTCCCCTCTCAGCTCAAGCTTCTTGCGGCACTGCGGACAGCGTGCATTTGAGGTGCGGGCAATCTGCTTGCGGAAGCCACATTCCCGATCCTGACATACATGCATTTTGCCCCGTTTGCCGTTCACTTCGAGCATCGGCTTGCCACAGTCCGGACACTTGCTGGAAATGACATTGTCATGCTTGAACTGTTTCTGTGCCGTCTTCACTTCCTGTACGACCTGAACGGCATAGTTTCTCATCTCGCTGACAAACTGTTGCTTTTTCAATTTCCCACTGGCGATGTCTGACAGCTTCTGCTCCCATTCTGCCGTCAGCAGCGGCGATCTCAATTCATCCGGAACGAGGTCGAGCAGTTGCTTGCCCTTGGACGTGATATGAAGGTGCTTGCCTCGTTTTTCAATGAGGAAGGTACCGACCAGCTTCTCAATGATATCGGCCCGTGTCGCAACCGTTCCCAGCCCGCCAGTCTCTCCGAGTGTTCGGGCAGCACGCTGATCCGAGACTTCCAAATATTGTGCTGGCTTCTCCATAGCGGAGAGAAGCGTTCCTTCTGTAAACGGCTCAGGGGGCTTGGTCTTTCCTTCCTTCAAACGTACCTGGTCCATCACCAGCTGGTCTCCCTGCTCCACCTTCGGCAAGCGCTGATCCCGAATATCATCATCCTGATCGGACTCCAGATCATCATGGCCTGATCCATAGACACGTTTCCATCCTTCGGAAAGGACTCGCTTGCCCTTTCCAACAAACGTTTCACTGCCGATTTTCACCTCTACGGTCGTCTGCTCGTATTCAAACGGCGGACTCAGTACAGCCAGAAACCGGCTGACCACGAGCTCGTAAATTTTGCGTTCCTTCTCATTTAGCTGTTGGAGACGAACCGGTTCTTCTGTCGGAATAATCGCATGATGGTCAGAGACTTTCTCATCATTTACAAACGACTTGCCCGTTTTCCATCCGGAACGAAGCAGTTCAGAAGCAGCCGAGGCAAAGCTTCCGACTGCCGATGCCTTTACCCGATCCTTCAGTGTAGGGACGATATCCGAGGAGAGAAAGCGTGAATCGGTTCTCGGATACGTCAGCACTTTGTGCTGTTCATACAGCCGCTGCATGATAGACAGGGTTTCCTTGGCCGAATACCCGTAACGCTGATTGGCTTCCCGCTGCAATTCGGTCAGGTCATACAGGCCAGGCGCATAGCTTTTTTTCGCCGTCTTCTGTACCCTCGCTACCTGCCCCGGCTTGCCAGATACATGACTGAGCAATCGCTTCGCTTCCGTTTGATCGAAGATACGGGTATCCCCGGACTTGCTATGCTGCCAGTGCAGCTCCATGCCCGTCCTGGAATGAGCCAGAATTCGGTAAAACGGCACCGGCTGGAACGTGCGAATCTGCTCCTCCCGCTTGGCGATCATCGCCAAAGTCGGCGTCTGGACCCGTCCGCAGGACAGCTGGGCATTGTATTTCGTCGTCAGTGCTCTCGTGCCGTTCATGCCTACGATCCAGTCTGCTTCCGCACGGGCGGCGGCAGATGCGTACAAGTTCTCATACGATTTACCTGGCTTCAGTTTCTGAAATCCTTCACGAATCGCCTTGTCTGTCACCGATGAAATCCACAGCCTGTCAACCGGCTTGTTCACTTTGGCTTTCTCCAGAATCCAGCGCGCCACCAGTTCGCCTTCACGTCCTGCATCAGTGGCAATAATCACCCGCTGGATATCCTTACGCTGAAGCTGGGTTTTCACAGTCTGATATTGTTTACCGCTCTGTTTAATTACGACCAACTGCAAGGGGTTAGGCAGCATCGGCAAGTGATCCAGCTGCCAGGATTTATACTTGTCATCATAGACTTCCGGGTCCGCGAGTGTAACCAGGTGCCCCAGCGCCCATGTCACCACATATTGCGAGCCTTCAAAGAATCCGTTGTGCTTTTGTGAGCACTTCAATACCCGGGCAATGTCCCGGGCCACGGAAGGCTTTTCGGCTAGTACGACTGATTTGCTCATATTTCCATCTACTCCGTTCCTTCTTCCTTCATTTGAATGACTTCCTTCGTTGGATGTCCTGATTATTGCTGAGCGCTCTTATGATCCTCTTCGTCCTGCGCGGGCTGTTCCCTCCGCACAGGTCGGGTTCCGGTCAAGAAAGGAAGCTTCTTCTTCTTCACGGATACGTCCGCAGGGGTGAATCGATACATTTCGCCATCCATGTCAATAGCCATGCCGTGCTCAGTTTGCAAGGTGAATTCGCTCGTCTGGAGATACACAATGTCCTCCTGACTCTCATCGAGCAAGCTTGCTCCCTGTGTGAACCAGTGACGGATGGAGGACAGCCCGGCTTCCCTGACGATAAACAGGTCAAGCAATCCATCCTCAAGCGAGATAGACGGAGATGGAATCTGCACCGCTCCGAGCGAGAAACCATTGGCAGCCAGAATCATAACCGCTTCTCCCTCCTGCCTGCCCTGATCCGTTTCTAATTGATAGTGAAAAGGCCGTGCCTGCGACAACGTTTTGAATGTGCTGACATAATAGCTGAGTCGGCCCATCGATTGCTTCAGCTTGGCGTCCTGATTTTCCGACACTTCCGCGATCAGGCCAATGCCCATGAAATTGGAGAACCATCGATCATTCATTCTTCCGATATCAATCAGGTCCACCTTCCTGCTGGCCATTGCCGCTGCCGCCTTGTCCAATGGCTGGGGAATGCCCAGTGCACGAGAGAAGTCGTTACAGGTACCGCCTGGAAGAATGCCCAGGACAGGGGGAGAATCCAAGTCGGCGCAGCCATTAACGGCCTCATGTACCGTGCCATCTCCGCCGAGCACAAACACCACATCTGCCATTTCGCCTTCCTCTCGGCAAATACGCTCCGTATCACCTGGCTCCTTCGTCGCGATCAGGGACAGACGGTCACAGGTTTCTGCAAGAATGCCGGAAATTTGGCCGAGCCTCTCCCGCAGTTCTCCTTGTCCCGCATGACCATTATAAATTAAGAGTCCGTTTTTCCATGTCTCATCCATGTCCATTTGCACCTCTCCTGCATCCTTTTATTTAGAGGCATTCGCATGGCCATACCCATATTTGTCCAACCATTCGATATTTGATCTTATTCCCTTGCCTAGAACCATATCCAGAGGAAAAACAGGACGATCATCAGGGTCTGCAGGACTCCTTTCATAAGCGTGCTGGTCAGGAGTCCGACAAGTGAGCCAAGCCCGACCTTCCAGGCATGAGCCAGATCCTTCTTCTGCGTCAGCTCACCCAGCATCGCTCCGAGCAATGGACCGATGAGAAGACCTGCGACCGGCAGAACAAACGGGCCCAGGATCAGGCCGATGGTGGTCCCGACTACGGATGCTCTGCTGCCTCCGTAGCGCTTAACGCTCGCTGCACTGAGTCCATAATCTGCAATGAAGATCACCAGCAACAGGAAGGTCTGGACGAGCCAAAACCAGAGACCAAACGGTTCAAAGCTTACCAGCCAGCCGTAGACAAAAAAGGCGGCGTAAATGGCAACCACACCGGGCAATACCGGATACACAATTCCCACCATGCCGATGCCAAACAAGCTCAGCGTGAGTATCCATGCCAACCACTCCATACATTTCTCTCCTTCATTCTGTGTTTTGCTGCACATTCAGGACACAGGACCAATCAAAGGGAAAGGATTTCTCTGATTTCCTGCTCACTGAAGCTGGTCAGCGCGGTTTCGCCAGCCTGAATCACCTGCTCGATCAGATGCTTTTTCTGCTCTTGCAGTTGGACCATTTTCTCTTCGATGGTGCCTTTGGCTACCATGCGAATGACTTGGACGACCTTCTTCTGCCCCATCCGGTGTGCCCGGTCTGCCGCCTGTTGCTCAACTGCGGGGTTCCACCATAAATCATACAGAATCACCGTGTCCGCCCCCGTAAGATTAAGACCGGTTCCGCCTGCTTTCAAGGAAATGAGAAACATGTCCCTTTCCCCCTGGTTGAATCGGTGGCTCATATGCAGCCTTTCCTCTGAGGGAGTACTGCCGTCAAGGTAAAAGTAATCGATCCCCTGCTGCTCCAGCTGCTGACGGATCAATGCCAGCATACTGGTGAATTGCGAGAAGACCAGCAATCTTCTCCCCTCTGATGTATATTCCGATACCATCTCCATAAGCTGCTCCAGCTTCCCTGATGTTCCGGTATATTGTTCGAGGAACAGTGCGGGATGGCAGCACAACTGTCGCAAACGAGTCAGTCCGGCCAGAATCTTCATGCGGCTTTTCTGAAAGCCTTCCTCCTGAAGCTGGGTAAGGGTTTCCTGCTGAATCTGCTGCAAATAGCCCATGTACAGCGCTTTTTGCTCAGCATGAAGCTCGGTATACTGCACGGTTTCAATTTTATCCGGGAGCTCCGTCAGGACATCCTTCTTCAGACGGCGCAGAATAAATGGCCGTGTCCGGCGGGCGATCATCTCAGGAGAAAGCTGTAAAAAGCTTTTCTTGTCCGGATAGAGATCGGGGAACACGATGTCGAAGATCGACCACAGTTCCTCCAGCTTGTTCTCAATCGGGGTGCCTGTCAGGGCGAACCGGTGCCGGGCTGCAAGCTGCTTGACGGCTTTTGCCGTCTGGGTCGTCGCATTTTTCAATGCCTGAGCCTCATCCAGAAACAGACTGGAGAAGGTCACATCCTGATACATCTCTATATCCCGACGAATCAGCGGATAGGAGGTGACGATCACATCGACTTCCTGCAGCGCCTGTCTCAGTTCTTCCCGTGTTTCTTTGTCCCCTGCTACGACCAGCACCCGCAATTCAGGGGCAAACTTGTGGCACTCGCTCTCCCAGTTGTAAATCAGCGAAGACGGGGAAATGATCAGAGCCGGCGCATCCTGCGTCTGTTCAGACACCAGATAGGCAATGCTTTGCAAGGTCTTGCCCAGTCCCATATCATCGGCCAGGATACCCCCGAACTGGTAATAGGCCAATGTCTTCAGCCAATGGAACCCTTTTTTCTGATAATCCCTCAGCACCGGCTCAAAGGCAGGGGGCAGCGTGAATTGCAATCTTTCCGGATGCTTGAGGTGCTCTTGCAGCTGCTGGAACACGGGACCGAAACGAATAGCCCGATGTTTGGCGCTCAATTGCTCATCAATCTGAAATCCGCGCATCATCGGAAGCTGGATGCGCCCATCGTTTCGTTGCACGCTGCTCCCAAGTCCCAATTCCTCCATGAGCTGCTGCATGCCCTGAAAAGCTTCCGCCTCCAGGGAGACGAACCGTCCGCCAGGCATCCGGTAATACTTGCGCTTCTCCACGACCGAATCAAGCATGCGCCGGATGTCGGCCTCGTCAATGCCATCCATCTCAAAGCTGACTTCCAGCAGTCTGTTGGCTGTGTCCATTTCGACTCGCATCTGCGGTTCTTCCCTGTCGTCCTGTCTCACCCAGCTCTCGATCTCAGGTGTTCCAAACAACTCAACCTCCTGCTCCAGCTCGGGCACAATATGAAACAGGAACAGGTAGATATCCGCTTCCTCTTCCAGAAACAACGACTTGCCATTAAATTTGAACGCTGCCTTTTCGACAAATGACATATTCCTCTGCTCACGTTCCCAGTCACGCAGCAGGATCGTATGAAGCGGCTGATGATCAGTGGCCGACTCATCGAACGGATTGATCACAATTTGATCATAATGATATTCCAGTCTGGCCGTCAGATACGGTTCCTGCCAGTCCAGATAGAACTTTGCCAGCAGCGGCGGTTGAATGAACCGTTCTGAAATTTTCTGGTCGATCTCGATATTCGCTACACGCTTGAGCCCCGGATAGCCTCTGAACATGAATTCCTCCATCTGACTCGGCGAAATCACCAGCGTATGTCTGCCCTTGTAACCAAATTGGCTCTTCATATTTTGCAGAACCTGCAGAGGATGGTCCTCCATCAAATAAAAGATCCCTTTATAATAAACACAGCCGTAGCTTTCCATAAATGTACACGCTGACAGCTCCTGCATATCCAGCTCATACGAATCAAAGGGCGTCGATTCCAGCCTGAAGGCAAACGGAATACGCTCTTCCGTTACGCGCAGCGGGCCCATGTCCACCCCTTCATGCTCCACGACCGTCTGAGACCGCTCCAGCATTGGCAGCATCCGGCGCCAGATGAAGGGAGGAATGACAAGCTCCCTCGTCTCATTTCGTCCTTGCGAGCGGGCATATGCCGAATCCCGGTCTTGAAAGGCCGTCTGGTTCTTGCCGATTTCACGGAGCAAATTCATCAAGTCCGCATCGACCTGACTGAATGTCTGCTCAATGGGATCATAGGCATATTTTTTCGTAAAGGAATACGGCTGCTCCTGCCAGACATGCTCCAGAAACTCCTGAATTCTCTGAACCACATACAGCCTCCGCACGCCAGCTCGCATCTCCAGGACGAGCACATGCTTGCCTTCGAAGGAGTAATCGATGCGAAACCGATATTCCACCTGAACCGTTTCCCTTTCGTCAAGTTCCGGCGCATCCACTTCCTGAGAGCGAGCCGCATGAAACTGTTCCAGCAATGAGATGATGTTGTGCGTCTTGTTTGCCTCTTGCAGCATACGCATTTTGTGCTCTGACAGCGGTTCGGACGTGCCATTCCACATATCCCGCAGCTTCAGCAAAACCGCTGCAATATGCTTGCAATCCGTGTCATATTGATAATAGGCCGGGCACGTACAGGAAGTTCGCAGTTCCTGTGCATGACTCAGATCCACCTTGACCTGATAGGACTCTGCCCCCTCTACTTCTGCCGTACACAACCTTTGCTCCGGATCATATCCAAATGAATTAATATAGCCATATTCATAAACCTGTTTGCCCCTGCGGTATACGAGATTGCCGCAGCGCTGCTTGATGTGGGTCAGATTCAATTGTTCGTGCACCATTCTCACCTCAATGCTCCAATGTGTGCCATTCCTTCTATCTTATCATGCACCTGCTTGAATTCCCATTTTTCGGAGTCGTGGCTTCGGGAACTCAATACGATCGGACAGAAATGTGGTAAAATATAAGGCAGTGTTATCCAGCATTTCCCAAGCTTGTCGACTCTATGATCCTTGCAGGTGAACATCCATGGTTTATCTTATTCCGATTCAATATGCGCTAATGGTCTTTCCGTTTGCGGCTTTTTTGTTCTCGCTTCCTTTTCTGTTCTATCAATATTATACATACGGTTACATCAATCGAATCCGTGCCTTTGTATTGTATGCCCTTGTTTTGTATGTGCTAACGGCCTACTTCCTTGTCATTTTGCCTTTGCCAGACACTCGCGATACGTGCAGCACACTGTCAACAGATCGACTGCTGCTGCAAACGGACATGTTTCACTTTATTTCCGTGATTTCTCCTCACTTCGAGGGCAGTCCGACTGATCCGGCCACCTATCTCCGACTGGTGACAGAGCCAACCTTTTTGCAGGTGTTCTTCAATATTTGCCTGCTGGTGCCATTTGGCATGCTGCTGCGCTATTATTTCCGGCGGAAATGGCTGCGTACGGCGGCATTCTCCTTTGTGCTGTCGCTGTTTTTTGAATTGTCCCAGCTGAGCGGCCTCTATGGCATTTACCATTGTCCTTACCGCCTGTTTGATGTGGATGATCTGCTTATGAATACCTTGGGCGGCGTTCTCGGGTACTGGCTGGCACCTGTGCTGACCCGTTTTTTGCCGGACACTCGCACGCTGGATGAAGATGTGGATCTGGACACCTACCCGGTCGGCTTTGTCCGCCGCTTCCTGGCCTTCCTGATCGATGCCGTGGTGCTGTCTATGCCATCTGCGGCACTTCTGTACATGCAGCAGGCACCGCTCATTTTACTCCTGTTCGCCTTGTACTTTATTGTGTTGAATTATGGAACAAACGGATCGACGGTAGGAAAGCGATGGCTGCGCATTCAGTTGCATGGACCGGAGGCTCACCTTTCCTGGAAAGGACTATGTATCCGCTATGGCCTCATTTTCGGTGTGTGGGGCGGATCGCATGTTCCTTTGCTGATCTATGATCTTGCCGACTGGCCTGTGCCCTTTACCATCCTGTACCTCTCGATACTGTTTTTGATGAATGTGGTCGTCGTTATTGATCTGCTCAGTCGCATTTACCGCCCGAAAAAGCGGATGCTGTATGAGAAACTGAGCGGCACCTCGTATCGGATTCGGTCATAAGGCATAATTTCCTGGTATAGCCCCCTTGAAAATGGGTAATTAATCGAAAGATGTAACGAATCTGTTTCTCATTCGTCTATATGGATACAGGCAGTCTGGCAAAAACGTCAGATTGTACATGATTCACAAGGAGGACATGTTATGAACCGATCCAAGCAGTTGGCCGTCGTCGTCGCCATAACCGCTGTGATCGTAACCGGTTGTGGTCAGAATAACAATAATCTCAATCATACAGCAGTGAACAATTTGCCATCCAACAACTCTTCTTCCAATGAAGGCAGTAAGGGTCAAAATGAACCATCCGTCCCACCGGAAGAGCAGGCTCCAACGGAGGAGCAGATTGAAGAAACCAATGAAATCCAAAAACAAATCACGTTTTTTTACACCGATACCAATCTGATGAATATGTACCGGGTGGACGGTGAGATTACGGCTGAGTCCAAGGAAGAGCTTCCGCTTAAGGCCTTGGAAGCCTGGATAGCCGGACCGGAGCAGGAAGAGCTTGTTTCCTTGCTGCCATCAACCGTTGAGGTGCTGGATGTCTCGATAAAAGAAGATGTCGCCTATGTCAACTTTTCCGAGAACTTGCTAGAGACCAATGTAGGCTCTGGCGGCGAATTGTTCCTGATTGATCAGATTGCTCTGCTCATGAATCAGTTCGGTGCCAGCTCCACCCAAATTCTGATTGAAGGCAACATGCGGGAATCCCTGATGGGTCATGTCAGTACCAATCAGCCCCATCCTGCTCCAAATCCGGAGGATTTCGAATGGCTTCCGGTAGAGGATGACCCTTCCATGAGTGTGGAGCCAACCGATCCGGATGCCGCTCCTGCTACCTGAAGACAAATCGAAGATTCGCAAGCCCACCTGCTTTTTCCGTTTCGTCCGGAGAGAGCAGGTTTTTTCTTACCCAACAACGCGCACTAGCTGCCAGGCAAGAAATGAGTATGAAAACAAATCCATAGCACAATCGCACCAAATTCGGTAGAATGGGAACATGCAAATATACGATGAATGATTATCGGAGGTTTACAGATTTATGAGTTTATTAACCGTAGAAAAGTTGAGTCATACATTCGGGGACCGTATTCTGTTCAAGGACGTTTCCTTCCGTCTGCTCGAAGGCGAGCATGTGGGACTGGTTGGCGCGAACGGAGTAGGCAAATCCACCTTAATGAATATGTTGACCGGCCAGCTCATTTACGATGTTGGACGGGTAGAATGGACACCCGGGGTTCACTATGGCTATCTGGATCAGCATACCGTCCTGTCTCCGGGCAAGACGATGCGTGACGTATTAAAAGAAGCCTTCTCCCCCCTGCTGCGAAAAGAGGAAGAGTTAAACCGTATTACGGCCAAAATGGCAGATGCGGATGCCGATGAGCTGGAAACCCTGCTGGAACAGATGGGGGAAGTGCAAGAAGAACTGGAGAATTCGGGCTTCTATAACCTGGATGTGAAGGTAGAGGAGGCCGCGCACGGACTTGGACTTGATGCGATCGGGCTGGATCGCGATGTCGCGGCACTCAGTGGCGGACAGCGCACGAAGGTATTGCTGGCCAAATTGCTGCTGGAACAGCCGAAGGTGCTGCTGCTCGATGAGCCTACCAACTATTTGGACGTTGAGCATATCCGCTGGTTGAGTGACTATCTCAAAAACTATCCGTATGCCTTTATTCTCATTTCCCATGATACCGAATTCATGAATGGGGTCACGGATGTTATTTTCCATTTGGAATTTTCCAAGCTTACCCGCTACAAAGCGACCTATGAAAAATTTCTGGAGCTGGCGGAAATCAACAAAAACCAGCATCTGCAAGCTTACGAGAAGCAGAAGGAATTCATTAAGAAACAGGAAGACTTCATTGCCCGCAACAAGGCGCGTTATTCTACCTCGGGTCGGGCGAAGAGCCGTCAGAAGCAGCTGGATCGGATCGAGCGTATCGATCGACCGGAAACCGCCGCCAAGCCTACCTTTGAATTCAAGGAATCAAGGGCGAGCAGCCGTTATGTTTTCACAGGAGAAGCGTTGGAGATCGGCTATGACCGCCCCCTGCTTCCGCAAATGAACATGGCGATTGAGCGCGGTGAAAAAGTCGCCATCGTCGGCTGCAATGGTGTCGGAAAATCCACCCTGCTTAAAACGATGCTGGGCAAACTGCCACCGCTGCACGGAACAGTGGAACTGGGCGATTTCCTCACCCCTTCCTACTTTGAGCAGGAAGTAAAGGCCGGCACGCAAACTCCTATTGATTCTGTCTGGGAGCAATATCCGCATATGGATCAGCATCAGGTACGGGCGGCTCTGGCGCGCTGTGGTCTCAAAAATGAGCACATTACCCGTCCATTGAATCAGTTGAGCGGGGGCGAGCAGGCCAAGGTACGGCTTTGCAAGCTGATGCTGACAGAAAGCAACTGGCTTGTCTTTGACGAGCCGACCAATCATCTGGATATCACAGCCAAGGAAGAATTGAAACGCGCCATGAAAGCGTTCAAGGGCACCATCGTACTCGTATGCCATGAACCGGATTTTTATGAAGATTGGGTCACCAAAGTGTGGGACGTCGAGGAATGGTCCCAACAGGCTGCAATCTCAAGCGAATAAACCCGCAAGGAGGATGAAGGCATGCAGACAGCGGAGGTACTGGAACAGATCCGGGAGATTTCCGATCCCCGAGCGAGGGTGATATGGGAGCGAATGGGGATGCCCACCGAGCGTTATCTCGGGGCAGGACTGACCAAGCTTAAGCATCTATCCCGAAAGGTAGGACGCAATCACGAGCTTGCCCTCTCCTTATGGGACACTGAGATTCATGATGCACGCCTGCTCGCGGCCATGATTGAGGAGCCCAAGAAGGTGACGAAGGAGCAAATCGAGCAACAGGCGGACGATGGTCAAGGCTTCCTGTTCTTTGATCTGTCAGACAAGTATTGCACGGAATTGATCGCCAAAACGACGTATGTACCGGATTTCATCCAGGCATGGACCGATCATCCGCATGAATACCTGGAGCGAAGCACTTATATCCTCCTGAACGAATGGGCAAAGCGCAAAAAGCCAGTGGAGGATACATTTTTTCTTCCGTACCTCGACAAGATTGAAGCCGAGATCCAGCACGAGAAAAACTGGGTGAAGGAGGGCATGATCTATGCCCTCATGGGAATCGGTTCTCGCAACCCGCAGCTGAATGCCCGTGCGATTGAGGTATGTGAGCAAGTTGGACCTCTTATGGTCAATTACGGCGATACGTCCTGCGTCACGCCAGATCCGCTGAAAGTGTTGAAGAGCGACAAGGTACAGGCCAAGCTCTCCTCTTAATTGGAGTTTACAGACAAACAAGACCTTCCGTTTCGCCTGAGAAAAGGCATACAACGAGAAGGTCTTGTTTGATTGTTGCGTTATTTGGTTGTCAGGAGACAGGAATGTCTCCATTCTGTCCGCAGCGTCTACAGCTTGACGACCGTTCTTCCCTTCAGTTTGCCCTGCAAAATGAGCTGCATCGCTTCCGGCACTTCATCCAGACCGATTTCTCTGCCCACCCCGTCTTCCAGATGCTTCGGCTTGTCAGTGGAAGCGAGCCGTTCCCACACTTGCTTGCGAAGCTCCATCGGACAATACACCGAATCGATGCCCAGCAAATTGACACCTCTCAGAATAAACGGATACACCGTGGACGAAAACTCTCCGCCCCCTGTCAGGCCGCTCAGTGCCACAGAGCCGTTGTATGCGAGTGAACTGCATATATAGGAAAGGGTTGCACCCCCCACCGGATCGACTGCTCCTGCCCACTGCTGACGACGAAGCGGCTTGCCGTCCTGGGGAGCCACCTCTTCTCGCGACAGGATCTCACTGGCACCAAGCTGTTTGAGATACGCATGCTCGGATTCTTTCCCCGTTGCAGCGGTCACCTGATAACCCTTCTGAGCGAGAATATCCACCGCGACACTTCCTACTCCGCCCGTTGCGCCCGTGACCAGCACCGGTCCCTGTTCTGGTCGCAGACCATTTTGCTCCAACCGTAAAATGCTTAATGCAGCGGTAAAGCCGGCTGTTCCGAGGGTCATGGCTTCACGCATGGTGAGGCGCGCAGGCAATGGCACGACCCAATCCGCGCGTACACGGGCTATTTCACTGAATCCGCCGAAATGGGAAACGCCGAGCTCATAGCTCGTGACAATCACCTCATCCCCCTCTGCATACCGCTCATCACTTGATTGCAACACTACCCCGGCCAGGTCAATGCCCGGGATGAAGGGATATGATTTGACAATTCTGCCTGGTAACGAAGCAAGCCCATCCTTATAATTGACACTGGAATAGGCGACACGAATGACAACTTCTCCTTCGGGCAAATCATCCAGCTTCAGTTGCTGGATCGTTCCCCGGGTCTGATCGCCTTCCTGATGGAGCATCAAAGCCTGGAATGATTTCATCTGCATGCATCCTCTCTGTAGGTCGTTTCTCTCTGGTTGTATGGCAGGTTACCCGTCTATTGTAACGCTTATACATGTCCTTTGCTGTGATCTTTGCGTAAAGATACCCTTTTATATCTGATGAATAGGCGCGCAAGGACCTGTATACATGCATACAGGTCCTTGCCTCTTTTTATGATTTGCTAAGCAGTGCTTCAATCACCGGTTCCATATCAAGCGGTTCAGTCGTAGGCTCATAGCGGCCCACCACGTCTCCCTGCTGGTTGATGATGAATTTCGTGAAATTCCACTTTACATCATCCCCCTTCAGATTCTCGGGATACTTCTCCTCCAGGAAAGAAACCAGCATCTTGGAGCTGATTTTGGTCATATCGAATCCTTCAAACGGTGCTTTTTCAGTTAAGTATGCAAATAGCGGATGAGCTTGTGTTCCTTTGACCTTTACTTTTTCAGACAATGGGAAGGTCACCCCGTAATGAATAGAGCAAAACTCCTGAACCTCGGACTGGCTTCCTGGCTCCTGCTCATCAAACTGATTGCAGGGAAAACCAATGATCTCCAGACCTTGCCCCTGGTAACGCTCATACAGTTTCTGCAAATCACTGTATTGCGGCGTAAAACCACACTTACTGGCCGTATTGACCACGATCAACACTTTTTCCTTGTAATCGTTCAGTGAAACGGGCTCCCCGTTGATGGACGTAAACGTATACGAATAGATTGACATGTGTCTTCCTCCCGAGATGACTATTTTTCTACCTGATCGCCGGCCTGGTGAAGCAAAGCAAGCACCTGCTTCATCTGCATTAGCAGTTCCCGTGCCTCATTCGGCTCCATGCCAACCCGACAGGAGAGCTGATAGGGGATATCCTGTGCCTGGAGCTGCATCTCCTTGCCTTGCTCGGTCACATAAATACGGACATTCCGTTCATCTCCTGTGTCACGCATGCGGCGAATGACGCCCAGCTTCTCCAGTTTCTTCAATAGAGGAGTCAGCGTGCCTGAATCCAGCAGCAGCCTGTGCCCCAGTTCCTTTACCGTCAGTCCATCCTGCTCCCATAGCACGAGCAATGTCACATACTGCGTATAGGTAATCCCCAGCCCTTCCAGCAGAGGACGATACAGCCGGGTCATTTCCCGGGAACAGGCATAGATGGCGAAACAAAGCTGATGTTCCAGCTTCATGTCTGGTGCCAACTCTGACTCTGAATGGTTCATGCGCTCCCCTCCTTATATATTTGATCAAATTAAATTGTACACAATTTAATTTGTTGCATTCAATCTAGCACATTGGTTAGTTTACGTCAACTTCTTCCTATTCACCCATCTTTGTTTCACGCAGGTTTAACTCACATCTTGCGCTTCGCTGGATTCTGATCGCTGCTCCCACTGTACGGTTTTCTCATCCTGTATCCGCTGCAAATGCATTCGGCGGGCGATACGGATACACGGACGGACGACCAACTGTACACTGCCGAAAATATACAGCCAGGTCCCGATCAACTGGTACGATGAAAAGAAAGAGAAAATGCTGCCAGCCAGAAAAGCAATGGCAATCAGCATGTCATTGCTGATCGAGGCCATCTCATATCGGTTCTTAATGACCAAACGATGATTGCGAAATGTTAATACCAAGTCATAAGGCTCGATTTCCGTCTGTGGATCCTGCCGCGAAGGGTGAGGATGAGCGGACACAGTTACATTCCTCCTTTTGCGCCCGATGTCCTGATTGGCCGGGCAAGATCAATGACGAAGAGAACCATCGATAAACCGGATACCGATGGTTCTCTTCCGTAAGCACTGCTGTCGTTACCTGTTACCTACTTCATCAAAGGTAATCCCTTATCTATCATTTGTCACATGAATTCCACATTTACCTTCTCCGTTATTAAACGATGTCCGTTAAACGGTGACCTTATCGAGCGCCTTCAGCGTCTCTCGAATGAAGGCCGGCTCGTCTTTCGGTGTTCTGGAAGTAATCAGATTGCCGTCCACGACCACTTCCTCGTCCTTGAAGTTGGCCCCGGCATTGATCATATCGTCTTTTAACTGCGGATAGCAGGTCAGAGTACGGTCATGCAACAGATTCGCACTGATCAAAATTTGCGGTCCATGGCAGATCGCGGAGATCGGCTTCTGCTGCTGGTTCATCTTTTGTACAAATGTCTGAATAAAGCGATTCAGCCGCAAGTTTTCAGGGGAAGAACCACCCGGGATGACCACGGCGTCATATTCATCGGCATTGGCCTCTTCGATAGACAAATCCGTCTGATAGGACGCTTCTCCTTGCTTGCCTTCTACTGTGTCACCCTTGGTTAAACCAATAATGACGGCCTCATGTCCTGCTTCCTTCACGGCATCATACGGATTTTTCATTTCACTGTCTTCGAATTGAGGGCCTAACAGAAAAGCTACTTTTGCCATTTGAAATCTCACTCCTATTCATCCTGATTGTCTGTCACCCCTTCCATTACCCTGCCATCTCTTCCCTGAATCGAAGATTCCCTCGATAAAAATCGGTAGTTGTTTCCATGTTGTTTCCCGCTGTATAATATATAAAATAAGAATGATTCTAATTTACATCACAAAAAGGGTGAACAATTTGACGACCACAGCATATGACAAATTCAGCTCGAAACTGCTTACTTTTACTCTCATCGGTCTCATCCTGTCCAGCGTTCCGATTTTTGCTGTTTCTGCACTCACCGGCATGCTAACCTGGGCGAGGGTTGGGATTTTCGCCATCTGTGCCATAGCCCTCTCCGGCTTACTGTATGTCCTGTACCAACAATTTATGGCGTCTCCAAAATCGAAATATATCCTCTCAGCAGCAGCGTACCTGGCCTGCTTTACGATTATCTGGTTTGTTCCTTCTTCCCTTGCCTGGGCGATTATCTTTCTTTACGTACTGCTTACCCTGATTTATCTGGATACGAAAGTCATGGTTTATGGATTCGCCTACTCCCTGCTAGTCGTTACGATTCACCTCTTTTTCAATGACTATATTTCTTTTTCGGAAGGCATTGATTATCTCGTCGTTTACGCGGCGCTAATCATGGTCCAGTTGGCCGCGACCTGCGTCTGTGTCATCGGCAATCGCATGTTCAAGGATATCGAAAAGAAAAGCGTGGAAAACGAGCAACTGCTGGAACGTATTCAGCTATCCATCGATCATCTCGGTCAATTCGGTGAGCAGCTCAAGGAAAATGTAGAGGCGTCCAACCAGATTGCCAAGGATATTACGGTAGGCGTCAATGAAGTGTGTGCGGGCATTGAAACCCAGACTTCCAGCATCATTTCGATCAATGACTCCATCCTGGATGCCGATGCCTCTGTCGATGATGTGGTCGCACGGACCGCTGAACTGGAGACCCTGTCCCGAAGCACGCATACCGTCACCCGGCAAGGATCGGTCAAAATGTCCGAGCTGGAGCAGGAAATGACCCAGATTACCCGGCAAATGAACACAACGGTGGAAACGATGGCGTCGCTCAGTGAACAATCGCAAAAAATTAGCGGTATTTTGAAAACAATTGAAAACATCTCCAAGCAGACGAACCTGCTCTCGCTCAATGCTGCCATTGAAGCAGCCAGAGCCGGCGAGCATGGCAAAGGATTTGCGGTCGTGTCCAATGAAATTCGCAAGCTGGCTGCCATGAGCGAGACGGCTACGCGAGATATTACCGGCATTTTAATGACGATCGTCAACCAGGCCGATGAAGCCGTGGTGCAGACCCAGCAAGGACGGGACAAAGTCACGGAAGGTGAGCGTACGGTCAGAGAAGCCGGCGACATCTTCCGTACCATCCAGGCGCAATCGGAGGACGTATCCAGTCGAACCCTCGCGATCGAAACGAGAATGAAACAGCTCAAGGAAGGCTCCAGCGTCATCGTATCCGAAGCGGAGAATATGTCGAGCATTACGGAGCAATCAAGTGCGTCCTTCCAGGAAATCGCGGCCAGTGTCGAAACACAGTCGGCCCGCATTGCGAGCATCGCCTCTCATTTCACACAATTGGAGCAGCTGATTGCCGATTTGAAGAAACTGACGAAGGAGCAGGCTACCGCCAACACCACTGACCCTGCTGTCTCCTGATGGCTCATAATCGAAACAAATGGAGTAACCTCGGAACCGAGCGTCTCATCCATCTGATATCCGGACCCAAAAAACAAGCCCCCTCGGTGTGAGGGGGCTTGTTTTTGGCTTCCTGACAAGTTAAGACTGAGATATGACATTTCCTTCTGTCGGAATCGGATGCTCATTGAGCATGCGCGCAAAATGAATAAGGTTGTATGTCATAATTTTGGCATGCTGCATCGTAAATTCGTTCTTATGCCCTTCTGCCTCGATGTAGGAAGGCCCCGGTCCAGCTTCACCCACCCAATACGTATCTACATTGGGCGGTACCGTAAAGCCGATGTGCGACATGCCATACAGAATCGAGCTGGCAGCCTGCTTGGCTCCGTCCTCATTGCCCGTAATGACCACGCCACCGACTTTGTTGTAATACAGATACTGACCCTTTTCATTCGTCAGTCCACTGCCCCCGTACAACCTCTCCATCACGAGCGCAGCCAGACTGCTCTTCTCCCCGATCCATAACGGGGTCCCGATCAGGACAATATCGGCTTCTTTTACATGATCGAATATACGGGGCCACTCATCCCCATCCCCCATATCCTCGGAAATGCCGTAGGCAATGTGGTAATCCGCGACGCGAATTTGGGTGATCGCCACTTCTTTTTCCTGCATGATCTTAACCGATTCCTGGAGCAGGGCGTCCGTGTTGGAAGTCTCGTTTCCTTTTTTCAGTGAACAGTTCAGCAATACGGCTTTCAGTTTCTTCATCGTCTCTCCCCTGCCTTTCTTTTCTAAAACGGATCAGATCGCCTCAAAGTAATGGACACTGAACCACTGGCGTGGATCGGTCCACACTTGCTTCGATGCATACCCGCACTGGGAAGCAAGCTGTTGAAATTGATCAATGTCATATTTGTAGGAACTCTCGGTATGAATCGTCTCGCCTGCATGAAAATCAAACACATGATCTCCAATTCGAACCTGTTGATCGATAGCGCTGCGAATGTGCATTTCAATCCGGCCTTCCCTAGCGTTGTAGTATGCAAAATGCTCAAATTCCTCTAGCTGAAAGTCTGCATGCAACTCCCGATTCATTCTGCGCAAAACATTCAGATTGAACCGGGCTGTCACGCCCTGTCGGTCATTATAAGCTTCATGCAGCACCTGTACGTCTTTCTTCAGATCTACTCCGATAATGAAGCCATCGCCTGGCTCCAGCAGCTGGCGGGTCTGCTTCATCAGCAGCATCGCCTCCATCGGCTCAAAATTGCCGATGGTGGAACCAGGATAGAAGATGACCTTCTTCTGATTGCCAGGAATCGCAGGCAACTGAAGGGAACGTGTAAAGTCCGCGCAAACCGGAATAATCGGCAACTCGGGATAGGCCTCCGACAGGGAGGCGCACGCTTCACTTAGCATCTCCTGTGCAATGTCGATCGGCATGTAGCAAGACAGGGCCTCCAGCTCATTCAATAACAGCTTGATTTTTCTGCTGCTTCCACTGCCAAATTCAATGAGAGAAGCTCCGGCTCCAATCTGAGCGCACAAATCGGCGATACAGGACTGGAGAATGGCCATTTCCGTGCGGGTCACGTAATACTCCGAAACAGTCGTAATCTCTTCAAACAGCTTGGAGCCCTCTTCATCATAGAAATATTTAGGATGCAGTTTTTTTTGCTCTTGGCTAAGCCCGGACACCACATCCTGATAAAAACTCCGGGTCTGAAGGGGCAACCTGCGAGCTGAGGTCCGTTGTGGCATTTGCAGGGCCGCCGTTTGCAGGTCAGCTGTGGGCAGACTAGCGGTTCGTAACGTAGCTTCTAGCATTTGCCGTCACCTGCCAATCGAAAGCCGCTGAAGGCCCATCTCTTGTCTGGCGCGAAAAAATTCCGATAGGTTTCACGTATATGTGTTTGTGGTGTCACACAGCTTCCTCCTCTTAATACATAGGCATTGCACATAAACTTGGCATTGTACTCACCCAGCACCCCGTCAAAGGGCTTATTGCCCGGATAGGGGGTATACGGACTCTGCGTCCACTCCCAGACATCTCCGAATGCTTTATAGCTGCCGTCCTTTTCCTTTTGATATACGCTTGTCGGGTGGTAGGTCTCCAGTTCGGCAAAATGTCCCGATTGACTATGATGGCGAAACGCATGCTCCCATTCTGCTTCCGTCGGCAGCCTTTTGCCTGCCCATCTCGCGAAGGCATCGGCCTCATAATAACTGATATGGCACACCGGCTGATCCGGGTGAACCGGCTTCATCCCGCTCAACGTGAACGAATGCCACGTTCCGTCCTGCTTCTGTTCCCAGTACAAGGGATGGGTCCACGCCATTTTCTGAACCGTATCCCACCCTGCGGCCAGCCAGTATTCCCCTTTCTGATAGCCGCCATCTTCCATAAATGCGATGTATTCTCCATTCGTTACCGGCCTGGCCGCAAGGGAGTAATCCTCCAGCCAAACCGTATGTCTGGGCTTTTCATTGTCATAGGCGAAGCCTTGTTCCTCCCATCCCATCATCGTCTTGCCGCCTTCGAAGAATAGCCATTCCTGACCGGGCTGCACGGTATGAATCTCATCCACGACACGATCGGTCGCAGCATCCAAGGGATGATAGACGGGACGCAATGGATTGACGGAAAAGTTGTATTTGATGTCCATCAACAGCAACTCCTGGTGCTGCTGTTCATGATGGATGCCTACTTCCAAAATGGGCTCGAGCTCTTGCAACTTCTCTTCATCCGCTTCATTGATCAATTGCAGGACGTGTGCTTCTACATGCTCCCGATAAGCTTTGACCTGTTCGACCGTCGGTCTGGACAGCCATCCGCGATGCTTCTTCTCAAATGGATGCCCGTGTGTGATGTAATACGAGTTGAATAAGCCATCCAGCTTGGGTTCATACCATTCATAACCCTCCTGATGCGGAACAAGCATGAAAGCCTCGAAAAACCAGGTCGTATGTCCAAGATGCCACTTAACCGGACTGACATCCTCTGATGCCTGAATGACGTAATCCTCTGTGTATAGCGGCTTGACCAGTCTGTCCGTGGTCGCTCTGACGGCGAGAAACTGTTCTTTACGCAGATCCATCTGGTGATGAATCGGGGTTCCGGTTTGAATATGCACCACTCAGCCTCCTCCATAAATCAATGCTTGCGTACGATACGCACAACAAAATTCCTGATTACAATATTTCTGACTTAACCACAATATGCCAATGACGAACCATCTTTATGGGATGATTCCAGGCGATTTGGAAAAGCTATTCAGGTGAATGAAGGGAATATATCTATGAAACTGGAGGTTATTTTCATGAATACATTAATCTTGTATGCCCATCCCAATCCGCAAAGCTTCAATGCCGCGATTAAGCACACACTCCAGCATTCGTTGCAGGAACAGGGGAGTGAGGTTCGGATTCGCGACTTGTATGAGATGAGATTCAACCCTATTCTCAGTGTCGATGACTTTAACGAATATGCACAGAAATCGTTGCCGGCCGATGTGAAAGAAGAGCAGGAACACATCGCTTGGGCGGAGCAGCTCATTCTCCTGTATCCCACATGGTGGATCAGCATGCCCGCCATATTGAAAGGATATGTTGACCGGGTATTCACGAACGGTTTTGCATTTCGCTATACGGAGAGCGGAGCAGAAGGGCTACTTACCGGCAAGAAAGCGCTGGTCTTTCAAACATGCGGGCAGCCTGAGCAAGTGTTACAGCAATATGGCTTGATTGAGCCGCTTCGCATTTCCATCGATACCGGTATACTTGGTTTCTGCGGCATCGAGACGCTCGCTCATGAAATCTTTTATGAAGTCCCGACGATCACTGATGACGACCGCAAGCAAATGCTGGATAAAGTGAAGGGAATCATTCAAGCGCAACAAAGCACCGTTCACTAAGCTGCCTATTTTTTTTAAAAAAAATATCGACATCGTGGTTTCAACTCTGAGTCACTGGGTAAGAAGTAGGTGCAGCAAACAAAAACAGAGAGATAGACACTGAGAGGAGAATGAAAATGACGAAGAAGTGGATGAGTATTTTACTGACTTTGGTTCTGAGTGTATCGATGGCTGCTTTGGCCGGATGCGGAAATAACGAGGCGGCAAACAATGAGAACATCATTATCGAGAACAATGAACCGACGACTGTACCTGAAGAAGGGGACACTAACGTAGACGTGGATGTTCCTGAGCCGGATGTAGACATGCCGGAATTGCCAGACACAGATGTGGATGTAGACATGCCGGAAAACGACATGGAAACTGACGGTGAAGCTGGCGGAGAAGTAAATCCGTAAGCGAGAGCATGAAACGAGCACATCGTGATATAAGATCAGGATGGACAATCAAATGAAATGACATTGCTGCATACATGAAACCGCTTTGGATGGGATAAGCCTCCAAAGCGGTTTTTATTTGCTGTGCGTTTATTCCTGTTGTTTATTCCTGCTGTTTATTCCTGTCTTCTGTTCTTTGCATTCATCATGTTCATCTATTTCTGTTATTTAAGAAAGGTTCGACTCCTTTACAGAATGGAACGGATGATACCACCCTCGACACGCTGGGCATGGCCATTAATGGCAGAGGCACGATCGGATACGAGGAAGGATACCGTGTCTGCCACCTCTTCCACAGTGGCGAAGCGTTGAATGAGCGACGTCGGCTCATTGTTGCGGAAATAAGATTCGGTAAATGGCTCAAGCGACTGGTTCTCGGCTGCAGCGGCACCCTTCATGTAGCCTTCCACCCCTTCTGTCCACGTTGGCCCCGGCAATACGCTGTTCACCGTGACCTTCGTTCCCTTGGTACGCTCAGCCAGTCCTCTGGCCAGGGTAATCAGGGCCGTCTTGGTCACCGAATATGGAATCATTTGCGGGAGCGGCTTCACGCCAGCTTCGCTCGCAATCATGACGATTCGTCCCTGATTGCGCTCCAGCATGTTAGGCAGGTAGTGACGGGACATTCTGACAGCACTGATGACATTGGCGTTCATGTAATGCATCCATTCCTCGTCCGGTATGTCTTCGAATGCTTTCACTTCAAAGATGCCCATATTATTGATCAGGATGTCTACCTCCCCGTGCTGATCAATCTGAGCCAACAAGGATTGGGTACTGTCAGCATCGCCCACATCCCCCGCCAGTCCAATGACCTCGCCGCCCTCCGCGACATGGTCAGACAAAGATGCAACGGTCTGATCGACCCGCTCCTGTGTACGACCATTGATGATCACTTTTGCGCCTTCCTGCAACAACGATTGGGCAATTGCCTTGCCGATGCCTGAGGTCGATCCTGTTACGACGGCAA
This sequence comes from Marinicrinis sediminis, assembly GCF_042685085.1. Lineage (NCBI taxonomy): Bacteria > Bacillati > Bacillota > Bacilli > Caryophanales > Paenibacillaceae > Marinicrinis > Marinicrinis sediminis. The sequence continues at coordinate 115,488 of NZ_JBHUMM010000044.1, forward strand.
GTTTGCCTGCTAAACCCAAGTTCATATATCTATGTTCCTTTCTTTATTTAGTATGGTAACGTACAGCCCTCATTCGCTTTCATAGCACTTCCATCATACAACCTCATTAACCTTCACTGTCTGAATTAGCCTGTACGTTTTCGATCTCTTTCATTCTACTGCAATTGAATACTAGTATACAAGTCCTGTAGACCTGAGTGAAATATCCAGAAAAAACAAGCCTGACGAACGTGTAAAGTTCATCAGGCTTGCTTCGGTAACTAATCGGTTGTCTTGGCAATTTTGACGAGCATATGAGCCAGCATGTGCTGCTCTTCCTTCGTGCCCACCTGCCACAATTCGCTCAACAGCTTTTCCTCGCGGTTGCGCGGAGCCTCGTGCTTGGACAAGTAATCTCCCATCTTCTGGGCCACTACAGCCAGTTGTTCCTCGCTCAGACCCAGACGCTGCGCCAGGTTTATTTTATCTGCCAAATACCTTCTGAAAGAGGTGAAGTTGGCGAGAATCTCTTCTTTCTCCTGTCCGTCTACATCTTCTACCTTATCAAAAACCTGATCAAGAATCGTGTTCAGTTTCTCATCTTTTTCTTCTGTGCGTACTTGATTGTTCATGTGTATCCACCTTCCTAATCAAAGTATGAGCTTATCACTCTAGTTAGGACATACCCACATGATGCCAAGTACGAAACAGGAAACAGGAAAGCTCGTTGCCTTACTTCATTGAATGAGCAGGTGATCAATATACAGATTGGCTTCTCCACTGCTGTCGGCCGGACATGAGAATTCGATCCCGATTTCCTTGATATCCCCGACATTCGCCACCGTACTCAAGTCAAGCGATAATACTGTTCCCGCAGAGGTCACCGCCACACTGCCTGAATCATGCCACGTCCAGCCACTCCCCGTCTTCACAAACAGTTTGGCTGTCACGCCAGACCCGTATTGGCCAGCTTCCCCCTGTTTCACCGTAGCCTGCAAGGTTGTTTTTCCGGTAAAATCATAGCTTTTGGTCAATTTGACCTCCACTTGTTTATTACCCAGCAGGACAGGAGCTTTTAGCGAGGAAGAGCCATGCGCACTCCAGTCCGCTGAAACGGCCAGATCCCCATTCACGTTATTTCCGCTCCAGTTCTCGGTCGATCCCTCGAAATCCGCCAGAATCGGGCCTGTATCATCTGATCCGCTGTCACCACCGGCTCCGGAGCCGCCATCTCCACCAGTGCCTGTTCCATCCGCACTAACGATGATGTCATCAAAATAGAGAACGCCTGATATGGTGTCCACCCCGGCTTGGGCATTCACATAAATCGAGAATTTCTGAATGTCCTTCAGGTAATCGCCTTCCAACCGTGCAGTCTGATTGGATTCCCATCCAGCCGGTCTGAATTCACTGAACGGAATTTCGACCAGTCGGCCTGTCGTTTCGGCCAGTGACGGATACGCTTCAAAATGAACGCCACCCGCATTCACCTGAATGACAAGCTTCTGATCCTGCCCATCCGGCACCAGCCAGAACTGCAATTGATTGAATGGTGTCCAGTCGATGCCAGAGAACGTTTTGCTGCGCCCGCCATATCCAGCTGCATCAATATTGTAGGCGTATGCCAGCCCATAAGACCCTTCATAGGCCTGTTCTTCGCTTAGCGTCAGGGTGACGGCATCCCCATTACTCGTGTAGCTCTCACCCAATACGCCATTGTCTCCGTTATAGCTTTCAAAATCATCGATCAAGGAAGGATCTTGCTGCGGTTCTTGCTCAACCCGGTAAAAGACCACATTGTCTATATACACCGGTCCGCTATAATTCCAGTCGTTGGAGACCAGCGCAAGTACCAGATCCTTCACATTCGGCTGTGCGGTAAAATCTATGGTCACGGTATAGCTGAGCATCCCATCGACTGGAGTGAAATCATCCAGTTGAATCTCAGTCATGCCTTCGCCGAGCTTCACAAATCCATCCGGCTCCAGATAGGCAATTGCATAAGGCTTGAATAGACTGTCCGGCGTCCCTTGTGGCATCAAAATGTCATATTGAATGCGATTGACGTGCGGCATATATACAGTTTGGTGGACAGAAGGAAGCTTGACCTTCAGCTCCTGATACGTCCAGTTGCTGTCATTGCCGTCATCCGTCATTTCGACATCGAGCTGGATGGCGCCACCATTTCCTGCTGCTGCAGTATGGGAAACCGTGCCGCTGCCACTGCCTGCCGCAACCCAGGACCCTTCGTAGCTCGCGCCTTCGTCTGTCCCGGTAAAGTCAAAGCGATCGATCAACGTTTCCGCGTAGATGATAACTGTGGCCGTATCCGTGACGCTGCTGCTATCCTGCAGATAGGCGGTCACGGTCACTTCCGCTTCTCCCCCGTTCTGCTCGGCTGTTGGCATCCATACCGCCTCATAATAACCGCTCGCTGCCAATTCCATGTTGACTTCGTCGGCCCCATCTACCGAGTAGGCTACACGCGTAACCTCCTGATCAAATACGCCTGCGCGTACCGTGATCTCTCCCGTTACCTTTTGCCCATTTGTCGGGGTCACCATGTACATGAACGGATCTTTCTCGGCTGTATCCACATCGAGCGTATAGACATCCTGCAGACGATCATTGAAGGATGTATACGGATCATTGTAAAAGCGGATGAAATCAGCCAGCATTTCATTATTTCCGTACACCGGATGATTGCGGTACGGTACCCAGAAATGATCCATGGACCCATTGCGCCATGTCAGCAGATAGGTTACATTTCTCGCATCCTCGTCCGCCTTTATTTTCTCCAGCAAATCGGTGAACCAGTTCACGTTTTTGTTGCCGTTAATCAGAACTCCGCTGTTGTTGTCCTTCGGACCGACTTCCGTCAGCGCGGATATCTTCCCTCTTTCTTCCGCAATTCGCGAAATCATAGCCGCATCTTCCACTAATCCGTCCATCCAGCCTTCCGTAAAGGTGCCATCATATTGATCCATGCCGATCATATCGACATATTCATCACCCGGATAACGCTGCAGATAATCTTCTTCCCCGTGGAAAGGACCGTTTGGTGAATACGCATAGAGGAAATTGTGTACGCCTTTCACATCTCGCAAATACTCCACGGTGTAACGGAAAATATTTTTGTACTCGCTTACGCTGGAATACGGGGCTCCCCACCAGAACCAGCCGCCATTATTTTCGTGAAACGGTCTGAAAATAACCGGAATCCATTCTCCCTGATCATCCTTCAGTCCGTTGGCAAAATCGGCGATCATATCCAAATAGGCATTGTATTCACTATGCTTCGCTCCGCCCGGCAGAATTTGCTCTACGACGCGGGAGGTGCCATACATCGAGTCACCGGTTACGAAGTTTGGCATATGCGCACTCAAGGTCAGGATACCGTCGCGCTCATAGGCCAGCTTCATTACTTCTGCCGTCGCTTCCGGTGTGAAAGGTTCCTCATTTCCGGTCAGGGACAAGGTATCCCATCCATATACAGCGGGAAATGCGCCTACCGCATTTTTCACATCGGATTCGGTTCCGTCCCCTTGGGAGATCGTCAGTCCCTGTGTCGTAGCATGCTGATGACCGAACAGCATCGTGTCTCCCGTAATATTTTTCAAGTATGCGAAGAGTGATCTGGTTTTGGCGGAAGCCATTTCGTCCACCAGTACGACATCGCTTTCATCAAAATCAGCGGTATCGATAGCAGGCTGGTTCGGGTCCGGTTCCACTTCCAATTCTTCATCCGTTCCACCAAGTGGTGCCTGAAGCAGCTTCACATTATCGATATAAATCGGACCGGTATAGCGAAGTCCAGATGAAACGAGTCCGATATACAGCTTGGATTTGCCTGCTGCCTGATCTGGAAGCAAGATATTCTCAACCGTGAACTTGCCCAGCGTCAGATCGCCCATCTGAACCGTTTCCAATTGGGAAACACTCTTGATATTGACGCCTTCGCCAATCTTGTTCCAGTCATCGGTCTGCTGGACCACCAAATAAGGCTTCAGCTTGCTATCCGGATAATCAGCCAAATCCGATCCGTTCAGATCCCAGTAAGCATCAAACACAATTTTGGTGGCTTGCGCAAGCTGCGGAACCTCTACGTGCTTGATCCGCACTTCCTGCCAGCTCTGTGTATCATCGGTTATAGCGGCATTTAGCTGCAAGGCGCCGTCACCTACAACGTCGGTGTGCGTAAGCGCAGGGTCGCCAAACTCGGCTTTCCAGGTTCCATCCTGCTCCCAACCCTCTACACCTGAATCAAACGTGAACGTGCGAAGTACGGTCGGTTCTGTAGTCGGTCGTCCCCCTGTTCCCGGAGTAGGAGTTGCGGGCTTGGCAGACTCGCTAACTTGACCTTTCTTGACCGTGTGTGTGCCTTTGCCAACCGTTTGGCCGTTGATCTTGATTCCTTCCACTCGAATATCGAGCTGCTCAATCGATCCCTTAATGTTCAGTTCGATCCCCGCAGCAGACTCGTCGATAATCAGCTTTTCGATCGTGACCCCTTCCTCTACTTCAACAAGGGCATCATGGGTGACGAGCAATTCATCCAACTGGGTCTGCCCGGATGCTACGATTCGAACTTTTCCCTGTTTCCTCTGCACCTGAAGGGTACCGGCCGTCACATCTTCCAACTTAACGGTATTCACACCGCCGCCTTCAATGAAGATCGTGCCTCTCACCTGAACGTTCTGTAGTGCAGCATCTCCCTCCCCGATTCCTTCCGTGAGGTAGAGATTTCCTTCGATCGTCATATTCTTCAATTGAACATCCGCTTGATTGACCAGGACATGACCCTTTACGGTTTCGTTGCCATAAGTCCCAGCGCGGTTATAAAGCTTCGTCACCAGTCGATCCATCAGCGCGAGCGCTTCTGCCCGTGTCAAGGATGCCTGTGGCCATATCGTGCCATTTGGATACCCTTTGATCCAGTCGTTTTCTGCGAATAGCTGCATAGCTGGCCGCGCATAAGGCTGAATCTCTGCATGGTCTGAAAAGGCAGACAGGCTAAGGACGGCATCAGACGCATCCGCATCGGCCTTCAGCTTAAATACACGTGCCAGCAAGGAGACCGCTTCCTCGCGTGTCATCGCTTTTCTGGCACCGGACGTTTGATCCGGATAGCCTGCCATATAACCGGCAGCTGTCGCTTTGGACAGGTCCTCTGCAAACCAGTCTGATTCGTTTACATCTGTAAACTTCAGCTCCGCTGTTTCGGTGAAACCGAACAGGCGGTTGATCAGGGCTGCCATCTCCGCGCGTGTCACCGCTGCATCAGGATGCAGTTTCCCCTTTTCATCCCCTAGCAAAATCCCATAGGACTGCCACTTATCCAGGCTGGCTGTCGCCCAATGTCCCTTTTCCTGCGAGCTTGATTGCGTATTTTGTGCATAGGCTGGCATGCCCGCTGTCAAGACAAGCAGCAGTGCCAGCAACATAGCAAGACCTTTTTTACCTGTTCGCAATGGTCTCATATTCATCCTCCCTTTATGCTGTTCAGTCTAAATTGTAAGCGCTTTAACCTGATGTAAGTTCAGTATACGAGAGGGTCTGGAGCGTGACCATAGTCTTGGGTTGCCAAATCTGGTCTTGGATTTGGATATGCAGTCTTCGATTGACATCGATCCGGATATCGAGAATTTTTCCCACAAAAAAACACCGACTTCAGTCGATGCTGTCTCTTTCTGTCTCGGGGACTCTATCAGGAATCTCTATGGGGATGCGATGGGAGATCCAAAGGGGCTCTATGATTTGGAAGAAAAATATGGCGCGCTAAAATGCGCCCCCTGATGGCGATACTGGTTCATAATCCAAATGAGCACTCGTTCCGGAACCCGCTTTGGAAAACGACCCGTTGCATAATACCGATCATAGGCTTTTTTCAAATCGGACCACTTGCTACATGCCTTGGGTGTAGAAAAACGGGCGAGGTCAATGATGATAATGTTCTGATCCGGTGTGAGCAATATATTTTTTAAATGAATGTCTGAAGGGAACAGGCCTTTTGTTTCTGCATGGGAAAGGGCTTCATCCACTTGCGCGACCATTTCCTCTGTGATGGGTACACCTTCTATTAAACATTGATAGAAAGTCATGCCATCAATATAATCAAGCAACAAATAACCGTCGTTAGCTTCATGCAGCCTGGGATAGGCAAGATGCGAACCCAGTTGGCGATAGGCTGAAGCCTCTTCTCTCCCATCCTTCCAAAACAGGGGATGAAAGATTTTCAGTGCCAGCCGGGGATGACCTTCCAGCCGGAACACCGCCGCACTTCTGCCAACCCCGATTGGTTGAAGAAAAGAGGGATGAGACTGTACGCGGATGTAATCCCCCTGCTTGCCTGCATGCAATTGTACCTGATTCACCCACTCACGCACATCCATCATTCCTCTGCCTCTTTCCTGTCTATCTACCGATTAGCCGGGTCTGGTCTGTCAACCTTGCTATGCTGGATTCATCCTATCATACGTTCAGCCCTTCTGCCGGTTTCATTGCATTCGTGATAGCAGTTGGACGTCAGGACAATAGCTTGGCTGCCCAGTTCCAGATCTGTCCTCCGAAATAAACACCGAAAATTCCGACTACACCAGCCAAGACTGGAGGCGCAGGAAGCGGCAGCTTAATCGCTTTGAATACGATGCCGATAATGATCCCTGCCAGCAGGCTTAACCCTATTTCTTTCATGCCCTTTCACCTCCCTGTGCATTTCTGTCAACAACCTTTCTCGCCACGGGCTCCGCATCGCAGCCTGACTCCCGTTGGGCTGATCCCGTTCGTTAGGCTAATCGTTCCCTTTATCTCTATCATGCGTGTTCCACCCAGGCCTCATTCATTTTCAGGCGGGCATGCATCATTTCTGAAAAAGAAGACATACTACCCAGGAATCACCATATTTTGATGTAGGAGGAACCGATCACAATGGCTTATCAACCTTATGCCCGGCCACAGCCGTCTAACGAGTATGCAACCCCACCAATGAATATGCAGAGTTCTGGCAACCTTGCCCCTCAGCAGCATCACGGTGGTCACGAGATGTTTGATGCCCATGAAGTCCTTGCGACGTTCATTAACGTACTGGATCAGTATATGATCTTTGATCAGTTTATACAGGATCAGGAACTGAAGCAGATTTTGAATCGCCAATATGGCTTTATGACTGACCTGTACAACATCTGCGTCCAGACTTTCTCTACCGGTCAGGACCCTTCCCACCCTACCCAAACCTACCACATGACGCAGAACAATCAAGTCTACTATGGCACACAGCCGTCTCAGCCGAAGAAACCGAATCAGACCATCCATGACGTCAGCGATCAGGGATTGTCCGCTTACATGCTGGGCCTGATCAAATCTACGGCCTCCCTGCTTGCCATGACTGCGCTTGAAATGACCAATCCGGTCCTTCGTCGCATGCTCGCAGACAGCGTACCTAACTTTATCGAAATGGGTTACGAAATTTTCCTGTATCAGAACAAGCATCATTATTATCAGGTACCGCAGCTCGCGCAGCAAGAAATGAATCAAATGCTGGGCAGTTTCACACAGGCACAGGCCAATCGCCCCGTCATGATGTAGGTCCCTGCCGAAAACAGGAAGCGAATCAACCCTTGTACAGCTGTTCTCTGTCTGTGTGGAGAGCAGCTGTATTTGTTTTGGCATCATGCTAGGGCTTGGTCATCATCGCAAAAAACTGGGTGGTGATCGGAGATGGCTCGATGTCCAATTCATTCAGCGCTTCAATCAATTGCTGATATACGCGCAAGGCTTCATCATGCTTGCCCTGCTGCTGATAGATGAGCATGAGCTGCCTGTAGGCCTCTTCGGAATATGGGTCCATCTGGATGATCTTTTGCAGTTTGCGAAGAGCCTGATCGCGATCTTCGTTGCCCAGATCCCTTTTTACCAGTTGCAAGCCAATTTCGATCCGGGTCCTGCGCAGCTGCTGACGCTCCTGTTCGATCCAGACATAATCACAGTCCTCCAGCAGCTCACCCTCGTATTTCATGACGCTGTCTTCCATTTGTCTATATGACTGACCCTTGCCATTACGCCAATTCTCTACCCATTCCAGACACTTTGCGTAGTCGATCGTCATGGCGGTCTGATCCAGGTAATATTTCTCGGAGGCATAGGTCAACATTTTCGAATAGCCCAGTGCCCGCAAATCCTTGCGAATGTAGCTTACACATGTATGCAGGTAGCCCTTTGCTCGCTGATAATCTTCCTCAGGCCACAGCACCTCCAGCAGTTCATCCCGATGCACCCCGTTTTTCCCTTTTACGAGCAGGTAAGCGAATAATTCTTTTTCCTTCGCGGTTCGCCACTTCAAGCGCTGATTCTGTTCGCTGTAAATGTCAAAGGCCCCGAGCATTTGTACATGCATATTCATCGAACGGACGGACTTCTGGTTCTGCCTTTGTCTTCGCTTCTCAATCCGCTGAATCGTGTTGACCAGTCTGTTTTGGTCGATCGGTTTCAAGATATAATCCATCGCATCCTGTTCAAATGCTTCTACCGCATATTGCTGATGGGCGGTTGTATATACGATCTCCAGGGTCGGCAAGGCTTGACGCAGCAAGCTCCCGAGTTCAATGCCCATCATGCCCGGCATTTCTATGTCCAGAAAAGCAAGGTCAGGCTTGAGCTGTTTGATTTCATCGAGTGCAATCTGCGGTCTCTCACTGCTCCCCATCACTTGTACTTCTGGAATCTGGGCAAGTAGATACTGCAGCAAATTGACGGCATGGACTTCATCATCCAGGATGTATACGCTAATCGGCATGATCGTTCTCCTCCATCGTTTACTAACTGATCTCCTTGTGCTGCGTGGCCTTGGCTTTCATGCGAATGCGAAGTTGGATACGAGTTCCCCTTCCAGGATGACTCTCAATCTGAAGGGTTTGCCCATACATCGTGAACAGACGCTGCCGGATATTGCGAAGTGCTACGCCTTGTCCACTCCCTTCTGCCGAATTCCAGAACGAGCCGAGCTGATCGGCAGACATGCCAATGCCATTGTCTTCTACAGTCAAGATCACCCAGTCCTCCTGGAAGCTCGCATAGCTGGACGATTCGACCCCCTCCACCAGCGTGGCGCGAATAGTCACTTGTAGCTGTTCGATATCCGAGGTAAAGCCGTGCTGAACCGCATTTTCAACGAGCGGCTGCAGCATCAGAGGCGGCAACCACAAACTGTGCATGAGCGCTTCCGGGATATCGACTTCCAGCGCAATTCGATCAGGAAAGCGAATACGCTCAATTTCCAAATACGTCTGAATCAGCATCATCTCTTGCCTGAACGGGATCAGCTGCTGAATGTTGCTGAAATCGAAGCTTCCTCGTAAATAGGTGGCCAAGTGTGTCGTCAGCACCCTTGCCTGTTCGGTATCGGTATAGCTCAGTGACATGAGCGTGTTGAGCACATTATAAATAAAATGCGGTTTAATCTGAGACTGAAGAAAAGCAATCTCCATATCGATGGCTTTCCCGACTGATTGCTTCATCATCATCAACGTATCCAGACGGGCTTCGAATTCAGCCGCATCGTACGGCTTCATGACATAATCATTGGCACCGGCTGCAAAGGCCGCGATTTTGTCCATGGGCTGTATGGAAGCGGTCATCATGAGAACAGGCAGCTCGGAAAGACTGTATCGCCTGCGAATCTCCTGACAGACTTCGAAGCCGGACATGTTAGGCATCATCAGATCCAGAATCGCCAGATCAATGCCCGATTCTTTTTCCAGCAGGTCGAGCGCCTCAGGACCACTTTTGGCCGCGATGACCCGGTATGGCTTGCTTTCCAGCATATCGATCAGAATCTTCAGGTTGGCGTCATGATCATCCACGATAAAGACGGTATACGGAGCATCGAATTTGGAATAGTAGGGAGTCTCCAGTCTGAACGGTTCAAATGATCCCATCTCCCTGAAATCCGCCGTTCCTTTCCCTATCCTCTCCGCTTCCCCTCGTTTTGCCTTGGGAAGGGTAAACGTAAACGTTGTACCGGAGCCTGCCTCCGAGAACACCGTAATGTGTCCCTTCTGCAGTTCCACAAGCTGTTTGACAATACTGAGCCCGAGACCCAGGCTGGGTGCATGATGCAGCGACGGCTCCCCCGAGGAGGTAAACGGTTCGAATAAAGCGGACAGCCTGTCTGGTTCCACTCCCTTTCCCGTGTCCGCCACCGAAATCGCTACACAGGTTTCACGCTCTTCTGCGGAAATGGTAATGCTCCCCTGTTCCGTGTGCTTGATCGCATTTTCCAGCAAATTCGTTAGAATCTGGCGAAGGCGCATCTCATCGGCATAGATGAGTGGCAGTTGATCAGGAAATTGGTGCTGGAGCATAATCGGTTTCCCGTCTGTTAGAAAAGAAAACACCTTCAGCATTGCTTTTGCATGGGAACGTACATCGATAGCCTTCGGTTCGATGGCCAATTGACCTTCTTTGAGTTTGGTAAAATCCAGAATGTCATAGACGAGTTGATTCAGCCTGCGTGCAATCTGTCCTATCAACGCAATATTTTCACGATTCTCACTGCCATTGTCAGGCTTCTGATGAAGCAGGGAATCAGAGATATTCATAATGCCATGCAGCGGTGTTTTAAATTCATGTGACGTTTTCACGATAAATTCATCCTTCAACCGATCCACCTTGATCAATTCGTCAGTCAGGCTCTCAATCTTCCGAAACGCATTGGAAAAACGGACCGACATAAACAGGGAGAACATCAGCAAGGTCACAATGGAAAAGACAGAAAAGATCGAAAATTGGATAAAGGCGAAGCCCATCACGGTCAACGTCTCTGTCAGGGAGTAGAACGACATCGAGATGGCGGCGAACATAAGGTAAATGCTGCCTTCCTTGCGATGCAGTACCGCCAGCCACAAAATATAGGTCGAAAATATCAGCGTGTACATGCCGAATCCAAGGTGTGGCAACACAAGTGGCAGCGTCAAGTATGGGGTGAAAAACAGGACGATGCCGACAATAACCGTCCCCACTGCGACACTGATCTGCATCAGGCGCTTGGAAAACAAATCGGCAAACAGCTGATAGAAAAACAGAAACAGCATGATATTGCCCACCGCTGGACAGAGCAGCTGAATCTTCTGAAACCAGGCATAAGGAATGTCCGGCATTAGCATATACAGCACTTTCTCCCCGTGAGAGGCACAGTATATCCCGGCCATGATGCCATAGATGCCAAACATCAGCAGGAAGTAATCGGTTCTGCGCTGCGTATACAGGCCGATAAAATAGAATCCGATCATAAAGAATGAAACGATCAGAATTCCGTCTTTCATGAGTAACTGGTCCCGAAGACCGGAAATCGCCTCTGCTGTACCGATATAGATCGGGAGATTGATGCCCCCTCCACTCGGATAATCATAGTTGGCCGTCTGTACAACCAGTTCATTCTCTCCAGGCTGTAGTGGAAAATAAGAAACATACGAAGTGTTTTCCGGTATGTAGTTCGCTTCATCGTCAGGCTCACCGCTGTGACCGATGAGCTCACCATTCAGATAAATGCGATTGGACATCTGGATAGAGGTAGTTTTCAGACCATAGACACCCTCGGGGCTGTCGAGTGCAAATCGCAAGCGATACGTTGCCTTTCCCGAGGAGGGCAGCTGCTCATCGAGCGACCAGGAATGTGGTACCTGTACGATCAACGGATCGCTTGACCTTCCCGCAAAATCAGCAGGCTCCATGATCTGATCCGGGTACATTTCCCACTCCCCGTATAGAGGCAGCGGTTCGTCCCGTTCCCATTCAACTGTGGACAGGTCCAGTTTCCCTTGTTTGGCTTCCGGGGTGTGATAGTTGATTGTTAAGAGCTGGGTCACCATCATATAAACCAAGCCCAAGGTTCCGAGGCATATGCCAAGTGCAAGCCATTTCTTTTTCACAATCCGATCCGTCTCCCTTGTTGCTTGATCAGAATCCCTTACATCGTCTGCCTTCCGGTGTATCCATCTTTTCCTATCATACCATAGTCGTGCGGCAGAAAGGATCACATGAAGGGAAATACTAGAAAGGAAATCACGAGAAAAAGAACGGGTGATGAGGAGTGGTGATTATATGGATAGCCAATAGGGTACATACAAGTTAAATGTTCTAAAACGCGATACAGCCAACTTTCGGAACACGAGCTTGAATTAAAAAAATGGAGGAGGTCTCTTGATGAATCGGTGGCAACGCTTTATTCCCGCAATCATCATTTTATTATGGGCGACCGCTACAGCCATGACGGGAGCGGCAGCCGAAAAATCGTTGGAGCTGTATGTGAACGGAAATGACATCAGCGAACAGCATCAGCCTGTCATAGAGGAAGCCCGCATGCTGTTCCCTTTGAGAGGGCTGGCTGAGGAAGCAGGAGCCAGTATTCGCTGGGAACCGGAGAAAAAACACATTTATATCGATCATCAGACGATTCAAATATCGGCTCAAATCGGTTCTTCTTCTGTCATCGTCAATGGCAGAGAACAATCGATCTCGATTGCGCCGCAAATTATGGATGACCGGACCTATGTGCCGGTGCGATTTATCTCCGAAACACTCGGTGCGCGCGTGGAATGGTTCAGTGAGCTTCGGTGCGCCATCGTCACCTTTCCCCATCAAAACGAAACCTATTTTGAAGATCCCTTCCTGTCCATGGCCAGAGAAGGCCAACTGAAAAACTGCTCTTTTTCATTAACAGACAAGATAACTGCTGAAGAGGTGAGAGAGGAGCTAGGAGAACCGACCTCGGAAGGTACCTTTGGCGGCTCCTACTATTTGCAGTATGAAGCATGCATGTATTTGTTCAGTGTGGCAAAAGTGCAAGGAGAGACCGGGATGCAGGCTCCATTGATCGGCATTGACCATCAATCTACCGGCATTCTGGCAGACCCAGACACCGTTAAGCAGTATTTGGGTCAGCCCGTGTCCGAAGGATACAGTGAACTCAGCAAGGGCTGGAGCCAGTTCTATGAACTAGGTGACTATGATTTATATATTACATTTGATTCACAGGAAGGGTCCGTGCGCAAGGTTCGGCTAAATGAATAGCGGATGAAGAACAGGATATACGGCTCTGCCATTCGAGCTGTTCGGATGGACGAAAGGCCATGGAACCCTAACAGGGAGACGCCTATATGAACCGAATCGGTTTCCCTGTATGGGCCTTCCGCGCTGAAGATGATGAGGAGAGGAACGAGAGACGATGTACATATCGAAACGAGAAAAGACATGGGCAAAAAAACTGGTTTTGGCGATTTTGGTGCTGCTTGCGATCTATTTGCTGCGTCAGGTTGCCTTTGTTTTCATTCCGTTGATTCAATTTCTGTCTGCCATTTTTATTCCCTTTGTCTTGACCGGGGTTCTCTACTATCTGCTCCGCCCTCTGATGAGACGACTGAGGAAATGGAAGATTCCAAGCGGAGTAGCTGTTCTCATCATCTATCTCATTCTGGGCAGCTTGCTGTCTGTTCTGATCTATTTTGCAGGGCCTACATTGAACAGACAGGTCGTCAATCTCATCGATGGCATACCGGAAATGGCCTCTGATATGAAGGATCAATTTCAGTCCCTTGAGAAGCAACAAGCACTCCTTCCCCAGTTTGTGCAGGAACGTCTGCCGGACTGGATGGCGAAATTACAGTCTGGTCTGGAGCAACACGCCGGGCACATTACAGATCAGATGATCGGGATATTCAATTGGCTGGGCAATCTCATTTTCATGCTTGGTATCGTTCCGTTTACACTATATTATGTGCTGAAGGATGGTCATCGCCTCCAGCCTAAGCTGATCAAGCTGTTCCCTCGTTCCTTGCGGGGACAAGCTCCAAAGCTGCTAGATGATCTGGATTCGACGATCGCGTCCTATATTTTGGGCCAAGCGCTAGTCAGTCTCTGTGTGGGTACGATGCTGTTTATCGGCTACTGGCTCATTGGCCTGGATTATGCCGTGGTACTGGCGCTGATAGGGCTTCTGCTGAATGTGGTTCCATTTCTCGGACCCATTCTCGCGGCGATCCCCGCTGTCATCGTCGCTTTCTTCCAGAGTCCCATGCTCGCCCTGTACGTCATTATCATTATGGTGATCGCCCAGCAAATTGAAGGCAATCTCATTTCTCCGCAGGTGATGGGTCGAACGCTGGATATTCATCCGCTTACGATTCTTACCCTCCTGTTGGCAGCCAGCAGCGTCGCAGGACTGTGGGGAATTCTCTTCGCTGTCCCTGCCTATGCACTGGTGAAAGTCATTGTGCAGCACAGCCTTCGCATATACCGGATTAAAGCGCAGGAGTAAGCGGGTGCGGCTATATCTGTTTCAGTACCAGGTGTCACGCATATGACCAGCGAGATCTTTGACATCATTCTCGCTGATCTTACTGCAACTTTCCCGTATCCCCTTCACCATTCGTACCATCCATCGTTCGAACCATTTCAGCTTATCCATCTGAAACTGATAGCCCAGAATGGACTTGCATCTCGCATGATCATAAAGCGCACGGGGAAATGCCTCCCTCAGTTCCTTCTCCCGATTTACCGGGTCCGTCTCCCCTGCACAAATGAACAACCCCAGTCGCTTGTTCAGAAGCGCCTCTGTATGCGTGGACGCATACGTCATCAGCTCCTTCTGTATACGCCCGAAGTAGATTGAACCTCCCAAAATAACTTGATCGTAGGAGGCCAGACTACCGGGCTGTTCCTGATTCAGATTGATGACATCCACTTCCCCCTGCAATTCGGCTTTCAGTCTGTGAGCCGCCTGTTCCGCAGTGCCATACCTGGTGGTATATGCAATCAGGGTACGCATCTGTTGTCACCTTCCTTTCCAGACTTCCTTCTAATGATCAGCATACCTCATCCCCCGTTCGCGAACTGTGAAATCATGCACATTTGACGATTTTGTGGAAAAGAAGAGGGCCTGCCAAGCAATATGCTCAGCAGACCCGAATGCGGATTGATTTCTCATTTGATTCGATGATTTTCCTTCGATAACTTCCCTACCAGAGCGGCTCGGGTATGAACTCGGTCATATGCTCGCTACCGTCTTCGTGGCGCTCATATTGATGCGTTCGCGTGCTTTCCTCGACTTCTCCAAATCCCCAGTGCGTTGTGGACACATCCGGGAAGGAGGCTTCTGCCCCGTTTAACGGACCTCGATTCAGCAGACGATTGATCATCGTGACCGCTTCCACACGAACCATGGAAGCATTTGGCTTGAAGGTACCATCTGGATAACCGACGATGATATGGTGACGCACCATGTGGGCAATATAATTTTCCGCCCAATGTCCATCTGTATCCGTGAAAGGATCATGGAGCGCATCGCTGTTCGCCAACTCGAGGTACTTGGAGATCACAACACTGAGTTCTGCGCGGGTGATGGCTTTGTTCGGCTGGAAGGTTCCGTCCTGATAGCCCGTAAACAATCCTGCCTTGCTTACCGCCTCGATATATTCCGCGGCCCAAAATTCCGGGCTGACGTCCGAATAAGGAATATCGCCCGTCACCGTATCTCGCAATGCCATGATACGGGCGAAGATCGCGGCAATCTCGGCGCGCGTAATGTTGCGCACTAGCTTAAATTCTCCATCCGGATAACCGACGATGTAGCGCGTATGCGTCTGGGCACCGTAACGACTAGAGAAGACCATCACTTGAATCGATGAACGATCATCTTCCGGATTGATGACCTCTGTTGTATCGGTTTGAATCAATGCTTCGTTCTTCACCTGAACTTCAGAGGACGGCAATCCATCTGGGATTGCCTGCACCTTATAGATCAACTCACCTGTTTCATTTCCATCCAGATCCCCCAGTTCCCATCGGATCTGCTGGCCATTTACAATGCCTCCTGCCGCATCCTTCACGACCGTATAGGCCGGTATCTGGGCCTGAACGTGTACATCTCTGACTGGATGAGCACTTCGATTGCGATACTTGATCGTAAAAGTCAGCTCATCCCCTTCTGCATAAACGGCGCGATCGGAGAAGATTTCCACTGCAAGATCAGCAGGAAGATCAGCTTCAGGCAGTACGACATTGCGGATTGGTTTCATCTTCAAGTCATGTCTGACAATCGCTTCCTCCACGGAGATGGTCGGACTGGTATACGTATAGTAGCCTGGCTTGGTGACCACGAGATAATAGTCCGTGAAGCCATAAACCATGTACGCATAGAATCCGTTTACGTCCGAATCCTGCGGGTTGTGATTATCATTTGGATCAAATCCGAGCAGTTCCGGCAAGATCACCATGGTACCCGGTACCCGTCCATTGGTTATGTTGCGGGCGGTGTCTGCATAATACAGCTCCACATGTGCCTGTTCGATGACGTCACCCGTATAGAAATCGGTGATCGTACCGTACGGATCAATCAGCTCCTCGGTAATGTTGATCTCCCCGTTTTGCTGAATGATCATCGGGGTGTATTGCCCTTGCCGATCCTCATTGATGATAATCTGTTCCCCGTTATCTACCTGCATCAAGACGACAAGCTGATAGTTTCCGGCTTCGATTCCTTCCACATGGAAGCTTCCGTTATCCTCAATCGGGAACTCCTTGCGGGAGCCATCCAGATTGGTCACCGGTTGGCCGTTTTGATCAAGCAGGTATCCGGTCATACGCTGGTACAGTGCGGCCGGATACTGGGTACTCGCTCCGTTCGGATCTGTTGAGAAGACGACACCTGCGCCGGTCTTGACAGAAGGATAGACTTCAAAGCCAGCTACACTGATGACGCCAACCTGAGCTTTCTGTGGGAAGGTGATCTGCCTGTCTTCATTGCCGATCCGTACCGTCTTCGTCACCTGTACATCATATTCTGTATTGCCCTGCGGCACGGCAACAAAGTAGGTCCCATCTGCCTTGGTGATGGCTCTGGCAGTAAAATCAATCGTGCCGTCTCCATCGAAATCTTTCGTAATCAAGATGTTCGCGCCTGCGACTGGTACAGATCGACCATCTGCTGTGACTTCGGTCACCAGTCCGGTAATGGCACCCGGTTCAAATACGATGTAAATCTCATCCTTGGCATGGAGCTGTCTAACCGGATCATCCACCTCAACAGCTACCGGAAAGCGGATGGAAGAAGAGCCCGTAATCGCTTCTGACCGATAAGGGACGCTCGCCTGTCCGTTGGCATCGGTCACGGCGGTAACCCCAGAAGGGAAAGTTCCCCGGCCTGTTGGCGATGAGAATTCAACTTCCACACCTTGCAAGGGTTGTCCATTCAGGTCCGAGATGGTGGCCGTCAAAATCGTCTCCGAAATGCCGTCTCCGAGCAGGGTTTCCGGATTAGCGGTCAGTGTAATCTGATACGGGGACAGCTGCGCATTCACGACCAACTTGTTGGATGTCCCATTTGCCGGAAGCGCATAAAATTCAACATTGGCTTCCGAATAGCCATCCTTTTCTACATGAAGGACATACTCCCCTACGGATATATTTACAAATGTATAGTACCCTGTCATGTCGCTCGTGGTCGTACCCGCTACCTGTCCGGTATAGCGATCCCGAAGTTCAATGACAGCCTGTTCAATCGGATTTCCATCGGCCGAATGGGTAATATGACCTTCCAGATCAATCTGCCGATAGACCTGAAGCGGATTATTTGCGCCATGGGCTCCAGCAGGCTCATCTCTCTCCCATTCAGTTCCGACTTGATCCAGACCGATAAAGGTGGTGTCATACGTAGCTGCTGCCATCTGCTGTGGCAATGGCTCAGATTGCAGCCATCTCTTCTCCCCGTCCTGAATGTATGAATTCGGATTGAGCAGCATGAGCGGAAGGGTGAATGCATCTGTTCCCGCTCCAACCTTAACCTGCATCTGTTGAATATGAACGGCACTGACGGCTTGATAAGTTGCGATATCACCCGTTCCATAGTTTGGCAGACTCCAGCCCGCTTTCGTTGTGGAACCGGTCCATCCGTCCAGTACAGGTCCGATTACGGTCATTCGATCCTGCGTTTGACTGTTCACCGTACTTAATTGCCCCGCTGCTCCCACTGTCATCACTTTGGGAATCAGATCGAATGGGGTCTGTTCCGGAACTTGCACAACCAGTCTAAACGCCTGTTGCTCGCCTCCGTCCAGAGACAGGGCGAACGCCCCTGCCTGATCATACGCAGGAGCCAGCATGGTCCAGGACCAGAGACCACCTGTCTTGTGCCCGGATGCCACACGCTGTCCATTGATGTATACATCCGTTGGATACGGAGCATCCATATCCAGTATAAAGGTATCTCGTCCGGCCCCTGTATTCGTAAGCAGATGGTCAAATGAGGCGCTGTTGCCAGCCGTGAGGAAGATATGGTCAGTGCCGTCAAGCACGTGATTGCCCCGAACGGTACTGTTCACCTGGTTGGTCACCAGCGGGCCATATGTCTTCCGCTCTGCAACAGGTCTTGAGAAATATTCTTCCAGGGTGGCCTGGAAATCGACGCCTGTCCCTACCGCTGTTTCGGTCTTCGCTGTCACGGTAAAGGTCATTTGTTTCTGCTCATTCGGAGCCAACTCCTGGAACGACCAGTGAATCAGAGAGCCACTATGAGTAGCCGTATCCAGTGGATCAGTGGCTTGAACCTGCGTCACATAAACCGCATCGGTGACACTGATCGTCATCCCTGGTGCATAGGCGGTACTCACTCCTTGGTGGTTGTCCACCGTCACTGTATAGGTGATGGTATCTCCAACTGCTGTAAATACGGTCCCATCCGCAGAAAGGGAGACGGCCAAATCCGGTTCCGCCACTTGACTTTGCACAGCTGCAGCCGCAATTTGCAGCTGGCTGCCCGATACCAGTGCGGTTTGATAATCTATGCGCGGTTCATATACTGCGATATACGGGTTAATCGCCATAGAAGTGGTCGTTTGCATCCGGGTTTTAACGAAGACGACCTGATCGACGGACGCTGTCGGAAGATCATAGCCTCCCGCTACCGGATCTTCATATATCATCGTGCCATCTGCCAGTCTCACTTCCAGCACATCCTGATGGGTCAGGGAATGGGTCTGCAAGGTTGGATGGTAGACAGTGAGACCATCGGGTACGTCCAGGGTCACCTGATACGTGATCTCATCTCCCGGACGCACCTGGCTTGCCGGGCTGTTCGTATGACTCTGAATGGTAGCGGTCATCGTTGGCTGAACCGTGTAAAGTGCATGCTGTGCCGTAGCTCCAGATACATAGGTCTTCTTCACCGCAGTCGGTTTGGACGTGTAGGAGACCAGCTCCGCAATCACTGGAATTGGCCCGGCTCCGGCCCCTAGTTCCGGCAGCGCCTCCAGGCGGAATGTAAGTGGCAAACTGCCGTTCTGTCCCGGGATGGTTAGTCCTGTCCAGATCACTTTGTTGCCTGACACGCCTCCATCACTGGATATCGAACCGGCTACCACCTGCACGCCGTCTGGAATTGGAACTTCAATCATCGTTTCATGCGCGGTACTTGCTCCTGCATTCCGAACGGTGTACCCCACCTCGATCTCCGTGACGGTACTTGAAAATGCATCGTTCGTCAGCGGAATCGTCTGAATACTTAATGAAGGCTGGATCACATCCACGGAGGTGGTATCGGCAGGACTGGATGTCTTGCCTCCTCCATCCGTCACCGCCCATTGGATCACCGCACTGGTTCCATGGGTTTGCCGATTCTGCTGGAAGGAACCGCTGATTGGACTGCTGCCATCGGCCAATGCCCGCAACTGCACCGTTCTCGTCAACACATACGGCCCTGTGTCAGTTTCTCCACTTGCCGCATCACCCAGATCGACTGTGAGCTTCTGTCCCGCCCAGGTACCATCGGCTGGTGTAGATACCACCTCGAATTGCCCCAATGTCGCAAAGGTGTCTTCAATCGTCAAATCATAGGCCTTTGTCCCTTGTGGCACGGTGACGGTCAAACGATAATCGACCGTATCTCCTGGTCGGATCTCTGTCAGACTGCTTCCGTTGCTCGTTCCGATGATCTCATTTTGAATGGTCACATTTGGCGCCGTTATATTGGCTGTGGCACTCGTTTTGTTGTATTTCTCATCGCCTATTACGGGATCGTTGGTGCCATTCCCATCTGTGTCATTCGCATAGGCTTGTGGGGTAGCATAATAATCTCCGGTATAGCCACGAACCGCAAACGTAGAGCCTGCTGACTTGAGCTCAACCAGGCGAACCGTGAACGTTTCTGTAATCTGGTTACTGCCGTTTTGATGACTCAGATTTGTTCTCGGGTACGTCATTGTGTATCCATTCGCCAAATCACCTGATAAGGTTGCAGCTGGCGCAACGAATTCAAACCCTGCGGGAATGGTGACATACGGCGTAAATTCGTAAGCTGTATTTCTGCCCACATTATTAATTTGGAACGTATACGTCGTCTCATCTCCCTGCCCCATTTGTACGGAAGCTGGCGTAAGAGAAACGGTTAAATTAGGACGAAGTACAGTTACTTCAGCGTTGGCGGACTGAACACTGCGAGCCGTTCCCGAAGAGGCTGCATCTTGCCAGTCAAACTCCGCTCTAGATCGCTGCGTTTCCTGAAGCTGTGTGCCGTTAATGTCATCAATTGAATTTTTAACGAAATACGTATAGACAGCTCCCGGACTGGTGACAAGTCCCGTTATCTCGAGCTGATTGCCGCTCAGACTCTGCTGACCGCCTGGAAGTGAGACGCCTGAATCGGTTGCGGGACTATAAGAGGTATAAGCTTCCATGTAAGATTGCCGATTCGGAATCGTATCGGTAATCGACGGGTTGTAGGCTTCCACATTCGTCGGCAGTGTCACCTGAATCTGATAGACGACCCAATCTCCGATGCGCAGATCATCGGTATTCCCTGTCGTTGTATCTGCCACTGTCTTTGTTATCGTGGGATTCTGAACTTTCATCACCACATGCTGATTCTCTGTGACAACGTAGCTGCGGTATATCGGCTCTGACTGAGGAAGACCCGTGTAGTTTGCACTGGATTCCCCGTCAATCTCATAGCCTGCACCAATCGGATTCACTACATCTACCTGATACTGGACGTTTACCGAAGCTCCCGGTGCAATAGAAGCAAACCGGTCGAAATTCAGTTGATTTCCTGCCTGTGTATAGGTGTTGCCACCTACATGAACCGGATGGATGACTTCCGGCGGCAGCACTTCAGCATAATCGACATCATAGGCGGTCGTCGCACCTGTATTTGTCAAAGTCAGTGAAACAAGCACGGTCTCTCCACCGATGACCTGTACCGGGCTGTCTCCTGGATTGACCGTCACAGCCTTCACTTTTCGGTCAATGGAAATCACAGGCTCTACATAACCAAGTTCCACACTGGCGCGCCGACTTTCAATGCGCTCAGGGGAATTGGCAAATGACATGACATACAGGTTCTCTGAACCTTTATCGGCATCATCAAATTTCTGACTGTTCTGTACCTGCATGGACAGCATCGTGGTCAGAATTCCCGTCGCTTCACTTAAATCACCAAGCTCCCAGATCAGAAGGTGATCGGCTGCTTCATATGTTGGAGTTACGCCATTCATCGCATAATCGGCCAGGTTCCCGCTGACGAGTTCTGTGCCAAGCGGCAAGAAATTATAGAGTGTCACCTCATGCTGTTTGGCCCCGATCGTACTCGCATCATAGGTCAATTCAATGTCGATGACATCGCCTACTGTAACGGATACGGAATCGGCTCCGATCGCTTGACTGTTGACAAAGGCGATTTCCTCGCTAATTTCCGGTTCATTGACATGAATCGAAGTCGATGCACTGTCACTTACTGTACCGGATACGGTCGTTTCACCGGTCACTTGTGCCTGGTTGTTCAATTGGTCAGCTGCATAAATAGGCCCTTGACCATATTGGGTGACCCAATCACTGCGAATCTCAGCTTCATAGGAGAGGGTTGTAAGGGTCTCAGGTTGCAACGTTCCCAGATTCCATGACATCACGGTCGTACCATCCGGTTGATGAACCGGATTTATTGGCGTACCTTGCGGACCACTCACATACTGGACAAAATCATGTCCGTCACCAAGGATATCGGTGACCACGACCTGGTCTACCGGTATATATTCATTCGTCTTGATGCTGAGCGTGTAGGTCACAACATCGCCGTAAGCGACTTTGTTTTGACTCACTGATTTGCTGATGATGATGTCTTTGGCATGGCCTGTATAGTGGATCAGTCCGGAATAGGGCTGTCCCTCTGCCATGGCATCATAGCTCAGCGTATGGGAGACAATGGTCCCATCCTGAATGGCGATGCCATTCTCATCATGCTCCAGAAAAGCAGCATCGAAGGTCATACTTCGAGTTTCGCCTGCTGCAAGCGGTGGCATACTGTCCCACCTGACTTCCCTGATTCCCCCGGTTAAGCTCATACTGGAATAGGGCACAGAAAAATCATACACTTCAATCGAAGCGTCCACTTGAGTAAGAAGCTGCGAAAGGTGGGTTATACTTCGCTCATTGTTGATCATTTGGATCGTATGGGTTTTCGCGCCCCATTCTTCTCCACTGGCTGGCGGATTGTCGTCTGGTCCCGCACCCTTTACTGCTTTGCCCATGTCGTTGACTTTGATTTCAAACGGTGTAACCTCTACTGAAATGCTGTCAACCTCTTCACCACCTGCTGGCGGCAGCTGACGAGCATCATCACTGGCAATCACCTTCATGGTCACATTTAGATCGTCTCCAAAATCAACATTCGCGCCACCCGTTCGGTATGTCAGTGTGGATGCCAGATCCACGGTAAACGCATAGTTTTCTTGTGGAGCCAGATCCTTGATGTCTCTCCACACTACTTTCTGCATTCCGCCTGCTATGGATTCAACGGAAGAAGCAGGAAAGTGGACATTCTCTACGAATTCAAGGCCATCGGGGATCAGGAGCTCATAGCTCAGGTTATAGGCCCAATCTCCGTTGGCAGGTTGCAAATTGATCACATTTGCCGTAACGGTTGTAGACTTCCCCAGTACGACCTTTTGAGAGCTGTGTTGCAATTGCAGGGATAGTCCTCCTGTAAATGAATGGGCATGTACCATACTTTGACCTACACCTGACAGTAGTTGTGTGAGCATGACCATGATTAACAGGATAGACAGCTTTTTATTCCACATTTTTACTCATCAGTTCTCCTTTCCTAGGTATATCTATCTATCATTTAATCACAACGCACTGAACAAATACTGAAAAAATACTAAAAAAAGGCATGTCGTACAGCATCCCTCTTCGACGAATCAATTGTTATTAAAATTGATAATATTATTTATCCTGATATCGTTATAAGAAAAGTATTCCAATTGAACTGATTATGGGTTTTACATTATATTTTATTTGATTTTTCGGCAGTTTTGGGTGTTTTTTGACGAAAAAGAGAAAGAGAGGAGGTTTTATTTAGTTATAATATCAATATAAGTCTATTAAAAGAGTTGGATGGATTGAAGATATTGGTCATCCATCCATTCGGAAATAAGTCTCCTGTATATCCAATTGATATCAGATCCGCTCGTTATCCCTCATGATAGGTATGAACCACAGCCCATGACAAAAAACTCCCCCCATGCAAAACCGTTCAGCATTTGACTGATTTGCACGGGAGGAGTTCAGTTAGATCAATATATTAATCGTCCGGTTAACTAGCTTCTCGGCGGGTAAATACCATATAAACAAATAATAAAGTTAATGCCCAGGTATGGCTGGCAGTTATTATGAGGCTGACTGCCCCCTGTCGGCCCAATAGCCAATGGATGCATGCTTGTATTCGGCGATGGCGCATAATATTTGGGAGGAGTAAATCCGCCAGACGGCGTCCCCCAAATGTGATTAATCGGGCTCTGTTGATTCGCCGTTCCCTGACCATGAGGAGTATGCGTATGCTCAGGCATTTCCGCTTCAATGAGCGTAACGGTACTGGAGCCACCTATCTCCCCCACTACCCTTGGAGATAAACCCGGTCCGGCACCATGATGCATCGGAGCTCGCCCCCTCAGATCGGGCAATGCAAACGTACTAGTCCCATTTCCACCATACGTAGTACCTAATAACGAGAAAAGTGCAGTATTGTTTGAAATCGGCAGAAGCTGTCCATCGCAAAGTGCCCAGCTTCTAGGCGCAAAACTTCCGGCAAAAATACGAATCTCACCAGTATATGGATCCACAGTTAATCCTCCTTTAACTTCTTGATGGATAAATACCTACCAGCGCAATGCAATAGTTAATCACACTGTAGGGCTGCATGTTCGAATGGGCCTGTCCGCCTCCAGTTGAAGACAAAGCGTTGAGATTCATCTGACTGTCTGCGTGCTCATTGTAAAAGTATCTTCCATTCGTTCCTGCCCATATATTCCCTGAAGCTGATTGCTCAGTACCAGGTACATTATTGGCGTTGGCCATATGGGTATGGGCTGGCATTTCAGTGATCGTTAACGTATGCGTTTCCTCACCGTAACGCTCACCCTGAGAAACACCGTTGCCAGGATGTACAGGCACTCGCCCTCTTAAGTCTGGCAAAGCAAAAGTATGAATACCATCACCACCATAGACCGTGCCCAGGATTGAAAATAGAGCTTGATTCTGATTAACAGGCAACAGGGTACCATTACAGAAAGCCCAGTCTTTTGGAGCAAAATCGAAACTAAATGCGCGAATTTCACCAATAAACGGATCTGCCAAAGTGTTCTCCTCCTTATGTATAGTGAATGACCAGTTAATTAAGAGCGAGTCGGAAACGTACCAACCAGAGCAATAATATAGGTAAGAGCCAAAAACGGCATCATGTTTTCATGTGCCAGATTGCCCCCACTTTTCGAGATAGCTTGTGAACTCATCATACTGCTTGGGGAATTGTCGGAGTAAAGTGGCGAGGGGCCAGTACCCCAAAAGGCGTTCGTCGGATTGTCGGTCGAACCAACCTTTGAACTTGATACGGAATGGGTATGCGAAGGCATTTGAGACGAAAGGAGCGTGATTTCCTCTGATCCACCTCGCTGACCCATCCGAAAAAGGGTGCTCGATGATGGCCTTTCCCCTTGATGTAACGGGAGCCTTCCTCTCAAATCTGGCAAAGCAAAGCTGTTTATTCCATCTCCTCCGTAAGTGGTGCCTATCAGTGAATACAAGGCATCATTCTGACTGATCGCAAGCAATTGACCATTGCACATCGCCCAGCCTTCTGGTGCATATCTACCGGCAAATATTCTGATTTCCCCTAAAAATCCATCCATAAATTGCTCCTTTCCTCTGTTTCAGAGAATGAAGTACGAACCCTATCATTTTGCTTTCAAGCGGTTGAATACCGCTTCGTACCTGATCTTCGATCCATCTTCACTTATTCCAATCGGCACCAGAAACAATTCCAAATGATCGAAATCAGGGTGTTCAAGCTTGTACATCCCTTGCGCAACAACCCTGGCAGCATCCGCTTCAAAAAAAAGGGAAAATTGCTCATGCATCTCATTTGAATGTCCCTGGGTCGCCTCAGCAAGATTCAGTTGTACACGATGATCCCCGTCAATCAGTATAAATGCCTCATGCAGTTGATCGGAAAATTGCTCAAATGAAAATGGTGCCACATTTTCACCCCCTTTCAAGCGATGATCTCCAGCACATACGGTAGGAAAGCTCGTCCTCCCCCGTATACGTGAAGCCTGTCCGTTCATACAAGCGTCTGGCTGGATTCTCTCTTCTAACCTGGAGTTCAACTTCTCTTCCTGCCAAGGCAGCTTCATCCTGAATATTTTTCAGTAGTTGAGTTCCAACACCCAATCCCCGGTAAGCAGGGAGCAAAGACAGATCGACCAGGACCCATCTTTGCTCCTCTCTTGCCAGATACAATCTGCCTGCACGTTCTTCATCCACCATCACGATATATCGAGCAAGGTTCGGATACTGCATTTCATAAGATCGTTGCTGAAATTGAAACTGCATGTGTAAAAAATGCTGACTTTGCAACTCCGGCCAACCCCATGCACTGATTTCTTCCGCCCGCGTGCTCGCATAAACCTCATAGTAAAAGGCGTCATCACAAGCTTCTATCTGCTGAATATTCACTCTCTCACCTGTTTCTTTCAATCCAAAATCTGAATCAGCTTCCATGAGCCGTCGTTCAGTTGCTCCATTTCATACGTAGAAGAAGCGGAGATTATGTCCATGTAGGCCCAGTAACCTTGACTCACGTCTATCCATTTCACATCACTGCTGGAAATTAGAGGGCGATTGAGCATTCGGTTGATCACCTTCACGGCTTCCGCGCGTGTTACTGCTTGATCAGAACGGAAACTGTTATCCTCATATCCTTTCATCCAACCTTCCTCTGTAACTGCTGCAATAGCTGACCATGCCCAATGCGACTTCAGCAAATCTGAATAGGAGAGGCTTTGATCGAAATGAGAGAGTTTACCCCACTGTTTCGCAATGACCGCCAGTTCAGAACGTTTCACCACCTCATCAGGCCTGAACCCACCGTCTTGATCCCCGACCATAAGTCCCGCGCTAAACACTTGCTCAATGGCTTGATAAGCCCAATGCTTCACTGAAACATCTTCAAAATAAAGGTCCTTATCCGGATATGCGCGATCGAGATTCCGGGCAAGAACAGCGGCCAGTTCTGCTCGTGTCAGTCCCCGGTTAGGCTGAAAGCTTCCATTCGGATAACCGGAAATATAGCTTTCAAAAATGACCGTGTCCACTTGTTGTGGCGCTGCAATGATCGTAAAGGTGCTGAACTTGTCAATCATGATGAGTATACCTACAGGCTT
Source organism: Marinicrinis sediminis (assembly GCF_042685085.1). NCBI lineage: Bacteria > Bacillati > Bacillota > Bacilli > Caryophanales > Paenibacillaceae > Marinicrinis > Marinicrinis sediminis. Next base: position 142,220 of record NZ_JBHUMM010000044.1, read on the forward strand.
TCCGTTTTGATCGTACTGAACGGTTCCTGTCTGAACAACTTTCTCTCCATCGCTATGCTCAATATACACCGCAAGTCCTGCCGCATATGCTGCCCACAGCTCTGGATCTGCTGGCAGATCCCTTTCCGTTAATGGAAGGAAAAGGCCCGTTTGCGCATCTTCGTAATTGGTCTCGATTTTCATAGGCTGACCAACGACCTGGACATCCTTATTTTTGGCAAACTCACGAACCTGCTCGGCCTGGGAAGTCCGATCTGAAACTGCTTGAAATTCTTCCTCATCACGGATTGGAATGAGAAGGAAGTACAGATCTTTTCCTTTGCCCGATATGCGTTCCACCGTTTCCTTCGTTAAACGAATACTTGCGTTTGGAGTATCCACCTGAAGTTGCAGTTCATTTTCATCCAAAAGCTTTAAGGCATCCAGCGGCAGCTTCACATAATATTCATCTGCCAGATTCTGCGGCAAGTCGTCGATGATAATCCGAACGGTATCCTTGGCACTTTCACTTGCTTTCTCAACGATCTCTCTCGCCTTGGCTTTGTCAAAAATGACTTCATCTCTTTCTGCGCCGTTCACCAACAATCGTTTGATTGGAACAGACATAGTCAGCGATCCATCGTCACCTTCAACGGTAACAATAACGGTACGAACGTCAGGATTGCCTACAGACTCCACTACTTCTTTGTGACGTCTGATATTCAACTCATATAATTTCGTCGTTATACCGTCTTCAGCCGTTACTTCTATTTCCACAATGTTCGGTCCAACCTCGAGATCTATATCAGATGATTCGGTTGCGCTTGTCTGCAATTCACCATTGATTCGAATCACAGCATTCGCATGCGATGAAGTAGGAATGAGAGAGACACTCTTAATTCCGTAAGACAGGTTTACCTGATATTTCAATTTATCCGGATCAAAATCAGGAACTATTCTTCCTTTGCTGATTAGGAGTTCCGTTAAATTGGCATCATTGGAGGCTTTTCTATTCACATTGACGTTATATATCTTGGTGATACCGCTTTGAGCTTCGACCAATATCGAAAATGAATTTTGTCCGACCTGCAAATCCGTATGTGAGTAGGGAGATCCACTTTCTACAGATGAACCATTTATAAGAACAGAAGCATGTCTCTCGGAAACGCTCGGAGTGAGCGTGAATTGTGAAATCTCGTTTTCTACCGTTACTTCGTATTCGGTTTCATCAGAATCGAAGTAAGGCGACAAGTTACCGCTACTGATTGACAGAGTTTCTAAATCTGCGTTGTCAGAAGGATGAATTTCAATTGTAAGATTGACGACGTCTGACATAAAAGTACCATCGCTGACTTGAATGGCCACTGAATCAGTTCCCAATTGGTCTAAACTCGGTTCATAAGTAAAGCTCCCTGTTGAAGCATCAGTAAAGGTCAAATTTCCTTTTGCCCCCTGTGATTGAACGATAAATGTAACATCGTCTCCGTCAGGATCCATCGCTTCCAGCATCCCATTCACGCTGGTTTCTATGGAGGTGTTTATACTCTTGGGAGTAGCTACGGGTCTTGTATCGTTCAAATTATTTAATGTTATCTCAATATCTGTCATCGCTATATCTTGGCCGTCGCTTACTTCAACATTCAGGGTGTAGCTCGTTGGGCCGGCTTCATAATCCAGCTGGCTACTGTCATTCACGGTTACTTCACCTGTGCTGCTGTTGATCGCAAAGGCGCTTCCCGTATTTCCGCTGGTGATGCTGTAAGTGAGCGCGTCTCCATCCGCATCATTGCCTGTTACGGTCCCAACATTAGTCCCGTCTGTTGTGTTTTCGTCTATTGCTACTGTGAACCCAGTAGCGGTTGGTGTATTGTCATTCACATTGTTCAGGGTTATTGTGGCTACGGCATTCGCAGTCAAGCTGCCGTCATTTACTTCAACATTCAGGGTGTAGCTCGTTGGGCCGGTTTCATAATCCAGCTGGCTACTGTCATTCACGGTTACTTCACCCGTGCTGCTGTTGATCGCAAAGGCATTTCCTGTATTTCCGCTGGTGATGCTGTAAGTGAGCGCGTCTCCATCCGCATCATTTCCTGTTACGGTCCCAACAGTGGTCCCGTTAGCAGTATTTTCATCTACCCCTACGGTGAACCCAGTAGCGGTTGGCGTATTGTCATTCACATTGTTCACGTTTATTGTGGCTACGGCATTCGCAGTCAAGCTTCCGTCACTTACTTCAACATTCAGGGTGTAGCTCGTTGGGCCGGCTTCATAATCCAGCTGGCTACTGTCATTCACGGTTACTTCACCTGTGCTGCTGTTGATCGCAAAGGCACTTCCCGTATTTCCGCTGGTGATGCTGTAAGTGAGCGCGTCTCCATCCGCATCATTTCCCGTTATGGTCCCAACAGTGGTCCCGTTAGTCGTGTTTTCATTAATTCCCACTGTAAAGCCAGTGGCGGTTGGCGATTCATTGATATTATTCACGTTAATCGTAGCAGTTGCATTCGCGGTCGAGCTTCCGTCACTTACTTCAATATTCAGGGAGTAACTCGTTGGGCCGGCTTCATAATCCAGCTGGCTACTGTCATTCACGGTTATTACCCCAGTACTGCTGTTGATCGCAAACACAGTTCCTGTATTCCCGCTGCTGATACTGTAGGTGAGAGTGTCCCCTTCTGCATCATTCCCTACTACGGTCCCGACGGTGGTCCCGTTAGCCGCGTTTTCATTGACCCCTACAGTGAAACCTGTGGCCGTTGGCGATTCATTCACATTATTTACGTTAATCGTGGCTACTGCATTCGCAGTCAAGCTGCCGTCACTTACTTCAATGTTTAAGGTATAGCTCGTTGGGCCGGCTTCATAATCCAGCTGGGTACTGTCATTCACGGTTACTTCACCCGTGGTGCTGTTGATGGTGAATGCGTTCCCTGTATTCCCGCTGCTGATACTATAGGTCAGAGCGTCCCCTTCCACATCATTTCCTGTCACCGTCCCGACAGTGGTACCGTCAGCGGTGTTCTCGTCTACCCCCACTGTGAAACCAGTAGCCTCTGGCGATTCGTTGACATTATTTACGTTGATCGTGGCTACTGCATTCCCAGTCAAGCTACCGTCACTTACTTCAACATTTAGTGTATAGCTTGTTGGGCCGGCTTCATAATCCAGTTGGCTACTGTCATTCACGGTTATGACTCCCGTACTGCTGTTAATCGCAAAGGCGCTTCCCGTATTTCCGCTACTGATGCTGTAGCTAAGGGCATTTCCATCCGCATCATTTCCTGTTACGGTCCCCACAGTGGTACCGTCTGTTGTGTTTTCGTCTATCCCCACTGTGAAACCGGTGGCCGTTGGCGTATTGTCATTCACATTATTTACGTTAATCGTGGCTACTGCATTCGCAGTCAAGCTGCCGTCACTTACTTCAATATTCAGCGTATAGCTCATCGGACCTGCTTCATAATCCAGTTGGCTACTGTCATTAACGGTTATTACACCAGTGCTGCTATTAATGGCAAAGGCGCTTCCTGTATTTCCGCTGGTGATGGTATAGGTCAAGGCATCCCCATCACCATCACTCCCTGTTATGGTCCCGACAGTGGTACCGTTCGCTGTGTTTTCATTAATCCCTACTGTAAAGCCGGTGGCCGTTGGCGATTCATTCACATTATTTACGTTAATCGTGGCTACTGCATTCGCAGTCAAGCTGCCGTCACTTACTTCAATATTCAGGGTGTAGCTTGTTGGGCTCGTTTCATAATCCAGTTGGGTACTGTCATTGACAGTTATGACTCCCGTGCTGCTGTTAATCGCAAAGGCGCTTCCTGTATTTCCGCTGGTGATGGTATAGGTCAAGGCATCCCCATCACCATCACTCCCTGTTATGGTCCCGACAGTGGTACCGTTCGCTGTGTCTTCGTCTATCCCCACTGTGAAACCGGTGGCCGTTGGAGAATTATCATTGACATTGTTTATCGTGATACTAGCTGTCGCATTCGTTGATTGGGTACCGTCACTTACTACAATATCCAGGGTGTAGCTCGTTGAGCCCGTTTCATAATCCAGTTGGGTACTGTCATTGACGGTAATGACTCCTGTGCTGCTGTTGATTGCAAAGGCGCTTCCTGTGTTCCCGCTGCTGATGCTGTAGGACAGAGAGTCCCCGTCTGCATCATTTCCCGTCACGGTGCCTACTGTGGTACCGTTGGCTGTGTTTTCGTCTATCGCAACACTAAAACCGCTAGCCGTCGGAGCAGCATTCGTTGAAACATTCACTACCAACGTATCGAATATGACCGAAAACAAACTTTGTGCATTAACATTATCATTTAAGGCAAATATTCTAATCTCATCAACCAATGTACCATTCGGATTGCCAAAGCTAATCCTTCTCATTGTAAAATTCGGATTTTCGATTTCTTCAGAGGCTACCTCCACACCATCTAAATAGCCTTTAACAAACGTATCATCCGCATTGTTTGAATCATTCGTATGCAAGAAAATACTTTTAAACATGAAATCTTCATTCGTTCTTCTCTTAATGGTTACATAATCGGAGTCAATGCCTTGCACAAATATAGCCTTTGAGTCTCCATCACCCATACTTTCGAAATACTGAAATCCATCTACTCCTTGCACTACCACTGCTGTAAAATCAAATATTGCTCCACTGATCGTTGTTGAGAAACTCAACCTGCTAAAATCAGCAGGTTGAGTTTCAAAAAGTTCCGTACCATCTGCTGCATAGGATGGAGGGACTGGAAAAACCGACAGGGTGATCGCCGTGATGAGAAACGATAAAAAAAATAACTTGAATCTTCGCATTAACATACTTCATTATTCCTCCTTGGATTTTAAATTCCATTTAAGTCAAATGACAACGATCTTGCAAAGCTCTATGGGTGCTGCATACATTCGGTCATCTCACTGCTGGTTAATCACAGGCACACCGTCATGAACGCCTCCCTTTTCTATGTATATCAATCTATCAAGCGGGCCAAATACTTCCTCTCTTTAACAAAGGAAGTCTTAAAATATGTCAATAAATCTATTATATCATATGGGTACAATGTAATGGATATGGACACACAGCCCTGTTTCTCTTCAAATATATTGAAAAGAAGTGGTATGATACCTATTTTATCATTGCGTTAAGGACATAAGTCATAAAATTTTCTTAAAGAAATCCAATTCGTCTGACGATCGGTGTACGCTCTTGCTGCATATTGTCGCTTTCTCTATTTTTGCACAAGAAAAAACCTGCCGTATATCAAGTGATATGCTCCCCTTTGAGTAGACACCTGAAATAACAAAATTCAGGACTACTCAAAGGGGAGCTTTTTTATGGGAAGAAGACGAATCAGTTATGACAAGAAAATGGAAGCTGTAGAGAAATACAAA
>NZ_JBHUMM010000045.1:0-79863 GCF_042685085.1 Marinicrinis sediminis
ACCTTACCAACTAGCTAATGCGCCGCAGGCCCATCTGCAAGTGAGAGCCGAAACCCTCTTTCCCCAGAAAATCATGCGATTTTCTGGACCATCCGGTATTAGCTAACGTTTCCGCTAGTTATCCCGGTCTTGCAGGCAGGTTGCCTACGTGTTACTCACCCGTTCGCCGCTAAGTATAAGAAGTGCAAGCACTTCTTATACTCCGCTCGACTTGCATGTATTAGGCACGCCGCCAGCGTTCGTCCTGAGCCAGGATCAAACTCTCCAATAAAGTGTTTGACTTGCTCATTTTGTTGCTGGTTGGAATTTTCATTCCGGGGGTTCCCGTCCGATCCATAAAGGAAAGGACAATGAAACCTTATTTTGAAATTTGGACAATTTCGCTCGCTGTTCAGTTTTCAAAGGACAATGTGTTTCGTTTGTGTGATGCCTTTTCTCATTCGCTGCGTGGTTAGCAGCGAGAAGTATCATAACACATCCGTTTTTGTTTGGCAAGTTTTTTTTCACTCGGTGATGACTTGATATGGAGTGAAGAAGAACTCATCCATGTCGCTGTCGTTTTCAGCGACGCTTTTTAATATATCACAATCGCTTGCGCTTTTGCAAGTGCTTTTTTCATCCGGTCTCTCGCACATGGCGCTGAGTCCAGAAGGGTTATGACGCTTGCTGAAGTCATGAAGCAACCGGATCATATCAGACCGCATATTCCCTATCTGACGATAAGGTTAGCTTGCAACAACTCCCCTCTCCAATTCACTCTATACGGAGATGAACTCGATTGCGGGATGTTCGATAGACAAGCCGTTTGAAGCGGCGAGTAATAATGTATCACAGCACGAATAAACTTGTCAACTAAATCAAAATATAAATCCAATAGTAAGGAAATGAATTGACGTTTAAACTGATAATGATTATCATTGTCTTAAAAGTATATGACTGATTGAGGTGGATCAAAATGAAGATTCATTACTGCTGCCGCAACATGAAGAAGACATCCAAATCCGTTTACAAACATATGAAAGCAGAATTTCCTCAACATAAACACAAGAAGAAAGATTGCATCGGTCGCTGCAAAGACTGTTCCAAACAATGCATCGTCTCTATTGGAAAATCACAAAAAATCTTATGCACCTCCAGCACAGAGGAACTGTATATGGAACTGAAGAAAGTATTGCAGCAACATGAGGCTAAACAAAAAGTCGTTTAGTACCCCTCCCTTCAAAGCCGTCCATCATTATGCGCTTATGCGCTATTCTATTACAATAGAAAGCATGCATCGTACCGCAAATAGATCATAGATAAATCTCGCGTAACGAAAAAGGACTCCGGCTCACGTGCATGCCGAAGTCCTTTATTTGATATCTGGCTATCCAGTCTATTCTCTCAACCAAATGAAGTAGAAGAGGAAAACAAAGAAGAGCAGATACATAATCCAGTGAACCTTTTTCGCCTCACCCTTCACGACCTTCGTAAGCGGGTAAAGAATAAATCCAAGCGCAATCCCCGTTGCAATGCTGTAGGTCAATGGCATCGTAATAATCGTCAGAAATGCCGGAATCGCTTCTTCTAATTGTTCCCACGCAATCTTGGCCAAATTGGAAGCCATGAGCGCACCTACAATGATGAGCGCTGGCGCTGTAACCTGCGGTGTAACGACAGACAGCAACGGTTCAAAGAACATCGCAAGGAAGAAACAGCCTGCTACGATCACCGCGGTAAAACCAGTTCTTCCGCCCGCACCAACACCTGCAGAAGATTCAATGTAAGAAGTAGTGGTGGAAGTACCCATTACTGCACCAGCTACAGTTGCGACAGAGTCAGAAGCAAGTGCCTTGCCCGCACGCGGTAATTTGCCATCCTTCATAAATCCAGCCTGGCTTGCCACACCTACCAATGTACCTGCCGTATCAAAAAAGTCTACAAACAGGAACGTCAATATCACAATCAACATATCCTTGGTGAAAAAGTCAGAGCTGAACAATGGATCAAACAGGGCTCCAAATGTTTCAGGTGCAGCTGGTGTATCCACCACACCGCTTGGTCCGTTAATAATACCAACAATAATACCAACGACCGTTGTAATGATCATGCCATAGAAAATCGCGCCGTTCAGTTTGCGTGTCATGAGCAGAGCGGTAATGACAATCCCGAAAATCGCTAATAACGTTTCTTTACTTTGAAAGCTGCCCAGTTCAACAAAGGTGACAGGGTTTGCAACCACAATACCTGCGTTCTTCAAACCGATAAAGGCAATGAACAACCCGATCCCTGCCGCAGCTGCATGCTTCAAGACAGGTGGAATGGCATTGATAATCGTTTCACGTATTTTAAACATCGTCAGGAAGATAAACACAATACCCGAGATAAATACAGCCGCCAATGCATTTTGCCAAGGAATGCCCATGCCAATCACGACGGAATAAGTAAAAAATGCATTCAGGCCCATACCCGGTGCCAACGCAATCGGATATTTAGCGAAGATTCCCATGATCAGCGAGCCAATAATCGCGGCGACTGCTGTAGCGGTAAACACAGCAGAAAAGCTCGGGAAGCTGATTCCCGCGTCGATCATCCCTTGCTTCACATCTGGAGGAAGCTCTCCACCGCTCAACATATTCGGATTAACGAATAAAATATACGCCATTGCCAAAAACGTCGTAATCCCCGCAATGATCTCTTTTCTAAAAGTGGTTCCATGCTTGGCAAATTCGAAGTATCTCGCGATGCCATTCTCGTTCTTGTTGCCTTGCTGTGGTGTGTTAGCCATACAGCTGAGTCCTCCCTAAATTGGAAATGTTAGCGTTCGGATTAATAACAAAAAAAGGCCAGATATATTCTCTGGCCTCAAACTCTCTACGACTTCCACACCCAACGACAACCTGCGAGAACATCTTCGTAAAGCTAGATGTACATGCTGCCGTCTTCCGTAGCGAGACCATTCCGGTGGTCCTGTAGAGACTCTCAAGCCAATTCCTGAGAATATACGAAAGCTTTTTTTGTTGTTTTCCGTTCTCTATTCTAAAAGGGATGTCGGCACTTGTCAACATGAAATCCGAACATTTTTTAATGAAAAATAAATTAAGTTCGGAAGAAAACGCTTTCTACCTAATAATACAAGTCCAATATGAATGAAATGACTTTAATCACAGAAGAAAGGTCGGTTTTCGAGCTCACCCATTGACGGATGCTGGAAAGTCTGACAAGAATCTAAAAAGCTCACTGCCCATAGAGACAGTGAGCGCTTGCTATAGATCGTTCCTGTTTATTTCTCGGTTATCTTTCCTGTCCATTTATTCAGATATCTCATCCTGATATTTCTTTATGATATCTTTTCAGCACCAGGCTACTTGCCGAGTTGCCGAGCCTACTCCCACTCGATCGTAGCAGGCGGTTTGGAAGTAATATCGTACACGATGCGATTGACGTTATCGACTTCATTCACGATCCGGTTCGAGATCTTCTCGAGTACCTCCCATGGAATACGGGCCCAGTCCGCCGTCATGCCGTCGATGGACGTTACTGCACGAATCCCGACCGTATAGGAATACGTACGGGCATCCCCCATAACCCCGACACTTTTCATGTTCGGCAAGGCCGTAAAGTATTGCCACACTTCACGATCCAGTCCGGCTTTGGCGATTTCCTCACGCAAAATGGCATCCGACTCACGCACGATCTCCAGTTTTTCTTCCGTTACTTCTCCAAGCACACGAATCGCAAGACCCGGTCCCGGGAATGGCTGTCTCCATACAATTTCAGCTGGCAGACCGCATTCTTCCCCAACCTTGCGCACCTCATCCTTGAACAGCGCATTCAGAGGCTCAATCAGCTCGAAACGCATATCCTCCGGCAAACCGCCTACGTTGTGATGCGATTTGATCGTTTGCGCAGTATCTGTTCCACTTTCCACGATATCCGTATACAGAGTCCCTTGTGCCAGGAAGTCAAATTCACCAATTTGAACAGACTCCTCATCGAAGACGTAAATAAACTCGTTTCCGATGATTTTACGCTTCTGCTCAGGGTCACTTACGCCTGCAAGCTTGGACATGAAGCGTTCACGGGCATCAATCTTCACCACGTTCATGTCGAATTTGCCGCTGAACGTTTCCATGACACTGTCTGCCTCGCCTTTACGCAGCAAGCCATGATCAATAAACATACAGGTCAGCTGATCGCCAATCGCCTTGTGGATCAGAATCGCCACCACCGAGGAATCAACGCCTCCGCTTAGTGCACACAATACCTTGCGATCCCCAACCCGTTCCTGAATTTCACGAATCGCATCCTCAATAAAGGTCTCCATACTCCACTGACCTTCGCATCCGCACACTTCAAACAAAAAGTTCCGAATCATATCGTTCCCGTAGACGGAATGACGCACTTCTGGATGGAATTGAACCGCAAAAAACTGCTTCTCCGGATGACTCATAGCCGCAACTGGGGCATGTTCCGTGCTGGCATCAATCATAAATCCTGCAGGCGGATCCAGCACCAAATCACTATGGCTCATCCACACCTGTTGCAGCTGCTCCAGACCCTGCACGAGTTGAGAATTTTCATTAAAATTCACGATGGCTTTACCGTACTCTCTCTTATGAGCTCGCTCCACCTTGCCTTTTAGCTGGTGAGCCATCAGTTGCATGCCGTAGCAAATCCCCAAAATGGGAATGCCCAAATCATAGACAGCGGTGTCTACAATCGGGGAATTTTCCCCATACACACTTGCGGGTCCGCCAGAAAATACAATCCCTTTCGGATTCAGTTCCTTCAGCTTTTCCATCGAAGTATTATATGGAAGCAGTTCACTGTAAACCCCTAAATCTCTAATTCTCCGTGCAATAAGCTGATTGTACTGTCCACCAAAGTCCAGTACGACGACCATTTCATTCGGCTTGTTAATCATGTGCGACAAAGCCCTCCTAAACGTAATAGGGACACGCCGGACAAGGCGTGCCTAACTAATAGAACTCATTATATCGAAGCGCAATTCATACCGTCAAGAAAAATAACTGGAATTGGAAAACAGGCTGTCATATAAACGGGTCATCTGCCTGACATCCTCCTGCCGACTGCGCATGGGCGCCCTTTCCTGATAACGAAACCGTTCGTCGAACTGTACCCAGGCCCGCAAGCGGTCTTCAAGCTCTGGTCGCTTGCTAGAGATGCGACTCGCGTAGTCCCGCAGCGTTTCCCCGTCATTCCGCGCTCCCAGCCTGCGGAAAATACGCTGCCACCTTCTATCCAATTGACACATCACAGCTTGCTCTGGACTTCTCCCCGGGTGAACAGGAACACCGCGCTGCCACCACTGCCAGCCCCGTGCCCGTAACGGATAACCGAACCGCCAGGCGATGGCCATGACAATCAGGAGCAAGAGGAGTCCGATCCCCAGAATCCATGCAACGGAAATCCGTCGATTCTCCGACACATCTGGGAGCATCGGCAACGCTTGCAGCCTTCCACTCGCAGCTTGCGCCCATGAACCTGCTTCTTCCGCAGACAGATGCCTCAGCCAGCTTCTTCCGAGCATGGAGGCTTGTGACCACTCTCCAGCCCAAGCTTGGACAGAAGTGAATACATCTGCCGTGCTCCACCGCTTTGTTTCAGACGAAGAAGGCTCCCCTGACAGACTTGCCCAGACTGGATGATCCGATCTGGCCGGGGTAGGGTTCAGTCCAATCCAGCCCGTGCCTGCCACATACACCTCCACCCAGGAATGGGCATCTGCCTGCCGCACCTCGACTTCGAACGTGTCCGTCTCATCCGTTGGGGCAGCGATGACTTCTCCCGCTCCATATCCCTTCACCCAGCGAGTCGGCATACCTAACGTCCTCAGCATCACCGCAAAGGTGGTGGAGAAGTGATCACAATAGCCCCACTGTTGTTCAAACAAGAAATGATCGACAAAATCCATGTCTTTCGGAGGGCGTTCACTGCCCGTCATTCGATAAGAATAACGCGCGCTAAGCTCCCTGAGCAAAAGCAGAATGGACATCTCCTCACTTTCACTCTCTTTCGTCCACTCTCTTGCCAGCTCGGCCACCCTGACCGGAAGTCCCTCGGGAAGCTGTGTATACACCCTTTGTTCCCTTGCGGAGAGAAATCCCGGCCTCGGAAACACATACAGGCTGTCTTCCCGCAGCAGGGCGGGTACAAGTGAACCATTTCTGGATGAAGCGGCGACCGTGACTGCATAGTCCGAAACCGCTGACGTGGCGCTCAACCACGCCTGACTCACTGAATCATAATACACGGCTGCCAGCTCCTCATCTTCCGTCGCTTCCGCCTGAACCGCAGGCCCTCCTGCAAATAATACCGTGGTCGCATGCCCTTCTCTCATTTGGATCGTTTGCTGGAAGATCTCTTCGCCACCCGCTGCATAAGCCATGCCATTAAAGTTGGCAGATTCGAAAGGTTTGGAGGCGGCCTCTCCCGTTTCCCCGTCATTCAGCCAACCTTTACCGGAGTACAAGGCTCTGGACTGACCACGCCAGTAGGTCACATGCGGTGTTTTCGCCACAAAAACAGACGTATGATCCGGCACCAGGCTTTGGCCAAGTTGACGGTCATCCTGATCGTAGCCGGACAGCGCGGGAAGCGAATCAGTGGACAGGTGACCCGGTGTGATCCAGCCCGCTTTTTCCATGAGCGTATCCAGGTCCATCACCTTGCTCTGTCCCTCATAACCCGTTGTCAGCGCATGAGACACGATAAGGGTCCCTCCAGTCAGGCCGAGCATCACCACCAGCCAAATCGCTGAACAAGTCAGCATCGAATGAGAGGGATGCTTGCCTTCGTCGTAGAATTGCAATAGTCTGGTCAGGGACAGCAGGCTCAGACCCAAAGCAACCGTCCCCGCCGCTTCCCATCTCACATCTGCACCCGTCAGCAGCTGAAATACAGCGACATAGCTGACCAGGAAAGCCACAAACCAGCTGACCGAATGCTTCACAATCGTCAAATAATAGAGCGCTTCAATCATGAGAACCAGACCGATGAAGAAAAGCAGCGTCTTGCCCTGTCCACTGACTAATCCCAACTCGCCGTGCAGCAAAAAGCCCGCATCCTGAACATAGACATGGAACAAGTCTGACCATACCGCCTCTTGAAAGGCTGAATGTGGCTCAAAATAAGAGACGATCAACAACAAACCGGTAAGCACATACCCGCAGATCCTCACCGCCACCGAGTCCACCAGCATGCGCAGCGCGGCAAACACCCCTGCCGCCAGCATAAACGGCTGCAGGATATACACCTCCGTATGCATCCACTGCACCTGCAACGTTTTGAGCCATGTGTAAATACAGCCCAACAAACATCCTGCAATCAGCCAGCGAAGCATCCCCTTCATCGAAAACAAGACCCTATATGGAGCCATTACCCTGCGTCGACCGAAAATAGCTTTATCAGGAGAAGGTACGGACGGCTTCATTCCCCTCTCCTCCCTTCCCCTGTATCAACTGCATCATCGCTTGTCCGCTCCAATGCTTCACATCCTCCATGGCCTGCTGCTGAGAATGATCCAGGATCGTCCACACGGGAATACGCCTGAACAGGTGCAACAGGGCATGAGCGGAATGAGCCTCACCAGCCGACATAGCGGGATACTGACAAAGCCTGTCCATCATCGATTCAAATGAATCTGCACAATAACCGAGCACCCCGCTCTTCGTCTTCCAGGACAAACCCAAATAAACCGAAACAGCATCCACATGCAGTTCAGCCTGCAGATTCATCATCTGTTGAATCAGCCTCTCCAGTCGCTCCTCACGCTGCGGATCATCGAGCCAGCTATGAAGCCAAATCCCTCTATATGGATTTCCTTTATAACCATACTCCAGCAAATGGGGTTTGCCATGCTTGGCGGACTGCTTCCAGTGCAGGTGCCTCACCCGGTCTCCGGGGCGAAATTCCCTTACTCCTGTCCATTCCCGCTCCCCCTCCATATCCAGGGTCGGCGGGATTCGCAGCGAAGCTAGCAACCTGCTTCGATCCCGATTCTCATCCGGTTTCGGATGTACGTCTAACATCTGTTCATCCTGCACACGACGTTTCTGGCGGGTAATACCGAAAGGTTCCCCATACTCGATCCGTACTCCTGTACTCGTATATCTTCCTCTTGGCAAGCTCTCCAGTTCATACGTATAGGTCCAGTTTCTTCTTCCAAGCGGAAAACCGAGTTTTCTGACCACCCACGTATCCGCAGAAAGCGGACAGTTCCATGCTTCCTCTACGAACAGCCACACCGGAAGCCATCGCGTGCCCAAGACAAGACGTGTACGAATTCGAACCGTATCCCCTTCCTCTGCCTCCAACGTTTCTACTTCCCGATCTATCGACGCAACAGCCTTTCTCGCAAAAAATGGCAGACAGGCACACAGCCAAACCAAACCCAAACTGCATACGAAAAAGTAGGCCGTAGCTCCGCCCGACACACCTGCATATATCCATGATCCCGTCCACAATAAAGTCAGCGTCAGCCATCTCATCCCGGTACCCTCTGCTTCACATCTCGATTGGACCGTACACCCGAAGCGGAGAACACCGGAACGGGAATCGCATGAACCAGCTCGCTCATCCACGCCACCGCCTCCTGATGCGTGTAAGCATGACGCGTATGCCACACCATACGATGGGCCAGCACATGAGGGGCCATAGCGCGGATGTCATCAGGGATTGCATAGCTTCTGCCTGCCAGCATCGCACGGGCCTGAGCGCACTGGAGCAATTGGACGGTTGCACGTGGGCTGGCACCCAGCGATATATCCGCATGCTGTCTCGTTTGCGTCACCAATGCCACCATATAACTCTTCAAGGCAGGATCGACATACACCTTCGCCCGCTGCTTCATCAACTGGACGAATTCTTCCCGAAACAAAATCGGTCGCTTTTGTCGTGCCCTTTCGGCCAATCGATCCGTTTGATCCAGCATCCGCACCTCTGAATCCGGATCGGGATAACCCAGTGACAGCTTCATCATAAATCGATCCAGCTGCGCTTCCGGCAACGGATACGTTCCCTCGAAGGACGAGGGGTTCTGCGTTGCGATGACCAGAAAAGGAACCGGCAACGGCATCTGGGTACCGTCTACACTGATACTGCCTTCCCCCATCGCCTCCAGGAGTGCAGATTGCGTCCTCGGCGTCGTCCGGTTCAATTCATCAGCCAGCAGCAGATTGCAGTGCAGTGGCCCTTTCTGAAATTCAAAACGATGACTCGGCTGATGATAGATAGGATAGCCTGTCAAATCCGCCGGCATAACATCCGGCGTACACTGTACACGATGAAAATCCATATCCAGCGCATTCGCAATTGTCTGCGCCAGCAGCGTCTTCCCAACACCCGGTACATCTTCCAGCAGTACATGACCTCCACTCACAAAAGAAAGCATGCATTTCTCTATGAGCTCTCTCTTCCCGGCAAATCGTTGCTGCACACGGTTAATCACGCGCTCCAGCAACTCCCGGGGGGCTTCCGCCAGCGGCCAGTCCTTTTCCACAGACCGTTCCATGAGATCGACCTCCTTGCCTTCCAGACAAATCTATTCTCTCTGAATAGCATTGCCGAAAGAAGAGGATCTTAGACTCGCAATCTATGAAAGGGAATCCATGAGAGAGGATTGAATCAATCTAACCAGTCCAATGCCCTCTATCGTCGTATGCCCTGCCTCATCCAGCTCCAGCTCAGGCAATGACACCGTAAAGGTACCTGACGGCATATGCACCCGAGCTTTCTGCTCAATTGGCAGCCATTCAATCGTGCCGTTTCTGAATATGGATACAGCCTGCTTGGTCTCGCCTTCCCATCTCACGATGCCTCCCAGCCATGTGGTTAATTGGCGAATAGAGATTGGCGTCCGAAGCACGGCAGCGCCTGCTTCTCCAGCCCCGCTTGAATCGGTCATTTCAAATGCTTCACTTATTTCGGTTAGATTCGTGTTTGCCATGGTTTCGATTGGTTTCGTATTTCTCATTTTTCCGGTTGGATCTGTGGTTGCTGTGAATACCTTTGTTTCCGGCGTCTCTGCTGGATCTGATGAGGTAGTTGCCCTTGCCTTATCTACTGGATCCGTGTCAATCATGATATCTGCCAGCACCGTTGGCATCTTCGCAGGCAACTGTGAAGATGCGAGGCGTCGCGCTTCTTCCGAGTTCTCCACCAGACGAATTTCCTCCAGGTGATCGAGACTGCTGTGGGTCCAGGCTTCATGCTGGTTCATCGAAACGTTGCGTTCCCATCTGGATGAGCCCAGTCTGAACATGACCGGTTTTACCTGCGGAGTGAGTGCGGCAAACTCATATCCCTTGCTCTTGAACCATTGAATGATCTCAGGCAGCGCTTCCACCGTCGCCTGCTTACCTGCCGCATCATGCATCAACACATTGACCTCATGGGCGAGCGTGCCTTGTTTGACCGTACGGATAATCTCTTCCGCACTCACCTGGCTGCTGCGGCTGTCCCCGCTGTCGATCGTCCAGTCATGAATCCGATAGCCCGCCTGGTTGAGATAATAGAAATAAAAGGCGTCAAAATTCAAATACGTCCCCCCGGGAGCTCTGACCAGCATCGTCGGTTTGCCCGTGATGCGCGCTATCACCGCTTCTGTCTGCTCCATCTGCTCCCAGAAAGTCTCATAGCTTGTATATAATTCGGAATACTTATGATTATACGTATGATTGCCAATCGCATGACCTTCCTCCACCATTCGCTCCAGCAGCTCAGGTCTGTACTCGGCCAGTTCACCCAGTACAAAAAAAGTCGCGGGAACCTGTTCCTCTTTCAAAATGTCGAGAACTAGGGGCGTCAGCTTGCTCGGGCCGTCGTCAAAAGTCAAATAGACTGTCGGCTCCTCCGGTGTAACATAGTCAAAAGCTTGCGGCATGATTCTCTCACCCTGCTTCAACTGCCTATAGTGCGCGTCCAGGCTCTGGTCTTCCTGTCCGTCACTTTCTCCCTCTGCTGCCCATGCCCATTCTTGTCCCCAACCGATCATGATCAGCAGTGCGATGACGACCATTACGCAACCCTTCACCGTTCTCATCCGTTTCGCTTCCTCCCAAATGGAATCTTTGATATAAACCGATTGCTAGATTATATGGGGAAGAAGCAATGTGTATGACTGGTTGTACAAATAATCTCGTGAGATCATTCCAGCCTTGTCACGATGTCATGTTCTGCGGTGTCATAGTGCCATCGTCTGCGGTGTCACGGTCTATGGATGATTAACCCTATCCATGGTATAATCAGGAAATTACATGCTGATTTCTTGTGATATCTTGTACCTTCTTTGTGACTCGTTCCTAACTGAATCCTCCCTATCTATTAAATGTCTGCCAGCATACAGCAAACTAGCCTTAATCAGATTATTGACAGGAAATCTGCCCCGCTTGAGGAGATCGGAGAACACCCCATATGAACACAAAGCAGAAAAAAAGATGGACATTTGCCATCGTTGCCATCCTGACCGTTTATCTTGTTCTCATTCGCAGCTATACGCCCGAAATGGCCATTCGCAAAATCATCTGGATGAACCTGCAATGGAAAACCGCCTTACAGGCTGAAATCACGAAAATGCCCCAAGACAACCTCTACGCGGTAAACGGCTGGATAAACAGCGAAACCTACACACCTGTACAAGAGGTTGTTGTCAAAAAGAATGGGTTCCTCGGCTATGTTGTCGTCGATACGGAAAAGGCACCTTAATCACTTGTTGCAGGCCTGCCTGGGAGACGATCATCAAAAAAGACCACGCCCTATCCCAGGACGCGGTCAGCTTTTCACTCATCTAGCTTCTTTTTAGCCTTCACTCTTTAAGCTTTCTCTTTAGTGTTCTCTCATTTAGCTTTCTCTTTAGTGTTCTCTCATTTAGCTTTCTCTCTTTTAGCTTTTACGCCATTAACATTTCACTTGCTGCGCATACATTTCATTTGATGCCCATTCCGCCTATCTGTCTCATCACAGCCGGGAGGATGAACCCTAGCCCTTTACCGCAGCCAGCACTTCGTCCACATGCCCTTTTACCTTGACCTTGCGCCACGCCTGAGCCAGCTTGCCTTCCTCATCAATCAGAAACGTAGAGCGCTCAATCCCCATAAATTCTCTGCCGTACATCTTCTTCAGCTTCCACACCCCGAACTGCTCACTCACCGTGTGATCCTCATCTGCCAGCAGGGTAAACGGCAAACTGTGCTTGGCAATAAACTTGTCATGCGACTTTAGACTGTCCGGACTAATGCCCAGTACCACCGTCTGAAGCTGTTCAAAATCAGGATGAGCATCACGGAAATCGCATGACTCCGTCGTACATCCCGGCGTGTTGTCTTTTGGATAGAAATAAATGACGACCTTCTGTCCTTTGAAATCATGCAGGCTCACCTCACCGCCGCTGGAAGCGGGCAACGTGAAATCCGGTACGACCTGTCCTACTTCAATCTCTGACATCCCATTCACTCCTCTTCATATTTTGTGCAATCTCTGAAATCTGTTTCGGTGTAGCCTGTTTCGGTGTAGCCTGTTTCGGTGTAGTCTGTAAAACCAGTTTCTGTACAATCTTGCAAACCGTCTTTGTACCGTCTGTAAAATGAAAATCGGTGCCATCAGTGCAAATCTAGATGGAACGGCTTGTGCATCTGCCTGGATGTACTTCATCGCATATGAACCTCTGCTTCTATTGTACATAAGTGAGAGCAGGAAGACCAAACTTGCGCTGTCCACCTCCAGGAAAATATCACAACAGAAGCAGAACAAGTGGCCTCAGCTTCCCGCTCCGCGATATTTACGAATGCCGACATTCCAGATCGAGATCCCGACAGTGAGAAAGACAGCCCCCACCAGCGGGGTGAGAAAGGCGAAGCCAGCAACCGTTTCCTTGTCCAGAAAAAAGGCAGACGGATAGACACCCACGAAGGCAAACGGAATCATCCAGGTCAGCACAAACTTCATAATCTTGTTGTAAATGTTCACCGGATAGCGGCCATATTGCTGAATATTCCACATGAGCGGCAAAATGCCCGTCGGGGAATCCGAGAAGAAGGAAATCGCCGTCAAGACAATATAAATCCCTGCGTAAATCATGACAGACCCTGCGATAAACAACAGCAGTGCGAGCGGGGTATACCATTCAAACGGCAGTCCGAGTGAAATCCAGGCATATCCCATGATGATGCCTCCTGTTACGGCCCCCAACAGCGAAGGAGGGGACACATTTTCCAGCAACAGCTGCACCAGGTTGTATGCAGGCCGGGTCAAGATACGATCCATTTCCCCTTTTACAATATAGCGCTCCGTGAAATCCCACAGGTTGAAGAAGCAGGCGAAGATTCCATACGGAATCATGAAATAACCATAGATAAAAATGATTTCATTGCGGTTCCAGCCGCCCAACAGATCCGTATGCCCGAACACCACCAGAATGAACAACAGATTCATCCCCTGAAAGAGCAAATCTGTAAATACCTCTATCCAAAAATCCGAGCGGTACGTCATCCTCGTCTTCATATAAGCCTTCAAATAATCCCAGAACATCGTCAAATAAAACATGGTTCGCCTACCCTCCCTGCACAAACAAACGTTTTCTCGCCTTGCGCCATGTCCACGCAATCGGTACGGTAAGCACGAGGAACCATAGCAATTGAACCCCCATGGCCTCCCAAATGGCTCCACCCGTCACCCGTCCTGTAAATACCGAGGCAGGAAGAAAGGTAATCGCCTGAAACGGCAGCCAGGTCAGTATACGCTCCGCCCAGTCTGGAAAGAAGGTCAGCGGAATGATCAGTCCGGAGAACAAATCTACGGCTACCCGTTTCATTCGCATCAAGCCTTCATTATTCTCCACGAAAAACGCAAACAGACCCACCAAAATATTCAGCTGGGAATTAATAAGGAAACTAAACCAGATCATAATGAGAAAAATCCCCCAGGTCGCTGGGTCAGCAGGCAGTTTCACCGGAAACAAGAGCAGAATCAGTAGCATTCCCGGTACGGAAAACAGCAGCAGACGAAAAATCCCTTCACCGAGCCCTTGCATCATTTTCACAATTAAATATTGATAGGGCCGAATCATCTGAATCGCAACACTGCCGTCCTTGATCTCGCGCGCAATCTCACGATCCAGATTATTGAAATAAAAAGCCCTCGCCATCCAGCCCACTGCCACATAAGTCGTCATCTGTTCCACCGTAAATCCTGCCAGCGTATCACTGTTGCCGTAGATCGCTTTCCACAAAAAATAATACGCGCCAATGTTAATGGCATAAATAATAATCCCGCTGTAGTAATTCACCCGATAGGCGAGCATCATCAGAAAACGAATGCGAATGATTTCCAGATAGGCACTATACATGCACACTCACCTCAGCCGGCTTGTCCGCAGAACCTGTCTTGTAAATCTCTCGCACAATGTCATCTGTATTCGTCTCAAAAATCTTCATGTCCCGAATCTCCACTTCATTGACCAAACGGGCCAGCACCTGGGACACCTTGGCTGCGTGCTGCGGAATAAACACCTTTCCTTGCATCGCATTCTCCAGCGACCACTCTACCTGCAGATCCTTCGTTAACTGCTCCAGCTGCCCAAGCTCGACCGCAGACTCGAACTGGAAGGCGATTTCCTTGCCCTTGCCCCATGTGGACTTCAGATGATCGAGATTGCCGTCATAGATCACCTGTCCCTCATCCAGCATAATGACGCGGGAACACAGTGCCTCAATGTCTTGCAAATCATGAGTGGTCAACAATATCGTCGTACCGTTTCGCTGATTCAGATCCTTCAGAAATTGCCGGATCTCCGTCTTGACCACGATATCGAGGCCAATGGTCGGCTCATCGAGAAACAGCAGCGAAGGGTTATGAATCAGGGAGGCGGCCAGTTCACAGCGCATTCGCTGTCCGAGACTGAGCTTGCGCACCGGTCGATTCAGCAGATCACCCAGTTGCAGACGCTCCACCAGTTCATCCAGACGGGTCTTGTAATCCTGCTGTCCGACCCGATATACCTTGCGCAGCAGCTGGAAGGATTCGATGACACCGAGATCCCACCACAATTGACTGCGCTGACCGAAGACGACCCCGATATGGCGCACGAACTTCTCTCTCTGCTCATACGGGACATAGCCTCCAACCTGCAGGCGGCCCGATGTCGGAACCAGGATACCGGTCAGCATCTTGATCGTCGTCGATTTCCCTGCCCCGTTCTCTCCAATATATCCGCAGATTTCTCCCTGGGGGATCGTAAAGCTGATATCGTTAACGGCGATCACTTCTTTATAGGTTCTTCGGAACAGGTCACGGATCGCCCCCGTTAGTCCCTCCCGATTTTGTTGAACCCGAAATTGCTTGCGCAGATGTTCAACCTCAATCGCATTCATTCGCGGTTTCCCTCTCCTTTATATGGATGCTTCCTATGGATCAGAAACAGATGCATTGAACCAACATCCATTTTCGTATAAACTAAACATCATGATCATCATACACGATCCGAGATAGCGTGGAAAGCATGGAACAGACGTCCGTTGGACGAGCCTGCCACATGCAGAAAACATGGACTCGATTTGACCGACACGAAAGGATAATAGAACACACATGAAAAAACGTAAATGGAAATGGATTCTGATCAGCCTGCTGATTGTCCTGATTGGATTAGGCAGTGCACTCACGTATTACTTGTATTCCGTTGCCGCCGATATACATACATCCAAGGAGAATTCACGATTCAAGGATCTGTACCAGGATGATGAAGTGCAGCAATATGAGCCTGAAGTATGGGAAGGAACAGAACGAGTCAATATTCTTCTGCTTGGCGGCGACTCCCGGGGCATTGAGAACGGGGAACCTCCGCGATCGGATACGATGATCGTCGTCTCTGTCGATCCCGTCTCGAAGCAGGTTCATTTGCTGTCCATTCTGCGGGACACTTGGGTGGATATCCCCGGACATGGACAAAGCCGCATCAACTCGGCCTTTGCGACCGGAGGCCCGTACCTGGCCCAGAAAGCCGTCAGTGAATGGCTTGGCATCCCGATTCAATATCATATCTTTGTTGATTTTGAAGGCTTCATCGCCCTGGTCGATGCAGTAGGTGGCATTGACTATTATGTAGAAAAAGACATGTACTACAGCAGTCGTGCAGATGGCCCGGCCTATACCATTAACCTGAAGGAAGGCTATCAGCATCTGGATGGTCAGAAAGCACTGCAATATGTTCGCTTCCGCCACGATGCCATGAGCGATTATGCCAGAACCGAGCGTCAGCGCAATTTCCTGACCGCTATCGCGGACAAGGTGCAGTCCACCTCGTCCATCATGAAGTTTCCGTCCATTCTGAACAATGTCAAAAAGCATATTGAAACGAATATTACACCGAACAACCTGCTGAAACTGGGCAATCTCGCCTTTGATGTGCGTACCAGCCAGGTTGCCAGCTTGCAGCTCCCGCCATTTGAGCTTCTGCAGGAAGTATCCATCGGCGGAGCCAGCGTACTAACTGCTGATCAGGCCCAATTGCAGCAATTTATTCAGGAGTCATTCGCCAAGCAACCGGAACCGGAGCAACCAGCTCCAACGGATGCTGAAGGAACCCATTCCTCATCTGGCGCTGACGGACAGACTGGCGAATCGTCATCATCCCTGACAGAACCAGCATCTGATTCTGCCTCCTGATTCCACTCGACATGCAGGCAATCTGGTCTGTCAGACAGGCAAAAGGAGTATACAACAACGATGAAACGTGAACGTTCCCATGCCCTCTATGAGCAGGCATTGCAGCATATTGTCGGAGGCGTAAACAGCCCCTCCCGTTCCTTCAAGGGAGTCGGAGGCGGTGCCCCCGTTTTTATGAAAGAAGCGAAGGGTGCAACCTTTACCGACGTAGACGGCAACAGCTATATTGATTATTTGGCGGCGTACGGACCGATCATTACCGGTCATGCCCACCCGCATATTACCGAGGCGATCACCCGGGCCGCCCAGTCGGGCGTCCTGTACGGTACCCCTACAGAGCTGGAAATTACATTTGCCAAGCAATTAAAGGATGCCATTCCGTCAATGGACAAGGTTCGCTTTGTCAATTCCGGCACGGAAGCGGTCATGACGACGATACGCGTGGCACGTGCCTACACGGGACGCAGCAAAATCATCAAGTTCGCCGGCTGTTATCACGGTCATTCTGATCTGGTGCTGGTGGCGGCCGGCTCTGGCCCATCCACCCTGGGCATACCGGACAGCGCTGGTATCCCCGGCTCTATTGCGCAGGAGATTATAACCGTTCCTTTCAACGATATCGACGCCCTGCGCGAGGCATTGGACAAATGGGGCGAAGAAACGGCTGCGGTGATGATCGAGCCGATTGTCGGTAATTTTGGCATGGTCATGCCCAAGCCCGGCTATCTGGAAGCCTTATGTCAGCTGACTCGCTCCTACGGCGCACTCGTCATCTATGACGAAGTGATCAGTGCATTCCGTTTCCACTATGGCGCCGCCCAAACGTACAGTGCGTTCCCCGATCCTTCACTGGTCGAACCGGATCTGACTGCGATGGGGAAAATTATCGGCGGTGGACTGCCGATTGGCGCCTACGGCGGCCGCAAGGAAATTATGGAGCAGGTCGCTCCCCTTGGGCCTGCGTACCAGGCAGGAACGATGGCTGGCAATCCGGCTTCGATATCCGCAGGTGTGGCCTGTCTGGAAGTGCTGAGTGAGCCCGGAACATATACCCGGCTGGATCAATTGGGGCAGCGTCTGCAAAACGGCCTGGAACAGGCTGCACGGCACCACCAAGTGCCCCTAACCGTCAACCGCATTGTCGGCGCACTCTCGACCCACTTCTGCGAGCATCCCGTTACGAACTATGAGGAAGCCAAAGATACAGACGGGGAACATTTCGCCCAGTTTTTCCGCTTGATGCTCGATCAAGGCATTAACCTGGCTCCCTCTAAATTCGAGGCCTGGTTCCTGACGATCGCGCATACCGAACAGGATGTCGATCGTACGATTGAAGCAGCCGAACACGCCTTTGCCCATATGAACCACTGAGAACGTCAAGCCAAATAAACAAATCCATATCCCGATTAACAGCAAAAAATCCAGCAGGCGCCAAGGCGTTGCTGGATTTTTATTTGCGGCTTCTCTGTTTGACTGACATTCCATGATCCTTCATCCCCCCCACCCATAACAAATGAGAGGTGGCCTGTATACGAGCGTCATGGTTCACTTCCCCAGTCTGTTCTGCTCCAAAATGCCGCTCATAATATGCTTTCATGTTCCGCAGCAGGGCTCTACTTAACCGGCCCGAGCCTGGGCTTGTGCTCGCACTGGACGCTCCCGTCTTCTGAACAGCACGCAAAAATGCGTCCACAGAAGAATGCCACTCCACCGCATGTTCCTCCTGCATCCACAGCGGTTCAAGACCTGCCTCAGACTGCCAACGCGCCCAGTCAGACAAGGCTGGAAACCTCTGTCCGTGCCGGTGACGGGGCAATCCGAGCGCTGCCTCAGCCTCGGCAAAGGATTGATGCAATTCAGTAAAGGTATCCGGGCCATACGTGCTGAAGGCGGCATATCCTCCTGGGTTGAGCAGCCTCCAATACGCCATTGCCGTTTCGCGAGGTTCATTGAACCACTGAAAAGCTGCACTGGAAATGATGAGATCAAATTTTCCTGAATCTATCGAAACCTTGGAGACATGCGAATTCTGGCACATCTGCGGGAACTGCTGCACCCATTCTTCGGCGTCTGCGCACACGTATTCGATCCTGCTGCGCACGTTCTCCCCATGGTGGTCATGAAGTCTCTGTCTTGTGGCCTGTAGCATCGCCGGAGCCATATCCAGTGCCACCACCCGGGCCTGCGGATATTGCACCGCCAGACGTTCCGTCACGTAGCCGGTTCCACAACCTATCTCCAGGATTCGCATGGAGGCACTGGCATTTGTCACCGAAGCGTCCAGCATGCGCAGCAATTGTTCCGCTGCATAGCGCTGAATGATGGCAAACTGATCATAGGTGCCGGCATGCCGATCGAAGTGGCGCTTGACGATCTTTTTGTTAATCGGTGAGAGATTCTTCCCTTCCATTTGGCATCGGTGTCCTTTTCCATAATGTATGAATGTGTGAGGCCAGCTGCGCAGGATGACTGAGCGGCAGGGCATGTCCGCCCTGCTCTACCCACAGAAAGCCAGCCTTGCCTTTCGCCTCTCCGTCCCGCTGCTCCAGCTTCCTCAGCGCCGCAGCCGGGCACGTCGCATCCTGCGTGCCGTGAATCCAGTCGATCTGAATGTCTTTCTCTTCGAGCAGCTTCACATACGCCTGGGACACATCCGCCTCACACAGGTACTGCAATCCTGCCAACAATGCTTGATGGGACCAGGATGAATGAACCAGCAGCTCGGCTAATTTTCTCTCCGTCTGATGGCGTTCGGCTTGCGTTAGCATAGCTGCCGCAAAATCCTGGAACACCACTTCAGATGACGCCCGGCATTTATGAATCATGCGATGCATAATTCGCTCCGGCCAGCCCAGCTGGCGGTCTTCCGACGTAAATTTCAATGTCGTGCTCACCAGCACGATTCGCTTGACTGAAGATATAGACGCCGGGGCTTCCTTGTGCATGCGCGCCAGCACATCGAGTGCAAGGATTCCCCCCATGGACCAGCCGACAATCGCGAGCGGTTCATCTGGCGTCATTCGGATCGCCTCAGACAACATCCGCTCCCAATCCGCCAAGGTATGGCCGTTTTCCATTTTCACGATCTGGTGCTTGTCGTTCGAAAAAAAAGGGAGGACCTCCTCCCAGCAATTCGAAGGCATCCCCCAACCTGCAACCCATAGGATTCGCAATGCTCATCCATTCCTTTCATGATCATACGTGATCAGCGCGATCTGTTTGAGATGATATCAGTCCGCACGCGTGTCCGGCTTCTTCCATTTGCTCCAGCGCCCACGTCAGGTCCGCTCGCTCATGCACAGCTGTCAGCGTGAAGCGAATGCGGGCACTTCCTGCCGGAACCGTGGGCGGACGGATCGCTACTCCGGCAATGCCTCGCTGATGCAGTTCACGACTGAACTGCAAGGCCTTCTCATTGGAACCGGTCATGACCGGAATAATCTGACAGACACTGTTCCCCGTATCAAAGCCCATTCCCTTCAGTTGATGCCGGAACCAGCCACTCAACTCGTTCAGTCTTTCCCTTCTCCAGGGCTCCTGGCGCGAGCGCCGAACATTGTAGCGGTTCATTTCCACCACGACCGGGGGCAAAGCCGTTGTATAAATCAAGCTTCTCGCATGGTTTGTCAGATAGCGGATCAGTCTGCGGCTCCCTGTGATATAGGCGCCATAACCGCCATATGCCTTGCTGAAGGTGCCCATTTGAATCTCGATGTCATCCTGCAGTCCCATCTCGTGAATAAGCCCTGCTCCTTCAGGTCCGTAAAGGCCGCTGCTATGCGCTTCATCGATCATCAACATGGCACCGTAGCGATGTTTCAGCTCCACCAGTTCCTTCAGCGGGACCATGGTACCGTCCATACTGAAAATACTATCCGAGACAATCAGCTTTTTCCCGTTGGGGTTCGCTTTTTTCAGTAGAGATTCTAGGTGATTCATGTCTCCATGCTTGTAACGATGAAGCTTCGCCCGGCTAAGCAGCATACCGTCCACGATGCTGGCATGGTTGTAGCGGTCGCTGAACACCTCATCATTTCTGCCGACGAGGGAACTGATCACCCCGATATTGGCCATATAGCCACTGCTGAACACCAGACAGGCTTCGGCTTGCTTAAACGCGGCAAACTCTTCCTCAAGCCGGGCATAAGCGGGATAATGACCCGTGATGAGCCTGGAAGCGCCCGAACCGAGCAATCGCGCAGCGGGAGACGGCTCCGGCCAGTCATTCTCTGCCATACTGAGTCCCAGATAATCATTGGAGGCCAGATGCAGCAGCCGCTTTCCTTCCACATCTAGCCAGCCCGCCGCAGTTACTGCGGTTTCACGGAGCGACCGAACCTGCTGCCGGGCCTGAAGTTCATCGAGTTCCGCATCCATCCAGGCAAGAGAATCCGTTGGCGTGTGGGTCTGATCAGCTGTATATTCACTGTTCTCGTCTGCTTGTCGGTGCTTCATTATTGGATCCCTCGCTTACAAGGCACAAAGCTCAATCTCAAATCCCATATCCTCGATCATCTGATGATCACTCGTCGCTTCCTGACCTTCTGTCGTCAAATAATCGCCTACAAAAATTGAGTTCGCCGCATATAAGCCCATCGCCTGCATCGAGCGAAGGTTCACCTCTCGGCCTCCGGAAATACGAATCTCCTTCGTTGGGTTAATGAAACGCATCAGCGCCAGCACTTTCAGACATTTTCTCGGATCGAGTTCCTTCTTGTCCTCCAGTGGTGTACCCGGAATGGCATTGAGGAAATTGACCGGAATGGAGTCTGCATCCAGCTCTCTCAGCGCATACGCCATCTCCACGATCTCCGTATTGGTCTCTCCCATACCGACAATACAGCCGGAGCAAGGAGACATACCGGAAGCCTTCGCTTTGTTGACGGTTTTCACCCGATCATCATACGTATGTGTCGTCGTAATGCTGGAGAAATTGGACTTGCTTGTATTGAGGTTGTGATTGTAGCGATCCACACCGGCATCCTTCAGTCGTTCTGCCTGCTCATCGGACAGAATTCCAAGACATGCACAGATTTTGAGCGGCATGGTCCCCTTGATTTCCTTGACGGCTTCTACCACCTGATCCAGTTCCTTGTTGGTTGGCCCTCTTCCGCTCGCCACAATACAATAGGTGCCGGCCTGCATATTCATCGCCTGCTGCGCACCCTTCACCAGAACATCCTTTTCCATCATCGTGTACTTGTCAATGGGCGCATCGGACACAATTGACTGCGAGCAATATCCGCAGTCCTCCGGACATAGCCCGCTCTTGGCATTGATAATCAGGTTCAGCTTTACTTTTTTGCCGTAATGGGCTTTACGAACCTGAAACGCTGCATTCATGATCGACAGCAGCTCGTCATCATCAGCCTCCAGTACAGACAATCCTTCTTCTACAGTCAGCAGTTCCCCGTTTAACGATTTTCGTGCCAGTTCATCCCAGTTCAATTGTGTTTGCAGCATATCCATGCTCCTCCTCTATATGGTTCCATCTCATGATTCATTCAATGTTTAGTGGCTTACATGCCCGCATTCTTTGCCAGACCGAGTACCAACGTCCAGTCCAGATTCTGCTCACAGACCTCATCCCACCGCTCTTTCCAGCTTTGCCAGTCTGCGGGTGAAGTGGTTTCCGGCTCGCCCTGAACATCCGGCAGCAGTCCCAGTACCTTGCACTGCCCGAAATGCTCGATCATCTCCCGATTCTCCTGCACCTCAGGCCTCTGAGTCGCCAACATGCCATTGATGACGATCCCTGCCACTTGCAGGCCGCGACTTCTCGCTGCTTCAATTGTTAACAGCGTATGGTTGACCGTACCGAGCCCCGCCCGGGCCACGATCAATACCGACATTTCCAGATCAATCGCGAGATCGGCAATGAGTTGCTTCTCGGTCAGCGGAACAAGCAAGCCGCCCGCCCCTTCCATGATCAACAGATCGGTCTGGCTCGCACGTTGACGGCCTTCCTCAACCAGCTGTTCATAGTCCAGCTTCATACTCCTGCGCCTGGCAGCCATCCAGGGAGCCAGCGGGTCCGGCAGTGTGACGCTTACCAGATGCGCTTCCTCTTCTTCTGCACCGCTTCCCCATTTCAACCGAAAGCTGTCTGCTTCCGCCGTGCCCGTCCTGACACCGGTTTGAACCGGCTTCCAGGTCTGGGTTTGAATGTGCCGTTTTCGCAAGCCCGATGCGAGTCCGTAGGTGACTCTTGTTTTGCCAATCCCTGTGTCTGTACCCGTAACAAAGAGAGGTCTCATCCTTGCCGTTTCACTCCCGATCATGTGTGCTTGGTGTATATGTATATCCTGAATTGTCAACCTTCAGAACCCCGAGGGGTTAACAATCATAATCGTCCCTATCTTACCCTTTTTTTATCGCGCTGACAATACGTATCCTTTCAGGGAGTTGTTCATGATCCACACAAAAACACCGTTCTCTGCGCGATCCTGACTCGCAAAGAACGGTGCTTTCCCTTCTATTTGGCTCCAAGCTCAATAACGAGCAGCTTCCAGATATACAGATTCGGAATCTGGGCAACGACGACCATGCCTTTGTCACTTTCAACCAACTCATACGGCACAGGCTGCGGACGACCCATCTCTTCGTCCGGGCTTGCCATATACACGTCCTTCACCTGTTCCTCCACCTGAATGCGCATCTCTACCAGCTCGATCCGCGCAGGCTCATCCTTGCCTTCGTTCCATCTGTCGTCCAGATTCCCGACCAGATTCACCAGGGATACGACTTTCCTTCCCCGCTTCTCCCGGATGATCGTCCACACCTTGTCAGCCTCGCCATACGTACTGAATGCAGCACCCGTCAATTGATACTCCTGGTTGTCTCCCTTGGCGTGCGTCATGGACACGTCCCGCAGTGAAGCATCAAAGAACAGGTTCGCATAGCGGATGATAAAGTCATAATAGTTGCGCATCGTCCGCATGAACGGTTCGCCGACAAGCGAATAATCCACATAGTAGCCCTGAGTCAGTACCGCATTGTCTTCGCCCAATAGCAAGTGATAACCGCCGTTCGAAGTGATCGCCGCGGTAAGCAGCAGGGCAGAAATCTCGGCCTTTTCCATCGCTTCCAGTCTGAACGGCTTCAGATAGGCAGCCAGAATGACCGGTTTGTCCTGGCTGAAATGACGAGCCCAGGCAATGATCTGCTGAATATGGTGATAGCGCTCGTACGGATTCCAGACCTCAATATACATCGCATCCTGCTCGGCAACCGCTACGGTGTCTACCGGCCAGTTCCCTACATTGTTGAAAATGAGCGCAATGTCCTCCTTGACCTGCTCCAGTGCCTCACGGGTATGGTTAATCAGCGCCGGAAAGTGCTCTTCCAGCTTCACCACCTTTTCTTCCCCTCCCCATTTGGAGATGGCGGTCTTCGGCGTGCCATAGGTGTCCATATGAATACCGTCAAAATCAACCTGCTCAATCGTCTTCCGGTATTCGCCAATGATATGATCATGCCATGGCGACTCCTCTGCCACATTCATCATGTAGAAAATATCAATGAAGTCCAGTACGTTGCCGTTGCTGTCATAGAGCGCCCAGTCCTTGCGAGATTCATAGAACGATTGGCTCGCTGCATAAACCGCCCCATAGGCCATCGCTTTCATCCCGTAGCGATGACAGGCCGCCACTTTCTCCTTCACCACATCCAGGCTCAGTTTCCTGCCCATCAAATCGGTATATTCCGACTCAGGACCAACCAGTTCATCATGCTTGTACATCCAGTCGTAAAATTGAATGAGATTCAAATGGAGCTTGTTCAGTTTCTCCACGTCCTGATGCCGTCCCGTTTCACTCGTATAGAAATCACTCAAAAATCCGTATCTCGTCGACTTTCTCCAGGAGGATACGACATCAAAGGAACTCGACATCTCCTGCACACATGCCGTCCCGTCATACAAGGAAACATCGAATCCGTATCCATTGAACTTGATCTGCTGATCACAGACATTAAAATGCCGGAGATGGACGGCCTGGAGCTGTCCAGGATCGTATGCGACACCTATCCGAATGTGCCGATCCTCATCATCTCCGGCTACGATGAGTTTTCCCTGGCCAAGGAAGCGCTGCAATATGGGGTCAATGATTACCTGCTGAAGCCCATCGTCAGAGATGAGCTGGCTCAGGCACTGAAACGTATCGCAAACGACATCGCCATGGAGCGAAACAAGGAACTGGCTTACCGCGCCATGCTGAACGTGTCCGAATCCGCCAAAAAACAAGTCATCAAGCAATTTCTGAAAGCAGTCATCACCGATCACAGCGTGGAAATCAAGGCCCTATACCCCTTGCTCTATCGCTTCAAAATTAACTTGATCGAATCAGAAGGCATGATTCTGATTCTGTCTCTGGACACAGCGGCCCTGTTGCAGAAGCCGATACCCGCCAGCGATATTCCCGTTTTCAAATTCATCCTCAATCAGGCCGCTTCGGAATGGATCGAAGAATCCGGAAATGGCTGGGTCTTCTCCGATGAAGAAGAGAATACGATCGTGTTTCTGGCTGGTGAAGACCGGGAGGCCTTGCGCAAACAAAGTGCACAAATTTTTCAGCATGTCTCGGACATGATGAAAACCAGCACGGGTATCCCCCTGGTCGCCGCAGCCGGCACTGCCGAGCATGAAGTACTCCAGCTGCATGTGTCTTACCAAAATGCCCGCAAAATGCTGGGCAAACGTCTCTATCAGGATCAGGAAGACGTCTTCCATTACGACGCCCATGATCCGCACCTTCATACCCTCATGGAGTGGGACAAGATGATCTCTCTGCTTCAATCCGGCCTGCTCAACCGCAACAAAATGATCTATTATGATGCCTTGAATAAATGGATGGCACAGATGGAGACTTCTACTTCTGTCGCTGTGATCCGCTACGGTCTTTATTTGCTGGAGGCCCTCACCGAAACCTCCCATCGCTTTCAGGGCGAGCAGGCGGTGCAGGCAGGTCAGGGGTTAAATATCCTCAAGCAGTTCGCGAAGCAGACCAGTGCAGTCACCGATGAACGCGTTCAGCAATTGTTTGCCGATATCCTGCACATCTTCGCATCCACAGAGCAGCCGGAAGTGGATGAGCATGATGCCGTTCTGCAGGCACAGAAATACATCTATATGCACTATGCAGAACCACTTAGTCTGGCGTTAATTGCAGAAAAAATCGGGGTGTCCTCCAGCTACCTCAGCAATATTTTTCACAAGAGCATGGGCGAATCTTACATCAAATTTCTCACGCGTGTGAGAATGGAGCAAGCCGCCAAACTGCTCGTGGCAGAGCAGCCGCTTAAAATTTACGAAATTGCCGAGAAGGTGGGCTACATCAGCGTCAAGCATTTCTCCCATGTATTCAAACAAACCTATAAAATGCCACCAGGTACGTACCAGGAAGCGTACGATAACATGCCGCGAGGGACCTAACAGGACACCTAGAGCAAACTCCCGCAAGGGCTCCACCAGGAAACATACAACAACATCCCGTAAGGGACCTGCCAGAAAGCATGCAAGGAGAGCTGACCTGTCACGAATGTTCGGGTCTGCCTTCCTTCGCCTTCTGGTTTTGTGCCAATCGGGTTAACAGCCTCCGAAGCAGATGACCGACCAGCAGCCCGACTGCCAGCCCGATCAGGCCGAGCCATACCGGTCCCAGCCACAGCCGCGAGTAGATGATGCCGACCGTCCCCATATAGGCGCCAAACGCAAAGGGCAGCACGGAATAAGGCTTCGTTCCGCCTCCTGCATCGCGGTAAGCATCCCACATCGCAAACATATACAGACAGGGATAAAACATCAGCCACTGATCATTCGCCTGCTCAATACTCCCCGATATCTGCCCGTTAAAGCTGGAGATAATGATCCGGTTCAAATGGGCGTATACATTGATCAGCATTTCGAGCACAATCAATGTAAGGCCTTTTACCAGCTTGCCGTTGCGCAATTGTCCGAATCCGGGGAGCGCTATACTCCAGCATATACATTCCACCTGTTTTTCTGTCCACAAGCCCGATCACTCCCAGCTTCAATCTGACACCATCCTATTATGTCCTTCATATGGAAATATATGACTTGCACTTCTTTCTCATTTTGCCCTATTTTTGCGGTTCGACTAGAAAACAAGCCAGCGAGTGTGT
The DNA here is from genome assembly GCF_042685085.1 of Marinicrinis sediminis. Classification (NCBI taxonomy): domain Bacteria; kingdom Bacillati; phylum Bacillota; class Bacilli; order Caryophanales; family Paenibacillaceae; genus Marinicrinis; species Marinicrinis sediminis. The sequence continues at coordinate 26,800 of NZ_JBHUMM010000045.1, forward strand.
TAGATTAATGAGATAGGAATCATGCTCGTTCCAAAAATGCAATGATCATCAATATATTTAATATGGAGGTATACAGAATGTCCGAAAAGAAAATGAGATCTGATATGATCAAAAAAGGATTCGACCGTGCTCCCCATCGCAGCCTGCTCCGTGCAGCTGGGGTGAAGGAAGAGGATTTCGGCAAGCCGTTTATTGCGGTCTGCAACTCATACATTGATATTGTACCGGGACATGTTCACTTGCAAGAATTCGGGAAAATCGTCAAGGAAGCGATTCGCGAAGCAGGCGGTGTTCCGTTTGAATTCAACACCATCGGGGTCGATGACGGCATTGCCATGGGGCATATCGGCATGCGTTACTCGCTGCCAAGCCGTGAAATTATTGCCGATTCCCTGGAAACCGTCGTATCCGCGCACTGGTTCGATGGCATGGTCTGCATTCCTAACTGTGACAAAATCACGCCAGGTATGATGATGGGCGCACTTCGCGTCAACATCCCGACGGTATTTGTAAGCGGCGGACCGATGAAAGCCGGAAAGGACAGCACAGGCAAGTCTATCTCCCTTTCCTCTGTCTTTGAAGGGGTCGGCGCATTCCAGTCCGGCAAAATCGATGAGCAGAGCCTGACGGAGCTGGAGCAATTCGGCTGTCCGACTTGCGGCTCCTGTTCCGGCATGTTTACCGCCAACTCCATGAACTGTCTGGCTGAAGCGCTGGGGATTGCTCTTCCAGGAAACGGAACCATTCTGGCCGTAGCACCAGAGCGCAGAGAATTTGTCAGAAAATCCGCCAAGCAGCTTATGGAACTGATTAAGCTGGATCTGAAGCCAAGAGATATCGTCACCGCAGAAGCAATCGACAACGCTTTCGCGCTGGACATGGCGATGGGCGGATCAACCAATACGGTCCTGCATACACTGGCACTGGCTCATGAAGCCGGCATCGACTATCCGATCGAGCGGATTAATGAAGTCGCCTCCCGCGTTCCGCATATTGCCAAGATCGCGCCGGCGTCTGACTACCACATTGAAGACGTGCACAATGCTGGCGGCGTCAGCGCAGTTCTCAACGAGCTGCTGAAGAAAGAAGGCGCAATCCACGCAGATCGCATTACTGTAACAGGCAAAACGCTGCGCGAGAATGTGGAGAACTCCCCGATTCTCGATACCGATGTGATTCATCCACTGGAGAACGCGCACAGTGAGCGAGGCGGTCTGGCCGTTCTGTTCGGAAATCTCGCGCCAAACGGGGCGATCATTAAAGTCGGTGCGGTAGATGAATCGGTAGGCGGATACCATCAAGGTCCTGCCATTTGCTTCGATTCCCAAGATGAGGCGCTGCATGGCATTGCCAACGGAAAAGTAAAAGAAGGACATGTCGTCGTCATTCGTTACGAAGGCCCTAAAGGTGGCCCGGGTATGCCAGAAATGCTCGCTCCTACTTCCCAGATCGTCGGAATGGGACTTGGCGCCAAAGTCGGTCTCATAACGGATGGACGTTTCTCCGGTGCTTCCCGCGGCATCAGCATCGGTCACATTTCTCCGGAAGCGGCTGAAGGCGGCCCGATCGCGTTTGTCGAAGACGGAGACGATATCATCCTCGATCTGAACAACCGCAAGATTGAGCTGTGCATCAGCGACGAAGAAATGGAGAAGCGCAAAGCGAACTGGAAAGGCTTTGAACCAAAAGTCAAAACCGGCTATCTCGCCCGCTATTCCAAACTCGTGACGTCTGCAAGCACAGGCGGCGTCATGAAAATCGACTAAGCTCACGATAAAAATAAAAGGATTGCATCCCGCTGATCTCTCAGCAAGGGTGCAATCCTTTTTTGCGTTTTTTGCTATGTCTATTGCTGTGATGGACTAGTCAGAGCTAGTCAGAGCTAGTCAGAGCTAGTCAGGCGCGTCACCAGCACCTGTATCCGCTCCCGAAGCACTTTCAGGGTGGGGTGATCCATCTTTAATCCTTTCACAGACAGCATCATCACTTCAGCCAATTGGCGATCGTTCAGCACGGTCATCAGAACTTCAATAAAATCTTTCCTGTATGCTTCCTCAAACTGGGGAAATAGCCGAACGTACTCTTCCAACAGCTCCTGACCATCCTGATTGGCAAACTGCTCCCAGGGCTGAATGACCAGCACGTCGAAGATCGCGATCAGCTTCTGCTGCAACGAATCTTCCCTGTCCAGAATGTGTGCGGCCTGCTCCATCTGCTGCTGCCACAGATCCTGCAGCAGATTCACCAATATGTCTTCCTTGTTCTTAAATTGAATATACAATAGCGATCTTGAGATGCTGGCTTTTTTCGCGATATCATCCATGGCGGTTTTGGCATACCCGTATTGCAGAAAACAATCGACAGCAGCGCCTAAAATCACTTTTCTTCGTTCTTCCTGTCGTACCTGTCCCATATCCGAATCATCCTCATTGCCTGGTATGTGTTCAAGGCTTGTTTGCGTTTGCAACCGAAAGGCTGCTCGTGCTTGCAAGCTTATTTTGTCACACTCCTTCCCCTTCGTCAACGACAAATTGACAAAATGCATTCATTTTGTTAATTTGATATTATTCTCGATTCTTATCCTTTATAGAAAGCAGGAATATCACCATGCCCTTATTTTTATGGATCACTCTCATTCTCACTCTGATCGTCGCCAGTCTCGCCGTTCTTGGGATCGTACTGACCCGCCATCCGGTGTTTGGCAGCAAGCCCTCTACACAGAAACGGCTGACCTTTACCCGTTCCAAGCAATATAACAATGAGAAATTTCAGTACCCCATTCCTACGGACATGCGTACCGATTTTCGAACAGGTCTCTCCATTTTGCGGGATTTCACCAAAAAGAATCCGCACCGACAGCCCGGGTATCCGATTCCGATGACGTCTGTCGATCCCGATTCACTCAAGCATCCTGTGGCAGACCGATGGATCTGGTTTGGCCATTCTGCCCTCCTGCTGCAAATCAACGGAAAATCCTTATTACTGGACCCTATGTTCGGGGATCGACCTTCCCCTGTTCCATTTTTTGGACTGAAGCGCTTCAGTGAGAAGCTTCCGGTCGAGATTGAGCAGCTTCCTGAGATCGATGCCGTACTCTTCTCTCATGATCATTATGACCACCTCGATTACGGAACGATCAAGCGCATACGCCATAAAGTGAAACAGTTTATTGTGCCGTTGGGCCTCGGCAGCCACCTGGAGCGCTGGGGCGTCCTGCCTGAACAAATCAGCGAAATGGACTGGTGGGAGGAAACAGAACTGGACGGGTTGAAACTGGCCTGTACGCCGGCCAGACATTATTCCGGCAGAGGCCTGTCCGGACGCGATGCCAGTCTGTGGTGCTCCTGGGTCATCCAGGGGGATCAGCACAAGGTTTATTTTAGCGGTGACAGCGGGTACGGTCCTCATTTCAAGGAGATTGGCGCCGCCTACGGCCCGTTTGATGCCACCTTCATGGAATGCGGGCAGTATGATGAACGGTGGTCCGCCATTCATATGATGCCGGAAGAAACCGTCCAGGCTCACCTCGATGTGAAGGGCAAGCTGCTCTTCCCGATTCACTGGTCGGCTTTCACCCTCGCTTTTCACTCGTGGACGGACCCGGTCGAGCGTGCGAAGAAAGCGGCAGAACAGCATGATTTGCCGATTGCGACACCACGGATCGGTGAACCTGTCACCCTGGGTGCCGAGCAATACCCCGCCACGGCCTGGTGGACATCATCCTAGACTTCTCCCCCTCCTGATACGAAAAATCGCCTTTCTCCTCTCTGCAGATCCCAACATCTGCAGAGAGGAGAAAGGCGATCTGTATTTCTGTACTCTTTTTATCAGGCTCTTTTTCTCTTTTTATTAAGCTCTCTTTAACGGGCGCCCTTCACGATGACCCGAGCACCGTAAGGCGGGAGATTCTCCGTGTACACGCCATCTGATACCGGCAGGCTATCACCTGTTAGCGCATCGCTCCAGGCTCCGGCTTCGAGTCGGACGGAAAGCGTCTGCGCCTGTTCCCCCGCATTCATCAGAATAATCAGTTTTTCTGACTGATCACTTCGTTCATAGATCAAGCCCGTGGATTGCTGTTCTGCATGCAGAAAACGCAATGTGCCGGAGCGTAAGGACCCGTACGTTTTCCGTAGTTGGATTAGCTGCTGATAATACGCAAACAGCGAGCGATCCTGTTTTTCTTCATTCCACGGCATGCATTTGCGGTTATCCGGGTCGAACTCACCCGTCAGCCCGATCTCATCTCCATAATAAATGCTGGGAGCACCCGGGAAGGAGAACTGAAACAGCAAAGCGAGTTTCATCATGTCGGTATTCTCTTTACACAATGTAATGAGTCGAACGGTATCATGGCTGTCGAGCTGATTAAAGCAGGCTTCGTTTGCCGGCTTCGGATATCGGGCAAGCAGGCCGCCGATCTTGTTGGCAAAAGCCTGGGCATCCAGATGACCGAACACGAAAAAGTCAAGCATGGTGTTGGAAAGCGGGTAATTCATCACCCCGTCGAACTGGTCTCCCTGCAACCACATGACCGAATCATGCCAAATCTCACCGAGGATATAAGCTTCCGGATTAACTTCCTTCACGACATCGCGAAATGCTCGCCAAAACTTGTGATCCACCTCATTGGCCACATCAAGTCGCCATCCGTCGATGCCGCATTCCTCAATCCAGTATTTCGCTACGTTCAGCAAATATTGCTTCACTTCGGGATGTTCTGTCTTCAGCTTGGGCATTAAAGGCTCAAAGGCGAACGTATCATAGGTTGGCCTGCCATCCTTAATCGTCGCAGGCCACTCACGCACATGAAACCAGTCCGCATAACGGGATGCAGGGCCATTTTCCATAACATCCTTAAACGGTGCAAAAGCTTTCCCCGCGTGATTGAACACGGCATCCAGCATGACGCGGATGCCTTTTTCATGACAAGCATCCACCAGTTGTTTCAGCGTCTCCTTCGTTCCGAAATGCGAATCGATTTGCATATAGTCACTCGTATCGTACTTGTGATTCGTTTCCCCTGCGAATATGGGGGTGAGGTACAGGGCTGTAATGCCCAGCTCCGTCAAATGATCGAGATGATCGATGATGCCTTGCAGGTCCCCACCGAAAAAATTTCGTTGTTCCGGCTTGTTTCCCCATGGCTGGACGTCGGCCGGATCATTGGATGGATCGCCATTGGCAAACCGTTCAGGGAAGATCTGATAGAAGATCGCATCCTTCACCCATGCAGGGGGGCGATTGATGTCAGCCGCATTGATAAACGGGAATTCGAACAGACCGAGATGTCTAACCGGCGGGGTCCGATGAAACCCTTCCTCCGAATACCAGATGGACGCATCGCCATCCTGAAGGATAAAGGCATAGCATAATCTCCGGTAGGGCGGCTGGACAGCCGTTTCCCAATAGTCGTACCATTCATCCTCTGCCAGTTTCTCCATGCGCACGGTCTGCATCTCTTCCCATGGGAGGCACTTGTCGCCGTAAAACACCTCAACCTTGTCGATATCCGCTCTCTTGGTACGTAATCTCAGGTGAACCGTACGCTCATCATAACTGTACGCCCAGTTTAATTTGGGACGATGATAAATAGCTTCGATTAACATGCAGGTATCCACTCCTTGTGTATGGTGATTATTCTAGTTGATTCAAGTTTTCTCTGGTTTCTTCAGCCCTTCTCAGCTCCAGCCGTCAACCCTTCTATTAAAAAGCGCTGCAAGCCGATAAAGAGCAAGGTAATCGGGACCGCTACCAGCACACAGCCGGCGGCAAACAAGGTAAATTCGGTCGCAAATTTGGTTTTCACCATTTTAAACAGACCGACAGCCAGCGTCAGCTTGTTCGTATCCGTTAAGACCATGTTCGCGAAGATGAAGTCAACAAAGGCTCCGCTAAACGAGGTCAAGGCAACAAACACAAGCAGCGGCCGGGAAAGCGGCAGCATGATCCGCATAAAAATAACGGAATGTGAGGCGCCATCGATCTTGGCGGCGTCAATGATGCTGGAGGGGATCGTGTCAAAATAACTCTTCACAAACAGGAATCCCATGGCCGAGCCGGATGAATAGACGACAATCAGGGCCAGATGCGTATCCAGCAGGTTCAGTTGCATAAGCAAAATATAAATGGCGACCATACTCATAAAGCCTGGAAACATGCCTGCCACCAGCAAGCCCAGCATCAACTTCCGGCGTCCCTGAAATCGGAACTTCGAAAAAATGTATCCGGTCAACGTGACCAAAATGGTCGAAATAATCATCGTTGAGATAGAAATTTTCAACGTATTGGCAAACCATGACCAGTACGGATATCGTTCAAACAGTGTCACATAATGCTCGGTCGTAAAGGACTGCGGAATGAGCCGTTCACTGTATAGCGCCGTCCCCGGCCGAAATGACGAGAGGACCACCCAAAGCGCAGGATAAAGGGCAATCACCCCGATGGCGATCAGGGCAAGATAGGCAACAGACAGCTCCAATCGAGAAATAAAAGAAGGCTTCATTTAATACATATCCTCCTCTCTGAATGCTCTCGTCCTGCGAAGATTCCAGATGGACAAGGAAGCGATGATCACGAAAATGAACAGTCCGACGACAGAGGCATAGTTGTACTTCCCGTTCGTGAGAGTCAGGCTGTACAGCCAGGTAATCAGAATATCCGTATGTCCGGCCAGCTGATAGTCCGAATTGGCCGGCCCCCCGTTGGTGAGCAGAAAGATCAGGTTGAAGTTGTTGATATTCCCTGCAAAGGCCATGACAAGCAGCGGACCGAAGGCAAACATAATCGAAGGAAAGGTAATCGCCTTGAATTGCTGAAAGCGGCTTGCCCCGTCAATTTGCGCAGCTTCATATAAATCTTCCGGGATGGTCGACAGCAAGCCGATGATCATCAGCATCGTAATCGGGAACCCGATCCAGATATTCACCATGATCACCGTAAATTTGGCCCAGAAGGGATCGGTCAGCCACGGCACTTTGCCCAATCCGAAATATTGCAAATAGTTGTTGATGGGACCGAATTGTCCGTTAAACATATTTCTCATGATCAGCAATGAAATAAATTGCGGAATGGCATACGGAATAATGTACAGCGTCCGCCAAAAACCTTTGAAGCGAATCTTTTTCATTTGAACGAGCAGCGCCACACCGAAGCCGGCCACAAATGTCGTCAAGGTTGCACAGATCGTCCAGGTGATCGTCCATAAGGTAACGCCAAAGAAGGTACTGCTCCATGCCTGAATCCGAAACATGTCCAGGAAGGATTTGAATCCTGTCCAGTCCACCAGTTTGGCTGGAGGCAAATATTTCGGAAACGAGAAATTGGTAAACGCGAGCAGGATCATAAAGAGCACCGGCATCACCGTAAAGAACACGACCAGAATTAGCGGAAGAGACAAGGCAAAATACGGGAATTTCTCTTCCATCAGATGATACAGGGTTTGCCGGAAGGTGTTGACGTGTTCTCCCTTCTCACGCTGGCTACCCACCCGATACGCATCGCGAATGTTTGCGATCAGCATGGTCAAGGCAAGACCGATAAACAACAAAATGATAATGCCCTGTACCATCAAAAAGATCGAATGATCTCCCCGCACATTGACCATCAGCCCATCTACCTTCTCGAGACGATCGGCTTGCTCCCCCAAGGTCACGAGGCCCCACAATCCCCTTGGCGCATAGGTCCAGATCATGGCAAGGGCAAAGGTATAGAAAAGCATCAAGACCGATCCCTTGAAAAACTGGCGATTGTATAATTGCCCAAGACCCATGTATATCATGGATAATACCGCGGCTTTGTTACGGTGTTGAACCAATTCTGACTCACCTCTCTGTGGTTGAAATATGGATCACCCATCAAGGAGATGGGTGATTGCAATGACAGATAGAGAGCTGTCTATTCATTGTTTTGGGCATCAATGCCCACTTTCAGGTCTTCAACGGCTTTATCAAGCGCCGGCTTGATGTCTGCTCCATCCCAGATCAACTGGAGGGCATTGCCGAACGGGGTCCATACCTGACCCATTTCAACAATGGATGGCATTGGATGCGAATGCTCAAGTTGCTTCAAAGCGCCAACCACCATTTTGTCTGCCTTGATGGCATCGAGCTCGGCCATGCCTTTGCGAGCCGGAATAAAACCTGTGATTTCGTAGTTCTTCAGCAACGCTTCCTGGGTCGTCACATAATGGGCAAACAGTCGGGCCGCTTTAGGATACTGGGAATACGCACTGACGTAGTACGCCTTTACGCCTGCGAAGCTGACAGATGGATTTCCGTTGTCAAACTTCGGCAGCGGTATCATTGAAATATCTGCATCCAGGTTGGAGAAGTTACCGATGTTCCATACCCCGTCGAGATTGATCGCCAGCTTGCCTTCCTCAAACAGCGCTGTTTTCACATCATCACTGGCGTCTGAAACGGCCATCGGCAAAATTTCCTTGAGTGATTTATATACTTCCAGTCCTTTCACCGAACCTTCATGATTGAGGCCAATATCGGTCGGATCTGTTCCATCTTCCCCGAAAATATAGCCTCCATATCCCGTCAGGAACGGATAAGTGAAGTACAGCGATTCCAGACGCATCATGAAGCCGTACCGATTGTTTTCCACATCGTTGAACGATTTGGAGAACTGGATAACATCCTCCCACGTTTCAAGAGGAGCCCCTTTCACGAGATCATTGTTGACGAATAACGCATAGGTCTCCATATTTCGTGGGTAGCCATACAACATGCCATCAAAAGTAACCGCTTTCACCGCAGCTTCAATAAATTCACTTCTGGTTTCTTCTTCATAGAAATCATTCGGTAGAACAAATCCGCTAGACACGGCATTACCCAAATCATTGTGCGGCAAGGTAATGATATCTGCTGCTGATCCTGCCGGACCATCTGTTCGCATTTTTTCAATCTGCTCCGGTGCTCCCTGCTCCTGAACTTCTACCGGAATACCCGTTTCTTCTGTAAAGGACTTGGCAATCTCCTGCAGAAATGGCAACCCGTCTTTTCCATCCCACACGAGCAGTTTGGCATCCGGTTCAGGCTCCAGTTCTTTCACCGCTTCAGATCCTGCATTCCCGTTATCTGCTTCACCCGACGCGTTCGCCTGCGAAGATGAAGGATTGTTTCCACTGCTGTTCTCGTTGTTGTTTCCGGAGTTGCAGGCAGTGACGGTAAAAAGCATACATAAGATAATCAGACCACTCCACATCATTTTCTTTGTAAACATGTTTACGTCCCCTCTCTTTTGTTCATTCTCATCATCGTCATGTTTTCGCTTGCTTTTCCTGTCCAGTGATGCGAACCTGCGATTTTTTTCCGCTTTGGCGATCACCCCTTTCAAGTTTCATTTGGGATTAGATTAAACATTTCATTTATGCAATAAAAAAAAGAATATCTCCGTATCACTTCTTGATTGGTCTTGCTTGGTCTTGCTTGGTCTTGATTGGTCTTGATTGGTCTTGCTTGGTGTTCAAACAACAAGTTTGATTAAACGTTTCATTTATGTTGAAAAAAAGAAGTGCTTCCGATGGGTGGCTTACTTGCAACCGTTCACATCATTCGAATGCACAAAGTGATTAAACGTTTTATCTCCCCTAGAATATCATGGAATTTTCTGATCGTCAATAGGGTATGACAGAAAAAATCAGGTTATTCTTCCTTCGCCATTCAGCCATGAATGAAGCACGTTAAGCACGGCTGCACGGTCCTGCGCTTTCACGCGTGATCAATTCTACAGGCAAGCGGATCTGTCTAGCTTCAACAGACGGATGATCGATCATCTCCATTAACATTTCTACCGCCAGCTTCCCCTTCATATGGACATCCTGACGAATCGTCGTTAAGGCTGGGTTCATATATTCTACGTAGTGCATATCATCAAATCCGATGACAGACATATCGGCTGGTACGGATACCTTTTTGTCGTGAAAACCTCGAATCAAACCTACTGCGCCAATATCTGAAAATGAAAAAGTGGCAGTCAGCTGAGGAAACTGGTCGTTGATGCGGTGTGCAAGGAATCGTCCGGTTTCGGCAGACGTATGTACTTCAAAAATTTGCAGGCTATCCAGCGGCAAGCCGGCTTCCTTCATCGCGGTGTGAACCCCTTTCAAACGGGCAGCATGAACGCCCCCGTTCACCAGCAGGCCACACATGATACCGATCTGACGATGACCAAGCTCAATCAGATGCTTCGCGCCCAGATATCCTCCTTGCTCATCATCGATCAGAAGCTGATGCAGATAAGGATGTTCCAGATAGCTGTCCAGAAATACGACCGGCTTCTGAATCGCGGATATTCGCTCCAGAACCGGCTCATTGTGAAACGTGCCTACCACAACCATTCCGTCCAGGTGTCGCTCCTGCACAAAGGCAAAGCTCTCATCATCGTTCACATCCATTAGCATCACCTGAAACCGTTTATGCTTCGCCCCTTCCTCGATCCCCACAATCAACTTCCAGTAAAAGGGGTTGTCATACAGCTTGGCTTCCTTCAGATAAGGCACCACCACGGCGATCATATACGACTGCTTATCCTTCAGGTTTCTCGCTGACTGACTTGGATAATATTGCAGTTGCTCGATGACATCCTGCACTTTCCGTGCCGTTTGGGCAGACACTCTGCCTTTGCCGTTTACGACATTTGAAACAGTCGCAATGGATACCTTGGCTTGAAGGGCCACATCTTTTATACTGACTCTGTTCATTTTTTCTCCTTTTGCTGTGGTTCACAACCAGTTTGCCTTTGGATTCACAGATTAAACGTTTAATTTTATGTATACTCAGCTTATCACCGACCTGTCAGATCGTCAATGAGCACAAATAAAAATCGCCATCCCTACCGCTGTTACGGTATCAGATGGCGACCATCCTATTTATGCGTCCGGATTGAACGTTGACTTTGGCTGTCTATAGGCTTCGTATCGTTCATCCAGCTCATGCTTTACAAAGGCGCGTACAAGCTTCGTTTCTTCCTGAATAGGGTCCACGTCAATCTGCTGTCTGAATTCATAACGCGGCGGCAATTTGCGAGCTGCTGTCTGTTCTTTCGGTTCAGACTGGCGCATTTCGGCTTCTGTCAAATAGGCTGCGAGTTCATCTTCCATGTTGCGTTTGTCCATGACCGAAACCCCCTTTCATTCAGAACGTGTTCTCATGGAATAATCATGCCCGTATCAAGAGGCCGGTCCCTGACCATCTACCTCTTCCAGGACATCCAGTACCTGTCCGTGAATATGACCGTTCGTCGCTACAATATGTCTGCATGCAAGTGTATACGGTTCTCCACGGGTATCCGTGACCTTGCCGCCTGCTTCCTGAATAAGTAGAGCACCTGCAGCAGTATCCCAGGCGTTCAAGCCTACTTCCCAAAATCCGCTTAAACGACCTGCTGCCACATAGGCCATATGCAAGGCAGCCGAACCACTCGTACGAATGTTCCGCACCTGCGGCACAAATGCCTGCAAGGCGCGCATATTCGGCGGCAACGTGTGGACATGATCAACGGGAAACCCGGTAGAAAGCAGACTTTCGGACAACTGCTTTTCCGGCCCAACCTGCATCCGTTTGCCGTGTACATAGGCACCCTTGCCTTTTTCCGCGACAAACAGCTCATCCCTGGAAGGATCATATACGACGCCGACAATCACCTCTCCCTTATGGGCAAGGGCAATCGAGATCGAAAAAAACGGAAAGCCATGTACAAAGTTCGTGGTTCCGTCTATCGGGTCCACCACCCATACATATTCTGCTTCCGCTGCTTCTGCAAATGTCTGTTGGCGTGCCGCTGTATCCAGCGGGACACTTTCCTCTCCCAAGAACGTATGAGTCGGGAAATACGTGGTGATCAGCTTCCGAATCATCGCTTCGGAACCTTTGTCCACTTCTGTAACGAGATCTTGCCCGGAAGCTTTCAGATTCAACTGTCCATAACTGCCCAGCTTGGACTTGATCCATTCCCCTGCCCGTGCCGCCGTATTGATGGCCACGGCAGTGAAGCTCTTGCTTGTGACGATCGGGGTTGGCTTTTTCTCATTTTTCTCTGCCATCTCAATCCTCATTCCTTTTCTTCATCCGTATGTGCAAGTCAGTACGGGAATTTCGTGAACGTGTTGCTACTCCTATTGTACACGAAAACAAGCTGGGCAGGGGGAGGATATTCGAATTTTTATGCCCTAAAATTCAATCGTAGCCTGGTCGATGACCTTCAGGGATGGATGCTGCTGGGGAAGCTTCTTCATCAATTGAAACAGAGCGTCGTCCTTTTTCTTGGCTTCAATCATCACATCCAGCCTGTCCGTGTCGCCTGCAATGGGCCGCAGAAAGGACAGCAGAAAATCTGGATCTACATAATCGGCATGCCCTCTCGGGTCTTTGGCGCTTTTGGGACTGGACACATGAATTTTCGGTGGCTGGCCGTGCCCGAACTGCTTCCAAGTATTCAGAATGCGGGGCCAGTACGCCCAGCTGTCCTCTCCTTCGTTGTTTACCCATTGATGATGGATATCCAGCACCATCGGAACCCCTACGCGCTCACAGGCTTCCAGCGTCTCGCGCGCGTGAAAGGTTTTGTCGTCATTTTCCAGCGTAATCCGTTGTTGAATGCGGTCATCCAGCTGGGCAAACTGCTCGATAAATCGGGCAAAGCTTTTCTCCCGGTCTCCATAGGTGCCTCCAATGTGAATATTGCAAGTAGCCTGTTCATCCAGCCCCATCGTTTCCAGCATATTGACATGGGTAGCGAGATCCTGTTTGGAATTATCCAGCACACTGGCCCGGTTCGTACTAAGTACGGTAAAGTGATCCGGGTGAAAGCTGAGACGCATGCCATGGGCTTTGGCATAGTCCCCAATCTCCCTGAAAGCATCGGCAAGCACGGGGAAAGGGTCCCATCCCTTCAGCATCTCATGGCTGATGAGCGGAATCAGCTTCGAAGACATCCGGTACACATGAATATCGTGAGCACGGTTGTGCTTGAGCAGACGCAGGGTGTTTTGCAGATTTTCTGCGGCAATCCGCTCCAGTTTGCGCACCGCTGCCTCCCGGTCTGCCAGTTTTTGAAAATGGGTGGCGGTCATCGTTTTCGATGGAGAGCAATTCTTCACGACCACCGACATGGCCACATAGCCAAAACGTACGATCATCAAAAAACCTCCCGTCAGGACACCTTAGACGCTCTGTGCTTAAGGTACCCGAATTCGGGAGGTAGAATACTAATAGTTCTGCCAGGCTTCCTGATAGACATGCAGCAGGGTAGGATGATTCAGTGTGTTCGGCTCCACCGGCAGCTGCTCACCGCTGTCCGTCACGTTGTCCTGATCCTTGCCAAACCGAAACAGGGCAGGAATGACCTCATTGGTCAAATAGCGAGTCGGCACCTGCACCGTTAATTCCTCCGGAGACAGCTGTTTGCGAGAAGCCAGTATAAAGCCCCAGTCGCCAAACGAAGGAATATCCGCGTGATAGTTCATCGTCTTCAGTCCGGCTTCCTGCAAGGTCGCATCAATGGTCCAGTAGGCCTTCACTGCAAACAGGGGACTGGTTGCCTGGATGGCCGCAAACCCGTCGGGATGAAGATGATTGCGCAGGAGCTGATAGAAATGAACCGTATACAGCTTGTTGAGAGATTCATTGTTCGGATCCGGAAGATCGACAATGACAACATCATAGAGGTGGTTGTCTTCTTTCAAAAACTCAAAGGCATCCATATGTTTCAGTCTGACCTTCGGAGACTGAAGCGACTGCTCATGCAGAGATTGCATCAACGGTTCCTCCATCGCAAAGGACACAAACTGCTCATCCAGATCAACCACGGTAATCCGCTCTACGTCTTCATATTTAAGCAGTTCACGCACCGCCATGCCGTCCCCGCCACCCAGCACCAGGATCTGGTCATGATGGCTTGTGGCACTCATGGCAGGATGGACCAATGATTCATGATACCGGTATTCATCACTGCTGGAGAACTGAATGTTACCATTGAGATACAGCCTGACGGTGTCCTGTTCCTTCGTGAGCACCACACGCTGATACGGGGTATCAAACGAGCGGACGATGGGGTCCCGGTACAGCTTCTGCTCGAATCCAAAAGCATACTGCTCCCCGAACAGAAATCCTAGCATCATGAGAGCCATCAGGGACAGCGCCGCGCTTTGCAACCACCTTGGCCTTCGCAATTCTCCGCGAAAGGAAAAGACCATCCACATGGCTACAGCGAGGTTGATCAGTCCGATCAAAAAAGCCGTCTTGATCATTCCGAGCCACGGTCTGAGCAAGAGGGCAAATCCAACCGCACCAATGAGGCTTCCCGCGTAATCACTGAACAAAACGCGAGCCGTGCTGCGATTCAACTGCTCTCCAATCTCGCTGGCCCGTCGAATCAAGATCGGCAGTTCCAGACCTGTGAGCATCCCGATCAGGATGGTCATGGCAAACAGCATCACCTGACCCGCCTCATAGTCTGAATAGGCCAGCACCCAGAACAGGACAAAGGAGGAGAAGCCACCGACCGTTCCGATGATTAATTCCACGACGATAAAGCGTTCGATCAAATGCTTGATAACCCGTTCACTCAGGGCAGAGCCGATCCCCATCCCACTGAGGAAGAAACCGATTGTAAAGGCATATTGGCGAACCCCGTCACCAAACGTATAGGAGCCGAGCGCTCCTAGTAAAACCTGAAAGGTAATGCCGCAAATGGATACGATCGCACTCGCGGTATAGATGCGGTTGATCGGCTTCATGTAATGCTGGCGCCGATCACATACGACGTACCGATGGAGATAAGCAGGGAGATCAGACCGACAGCCGTATTTCCTTTCTCAATTTCCTCATCCACTTTAATCTTCAGCGTCAGGAACTCGAAAATGAAGTATGCCGCAAGCAGCAGAACAAAGCCGAATCCGCCCCAAATGACCGTTTGTCCCAGACTATCGGAATGCTCGATGGAGAACCGGAAGATGTTCGCCACACCAAAAATCTTACCGCCTGTAGCCATCGCTACAGCGATATTCCCCTGCTTGATCTGCTCCCAGTTCTTGTATTTGGTCACCAGTTCGAAAATAAAGAGACTGACCACAATGGCCGCCATGGTGACCACATAATAGACGAACGTATACAAATAAGCGTTTTCTTCAATAAACTCCATGGTATTTCCTCCTTGAATCCCTGAGATTGTTTATTTCCCTACACCCGGACCTCTTCCACGAGGACTGTAGCCGCTGACCGAACCATAGCGGAGCGAGCCGCCACTCTTGTTTTTGGCATAATTGCCGCCTGTTGTGACATAGCCGCCGTACGTACCGGCATATTTTCTCTTCTTGTATTTCAAATCAAAGACTTCATCTACGATTTGCAAGATCAAATACGTTTCCAGCAAGCCCATGCTGTAGCTTTGCTGGACAAATTGCTTGTCGGACAACTCAACCAGCGTATTCTGGGGCTTGGCTGCATCCTGCATCACATGAACGAGGTGATCCTCATAGACCAGAAACATATGCTCGCTGTCATTTTTGGAGGTATGCAGCGGCTTCTCAAGTTCCTGGACACGCTGTACCGTTTGAGCGACGGAGGAATTAAAGGAGCGATAGATGGTCGCTTCGGACCCCTGCTCATTGTACACCACATCCGCACGCACAAAGGTATCTTCAAGCTGTTGCTGCAGACCACCATTGCCGCAGGCAGTCAGGATCATCATACTCACCAGCAGCAGGATAACCATTCGTTTCGAGCTGTTCAATTGCTTCCCACCTTTCTAGCAAACAAGGGAAAAGACAGACGACGATCACGTCTGCCTTTACGTGTTCCTGCATGTTCCATGTCATACATCGTTGATCTGCGCTTGCTCTTACTGCTCGTTCTTGCTTCCTTCGTCATTGCCTTTTGTCATCTGGGCTTTCAGAGCCGCCAGTTCATCATCTACATCATTATTACCCAGTGCCTCCAGCTCATCATCCAGACTGCGGTTGCTGCTGCGCAGCTCCTTGCTTGCATCGGCTTCCGCTTCGAGCTGCATCACCTTGTCGCTCATCCGCTCAAAGCCTTTGGTCGCCGTGTCCTTGCCGAACCCGGACATGGTCTGATTGATTTTCTTCTGCGCTTTGGCCGATTCGGCTCTCGCAATAAGTGTATCCTTGCGGTTTTTCATTTTTTCGAATTCACTCTTCATTTCACTCAGCTGACGACGCAGCGCATCGGCATTGGACTTGGCATTGTCATATTGGGTTTGATAATCGTCTGCCTTTTGCTGATGCTCTTTCTTGTCAACCAGTGCCCGACGTGCCAGATCTTCATTGCCGCTCTGCAAAGCCTGCATGGCCTGCTCCTGGCGCTTCTCCACCATCTCGGCGGCTTCTTCCGCCTGATGCTTGAACTTTTTCTCGATGGCAATTTGCTTCGCCACGGCGATTTCTGCGTCTGCAATGTCATCTTCCATATCTCTTAAATACTGATTAAGCAATTTGACCGGATCTTCCGCCTTGTCAATCAAGTCGTTGATCGCTGCTGCAGAAATATCTCGAATTCGTTTGAAAATACCCATTTTTGTATTCCTCCTCATTGGTTACATGCTTTCTCAAGTATACACATGTTTGACGGTGTGGTTTCAAGCTTTTTGATTCATTTCATTGTAAATCTTTTGTTTCCCGGGTCAACCGGTCAGCTTCCCGCAAGGAATTTCAATTCATAGGCATCGATTTCATAACCCTTGCTGATCTCCAGGTCCCCTCCCCATTTCTCAATGGAAAGGTAGAGATCGCCGAACTCGGACGTGTAATCCCAGTATTCAACCTGCTGGCCGGGACGTGCGCCTGCCTGGCCCTGTGCTTCTCGAATCATCGCCCAGCCATGCTCCTCCAGATAATAGGTGACATCATCGAGGATGAGTTTCTTCTCCGGACGGGGAATGTCTGCACGGACCCGCTCATAGATCCCGACCTCCAGCTCATCGTCCAGTTCGGCCGCCAGCCAGATAAATCCGCGATCCCCTTTCAGGTTGTATGACGTCCACGTGTAGCCGGAGTCTTCATACACCAGTTTCCCTGCCACTTGATAATCCTCGAGGTCGTAGGTCACAATATCCTGTACCTGCAAGTTCAATGCATGTCTGGGAGCGGAACGCGCTCCCTCCGAACGACTACTCTTTTTGCTTCCTCTCAACCAATCCAACCATCCCATACTGTGTGCATTCTCCTCCTTGACTTGCGTCTACTTTTTGTCTGTTAATCCCTTGACGAGCTGCTGTACATCAATGCCGGATACATCTTTCAGCATTTCCGGTGCAGTAGACATCAGCTGCGTCACATAATTGCTTACGCGGGCTGCGCCTTCTCCGTTGCCGGTATCGACGACGGTCAACTTGTCAATGCCCTTCAGCGGCTCGGCAATTTTACCTGCCAGCTCAGGAAGCATCTTCACGATAATATCCAGCACGGCTGCGTCTCCATACTTGGAGAAAGCTTCCGCCAGTTTTTCTTTCGCTTCCGCTTCGGCAAGACCCTGCAAACGAATAACTTCTGCATGCGCCGTCCCTTTTGCCTTCTCTGCTTCTGCCAGTGCAAGTCCGTCTATGCGCTTCTGCTCGGCATTGGCTTTCGCTTCCGCTTCTATTTTATACTGCAAGGCATCGGCTTCGCGCATCCGTTTGGCTTTTTCTGCTTCCGCGGACTGTTCTACTGCATAGCGATCGGCATCGGCTTTTTTCTTGACCTCTGCGTCATACTGCTTCTCGCGGCGCAAAATTTCCTTTTCCTCGATGTCAATTTCTCTTTCCTTGCGGACGAGCTCAATTCTCATCTGCTCCTCCACAACCTGCTGCTTGGAGCGCGCTTCCTGAATGTGATACGCCTGATCCGCTTCCGCCTTGGCCAGGTCCTGCTCCCGCTTGAATTCTGCGATTTTCAGTTCCTTGGACTTAGCCGCTTCCGCGATATTGGTATCTCTCAATAGTTCGGCCTTCATACCTTCTTCCTCGGCTTTGGCCTTCTGGATTCTCGCGTCTCTGACGGCATCGGCTTCCGCGATCTCCGCATCCCGCTTCACCGTCGCTATTCTCGGTTTCCCGAGCGCATCCAGATATCCATGCTTGTCACGAACGTCCTTGATGGTAAAGGAAACGATCTGCAGCCCCATCTTGCGCAAATCTCTCGCCGCCACCGACTGAACCTCCTGTGCAAACTTGTCACGATTCCGGTAGATTTCCTCCACCGTCATCGAACCCAGTATCGCACGCAGGTGGCCTTCCAGCACTTCCTGGGCTTCTGATTCCAGCGCTTCCCTCGGCTTGCCCATAAACTGCTCTGCCGCCGTGGCGATATCTTCACTGGAGCCGCCAATCTTGATGATCGCGACACCATCTGTCATGACGGGAACCCCTTGTTCCGTGTATACCTCAGGCGTAGAAACATCCAGCTTCAAGGATAACAGAGATATGTATTCCGCTGCCTGAAAGATCGGAATGATGAATGCGCCGCCTCCACGCACGATCTTGATACTGCGACCATTCTCATCTGTGATTACATTTTTAGTGCCGAGCATTGAGCCTGTCACTACCATGGCCTCATCGGGCCCTACCGTCTTGTACCTGGCCCAAAATGCGATCCCGAGCAGCACCAGCACCCCGATGATAATGGCAGGGATCAAGACTAACTGATTACTAAAATCCATTTTCCCATTCCTCCTCCTATTTATCCTGTATCAACATGCTGCGCGGACAACTGTACTAGCAGCATGGTTACAGCTCTTCCCACTTCGATACGTACAGGGTACGGTCCCGAATCTCGATAATCACTACCTTGGTCCCCTCCCCAAGTTCCTCCTCATCAAAGCTGGCGGCGATTTCGTTGGTGCGTCCGGTTCCGGTACTCAAGATGACTTCTCCCCAGCCTTTCTTCGGGATCGTGACACTGACCTCACCCAATCGTCCTACCAGATCCTGCTGTTGATAGGAAGTCGAATTCTCTGCACGAGCCATCGGTTTCACATAGAAGAAGTACGTGCAGGCTGATACACCGATGGAGCCACAGAAAGAAAGGATCGCGGTTTGTGCCGCGCCGAGTGATGTCATCTGCGTGAGAAGAATGCCCAGTCCGCCAAAGCAGGTGATCCCGCCCACGAGCACCATGGGCTGCAGGAAGTCTACTCCGTCCATGGACAGGGCATCCATGATGCCATCCATGAAACCGCCCAGCACATCGCCGAAAATGACCGTGACCAACACAAATCCGACACCAAATATAAAGCAGATCCAGTACAGCTCAAGCATCGATGTCCCCCCTTGTGTGCAGAACTGACAATTCATCGTATTTACATGTATATATACGGAATCCCTAAAATAAGGTTTCATTTCCGAACCACTTTTTTACTTTCACTCTATCATGCTGACCCTTTTCATGTTGCTGTTCAGGTTCTCTCCTGCTGAATATAGGCAAGCAGTTGCGCATGATCCAGGGGTGCGCTGAAGTAATAGCCCTGACCAATGTCGCAGCCAAGCTGACGTAGATATTGATATTGTTCAGCTTTCTCCAACCCTTCCGCTACCACCTTCAATCCCAGCTGATGCGCAAGCCGGAGCACGGCCTCCACTATGCATGCTTCCGTTGCCGCACTCGGCAGCTTCTGAATAAACGATTTGTCCAGCTTGATAAACTGAATCGGCAGCTCCTTCAAGTACATCAGGGAAGAATAGCCCTTGCCGAAATCATCAAGCGAGATACAGATGCCCAGTCGATGCAGTCTGCGCAGGATCTTCCGTACCTCCTCAACAGAATGGATCAGAATATTCTCCGTTATTTCCACATTGAGACAAGAAGGCTCAATGCCCACCTCCTGGATGACAGTCTCTATCATGTTCATAAATTCAGGGTGCTTCAACTGAATCGCAGACAGATTCACTGAAATGACGTAACGATGACCCGTTTGCTCATAAAGGTGATGATGAAGCTCGCAGCTGCGTCTCAATATCCATTCACCCATTCCTACAATGAGACCCGTCTCTTCGGACACCTCAATCAACTCCGACACTGTAAAAAAATCATCCTGATAGCCGTCCCAGCGGATGAGCGCTTCAAAGCCGACCAGCAGCTGGGTATTCAGATCCACTTGTGGCTGGTACATCAGATAGAAGCGCTGCTGCTTCATGGCATCCCGTATCCACTGTTCAATCTCCAGTCGTCTTCTCAGCTCAGCCTGAATGTCTTCATGGAAGAAGACAATACGATTCGAATGAGATTCCTTGTACTTGGACACGGCAATTTCTGCATGCGCGCACAGTTCTTGTGTCCGTCGACCGTGTTCGGGATAGAGGGCAATGCCAATGCGATGAGCCAGATAAAATCGGTACGGACCCAATGTGATGCCCTGCTCGAATCGTTCTTCCAGCCGACGCGCATGCTGATAGACCTCCTGTTTGCTAAAGCAAGGGATCAACAGGGAAAATTCCAGTTCACCCGTCCTGGCCAGACGGCCCTGCTCAGGCAAATCCTCGCGCAGACAGTCCGTGATGCTCAGCATCAGTCGCTCCCCTTCACCAGGCTGAAGCATATGAATCCAATTTTGATACGGTTCCACCTGTACCTTCACAATCGCCCACTTGTCATGTTGTTCCGCCTCTGCAAGGGCAAGATCCACCAGGCTTTGGAAACCTGCCCGATTAGGGAGATGGGTCTCCGAATCCGTATAAGCCAAACGGTGAAGGTGCTGTTGCAGCGCAATGCGATCCAGCTCCTCCTGAATCATCCAGCGACTGATATAAATCAGAACGGGATAGATGAACAGGATATACAAGCTATACTGCCTGAGAATGCTGGTCTGTATATGGGGAGGCAGCACAAAAACGGTCATCAGCACCAGGGATGAGATGCATAGACCGATGAGCAGCGAATGAAAGGCGGCAAACCTTCTCTTTTGAAAGACATTTGGAAATAGTCTATTCTCTATGTATCGAAAGGCAGTCCCGATCACAGTCGCGCCCGCCACCTGCAGCAGACCTGCTTCCATGCCCGTTCCCCCGAGTGCATAACGCCCTGCAAGCAGGATAGCGGCCGTGACCAACATACCTCTCCAGCCCGTAAACAGCGCAGACAGAACGACAATGGCCGCTTTTCCATCGAGAATAACACCATCCGAAATGGTGACCGGAAGGAGCATGCCGATCAGACCGACCAGACCAAAGCAGGCGCCAATAGCCGTATTGCGGCGCTTCATTTTGCGAGACACAAAACGTTGATCAAAGCGGCTGATCAGCCATACCAATGACAGGATTAAAGTCATATTCTGGATCACCGCAATCCACGGTTGATCACCCATATGCGACACCTTCCATTTCTCTGGACGTCATTGCCAATATCTATTGAATATCGGCATTTCCGACGAAAAAGTTAAATGGATGGTATACATGGCCAGAGAAATCCATGAAAGCGAAATAAACAAAAAAACCGCCTCATCCTGGTTTCCTTCCAGAATGAAGCGGCTGCTGCCGAATTTCAGCCTTTTATTCGGTCGTTCGTCTAGCCTGATGACCGATGCTATGCCTGATCCTGCTGTTCTCCGAAAAACATTTCATCTGCCAATGCAGTCTGAATGCGCGCTTCCTCTTCATTCAGCTTGCGAACCAGGTCCATCTCTACCTTGGTAATCTCTTCACCCTGGAAATTGATCTCGGCAATGGAAGCGGTAATCTTCACAATGGCGATCGCCTGATTGCCAGGGGTATAGGCAATGGCTTTTTGCCCGGTCGGGTAGACACGAAAACCGCTTTTGATCATCGCTGTTTTTCCGTACTCCAGCAAATCATGCAGCTCTTGTTCATTTTTGAATTTGCATACTGAGTTAAATTCGGTTTGAAAGCCCATGCAGGTCCCTCCGACAGTTCATTATTCGAGCTTCTTATTCAAGACTCCATGCCAAAAGAAAGCTTCTGCTTTCCATTATACCTCTCGAGCGCCAGTTGAATCAATCGATCAAGCAGCTCGGGATAAGCCAGACCACTTTCCTTCCAGAGCAACGGATACATGCTGTAAGGGGTAAAGCCCGGCATGGTGTTGATTTCGTTGATAAACAACGCCCCGTCATCCTTGCGCATGAAGAAATCCACTCTCGACAAGCCGGAACCGTCGATCGCGCGAAATGCGGTGCGGGCCATGTCCCGAATCTGTTCGGATACATCCGGTTCAATCTCCGCCGGTATGATCATCGCTGACGTACCATCCACGTATTTGGCCTTGTAATCGTAAAAATCACTGGAAGAAACAATTTCTCCAGCCACAGACGCCTCCGGCTCTTCATTGCCAAGTACCGCCACTTCAATCTCTCTGGCATCCACGAATTCCTCCACCACGACCTTGCGGTCAAAACGCAGCGCATAGGCCACGCCCTCGATGAGCTCCTCGCGATTTCTCGCCTTGGAAATGCCGACACTGGAACCGAGGTTTGCCGGTTTGATGAAGCATGGATAGCCAATGGAGACCTCCATATCCATCACCAGATAGGCCTGATTCTTCTCCCATTCCGATGCGGCAAAATGACGATAGATACATTGAGGCAGTCCGGCCTGGGCGAATACTTTCTTCATCAGCACTTTATCCATGCCCACTGCCGAAGCGAGGACGCCTGCTCCTACATACGGCACATTGGCCATTTCAAATAGTCCCTGGATCGTCCCGTCCTCTCCGTTGGTGCCATGAAGAAGCGGCAACATCACATCAAAATGGGGGGGTGCAGACTGAGGCGATGAAATCTCGGCATCTACCGCATGCAGGGATACAACTGGCTGCTCCTGTCTGTCGTTCAGATGACCGAACAGCGTGGCCAGACCGCTTTTCGATGTTTCCCTGGAAAAGCTCAGCTGATCGACGTCCTCAATCACGTCGGGAAGCTGATTCCCCATCCGCCATTCGCCTTCTTTTGTAATATAAATCGGGCTTATTTCATATTTGTCCTTATCAAATGCATTGATCACGGCACGGGCCGTCTGCAGGGAAACCTCATGTTCCCCCGATTTGCCGCCGTACACGATCCCTACTCGCTGTTTTTGAGTCATAGTAACCTCCATGGATTCCTGCTTTCTATCCTCCGCTGAGCGCATTCACATGATAGAAGCCATACTTCGTATGCCCACTCCAGGCCGGTGAATCGGTATAATCCCAATACCTGCGCTTGCTGTTCGTCGTATGGGCATTAACCAGCGGCATG
Source organism: Marinicrinis sediminis (assembly GCF_042685085.1). Taxonomy (NCBI): domain Bacteria; kingdom Bacillati; phylum Bacillota; class Bacilli; order Caryophanales; family Paenibacillaceae; genus Marinicrinis; species Marinicrinis sediminis. Next base: position 49,989 of record NZ_JBHUMM010000045.1, read on the forward strand.
CCCTGTTTATCCTTCGCTGTGACGATGGTAGCATGCTGAAAACGGCCATCGCCGTTCCAATCATACAGGATGCAATCTCCGATTTCCAGCTGATCCGCCCGTTCCACCCGCCTTGCAAGGGGTTGACTGCGTTTGGCGGACAGATACAGATGCAGGCTCTGGGCCACGGTCCAGCTGAAGCTCCAGCTCCCCGAGCCTTTGTTGCTCCGATACCACCAGCCGCGTTCTCTTCTCCCAGTATAATTTATGGGCACCCCGCCTGCATAGAGGCATTGGGAGACAAAGTTCGTGCAATCCTCATCAAAATAACGAAAGGAAGGATTGGGTCGCTGCCAATACTGATCCGCATACTGTCTGACTTTATCCCGGTCATATGTAAGACGGGCATCTCCATTATCTGTACCCGCATACTCATCACGATTAAACGCAGGACCCCGAATTTCGGCTGACTCCGAATCCGCACGATACACCATACTTCCTTCCTCTGCCCTGTCCCGTATGACGCGGGCAATCTGCCAGATCTGACCCACTTGCTTCATATGAAGCTGCTCGCATTCCAGCCGCTCTTCCTGAAACAGCTGACCTTGCTGGGTATAGGCCAGCTCGCGATGAATTTGCAGGGTAATCGCAACGTACCCACTTCGAATCGGAGAGACGTATACCCCCCGCAAGGTGGAACGGGAAGACGCCAGGGAAATTCCGCGGGCTTGGTGGTGATGCCTTAACCGCTGCAGCATCTCCTGCATTCGTCTGGCATGCTCTGCATCCTGATGCCGTTTGGGAAAGTGAAAGGCATAGCTGCTGAACCATCCCTCTCTCGCCCGTACATAATCATCCACCATCTCCATCCACTCTTCGCTCACTGTAGCCCTCCTTCTCTGCATCCGCCCGATGACTGATTTACGATAGACGTTGTCATAATATATGACGGGGTTTGTGCCAACATGAGCGAAAAACATCTTTACCTGAATGAAGAGAAAAGGTATACTAGGAGAGGATGAAAAACTGAAATCGTGTTCCACAGAATGAAACTGAAAAAGTTGTGAGGAGGCCGAAAACATGAGCAAGCAAGCATTCCCTGTTCGGTCCAGCCTTCAGGTCGGAGAAAAGTCTTATCAATACTATTCTCTGAAGCAGCTGGAAGAACAACTCGGCAAGTCGATCTCTAACCTGCCTTTCTCGATTAAAGTGCTGTTAGAGGCGGCCATTCGCCAATTCGATGGCAGAGCCATCACAGAGGATCATGTCAGTCAATTGACAGACTGGGCGAATATTAAGGAAAAGAACAAGGAAATTCCTTTCATTCCAGCGCGGATCGTCCTGCAAGACTTCACCGGAGTTCCGGTCGTTGTCGATCTTGCGGCCATGCGTGCCACGATGCAAAAAGCCGGGGGAGACCCAAAACGCATCAACCCGCTCGTTCCGGTTGATCTGGTCATTGACCATTCCGTCATGGTCGATGCATACGGCAGCGAAGATGCGCTTGAATATAACATGAACAAGGAATTTGAACGGAATGAAGAGCGATATCGCTTCCTGCGCTGGGCGCAAACGGCGTTTGACAACTTCCGTGCCGTTCCGCCTGCAACCGGTATTGTCCACCAGGTAAACCTGGAATATCTGGCATCTGTTGCAGCCACAAAAACGGTAAATGGGGAAACAGAAGTGTACCCGGATTCCCTCGTCGGAACGGATTCCCACACGACCATGATCAACGGTCTCGGCGTTGTTGGCTGGGGTGTTGGAGGGATCGAGGCAGAAGCGGGTATGCTGGGTCAGCCCCTGTATTTCGTTGCACCAGAAGTCATCGGTTTCAAACTGACAGGCAGTCTCAGTGAAGGAGCGACCGCAACGGATCTGGCTCTGACCGTGACCCAAATGCTTCGCAAAAAAGGCGTTGTCGGCAAATTCGTTGAGTTCTACGGTTCCGGTCTGAGCAACATTACACTGGCTGACCGTGCAACGGTGGCCAACATGGCGCCTGAATATGGCGCGACTGTTGGTTTCTTCCCGGTAGATGATGAAACACTCAACTACATGAGAATGACCAACCGCAGCGCTGAGCAGGTTCAGCTGGTTGAGGACTATTACAAGGCACAGGGCATGTACCGTACCGATGAGATGGAAGATCCGGCATTTACCGATACCATCGAACTCGACCTGTCTACCGTCGTGCCGAGCTTGTCCGGACCCAAGCGTCCACAGGACCGCATTGAGCTGACTGACATGAAGGAAGCATTCAATCAAATTATTCGTACCCCTATCGATCAGGGCGGATATGGACTGGATGAAGCAAAGATCGAGGAAAAGGTACAAGTCAAACATCCGAATGGTGAAACGACAGAACTTGGAACCGGCGCAGTCGTCATTGCCGCCATCACCAGCTGTACGAACACCTCCAACCCGAGCGTGATGCTGGGTGCCGGACTGGTTGCCAAGAAAGCCGTGGAAAAAGGACTCGTCAAGCCAGCCTATGTAAAAAGCAGTCTGACACCTGGTTCTCTTGTCGTTACCGAATATCTGAAGAAATCCGGTCTGCTTGCCTCTCTGGAAGCACTCGGCTTCCACGTCGCCGGATATGGCTGTGCCACCTGTATCGGAAACTCCGGTCCATTGCCGGATGAGGTCAGCAAGGCGATTGCCGATCATGACCTTACCGTGGCTTCTGTCCTAAGCGGTAACCGTAACTTTGAAGGCCGCGTGCATGCCCAGGTCAAAGCCAACTATCTGGCCTCTCCGCCACTAGTTGTCGCGTATGCACTCGCTGGAACGGTCAATGTTGATTTGGCCAATGATCCAATCGGTCACAATGAACAGGGTGAAGCCGTTTATCTGAAAGATATCTGGCCGACGAATGAAGAGATCAAAAATGCGATTCAGCAGGCCATGAGCCCTGAATTGTTTGAAGAGAAGTACAAGGATGTCTTCCGTGCGAACCCTCGCTGGAATGAGATTCCGGTACCGGAAGGCCAACTGTATGAATGGGATGACAAATCCACGTACATTCAAGAGCCTCCATTCTTCGAAGGACTCTCCACCGAGCTGGACAATATCGAAGAAATTCATGGCGCGAAGACGCTGGCGCTGATGAATGACTCCGTTACGACGGATCACATTTCACCTGCAGGTAACATCAAGGTGGACAGCCCGGCTGGACAATACCTGATTGACCATGGCGTGAAGAAGGAAGACTTCAACTCTTACGGTTCCCGTCGTGGTAACCATGAAGTTATGATGCGCGGTACGTTCGCCAACATTCGTATCCGTAACCAGATGGCTCCTGGAACAGAAGGTGGGGTAACCACTTATCTGCCAAATGGTGAAATCATGCCGATCTATGATGCTTCCATGAAGTATCAGGAAAACGGAACACCGCTTGTGGTCATCGCAGGTAAAGAATACGGAACCGGAAGCTCCCGTGACTGGGCAGCAAAAGGAACCGATCTCCTGGGTGTCAAAGCGGTTATTGCGGAAAGCTTTGAGCGTATTCACCGCAGTAATCTGGTCGGGATGGGTGTGCTTCCTCTCCAGTTCCCTGAGGGATTAAGCTGGAAGACGCTCAATATCGAAGGCACTGAAACCTTCAACATTAAAGGTCTGAGCAATGACGTCACACCTGGCCAGAAGCTGAAAGTCGAAGCTATTCGCACAGACGGCAGCTCCTTTGAATTCGAAGTGATCGTTCGCCTGGACAGTCTGGTGGATGTCGATTACTACCGCAATGGTGGTATTCTGCAAACCGTATTGCGTCAGCTCATTCAGGAAGACAAGTAAAAGGAAACTCTCAAACTCAAATTCACTATTGGCGTATCGTTTTGTTATCTGACATGACGATACGCTTTTTTTCGCTTTTCCTTCCTTTCCTCTCATATTCCAATCATTTTTACAGTTATCTTACACTATTATGTCAGATATTTTACAAAAAAATGGTCGAAATTTGTCTTAATAAAAGGTACTATTAAGTTATAGACGGAATGATCATCAGGAGGAGCGATATCTATGCTGAATCGACTAAAAAACCGCATTGTTTTTAAAATATCTGCCATCATCATCACATGTATTGTCATCTTGTGTGCAGCCCTCATCTTTGTCAGTACCACTCAATTGCAGCAGCAATATTATAAAGAACTGAAAGACATTGAAGCCATCGTCCAGCATCAGTTTCAGGGCAATATGGAGCTGCTCAACAATTATCGTCAGCTGGCGGAAAGCAACCCGAATGCGTATGTGGAAACCGCACCGGGCAGACAGCTGCAAACGCAAATCGAATCCTATGTGACCTCTGAGGACATTTCCAACCTCTACATACTCTACCCGGATATCATCGAGCAGGACGGCAAAGCGTACATTAAAGTACTCGCCGCCAATCAGGCGCTCATAGACGATGGACTGACGTCCCAGAGTCTGTATGAATTGACGCCGGAATTCCGGACTGCGCTGGATGAAGCACGTACGGAAAAAGTAGGCATGACCGACCCTTATGACGATCATTCTGGTACATGGTTGTCTCTTCTCAGCCCGATCTATGACAGCAACAACGGCATAACCGCCTATGTCGGACTGGATTTTGATTATGGCATGGTCAAGGACAAGTTTCGAAGCATGATCGTGAGCAGTATCTTGACGGGACTGGCCATTATGATCGTAATCGCAGCTGCACTCATCTACATCCTCAACCGTACCCTGCGACCGATCATTGAACTTTCACGGCTTACCGAACAGGCAGCCAAAGGGGATCTGACTGTGTCCATTGAGCAGAAATCCAAGGATGAAATCGGCATCCTGGCTGGCAGCTTTAACACGATGATCGTCAATTTGAGAGACTTGATCCAGAATGTGCAGCACGTAGTGGCTGAAGTGAATCATTCCTCTCAGGCACTGACTGACAACTCGGCGTCGACCACACAAGCAGCAACGAAAACGAATGAAGTTATCGTGTCCGTCGCCACCGGCTCCAAGCAGCAAATGCTCAGTACGCAGGAAAGCTCCAGAGCACTAGAGGAAATGTCGAGCGGCATACAAAACATCGCGGAATCGGCTTCCCTTGCCTCTGAAGCTTCTACAGAAGCATTGTCTCAGGCTGATCATAATCGTCAGGCTGTGGAGAGCTACACCCATACTGTCGAGAACATTCAGCAGTCTGTGTCCAGTTCCGCTGACGCCATCCAGCAACTTGGGAAGCTCAGCGAGGAGATCGGCAACATCACAACCGTCATCACGGGTATCGCCAGCCAGACTCACATGCTTTCCCTCAATGCAGCGATTGAAGCAGCGCGGGCCGGTGAGCACGGAAGAGGATTTTCAGTGGTCTCCAATGAGATTCGCAAGCTTGCGGAACAATCCAGAGACGCTTCCAACCAGATTACACACATCGTACAGCGTATTCAACAGATGACCACTGAAGCTGTCGAAGCGATGGTACGGGGTTCGGAGGATGTCGGGGAGATCACGACATTGTTCCATCGCATGAACGAGGCCTTTCAATTGATCGTCAGCTCCATCGGCAAAATCAGCGGCCAGATGCAGGAGGTCTCCGCTGTGTCTGAAGAAATGTCCGCAAGCTCTGAAGAAGTGACCGCGAGCATTGTTGAGCTGGCCACCATTTCTCAGGATGCCTCACAGGCTTCTGATGAAGTATCCAGACTGGCAGGCGCTCAACTGGCATCCATACAGCAAATCGCAGATGCTTCCAGACAGGTCAGCGATCTTTCACAAAATCTGGAGCAACTTATTCAGAAGTTCAAGATTCATGCCTAGTTGTTCCTATTGCCGTTAACCATCTCATAACGAAAATGAAACCGCCCTGTGTGAGCTACAGGAGCGGTTTCTTTGGTTCTTTTGGTTACTCGACTTTCTTTCAATGGGTCTGGTCGATCAGGCGAGAGGTGAAACATGTCAGGAACGAATCATGTTCCCCATTTTGCGCGCTGTTTCCTGAAGGACACGTGCATGCTCCCTCATCTTGTCCATCGTCAACCGGTTGGCTGGTCCCGAAATGGACAGCGAAGCGGCCAACTGGTTGGATCGGTTGAACAATGGCACTGCGACAGCAGCCGCCCCTGCTTCTCTCTCCTCGATGCTCGTGGCATACCCCTGAAGACGAATGGTTTCCAGCTGCTGTTCAAAGGCTTCCCGCTCCATATAGACAGGCCAGTTCTCATCATGCAACACGGCCTTGCGATCCTCCATGGAGGCATAAGCGAGCAGAATCTTGCTGGAGGCACCGACATATAAAGGCAGCCTCGCTCCAATCGGAGCCACCCGCCGTACGGACTGCTTGCTCTGAACGGCCTGGATGCGAATCCGTTCCTTGCCGTCTCGTACATACAGGCTGATCGTTTCCCCGATCTCATCCCGAAGTCTTTCCATTTCCGGCAACAGAATTGAACTGATATCTGATTCGGACAATTGGGCGGACAACTCCCAGATGCGGAAGCCTAACCGATATTTGTCGGTGCCGCCATCCCGTATGACAAAACCTTTGTGTTCCAGTGACAACAAGAGACGATGAACGGTGCTCTTATGCAGGCCTGCCTTTACGGAGATGTCTGTCATCGACAGCTCTGTCGCTTCCGTAAAGCAGAGCAGTATATCCAAAGCACGATCTACCGCGCGTACCGTTGCTTTTCCTTCCTCCATGACTGATCCCACCTCATAGTTTCATATAATGAAACTTAGTTACAAATATTGTACTGCAAATCAAGGAAATTGTCATCGTCCACGCACATATCCATTTTTCAGGCTGAATACATATGGGGATAGGGAACATCCCTCCAAGGAGGTTCATCTCATGCTGATGATCTATGGTCGCATGATGCCCATGCGCATACTGGAAGAAATTCGATTTTGGAAAACCCAGGAGGAGGAGCATACGGTTGTCATACGCAGCCTGGTCAACCAGCTGGAGCAGCCCTTTGTCCAGCTCATGAAGGAATGGGAGCAGGTTTTCGCCCAGAACAGAGAGGCGGCAAACGCGTGGATTGAGCAGGAATTGAGCGCATCCCCTGTACCCCCTTCCGCTTCTGCTCTCACAGTTGAAGCAGACCAGCTCCAGCCTTTTATTGACCGTTGTGTCTATCATTCACAGGCATTCATCAAGCAGCTCTATCAAATGATGGAGCATAGCCGCGTCATACGAAAAAACCATGTTGCCCGAACGGTCATCCTGCATATTATTCGCGAATCAGAATATTTCCTGAATGTGATGCATGCCTTGCTGCAGCAAGAGGCGGCGGCAGAAGAAAAAGGTTCGGATATCATGGACGTTCGCCTTGGCAGCCGGCAGCAATCACTCTCCCTCTCGTCATGGACAGAGGGCACCTGGAGTGAATATGCGGGTGGATCGAATACCGGAAACACGGATGCCATGACTTCGGTTCCGATCGGACAGCACAGACTCCCTCCGCTCCCCTATCCATATGATGCACTGGAGCCGTACATCGATGAACAGACGATGCGACTGCATCATGACGAGCATCATCTGAGCTATGTGAAGGGATTAAATCAAGCCGAACTTCAAATGCAAAAAGCACGGGAGCAACAGCAATACGATCTGATCAAGCACTGGGAACGCGAAGCCGCTTTCCACGGAGCCGGGCATTATCTGCATACGATTTTCTGGGACGTGATGACTCCGAAAGGAGGAGGAAAACCAGAGGGGAGCTTGCGAAGACAGATCGAACAGGATTTTGGTCGGTTTGAAGCATTCAAACAGCATTTTTCCAAGTCTGCCCTGACGGTTGAAGGAAGCGGGTGGTCCATTCTCGTATGGAGCCCCAGAGCCCGCAGACTGGAAATTCTGCAGGCCGAGAAGCACCAGAATCTGTCCCAATGGGACGTCATTCCTCTCCTGCCGCTGGATGTGTGGGAACACGCTTATTATTTGCGTTATCCTAATAATCGGGCTGCGTACATCGACGCCTGGTGGAATGTCGTCAATTGGCCAACTGTCCAGGAACGGTTCAATCAGGCGAAGCAGGTAGCTTGGCAGCCGTATTGAGCCTATCCTGATCAGGCGTGACCCGTCTGACAACCAACCCGTCCAGCGGATACCGAAAGCGAACAGCCTCTCCGGGACCAGGCGGAACGTTCACCAGCTCCATGGACAGCACATCTCGCCCTTCTGACAACGGAAAACTGCCCAGCGAGGTCCACTCCTCATTCAGCTCTGTGATCCAGCTCTGCGTACCGATGGAGACGGCCATCGATGTGCCGGGCTTACACACTTCTGCCCGCACCCCTATCTCGTACCAGGCAGTCTCCATTACTTCAACTGCCATCTGCTGCGAATCTCCCGGTTCAAGCCAGTGATGTGTCCCGTGACTCCCTGGTGTCACATGACCTGTCACCGCTATTGGCGCATAGGTGGGAATCGTCGTCTCTGTCTCACCCGGATAACCAATAAAAAATACCGCGATCTGATGGGACCGCCCGCTTGCCAACAATTCCTGGTACCAGCTCGCAAGCTTCTCACGCATAAAGCTGCACATTTCGGGGTGTTCCTGAGCCAGATTGTGCCTCTCGCGGGGGTCTGCCACTGTATCGTACAGCCCATCACCTTCTGTTCCAGGTACAAATTTGTAGCGATGATTGCGAACAGACAGATTGCAGTCCTGCAGGTCAAATCGAATATGATTCCGATCCTTCAAGACATCCCATTCGTGTGTTTTACCCGTCCATGCGGTTTCATGCGTCGCATTGTAAAACAGGCGCTCACCCAATGTCTCCTGCTTCTCCAGCAAGGCTCGCAGGCTCTGACCGTCCAGGGGAAGGTTTCCTTGCGGCAGCGGAACGCCCATGAAATCCAGTAATGTCGGAACCAGATCAGTCACATGCGCCATCTCCGCCTCCACTCTGGGCTTCAGTCGTCCGGGCCAACTGATCAGACAAGGTACATGTGTGCCATGATCCCATATCGTCCCTTTGTTTCCTCTAGACCTCGGCGGATTGCGCAAAGACATTTCCTCGTCTGTCAGATCCGGCATGTTGGAAGCTGCTGCTATGGGGCCATTGTCACTGAGAAACAGAAAGATCGTATCCTCCAGCAACCCTGCCTCCTCTAGTGCGTCACGAATACGACCGACGTTCTCATCCACCTGCTCGATCATGCCATACACGGTGGACAGACTGTCAGACAAGCCTTTTTGCCTGTACTTGTCGATATAACGCTCTGGCGCATACCAGGGCTCATGTGGAGCCAGATAAGGCACGTACAAGAAGAAAGGCTCTGCCTGATGTGTATGAATGAAATCGATGGCCAGATCGGTGATCACCTCCGTCGTCCAGCCTTCCGTTTGCACCCGTTCCCCATTGTGATCCATTTCGTTATGCTGATGCTCATACAGGGTAGCCATCCAGGCTTCTTCAAAGCCGCGATGATAAGGCAGATAGGCATGGGTCTTGCCGGAGTGCCATTTCCCCATCATCCCGGTCCGGTAACCCTGGTCTTTGAGCATCTGGGCCATTGTCGTTTCTTCAGGGTTCAGAAAATCACGGCCACCGTGGACATGCCATACACCCGTGCGCAGAAAATCACGACCAGTTAGCAAAGAAGCGCGCGTCGGTGCACAGACCGGCGTACAATGAAAAGCATCCATTCTAATGGATGCGCGTCCAAGCTCATCCAGTCTCGGCGTCTCCAAATCGGCATTGCCGTGCAAGCCGAGATCCCCATACCCTTGATCATCCGTCAATACCAGGACCAGATTAGGTTTCACCCTACTCATTTCTTATCACCTCTATCCAGTTTGTCTGCCCGTTACATAAACAGCCAGGCATCCTTACCTATCATTTTATCACATTTAGTGAATTGTTATATAACAAATATAACAAATTCTTAGTGGTGGCCGAACATCCTACTGTTTTCATACAAATAAATTTCGGACAAAAAAAACCGTGAGCAGGGATGATGAATCTGCTCACGGGCTTATATCTGCAAAACATTGTTATGTTATTCCTTGAGATGTTATCCTTGACTATGTTTATACCTATTTACTGGTTTTGTGTTATTCCTTGTTTCCCTCTTTGCTGCTTCCTTCTTTGCCGTTTACCTGGATGCCTTCTTCCTTGAATACCTGTTCTACAACATGGAGCGCGCTGACTGCTCTCGGAAAGCCGGCATAGCCAGCACATTGCAGTACCAGTTCCAATATCTCAGTTGACGTCATCCCTACACGCAGCGCTGCTTTCACGTGAAAGCCCAGTTGTTCAATTGCCCCTTGAGTAATCAGGGAAGTCAGGGTAATAATCTCGCGATCCCTTAAACTGAGTTCCTCTCGTGCATATAAATCTCCGAATCCAAATGAGACGAGCGTATGGGAAAAATCAGGAAAAAAATCTCCGATTTTTTCGATGAGCGACACTTCCTTCTCCGTCACCATCTTCCTTAATGTTTCCAGCCCTGTCTCGTACCGCTCCTGATTTGTTTTATTCAGATCCATCTCCTGCTCGCGCTCCTTCTCAGCCCCGTTTCATCGTAGGCGGGATTTCATGCGGGTCCATCCGGATGTCGATCACACTCACCCGATCTGACTTCAGCGCCTGCTGAATCGCGGATCGAAGCTCATCACTGGTCGTGCATCGGTAACCATCCGCACCCATCGATTGCCCAAATTGCGCACTGTCGAGCGGAACTGTGTAGGTCGTACCTACTGCTCTTCCCAGATGTCGTCCCATCCCCTTGTCCACCATATCCAGACTATGATTGTTGGCGACCAGGAACAGTACAGGTGCCTGATAATTGACGGCTGTCGATACTTCCGTCCCATTCATAAACATGCATCCATCTCCGGTGAGGCAGACGACCGTACGATTCGGGTCCGCCAGCTTCGCTCCAACGGCATACCCAATTGCTCTTCCCATCGTCGCATACACTTCTTCAAAATAAAACGTACCGGGCTGCCGGATATCAAAATATTTGATGGCGTAAAAAGAATGGCTGCCTGCGTCCCCGTACATCAACGCATCATCCGGCAATTCTTCACGCAGCACCTGCATCACCTGCTGGCCCTGGAGCGGACCTTCTGCTGGTTCTGGCTGCTTCTCAGATGCCAGGGCGGCTGCTACCTCAGGCAGCGGCGCTATCTGAAGCGAACTAGCACTGTCCATGCTTAGCAGCGCCTGCAGGTTCAGCTGGATATCGCCGATGACTGGCGTGGTCGGAACGGGTATCGCCTTGCCGATAAACTGAGGCTGATAATCAAAATGGATGATACGGGACGGGTACATCTCCGGTCTGATTCCCGCCAGCTCCAGGTCGCTAAGCTGACTGCCCGCCACGACCATCACATCAACTCCCGCTGTCAGGTAAGCCTCCGCAGCGTCATGACCGCCAAGTCCCAGCGGCCCGAGAGACAAGGGATGATCACTGCGCATGACTCCCTTGCCACCCGGTGTCGTTGCCACAGGAATCGACCATTTTTCTGCAAACTGTTCCAATTCCCTGTACATATGCCGGGCATGCAGACCAGCTCCGGCCAGGAGCATGGGCTGCTTCGCAGAGGACAACAGGGAAGCCACTTCATGCAGATTCGAAGCCATCACTTGCGGGTAATGAAGAGGAAGATCCAATTCAAAGGGCTCAATGTCCTCACTTAGCACATCCAGTGGTATACATAGATGTACCGGCCCTCTCACCCCCGTAAACGCCTGCTCCATCGCATGTTCCAAATAGCATTGAAAGAGTTCGCCACGGTCCACTCTTGCGCTGAATTTCGTGACAGGCTCAAACATTTTCACCAGATCCGTACCAAACATGGTACTGTCCTGTCCCAGCACTTTTCCCGCTTCGCAGATGGGTGGAGAGCCGGTAATGAACAGAACCGGCAAGTGACTGAACATGGCTTGTCCAGCAGCGGTTAGCATATTTGTGCCGCCTGGCCCTGCCGTTCCGATTGCCACGCCCAGGGATTGACGGGTCATGGCATACCCGGATGCGGCCAGTCCTGCTCCTTCTTCATGCTTGCAAAGGACGAACCGGATTCCCGCCTCGTCCAGATGGAGTACGAGCGGGGTTACCGGCTTTCCCGGAATTCCGAATACATGGGTAATGCCCCATTTGACTAGGTGACTGGTACATAACTGACTTACAGATGGCATGAATGTTTCCTCCCCGCACCGCTTTAATTCATCGTCTTCCGGCTCGCGATGAGTGCCGCAAATGATTGTTCAAATTCATTGGCAGATACCGGCTTGCTGAAATAGTATCCTTGTACTTCATCACAGTGCTGTGCCTGCAAAAATTGAAGCTGCTGCTGATCCTCCACTCCTTCAGCAATGACTTCCAGGTTCATACTGTGCGCCATCGCAATAATGATGCTCACAATATTGCCGTCGCCTGTCCCCAGACTGATGTCCCGAACGAAGCTCTGATCAATCTTCAGCCTGTCAATCGAGAAATTTTTCAAATAGTTCAGCGAGCTATACCCGGTTCCGAAGTCGTCCATGCTGATTTGAATGCCCAGCCTGTGAAGCTTGTCGAGCATTGGAATGGCATGCTCTACATTCAGGGTCATCGTCTCCGTAATCTCGAGATCCAGATAACGGGGGTCCAGTTGGGTTTCTTCCAAAGCATCCTGAACAACCTTCACGAATCCATCATCCAGAAACTCCTGTGAAGACAAGTTCACGGCCACTCGAAAAGGAGGCATACCGGCATCCTGCCATTTTTTATTTTGCCGGCAGGCTTCACGCAAGACCCAACGGTCAATCTGCTTGATCAGTCCGGTCTCTTCTGCCAGCGGGATAAATGCGCTCGGATAGATGAGTCCACGGGTCGGGTGATGCCAGCGAATGAGCGCCTCGACCCCTTTCAGATCTCCCGTTCGAATATCCATTTGCGGCTGGTAGAACAACTGAAACTCCTCATGCTCCAGCGCCTTGCGCAGCGAGCTCTCGAGCATAATCTTCTCGTGCGACTTCGTATTCATATCTGGTGAATACATGGCATAAATATTCAATCCGCGCTCCTTGGCGCTGTACATGGCCGTATCCGCTGTGACCATCAGGCTTTCGACATCCTGTCCGTCTTTCGGATAGATGGAGATTCCTGCACTGGCCGTCAAATGAAACTCATAGCCATTCATATTGAAAGGCTGCCTGAAAGTATTTAGTATCGCACGTACACGTGGCAATGCCTCTTCTTCATGTTTCAGGTGAGGAAGCACGAACATAAATTCATCCCCACCCATACGGGCTACAAATTCACCTGGAGTCAGTATTTCGCGCAAACGCAGCGACACCATGGTCAACAGCAGATCACCGCTGGAATGACCCAGCGTATCATTGACGATCTTGAATCGATCGAGATCGAGATAGACAATCGCAACTTTCTCGCTGCGCTCCTGTGCGTGACGGATGAATGATTTCAATTGATCCTTGTAATATCTGCGATTCGGAAGCTTGGTCAGATCATCATGATTCGCCAGGTAATTGAAGCGTTCCTGCGCTTCTACCTTCTCCGTGATGTTCCGGAACTGACCAAATGCTCCGAGCAATTCTTTCTTCTCATCATAAAGGGGGTATGCATCAAACAGACAAACGAGCCGATCGCCGGTGACTTTTTTGCCAAAGGACATCTGAACATCCTCGAAGGTGCTCCCTTTCTGGATCACCTCATAGATGTAATCACCCATGGAATCCAGTTGCTGAACTTTTCGACCCACCATATCTCTTCTGGACATGCCCGTAAACAGCTCGGCATATTGGTTAAAGGCGGTGATGACCCCATCGCGATTCGTGAGAATCATCCCGTTTCTGGTATTGTCCATAATGATCTGGTTGAGCATATCCAGCTTCCGATTCTGCTTGCGCAGCATGAGCTCCCGTTCTATCGAATCCGCTGTGGTGGCCAGCATGGTCGTCATCATCGGATTTTGCAGTTCTTTGGCCGTCATGATGATCAGACTGCCGAGCAGCTCACGATCATCTGCATTGTGAAAAGCCACCCCATAGCAGGCACTCTCATGCAAATACGTATGGAAATGATCGTCCCCGATGATCTGTATCGGGGCCTGATGGTGTTTCAGGGAAAGGTTAACCACGTTGGTACCCATACTGGATTCTGTAAACTGAACGCCCGGCTTGATCCCCAGATCATGGATCGTTTTCTTGATTGTCTCGTCTCCCATCATGTGCAGGATAAAGCCTTTATTGTCGGAGACAGAGAGCAATAGGGGTGTTCCTTTCAGAAAATGTAAAATTTTCTCGCCAAAAAAATTGACTACCGACAAGATTTCACAGTATTCTTCGCGTTTTTTGATGAGATCTGCCTGAGACAAAATTTGTTGCGGGGAAGGAATTTTTGTCGCATCCATCCCCCGGTCCCTGCAATACTGATTTGACTCCAGAATAAAATCCGCTTTGCTCTTCATCGTTATCAACACGCCCCCTTTCCAGCTTTGGAATCCGCTTCTGATTTATTCTTCGGCTTCATTCATAGACTTATTAAGATAACAGACACCAAAATACGACACTCTTTATATTTTGATCTGTCCCTCATCCGTTTGTCTACCTATAAGCTTTTACCATTAATCATATCATATCAAGGACCCTTATTCATCCACCGTGGTTAGAATCTTCGCAATTATCTGATAGATTAACAAAAAGACCCTTGTCTCTATGAGACAAGGATCAAGCAGAGGGATATTTCGATGTGATTCGGCTTATTCCTTCACTAGAGACATAAATTCAGATCGTAGAGCGGAATCCTTCAGAAATACGCCGCGAACGGCAGAGGAAACCGTCTTGCTACCCGGTTTTTTGACACCGCGTGAGCACATGCACAAATGCTCTCCTTCTACAATCACCATGACCCCGTGTGGCCCCAGTGCGTCCATCAGCGTATCGGCAATTTCAGACGTAATCCGTTCCTGTACCTGCAAGCGGCGTGTAACGGCCTCGACCAGGCGGGCAAATTTGCTCAGACCGGCAATCTTGCCGCTCGGAATATACCCGATATGAACCTTTCCGAAAAATGGAGCCATATGATGCTCACACTGGCTGTAATATACGATATCTTTGACAATGACCAGTTCTTCATGACTCTCGTCAAAGGAAACGCCCAGTACGTCCTTCGGATTCACCTGGTACCCGGCGAAGATTTCCTCATACATGCGGGTCACTCTGGCTGGGGTTTCAAGCAGCCCTTCGCGATCCACATCTTCCCCGATCAATCTCAATATTTCACGAACATGATGTTCAATCTGCTCTCTATTTTCAGCTACTCGCTCATTGGAGTAGTCTTTCAATCCGGCCATGCCTAAGCCCTCCTCTATTGGCTGCAGTTAGTACCTGCGGCTCTCATCATAGCTTGATACAAATCATACGATAAATCCAAAGGGTTGACAACCTGCTTCCTTGTGGAGATTATTGTTATACAAACCTTATACATGAAAGGGATAAAAATAGCGTCCCGCAACAAGTTCCATTGTGCGGCAGACGCTATTTGAAGTCGCATTCCAAAGTGGATCTGCTAACGCATTTTTTTATTCTTCATCATTTGCTGAACGCGGTTCATTTGCTTGGAATTCAGATTATAACCCATTTGCTGAGCCATCTTTTGCAGCATTTCCGGATTGCTCTGCATTTTTTCCATTTGCCGCTTCAAGTAAAATACCCCGATGAAGAAGCCTAGCACCAGGCCGACAACCAGCGCGATGATAGAGAAAATCGCTGTCCACATGTTATTCACCTCTGCCTATTGATGTCCGAACTTTCACATGCCTTATCATAGCATGGAACCGAACAAGTTACAAACTCATCCAGCTGTCATAGGTCGTTCCAGTTCCAGTAGTTTGGCCTTTGTTTCCATGCCTCCGGCATAGCCAATCAGCTTGCCGTTTTTTCCGATCACACGGTGGCAAGGAATGACAATCGGCAACTTGTTTCGATTGTTCGCACCCCCGACTGCCCTCACGGCGAGCGGGGAACCGATGGCCTCGGCAATTTCCTGATAGGATCGGGTCTCTCCGTAGGGAATAACCGCTAATGACTGCCAGACACGCTGCTGAAAGGCCGTACCTTCCATCTTCAAGGACAAATCAAAACTCGTTCGTTCACCTGTAAAATACTGTTCCAGTTGTCTGACTGCCTCAGCCAGCTGCTCTGTGGCTGCTGCCTGTTCGGATTGGGACAGAGACCGCTCATTCGTGTTCTCCCTGGTCTCAGACGTGTCCCCTTCATGTTCAAACTCCGTGACAAATTGAATGTCCGTAATGCCCTCCGCAGTTGCGCAAATACGCAATGGTCCGAGTGGACTCTCCATCATCGTCTTAATCTTCACGATGTATCGCCTCCCTTGCCTCCGGCTGAAGAGCGCGTACGATCGCCTCCAGCACTTCGTCTGTATCCTCCTGGTCCTGCGCCGCTGCCAGCGCGTTCCTCGCCTCAGATGTTCCGATCTGACCCAGGCTCCAGGCAGCCGCTTCCCTGATTTCAGGACGCGGGTCTTTGGCCAGCTTCTCCCGCAGCAGAGAGACGCTGCTCTCATCCCTGAAATGCCCGAGTGCAATGATACTGTTTCGCTCGATCGGTTTTTTCCCTCTCCATGCGGCAGCACTGCTCCCGAATTTTTCCTTGAACTGTCTGTTGCTCATTTCCAGAATGGGCTTTAGGAGCGGCTTGACCTGCTCGGGATCAGGCTGGAGTTCATCGTGATGCGTCCAGTTCTTCCCTTTATTCTTGGGGCAGACGATCTGGCAGGTATCGCAGCCATAGAGACGATTCCCGAGCTTCTTCTTGAACCGATCCGGCAATATCGTTTTGGTCTGGGTCAAGTATGAAATACAGCTGCCTGCATGCAATTCACCAGGGCCAACCAGCGCACCAGTGGGACACGCATCGATACAGATCGTACAATCTCCGCAGTCCTCCGTCACGGGCTTATCCGGCGGCAGCGGCAGATTCGTAATCATCTCCCCCAGGTAGATCCATGATCCCATCGTCGGAGAGATGACGCTGCAATTTTTGCCAACCCAGCCAATCCCGGCCCGCTCAGCCACTGCGCGATCCACCAGCACACCGGTATCGACCATGCTTAAGGCACGAACACCGGATACGCGCTCCATGAGCCAAGCTTCCAGTCGGTCCAGCCGTTTGCGGAGTACATGATGATAATCTTCACCCCAGGCAGAACGCGAAAGCATCCCCCGATACGCACCTGGCACCGATCTCGGAGCATCTTGAAGCTTGCTTGGATAGCCAATCGCAATGGCGATGATCGATCTTGGCCTGGACAGACTAAGCGCAGGATGCGTTCGCTTCTCTATATCCGGTTCTTCAAATCCCGATTCTCTGCCCAGCTCCCGATGACGAAGCAAAATTTGCTTCAATTCGAGAAAAGGCTCGGCAGCAGCAAACCCTATCTGGTCAATGCCCAGCGATTTACTCGCATTTGCAAGTTCATTTTTCAAGTGAAGCCAGTCTGTCTCAGATGCCGTTTCCATGTTCAGCTTCACGGTCCTCACCTCTTTGCTTACTTGGTCATGTCCACAATGGCTGCCCGTGCCAATTCATCACAACGATTGTTGTACGGATTGTCGCTATGACCTTTTACCTTGATATATTCGACTTTGTGCTTGTCCATCAGTGCCAACAGCCGCTTCCACAGATCCTGATTCTCCACGGGCTGATTCTTGCTGTTTTTCCAGCCATTTTTCTGCCAGTTGCGATACCAACCTTGCTTGAAGCAATTGACGACATAAGCGGAGTCACTATACAGCTTCACCTCACAGGGCTCCTTGAGCAGTTCCAGCGCCTGGATAACCGCTTCGATTTCCATCCGGTTATTCGTCGTATTCGCTTCGGCGCCGGAGATTTCCTTGCGATGCTCTCCATACATCAGCAATGCTCCCCAGCCGCCAGGTCCCGGGTTACCCGAACATGCGCCATCCGTGTAGATCGTTAATTCCTTCATTCCAACCCCCGATTTCGCCACGCCCGCCAGGCCGAATAGTAGGCTCTTACCGTATCATCATGAAAGGGAGCCTGTCTCAGCTCAATGCGTTCCAGAAGCCGATTCAGTCCGGCTTGCACCTTCTTCTGCACGAGCGGCGAGTAATGGTACTTTAGTTTATGATGCTCATATTCCTCTTCATCTACAATATGCACCTGCTTGTCATGGGAGACTACGACGTCAAGATCATAATCAATGTACGTCATGCATCTCCCGTCACTGTAGGGAGGCGAAGCAATATTGCAATAGTAACGTATACCCGATGCTTCCATCAGGGCGACGACATTGAACCAGCTGCCGGGAACAAAAAAGGAGACGCCCGGAATGCGGCTTACCCATTCATTCCCGTTCGCTTCCTGGATGGGGGTATGGTCATTGATCAGAATGAAGAGACCTGCTTCCCGATGCTCCGGAGTAAGCAGCTCGCCGCCCAACAGCCAGTTTTCCTTCCACATTCGGTGCAAGTGACCGTCATGTTTAAAGCTTTTGATCATATAGGGGACGTATCCGCTCATCATTTCGTCCTTTCCTGTTCATCATTTACAGAAGCGCTCTCCGGCTTCCGTTCTTGCTTTCGTGCTTTCGTGCTTTCGTGCTTTCTTGCTTTCTTTCTCTCCTGCTTTCTTGCTTACTTGCTTACTTGCTCACTTCTTTATCTTCTATAGTAATAGAAAAGCATATCTCGATGCCACAATTAAATGACAAAAAGATATGCTTTCCTATAAATTCCTCATGTTCTCTATCTGAAGCTGGCCCGAGATCAATCCCGGTACGTGTGCATGTCTAACAGGAACAAATGGATAATTTGCGATCCATACTTGCTTCAAAATGACGATCCTCATACCCGAGAGACCGATATAGCGGCAACAGCGTTTCATTATGCTCATCCAATGGCACCACCACAGTGCGTACGCCTCGGGAATCAAACCGTTGCTTCAAGGCCCGAATGAGTGCTGCGTCAACCTCTCCGTTCCATTTCGCTTCTGCCACGGCCACCCGATAATAATATCCGCGATGATGATCAATCGTTCCAATAATGGTGCCGATCACTTGTCCGCTCATTTCGGCTACCATGACCAATTCAGAATCCCAGGACAACTGATTGGCAAAAGCCTCCATCGTTTCTTCATAACATTCATCCGACAATACTTCCTGCATGAACTGTGTAATAGGGGAATAGTCACTCAATTGAAAAGAACGTACATTAAGCATCCTGAATCCGCTCCCTGCTCTGCTATTATGGTGCAAGTATTAATCTTTTGTAAATATCCTATTTGTATAGTGTAATAGAATACGACAAAAACCGTCAAATTCCTCTTCAAATTTTAGTTTTTTCTCAAAAACCTTGCAAAATCTTCGTTTTTCTCTTGAAAGCGCTTAATTTAAAGCGTTTACAAAGAAGAATGTTTATGTATTTCAAGTTATTTACAGCATTTTTGTTTTATTTTATCCGCCTGTTTCGACCTCTTGTCTCCACATATTGCATACCGTTCCTCCCTTTCGTACACAATAGAGTTGGATAAGGAAGGAGGACGCAGCATGTATAACCTGAGAAGTCTGCAACAACTGGAAGATGTTCGTTTGAAAGACTGGAAACAGCATGAGCTCGATTTTCATCATCGTACGATGAGTGATCTCTCTCCGTGGCTCAATGCCCAGGGTGTATCCAAGCATCATGAGATTATTGAAGAGATCGAGAGTCGGGGGAAAGAGCCGGATACGGAGGAAGCATCCTTTACAGACTAGCGAAAGGCGAAATATGTTTCCATTCCTGTGAAGACGGGTAAAAGAGTAGAGAGTTGAAGAAGTCCCATCATTTGACCCCATGCGCCGACAGAAAAAACGAGGGCTTTACGACTTTTTATACATAAGTGTTGATTTACTATCAAAAATCAGGGATAATATTCCTTGGGAAAACCAACTATTTAGGAGGTTGTTTATTCATGGCACATCAGTTACCAGCACTTCCGTATGCAAACAACGCACTCGAACCACACATTGACGAGCAAACGATGATGATTCACCACGATCGTCATCATGCCACTTACGTGAACAATCTGAATGCTGCGCTCGAAGGTCACGCGGATCTGGAAGGCAAATCCATCGAAGACCTGATCGGGGATCTGGACAGCGTACCAGACAACATCCGCGGTGCCGTTCGAAACAATGGCGGTGGACATGCGAACCACACGTTGTTCTGGAGCGTGATGTCTCCTGATGGCGGTGGCAACCCGACTGGCGCGGTGGGCGAAGCCATCGATAGCGAGCTTGGCGGATATGATAAATTCAAGGAAGACTTCGCAACAGCTGGCAAAACCCGCTTCGGAAGCGGATGGGCATGGCTGAGCGTCGATCAAAATGGCAAACTGGTTGTTAGCAGCACACCAAATCAGGACAGCCCGATTATGGAAGGCATGACTCCAATTCTCGGTATGGACGTATGGGAGCATGCATACTACCTGAAATATCAAAACAAGCGCCCGGACTACATCGAAGCATTCTTCAATGTCATCAACTGGGATGAAGTAAACAAGCGCTACGAAGCAGCGAAAAAATAATTCGTCAACACCAAAAAGCAAGATGTCGAATCCTGTGATCGACATCTTGCTTTTTTCATGGGGATCATCAATAATAGATCAGGTGTTCCGTTTATGGAAAAAAATGAAACAGCAAGAAAGCAGGAATTCAAACCATGAATAAACCACGCCTCGACGCGATCACTTACGTCCGCGCCTTTGCCATTCTGGGTGTCCTACTCATTCACAGCACCAGTCAAACCCTTGTCTCCGTCACACCAGGCACACTGACTCATACCGTTTTTCTATACGTAAACAAAATGAGCAATTTTGCTGTCCCTGTCTTTGTTCTGCTCAGTGCCATGGTCTTGTTCTATCGATATGACCAACCTTTCAGTCTGACGCAGATTCGATCCTTCTACCGGAAGCGTCTTGCCTATATTGTGGTCCCTTATGTCATCTGGTCGGTGCTGTATCAGCTGTATTACACGTGCCTGCTGCCATTTATAAAAGGAGAAGCATGGCGCTGGGATTTTCTGAACATGCTGAAGCTGCTCCTGACTGGTCAGGCTGCTCCTCATTTGTATTTCTTTTTTATTCTGTTTCAGTTTTATTTGCTGTTCCCCGTGCTGATGATGCTCGCACAGCGGTGGAGACAACGTCCTTATCTCTGGATTTTGTTCGGGATAACTGTGCAATGTGTCTTTTATGCCATCACCTATGTGTATGCACAGCAAGTGGGGCCAGTCCCCTACCGAGCTACCTATATGTTCGGTTATATGGGGCTCATTGCAATCGGCGGGTATATCGGCATGACTTATCCGGTTGTACGCAGACGTCTTCAGAAATATGGACTCGCTGTGACACTGCTAACCCTGGTCGTCGGCATCGCCTACAGCACCGTATTTTATTGGGCCTACGCGGGCGTTTACCGTGCGCCAACTGTGCTCTTTGACGCTTCTTTTCATCTTTACGCGTTGTTGGCTGCGCTCACTTTGCTTTATGCGGCGGAACGCATGGCTGCACGGCCCGCTGAACATGGACGCAACAAGCTCTTGTTCCAACTGGGCGTGCACTCTTTCGGCATCTATTTAACTCATGTTGCCGTGCTTGACCTGCTGCGGCGGGCCCTGGAGGCACCCGGTCACACCCTGCTCTATCAAGTGTATGTCTGGCTGCTATTTGCCATCGCGCTGGTCATTCCGTGGCTGACTGTAAAGTGGCTGCGTCCCCAGAAGCACAGCTGGCTGCTACTTGGCAAATAAATGCTGAAACACACGCACAAATACATTTGGCAAAGCCAGTTGCTCCAGCTCCGGTCTGCTAACCCACCGGTAGCGATTGGCTTGCATCTGTTGAGAAGCCCCTGTACTGTCAGGTGAAAACACATACACGTTCATGTACCAATGAATATGGCTGAAAATATGCTCCGTTTCCAGCAGCAACTCGACGGGTTTCACTGCGATGCCCGTTTCCTGACGGATCATCTCGGCCAGCTGCTTCAGATCCGACCTGTCCGCCAAACCTTCGGATGGATTCTCCTCCCGAACGGTTTCCAAATGCGGCAATTCCCACATCTGAGCGAGCAAGCCCGTATCTGGACGCTGACGCATGACATAGCGGAATGAAGAAAATCCGCCCTGTTCTTCCTCGATCGGTGCCGCGATTAAGGCTGCCACCCGATATTCCTTTCTTGGTGCCTTTGCCTTTTTCTTGACAGGCAACTGTTCCTCTTTCCCTTCCAGACGCGCCTGGCAATGTTCCATCACCGGACAGGTCAGGCAGGAAGGAGAGCGAGGGGTGCACACCAGCGCACCCAGTTCCATCAGTCCCTGATTGAAATCCCCCGCATCCTCATGCGGAATCATCTCCCGAATGAGCTGCTCCATTTTCTTTCTGGTGGCAGGTCTGGCAATATCCTCTTCGATGAGGAAATAACGGGACAATACGCGCATGACATTGCCATCCACGGCAGGCTCCGGTCGATTGTAGGCAATACTGAGAACCGCTCCTTTCGTGTAAGGCCCGACCCCTTTCAGAGCGGAAAATGCGTCTGGCTCTGACGGCACCACGCCATCATAGGTGGCCTGTACCTCTCTGACTGCCTGCTGCAAGTTTCTTGCCCGTGAATAATAACCCAGTCCTTCCCACAGCTTCAGAACGTCCGCCTCGGGAGCTTCTGCCAGAGCCTGAACCGTTGGAAAACGGTCCAGAAAACGCTCGTAGTACGGAATCACGGTATCTACTCTCGTTTGCTGTAGCATAATTTCGGAGACCCAAATTTTATAAGGGTCTTTCGTCTGGCGCCATGGCAGATCCCGCTGATGCTTAATAAACCATCGCAGAAGCTGCTGTACAAAATACGTTCGTTCTATCTGCTCTGTCATGCTATTTCCGTTCCCCTGTCGTATCGTGAATTTCTTTGATTCCCTCTGTTTTATCTGTTTCCTGTGTTTTATCTGTTTCCTGTGATCCCTCTGTTATCTCTGGTTCCTGTGCATCCTGGATTTCATCGGATTCCCGGGTTTCTTGAGTTTGCCGGGTTTGTTGAATAAGCTCAGTTTGCTGGGTAGCATCCATCTCTCTATCTGAACCCGGATCGGCATTCTGGTCTGGTGCCAGTGCCGCAGCCGCTTCGTCCTGATAGTGGTCGGAGGAAACAGACTCAATCGGTTCGGAGACCTCGGCTGCCCTGTCCTCCCCAGTTTCTGATGGGTCTTCCTTCGCGAAGACGGGCTGTATCTGTTCGATGACGGCGGCAGCAGCGTGGAACTGTCTCTCACATTCCTCCTGCGACCAGTCCAGCAATTCACCCATCATCTGAATGATCGATGGCAGAATATCCGATGCATAACTGAAATGAATAGAGCCCATCCCTGTTCTTCGCAGGAAAAAATCAGCCGCTTCTACGGTCATTTCATATTGGACGGCATAGAGCACTTCCGCGCACAACAGACGCATCAGCATCGATTCCTGCTCTGAAATTTCTCTGACAAAACCCATGATGTATTCCGTTCCTGAGCCATAAGTCTCCAGCAGATGCTCTGCCCAGGCTGCCGGCACGCCTCTTTCCATACACATCTGAATGGTTCGGGTACGGTAATCGGTAAAGCTTTTTCCCAGATAGCCTCCGCCGGGCAACGGGCGCGAGCCCCACTGCACTTCTCTCCACTTGCCACGATAGCCATGTTCTTCACGCAAGCGATTGCGTACAAGCTCAATGACCTGCTCGGCTGTTTGCAGCACAGATGGTCCATCTGCCTGCTCCATACTGATCAGGCCAGAAGGTGAAATATGCAAATTCGGGAGACTTGGCTCCATAAACTGGCTACCCTGTCTGACCATTTTGACATCCTCTGGCCCAAGCGACGCGTCCGGGATATATCGATTGAACAGCTCCAGGACGATCTTCATCCACTTGTTCTCCTTATGATCGAGTAACGCAAGCGGTGCACGCTGCACATAGATGTGCGTCTGCTCCTTCACAGGCCACGCATACACCCAGCCCTCCACCCATGGAAAACTGACCGCCTTTTGAAGACGCAGCTTGCGGTTCTCAACCGCCAGCCAGTCAAAATGAATACGCTCCTGGCAGAGATAAGCAGGCTCCGTCGATGCATTCTCGTTTGGCTCGTCGGATTTCTCTTCCACACGCCATCCGGGATCAGCGGAGATCAAGGCGTGCAGAGCGGAACCAGCCGCGTTAATGACCACTTTGGAACGCAGGCTGTAGGTACGATGACTCTTGAGATCCGTCACATCCGCCCCGTTCAGTCTGCGTCCGTCTGTTCGCAGGTGGTCTACCCGGACATAATTACACACCCGGGCACCGTGTTCATGCGCCCCCTTGATCCATTCCATCGCCAGCCGCATGCCGTCTATGCGATAATCCTGATAGACGACACCACCCTTGAGCCGATGTGATGCCAGTGAGGGATGCATTTCCAGCAATTCATCTGCATTCAGGATGGCGGGCACAGAGTCGCGATTACGCCTCTTCAGCCAGGAACCAAACAGGGCCAGCTGAATCCGGTTCCGCCAATAGTCGTACTGATCTTTCCTGTAGTAGGGCAGGCAGACTTGCAAGGGATGAATCACATGAGGAGCCGCTTTTGCCAGCCTGGCCCACTCCTTCATTAGCGGGCTTCTTCTTCGATACTCTGCAAGCATACTTTCGGTATAACCGGGAGACAGACAGGCATACAGATCATTGGCAAAATCCCCTTCTGCAATGAGTCCGGTCTTCATGCCCATCGAAGCCGCGTACCACGCAATCGCCGCCCCGGTCGGACCTTCTCCGATAATCAATACATCCAGCCAGCCGCTTGCCATTTCCTCCAGCTGGGTGTTACGCTCTTTGGCTGAACAGGTCTGGACCATTTCCATGACCTCCTCTTCTATTCGCATCTTGTCTTCTTATCTTGCAGCCACATTTATCCTGTGTCTCCCGCTGAAGCGTAGGCTCCACAAACCTTTTGCTGTAAAATGTGACGTTTTTGATTTGGTTTCCATCCCCATATCGGCTATCATTATGTTAAAATTGCGATGAAGCTAGGGGGAAAAAGAATCATGAAATCGATTCGTATCGGAATGGCAGCTGTGGTGCTGACACTCACTTTAACCGCCTGCGGAAACTCGGAATCCGGGTCCGGATATCATGTGAATCAGGACAAGGAAGCCTTTCCCGAGGCTATAGAACTATACAATACACAACGTTGTCTATCCTGTCATGCAACCGATCTGGAGGGCAATATGGGCAGCAAGTCGAACCTGTCCCAAATCGGAAGCAAGCTCACCAAGGAAGAGCTCATCCAGGTCATTAGCGAAGGACGGAAGATGATGCCCGCTTATGCCGATCAGTTGTCCGCTGAGCAAATTGAGATGCTTGCGGAATGGTTAAGTACAAAATCATAGCGAAATCGACAACATTCATTCCTAGTTTACACTATCTTGCAGGAACGTTGAAAGGTCATTCTCAATCAGGAAGACAAGGAGGAAGGATATCACATGGAGGAACATAAAAGAGCCCAGCTGCTGCACAAAGACCGCCAATATGTGTGGCATCCTTTCACACAGATGAAGGATTACGAAAATCAGGATCACCTGTTGATTGAAAAGGCGGAAGGCATTCACCTGTATGGCGCAGATGGACGTACATACATGGATACGGTCTCTTCGTGGTGGGTCAATGTACACGGTCACGGACATCCTCGTATCAAACAGGCCATTCAGGAACAAATGGAGCGCATGGATCATGTGATGTTCAGCGGACTCACGCATGAACCTGCCATTGTACTCGCCGAAAAGCTGGTGGAACGAACACCGGAAGGGCTGACGCGTGTATTTTATTCCGACAACGGCTCCACAGCGGTGGAAGTCGCCCTGAAGATGTCCTATCAATACTGGCAACATCAGGGCCATAAGACCAAGCACAAGTTCATTTATTTGCAGGGCAGCTACCACGGAGATACGCTGGGAGCGGTAAGTGTGGGAGGCGTGGACCTGTATCATGCCATTTTCAAGCCTTTGCTGTTCTCCGCCTATCAGGCACCCTCACCTGCCATCTCCGGCATGGAGCAAAGCCTTGAGGCCATTGAAGACCTGATGAAACGTCATCAGTCGGAAATAGCAGGCATTGTCATTGAACCACTTATTCAGGCGGCTGGCGGCATGCATATCTATGGAGCGGATTTTCTCACCCGTCTGCGGGCATTGTGCAATACGTATGAGATCCACCTCATTGCTGATGAAGTGGCCACCGGCTTCGGACGAACAGGGAAAATGTTTGCCTGTGAATATGCCGGCATGACACCGGATCTTATCTGCCTGTCTAAAGGGCTGACCGCCGGGGTGATGCCTTTATCGGCCACACTTTGTACGGAAGAGATTTACCAGTCTTTCTATGATGATTATGAGACACTGAAGACGTTTTTCCACGGTCACAGCTTTACGGGGAATCCCCTCGCCTGTGCAGTTGGCATTGAAAGTCTGAATATATTCGAGGATGACAATCTGCTGGGGCATGTACAAGAGGTTTCCGCATACATGCAGCAGCAATTCCGTCGCTTCGCGGACCTGGAGCATGTGGATCATATCAGGGGACTCGGCATGGTAGCAGCCCTGAATCTCGTGAAGGACAAGGATCGTCAGGAAGCCTATGACCCGGTCAAGCGGGCAGGCTATCAGATTTACAAGCAGGGACTGGAGGAAGGGCTCATTCTGCGTCCTTTAGGCGACACGATCTATTACTGGCTGCCGCTCTGTACGACGAAGGAGCAGGTCGATACGATCATCGCGCGCACCTCATCCGTTATTGAAAAAGTAACCGCAAAGCTGTAACTTCCCTGGAACGAGAGAGGTATGGGAAACGGGTTGGCAGCAGAAGAGGCATGACTCGCTTGATGGCGTCATGCCTCTTCTCGTACCCATTAGTTCGCATAATACGGTGAAATCATCAGATAGACGATCACACCGGTCAGGCTGACATAAAGCCAAAGCGGCATCGTCCATCTCGCAATTTTGCGATGCTTCTCGACTTGCATCGTCAGTCCGCGCGCCAGTGTCGTCAACGCCAGTGGTACGATCACGATCGCAAGCAGCACATGCGTCAGCAAAATGAACAGGTAGATGCCCTTCATCACTCCGCTACCGCCATAAGAGGTGGATTCCGTCAAGTAATGATAGGTCACGTAAGACAGCAGGAACAGTGCCGTAGTCGTAAAGGCGGCATAGATAAAACGGCGATGCATACGTATGTTTTTCTGCTTGATAAAAAATAGCGAGGCCGTCAGAAAAATAAAGGTGAAGCTGTTCAATATCGCATTGAGCAGCGGCAGTACATAGACATCGAATTGAAGATCGCCGTCATACTCGGGTAAAAAAAACAATAAGGCCACCAGGGCGTTAATGACAATGGAAAGTGTCACAATCAGGCCCGTATAGGATCTGGGTTTGTCCGTCATTCATTCATCCTCCACTTACACTGAGTTCTCTGTTGTGCGGGTTAAATACCTGGAATAAGCGAGCGTTTGTGAGCCGTTTTGACAAACATCTGCTCCAGCTTTTCTGCCGCCTCTTGATCAATCGATTTGCCCTCGAGATAGTCGCTGTTGTCTGCATACGATATCCCCAGTTCCTGCTCATCGGTTTGGCCTTCCCACAGTCCTGCGGTTGGCGCTTTGTCCAGGATGGACTGCGGAACACCCAGCTTTTGGGCCAGCATACGAACCTGGCGCTTGTTCAGCGTACTGAGCGGAGTCACATCCACAGCACCGTCGCCATATTTGGTAAAGAATCCAGTAATCGCTTCCGAAGCATGATCCGTTCCGACCACCAGCAAATTTTGTTCAAATGCGAGGGCGTATTGCATGACCATCCGCGTTCTGGCCTTTATATTGCCCTTGCCCGGGATACTGACATGACGGTGTACCCCGATCCCCTTCATGGCATCCTCGACTTCAATGGCGATCTCATCGACCGTCTCCTGAATATTGGTCTCTACTTTATGCGTCAGCTGAAAGGCTTCTGCGACGGCATAGCTGTCCGCTATGTCCTCCTGCTGACCATAAGGCTGGAACACCCCCAGGGTCAGGTAGGCCATGCCGGTTTCCTCGCTCAGTTCATCTGTCGCCTGTTTGCACAGGGCCGTCGCAACAGCGCTGTCAATGCCTCCGCTGATCGCGATCAGCAATCCGGTCGTCCGGGACTGCCTGACTTGCTCCTTCAGAAAATCTACACGCTTGCGAATTTCCTGCTCGACCTCAATTTCCGGCTTCACGCCCAGTTGCCGAATGATTTCCTGCTGCATGCTCATCTCTATCCACTCCTGTACACGTCATTTATTGTATTTTAGTATACCCTACCTAATAACAACAGGAAAGAATCTTCATTTGTAAAAAAAATGAAAATTTGATTAATTTGTGAACTTATTCTGCTCTGAGAACGTCTATTTTTTTGAAATAAAATAAAGGGGGTGATTAAATATGCTTGTTCAAAAATCTAATAATAAGAAAAAGGTGATTTATTTGAAAAAACAAATCCTTATGTTGACAGTAAGTCTATTAGTTATTTTTTCTGCTACATCTTCATCATTTGCTGCATCAAAAAGATGTGATAATGACCCTGCTACTTCCGGATGTACAGACAGTTATTCTGGTACCTTTAATTTAATTACTCACGGTGCTTCTGTATCAAATGACTTTAGAATCCAGTATTCTAGGGATTGGAACACAGGGTCATATTACAGATGGAATGTAAATACTGGGGTTTCATATTCGAGTAGAACAGGGATGGATTATGAGGTACACTTAAATACTGTCTATGCAACCGCAACTGTTGATTATTATGTAGATGGCATTTATGTATCCACGATCAATCAAGACACTGCTCCAGGGGGCTGGAATTCAATTGGTTCAGGAACCAATTATGGTACTGTATACATGAAATTAGACGCAACAGATGCTTGGAATGACACAGTAGCTGATGCAGTGAGAATCAGCTGGTAAATATGAGGAGGTAAATAATGAAGAAAAATAAGTGGTTTATAGGCATCGTATCAATGGTATGCTTAACGATTCTTTCAATTGTAATCAATCAAAATGTAAATGCTGATCCAAAACCATTAACACCCGAATTAAAAAGCATCAAAAACAAGATGGAGAATGCCATTGATTATTACAAACATGCAAAAGGGTCCTACATCCAAACTTCATCTGACGGCTCCGTTCGCAAAATTGAATTTGAAGTGAATGAAACCGAGCAAGCTGGGAGTAAAGTAAAAATATACAATACTGACAATCAACTGTTGAGAACAACGATATCCAATCATCGTCAAATTCTCATACAAGATGATGTCCGAAAAACATACCATATCTCACCTGTTTCCGAACCTGCTCACCAGACCCCTGGTATTCGCAAGCAAATGAGAGAAGGTGCACCCGTATATATTTACAGGCCTGATCCTGCAGCACCCGGTGACAGTGGTACAGTCAGTTTTCCACAAGCACTGGCATTTTGGATGGATGAAGAATCTCGTAATTTCAGCATCACAGGTTCAACAAAAATACTTGGGCGAGAAGGGATCATCATTGAAGGAGTATCGCCCTTTAAAAATAAAGCAGAGAAGTACAAAATGATTGTCGATGAGCAAACGGGTATCCTGCTTCATTTTGAAGCATTTGATTCCAAAGGCAACATCGCATTGGCAGTAGAAGTCACTGAATTGGAAATTGATGCTCAATCAGCTTTAACTCAATCCTTTAAGTTAACTGCTCCAGAGGGTTATGTTGATGTAACTGTACATGAGAAGCTAATCAAATAAGATGACCGGAACTAAAATATAATTGCTTTATTTACACAAGAAGCCGCCTTTTCTTGAGAAAAGGCGGCTTCTTGTTATTGAGTGCAATTG
>NZ_JBHUMM010000045.1:79973-195443 GCF_042685085.1 Marinicrinis sediminis
TTCAGCGGCAATGGCCTCAGCGGAACGGTCTTCAATCTGCTGACGCTCGATGAAATGAACGAGCTCCCCGTCCTTGAGGATGGCAATGGATGGCGAAGATGGCGGGTACGGCGCGAAATATTCTCTCGCCTTCGCCGTCGCTTCACGATCCTGACCTGCAAATACCGTATATAGTTGATCTGGAACCGCATCGTGCTCCAGCGCTTTGGCTACACCAGGACGGCATTGTCCTGCCGCACAACCGCACACGGAATTGACAACGATCATCATCGTTCCTTTTGCCTGATCCAGTGCTTCTGCAACCTGCTCAGCAGTCCGCAATTCTGTAATTCCCAATCTTGTCAGTTCATCCCTCATCGGTTGAACCATATCAGACATATACATTTCAAATGACATGGACATACCTTGAATTCACTCCTTCGCAAGGTGATTTCTATCATTGTATTATACCTTGCAGGGAAAGGAAAGCCAATCGAAGGAAAAGTCAATGAACAAACTCACACGACTACGGTTCCTGCGGGCGAGAATGATGCCTTTTCTTCCTGTTCTTCTTATCCGGTTTGTCCTGAAAAATCATATCGTGGGCCGCATCCTGATTGGGATGGGCAAGTCTGCCATTGGAGAGCGGAACACCATCTTCAAAGTACGCCTTGTTCTCATCGGCATGAAATCCGATGTCCTTGAACGGATGCACCCAGCCATCGCCCGACATGATGGCTGGGTCAGTATCCTTCGTCCATTGCTCCAGCGGAGAGTTCGCTGACTGGTATTCATGATCTCCGATGATTACGCCATGCTCATTGACAAACGCTTGGCGGGTATGATGACCGTTCTCCAGAAATTCCTCCCGAAAGGCAATTTCATACGGGTCCATTTCCGGGCTTCCCAGCGCTTCCAATCTCTCCTTGTTGCGGTTGTCGCGATTTCTCTGATCCTTCATAGGATCACCGCCCGCTTACGTAGATGGACGATTTGGACCGTCCAAATGCTTGTCTACAAAGAAGTTTTTATCCTTGCCATGGTTCTGGGTCTGGTTTTGGTTTTCTTTCTGCTGTCTTTTTTGAGCCATCGAATCCTGTGTGCCATTTGGTTCCATATCCTCATCATCTCCTTTCGCTGCTATTATGCGTAAAGGAGGCAAAACATATCCGACGCCCGCCATGACCAGACTGACCAGCTGCAGCGGTGACAGCACCCAGCCTTCAGCAGGTGGAAGCGTCAGGGAAATGCCGAACAGCAGGATGCCGAAGGTGATCAGAAATGCCTTCAAATGGCGCCCGCTTCCAATGGGAGGTTTCGGCATGAGCAGTCTTCCCAGGACGATCAGTCCTGCCAGCAGCATATACACGTTTACGGGATGGTATGCTTCGCCCCCCGTCTGCACGGTAATGCCCCATGGCACATCTGTAGCGCGTCCATATTCCCAAAATGGAGTCATCAAGATCGTGACAAACACGATGGCGCCATAACTGAGCAAATCACCCGCGGATCGGTAAGACATGGACTCCCGATATATACGGTAAATGAGATAGATGGAAGCTGCGAGAAGACCGATCAGCAGATCCTCCCTCCCCCCGTTTATAAGCAAAATCATCAAAGGATGTTCAACAACAAGAGAGGGATGGGTCAGGAGCGGGCCAAACTTCCAGATGAGAATCACGATCCAGGCTCCATTCATCAATATCTCCAGAAAGCGCGGTGAGAGCCGCAGCACCTCTGACTGCTTCAGCTTCCACAACATGGCGTAATAGGCGCTGATTCCAGCAGTAAAGGCAATCAGCAGCTTCGACTGTATCATAAATGAACCGATCTGTAATAATTCAGGCAATGCATTCCTACCCCTTTCCGATCTGCGAGATGCAATCCGGTTTCGTTTTCGGTACAATAGCTACAAATACAACCCGTTTCGTCTTATAAATAACTGAACAGCCTCTTACGGCTGCTTACCCCAGTATACCACGTTTACAGGCACAGACGACGAAGGAGTCAACGAATGAATTACGATACGATTATCATCGGTGGAGGGCCCTCCGGCCTGATGGCGGCCATTGCCGCAAGCAAGCATGGCGCCAGGGTTCTCCTGTTGGACAAAGGCAACAAGCTCGGACGGAAGCTGGGCATTTCAGGAGGCGGCAGGTGCAACGTCACCAATGCCAAACAATTGGATGAACTGATCCGTCATATTCCCGGCAATGGCAGGTTTCTGCACAGTTCTTTCTCTCATTTCAACAATCACGATATTATCCGTTTCTTCGAAGAACTAGGCATCGCGCTCAAGGAAGAGGACGACGGCCGGATGTTCCCCGTGTCGGACAAGGCCAAAACGGTAGTGGATGCCCTGATTCATGCGGTGAAGAGACAGGGTGTGGATATCCGGGTGGATTCACCTGTGCAGCAGGTTCTGTATGAGCAGCAACAGACGGCAGGTGTGCTGTGCAAGGATGGAACCCGCCTGAATGCTCCTGCTGTCATTTTGGCGACCGGAGGCAAATCAGTTCCGCATACGGGTTCGACCGGAGACGGATTCAAGTGGGCCGAGGACGCCGGACATACGATTACGGAGCTGTTTCCGACCGAAGTCCCGCTCACTTCCGCAGAAGCGTGGATTCAGGACAAGTCGCTCCAGGGGCTTGCGCTGCGGGGCATTACGCTGAAAGTGTGGAACCGGAAAGGGAAGCCGATCATCGAACACGCCGGAGACGTGCTGTTTACCCACTTCGGACTGTCAGGCCCGGCGGCACTGCGCTGCAGCCAATATGTGGTCAAGACGCTGAAGAAAGAGCAAACCCCGACTGTTCTCCTGACCATCGATTTGTTCCCGGGTAAGTCACTGGAACAGCTTTATCAGGAGTCACTGAAGATGATGGAGCAGGAAAACCGGAAAACGATCAAAAATGCCCTGAAAACCCTTCTGCCCGAACGAATCATCCCGCTGTTGCTCAAGAAAAGCCAGCTGGCCGAGCACATTACGTACGACCATATTCCGAAACAGCAATGGCGAGAGCTGTGTGAGAAAATGAAGGCTTTCCCGGTTCAGATTAACGGTACCCTTTCCCTGGAAGAAGCCTTTGTAACCGGTGGCGGCATTCACCTCAAGGAAGTCCACCCGGGAACGATGGAATCGAAAATCATGCCTGGCTTGTTCTTCTGCGGCGAAATCCTCGATATTCATGGCTATACAGGCGGTTATAACATTACAGCGGCCTTTTCCACCGGCTACACCGCGGGCATGCATGCAGCGCTTCAAACGGCACAGGAACACTAGGCCATTGAGCTGACTTCAGCCTTTCCCTCTCCCTGCAAATGAAAAGAGTATCCCGATTTATCATTTCCGGGATACTCTCCGTTTCTCTCCAGTCCTCTTCGCACTGTCACTGTCCACTTACCTGCACCTTACATCCGATCTGCCGAGAAGGCATTTAACGCCTCTTCCTCAGCGAGACCTGCATAATCAAGCTCATTCTCATCCTCGTCTTCCTTCTGTTCCAGCCCTGCCATATAAGTCTCATTCATATCCTCGGTCACCATGTGCGCGGGAATGGCAATTTCCTCGCCCATCTCATAAGCGGATTGAAAGGTAGCATATTGTTTCCCGGCTGGTTCATCAACCAGTTCCCCGCCATGAGCCTGAGCAATTTCCAGGGCGGAGGTGAGATCATTCTTCTCAATATGGATATGGAGCATCGGCTCTGCTTCATCCGGGTGGAAGACGGGCTGATATCCAAGCTCCAGCAATGTATCAAAAGCAAAATAAGCATCACGGCGATCCTCAAAACGAAAGACCAGCGTATTGGCTTCCAGCATACGTACGATCCTTTCTGTCTCTTGACTTCGTCGTTAGCTTAACCCTAATCTCCCCGCTCTTATACCTGCTTGCTTCAAAAGCAATCACATTTTTTCGTTTATGTCAAGAAAAGGCTCCCTAACACCGCCAATGTCAAACAAATCTGGTAGGGCGCAATCAGGGTGAGCAAAGCGGTTGAAGTGGCTTCAACCGGCATCAGGCCACTGGTCAGGCTAAGAACCGTCTCCTCCTTAAACTGGCGAAATTGCAGGATGATCCAGTAGCCAAGCAGGCATGGCAGCACGAACCAGCACGCAACCTTGATCCATATCGGCGAGAGGAACACCGCCATCATACTGATGCCTGTAAATTGTCCATATGTGATGACATGGGTGAATTTGCGCGCGATATGCTTAACCAGCAGTTCGGCTGCCATATGGTCCGGTGTGCGCTTACGAAACCATCCTTTTTGAAAAACCATATATACGGGACGTTTCAGGCGAATCAGCGGCTTGCTGTCCGTGATATTACCGAGTGCAATCCCGTACATTTGTCCGGCCAGTCGGTTCTCCCTGTGCAAATCGGCCGTAAACCAGCTTGTCTGACGCAATCGCATTCGGAGCAACCAGACTGACAGTCCGGCTAGCACGATCATCATAAAGGAAAGGGACAGCGCAAATTGGTCCTGCTGGTTGGCTTCGCTCATCACATACGTAATCAGCCCTGTGCAAACCGATATGATCAACAAATATAGCCCTTTCAGTCCTCGCTTCGTCCAGCCCATCCATGTGCCTTCAATGGCATGCTGTCCCAACTGCCGAACTAATCTAAACAGCCATAAAGACAACAGCCAGAGTACGCCATTCCAGACTGCAGTAGACCCGTGCCCGTACAAGTGTCCATAGATGGGGGCCAGTCCGGCTACCAATCCAAGAAGCCATACCGCATTTTTGCCCAGTTCATACGTGATCACTCTGCTTATTAGTCCACGCAACCAGCGCGGGTGGTCGCTCAGCATCCATTCATCTGCGGGGTATAGGGGCAAGCGGAGCGCTCCGGCTCCGGTATACATGACGCTAACGGGCAACAACACCCCAAGTGTCCACGCCGACATCCAGCCAGGCAAGCCCTGCCACCATGATACATACTGGAAACCTGCAAACAGTATGGCGGGCACAATCAAATACAAGGCGGTGACCCAATCGATCAGCAGCGTGAAAAACTTCCATTGCGCCTTCCATTTGTGCTGCATCCGTTTACGGTATTCCACCGAGATGGAGAATGAACGAGTATGCAAACGCTTCGTCATGCTTCTTCCATCTCCTCCGTTAAATAATGAAAGCACTGGCTCAGGGTAAAAGATCGATACTGGTCCGAGGCCGACTGGCAGCGCTCACGCAGATCGTCAAGCGTTCCCTGGGCCAGTAAAGAACCTTGATGAAGGAGCACAAAGCGGCTGCATATCCGTTCGGCGGTATCCAGCACATGCGTACACAGCAAGATGCCCGCGCCGCGTTTCTGTTCCTCCTGTAGCTGTTCCAGCAGCAAATGCATGCCTCGCGGGTCCAGTCCGATAAAGGGCTCGTCAATCAGATACAGATCAGGCCTGATGATCAGACCGAGCATAAGCATCATCTTCTGCCGCATGCCTTTGGAAAAGGATGCAGGATAATGATGCTTAACCGCCTGCAATCTGTATTGCTTCAGCAACTGATTGCCTCTCTCCTCCAGGACAGTTGGCGACAGCCTGTGAAGCGCAGCCATCAATTCGAAGTGCTCCCATAACGTAAGATGATCATAATAGACCGGATGCTCCGGAATGTAGCTCCAGCTGACCGGTTCCTTTTCCGTCTCGTCTTCCTGCTCCTTCGTCAGATCAGAGAGAGGAGATGAATGAGACAAATTAGAAAGTTGAGCAAAGCTCGTTCCCTTCAGGTAAGGAAGTCGTCCAAGCATCGCCTTGATCGCCGTACTTTTTCCAGCGCCATTTGGACCGATCAGACCGATCATTTCTCCCGGGCTTACATGGAAAGAGAGGTCGGTCAGGATGGGCTGCTTCTTCTCATAGCCCGCGCTTTCAATATGAATGTGATAACCCTTGTCTTGATCCTCCATCTCAACCTCCTGCTTCGTGCATGGTACTCGTTTTCCTTTTTTACGCAAATTCACTCCTTCCGTTTCATCTCCTTGTCATGGGAGAACGGTTCCCTACATACATTGGGAATGAATCTATCTGAATGGAGGTCTCGGAACCATGGTTGAACCACAAAAAAACCCCTTTCATAAAGGGGTCGAGGGTATTCCTCAGCAAGACAGAGTTTTCGCTGCGCTGGCTTATGTGCTCTTTTTTCTGCCACTTCTCAATCAACCACCCAGCCGCTATTCCCTGTTCCATGCCAATCAGGGGCTGATGCTGCTGCTGGTTGCGATTGTCGTCAACATCATCGGTGCCTTTGTTCCCCTGATCGGCTGGCTCTTTATTTTGCCTTTTGGCAATCTGGCTGTGCTGATACTCGCCATTTATGGGATCATTCATGCCTTGCAGGGTGAGAAAAAACCGCTTCCGCTCATCGGACAATATCATCTGCTGGACAAATCAGCGTAATACGCAAGTACCTGCGCCATCCCGTCATGACTCGTATTTGATACGTCAAGACTACGATTTTCAATCAGGGTCTTGCTGAGAGACGATCTGGATATCATAGCCATCTGTCAGGATGAGCAAATTTCCGTGTTCCCCGGTCATGAATACACGGCTTCCCGCTTCTTCATAGGACGAATATACGCGGCTGCTGTAACGTTCATGCGAGCTGATCAGTGTAACTTTAGGCTGTACGGTATAAATAAACGGAATCGAAGAAGAGGTATTGTCTCCATGATGCGGAGCGTGCAACACATCCACATTCAGCTGATCCGTATACTTTGCGGTCAATGCATGTTCCGCCTGCCTGTAAATGTCACAGGTAAACAGGAACGTCCGGTCTCCATAAGTGAGTTTCATGACCAGACAACGATTGTTCATCTGCGCTGTATTCAGAGAACCCGCCCATTTGCCGGTCGTACCCTTGGGAGGATTTAGTACCTCTATCTGCACCGAGGAGCCGAGCATAAAGTTCGTACCTTCTTCAGCGTAATGAACCTCAATGTCGTTTTTCTCCACAAGTTTCATGAACTTCTGATAAGTCGACGTTCGGTTGCTCAAATCAGGCATGAGCAACTGCCCGATTTCCTGAGTTTGCAATAGTTCCAGGTAACCCCCAATATGGTCATGATGAGGATGGGTAGCCACGGCGACATCCAGTTTGGATACGTCTAGCCTGTTCAGGTATTGATCCAGCTTCTTGCCAGTCGGGACATACCCGGCATCAATGAGCATCTTCTCGCCATCCGGGCTCTCTATCAAAATCGCGTCTCCGCTCTTCTCCCGATCGGTCAGGTGAAAGTATCGAATGGCAAGCTGACCCTCATCCCGACTGCGGTCGAAGAAAGCTTTTTCGTCAATGACGCTCTGTATCCGATAAGGCGCGTCCGACGTAGCCATCATTGGAGAAGCATATCGGGCACCGCACCCACTCAAAACCAGCAGCATCATGAGCAGCAACAGAACGAACCGTTTAAGACCATATTTTCGTTTTCGTATAGGAACGAAAGGATACATAGCTGTTTCCCCCTCTCGATGTCGATATCATATACCATTCCATTCACTTCTATTCTATTCAATTCCAAAGAAAGCGCTTACTTTCCTGCTTGACAAATAAATATTTATCACATTTATTGCGGTTATCTTTTTTTTACCCCACTCTGCCTGAACAGAATCGAATCAGAACAGATCTCCGGCTTGCTCATCTTGTCAACCGGCACATGGTCTGACATAATGGGAGAAGACAGGCAATTCAATGAATGGAAGAAGAAAGGCGGGTTGAAGATGAAGCTATCCATCACTTCACAGGCAGCTTCCCATTTACAGGATGAATTGGATTTGCAATCGGGTGATTTCGTCCGTTTCCATGTGAAATATGGCGGTCACAGCACCATTCAAACGAGTTTTTCCCTTGGCATTTCTACAGAAGAACCAACAAAGGTTGGCGCCAGTTCCAACGTAAATGGCATCGAATATTATATCGAAGACAGCGACCTCTGGTATTTTGAGACTCACAATCTGGAGGTTGATTACAATGCAGCTACGGAAGAAATTGAATATCATTATGAAGCAGTAAAGTCCTGACCTCAACAATCAGGAAACAGTGAAGCTGCCCCAGTAGCATCCAGGCATCATGCTGGAGCCTAAGGGCAGCTTCATTTCATACGCATTGATTCATACGTATGGATTCAAGTTCGTTTACACTGACACAATCGGCACGGAAACAAAGAATGGTGGCCCAGGACTAAACCCTGAGACCACCATTCTTTGTTTAAACCGTTTCGTTCCAGCGAAATCCTTATTGCTGAACCCAGATAGATACGGAACCGCCATTACAAGTGAAGTAACCCCAACCATTGTTGTCGATTGTTACGGTACCACCCTTGTTGCCAGTGATATCGTACCAGGTTTCATTTTTGTTGCGTGTTCCAACATACATCCACTTGCCGCCGCCAGCGCCATCAGACATGATCGTAGCCAGACCGGATTTGTTGAATGAATTCGTTCCTTCACGTGTCCAGCCAATGATATTGCTGTCATTCAGGTAGTCATGCTGAGTACCATACGCGCGGTTCTTTCTTGCGTTCAAAATCGGATCAATTTTATTCTTGTGGGAGCTGATGCCGCCGTTGCCTGTTCCATAGTAATCTCCGTAGAACAGAGCAGGATATCCAGCTTCACGAGTCATAATAAGGGCATACGCCAAAGGTTTGAACCAGCTTTGGACAGTCGATTGCAGCGATTGTCCCGGCTGGGAGTCATGGTTGTCAACGAAGGTTACAGCCAGACCAGGATGCTGGGAAACGACAGTGTTGTTCAAAATGTTGGCCATGTTGTATCCGCCGCCGCCATTGGAAGCATTGTACAGGTTGTAGTGAAGCGGTACATCAAAGATCGAATGGTTGTAGCTTGTTTTTTGCAGGTAATTGTTCAGCTTGCCCATATCGCCGTTCCAGTATTCAGCAACAGAGAACAGGGATTTGCCTGTTGTACTGCGAACATGGTTCAGCCAGTTTTTCAAGAAATCAAATTTGATATGTTTGACCGCATCGATTCGGAAGCCATCCAGGTTCAAGGTATTGGCGTACCAAACACCCCAGTTGCGAAGCTCGTTCGCGACATCCGGATGGTCAACGTCTACGTCTGCTCCCATCAGGTAGTCATAGTTCCCGTTTTCCGTGTCAACTTCCCAATCCCAGTTCTTTCCTGTTCCGCGGAATTTGTAGATCTTTCCGCTTTGCTGTGTATTTTGGTTCCAATCTGTGCCGTCGAAATGGTACCATCTCCATTTAAAGCTGGAGTACGTATTGCCACGTCCAGGGAAATCAAGTTTTGTCCACGCCTTGATCGTGTAATCACCGGAAATTTCCTGGTTGCGGTTACTCGGGTTGACTTCCACAGCCGTTACATCTTCTGTACCATCTGCACCCAGACGATGATTCATGACGACATCCCCGTATACTTGGATACTCTTGCCCTTCAGGGTACTGATTGCAGATGTCAGCTGGCTCTTCGTTCCGTATTTTGTACGCGTAGTCCCCTTCTGATTGAACTCCCCAAGGTCATAGAGATCATAGACACCATAACCGACGTCCCCTTGACTCTGTCCTTTCCACGCAGGTGGAATCCATACAGCTGTAATCCCCAAGTTTTGCAGGTTGGTCGCATCATTTTTCAGACGGTTCCAGTGGTTTCCGTCGTTCGGAACATACCATTCGAAATATTGCATCATGGTGCCATTTTGTGCGGCTGCTTCCGCTTTTTGAACATTGTTTCCGCCCTGAGGGACGATGATCATGGAAGCGGTTGCAAGCATGGCGATGGAAGTGACAACTTTTTTCTTCAGGCCTCTCATTTCATTAACTACCTCCTTAAAATGGTATTGCTGACTTGCACAAGCTCAATCCTGTCCAAGGATAAAACGCAGAGCCCGATATTGGCGTATCCCCTCCCTTTTTCGGTGTTCCGATCGCCTCTTGCCAAGTATTCTGACCGGTGGTAAGATAGAAGTGCAACCGTTTTCAAGTGATTTTTTTTATTGAAAATAGAAAGCGGTTTCATGGATATTGTAGCAAATCAAAATCTATTAATCAACTATATTTTATCATTGATAAGAGATTTTGATAGTTTTTCTTTATTTATCTATTTAAGCGCCTTTATCTCCCTGAATTCGACATCCTTTGTTCTTTGCAATTGTCTCTTCTCTCTCTTCTCTTAATCTCTTCATCTGCTGGCCTGTTGGTCTCTTCATTTCTCACTTTTCTGATTTCTTTACCTTACGCGTTTATTCTCTCTTTTCTATTGCTTCTTCAGCTCAAACTCTTTATCTCTGTTTCTTTCTATTTGTCTCTCTTTCTCTCTTTCTCATTCTATTTCTATTTCTCTATCTTTCTATTCCTCTCTCTTTCTTTTCTCTCTACAGTACCTTTCCAATCTCCGCTCATTCATTTCCCTCTCTTCAGTTCTCTCTTCATCCTTTTCACCCTCCACTCCCTCTTTCACTACTTTTCTGTTACCAGAATGCTTTCACATCTTTTCTTCCCCATCTTTCTTTACCGCTTTACTTTCTTTTTCTTTCACTACTACGCTACTTTTTCACTTCTTTCCTTACGCCTACTTCCAGGTCTGTAACCCGCTTTCACTTGGGTTCTCTTCATTTTTGTCTTGTCAATTTCTTTTGATCAATCTATGTTCCATTTCTGCCCCTATCTTTCATTTACTCCACTCTGTCTGCTCCGTTAGCAACGGCCAGGAGGTGTGCTGATTAAGTCTGAGAAACCGGACTCTCTTCTTCCATACTATTTGATGAATTCCACTTATCCTATTTGATGAGTTCCACTATATTGATTTGTTTTAAGGTGAATAGCTTGGCACTCTGGTGGGTAATGTACATGTAGGATATCGGCAGGAAAGGGATCGTGTACAAGCCGTGATCCTGACTCATAACGTACAGACAAGCATCGCCATATATAAGCGTGGAAAGGGGTATAAAATGATGACAACTTCCATTCAGATTCAGACAATTCCAGTAGCGGAGCTTGCACGCAAAGTGATCGCTCGGGAACCTTTGACACTTGTTGATGTGCGGCCAAAAGAAAGATTCGATGACTGGAAAATTGAAGGGGAAGGCATTCGGGTGTTGCACATGCCCCATGCAGAGTTGGATGCGTCGATGGCGTATTTTCACCAGCAGCTGGAGAAGGATGCACTCTTCTATGTAATCTGTTCAAAAGGAAAAACGTCAGAACTGGCAACGAAACGATTCATGGAAGAAGGTTTCACGGGCGCTACGTCCGTGGAAGGAGGCATGGCCGCATGGGGAGAGCATATCGTACCTGTACATCTGGCCGATCTGGCTGGGAACGGTGCGCTCATTCAGTTCGTACGTATCGGCAAAGGGTGCCTCTCTTATATGGTCGTCTCCAATGGCGAAGCCGCCCTCATCGACATCAGTCGAACGATAGAACCCTATGAACAGGCACTGGAGCAGTATCAGGCTGAGCTGAAAGCGGTGCTGGATACGCATCTGCACGCCGACCACATTTCAGGCGGCAGACGAATGGCGGAGCAGCACCATACCCGTTACTACCTGCCTCCCCGCGACGCCGATCAGGTGGTATTCGATTATACGCCACTGGAGGATCAAATGACGCTTCACATCGGAGAAGTGACGATCAAGGCGCTCTATTCACCCGGTCATACGATCGGCAGCACTTCTTTCCTGATTGAGGACCAATACCTGCTTACCGGAGACATCCTGTTTATTGACTCGATCGGCAGACCTGATCTGGCTGGCAAGGCAAGCGACTGGGTAGATGACCTGCGTACGTCCTTATATGAACGATACAAAGCACTTGCCATATACAATCGGCTTGAAGTGTTGCCTGCCCACTTTATGACGCTTCATGAAATGAATGCCGACGGCAGTGTAAGAAAGCTACTTCGAGCTTTATTTGAAGAAAATCACGGACTGAATATTGAAGATGCACAGACTTTCAGGAAAACGGTAACCGAAAATCTGCCCCCTCAGCCCAACAGCTATGAGCAGATCAGGCAAACCAATATGGGACGGATGACACCAGAGGAAGCAGAACAAAGTGAAATGGAGCTTGGGCCCAACCGCTGTGCGGTCCGCTAGTTGAAGACAAGTCTCTGGGACGACAGGACGATGTCCGAAATCCCTGATCAAGAAAGGCAGGCCAGGCAAGCAAGTAAAGGGAGGAAACGGGTATGAGCGGGTTATGGCCCTACACACGAACTAACCTTCGCGGGGATCTAACTGCCGGAATGGTTGTGGCGGTCATTCTCATCCCCCAGGCGTTGGCCTATGCGATGCTCGCAGGTCTTCCTCCCATCTATGGCCTGTATGCCTCAACGATTCCCCTTGTCCTGTATGCGTTGTTTGGAAGCTCGAGACAGCTGTCTGTGGGGCCCGCTGCTACGGTAAGCCTGCTGGTATTTTCCAGCCTTGCCCCGCTTGCTACGCCAGAGAGTCCTTCCTATCTGGCACTTGCCGTCCTCCTCACCTTTCTGATCGGTGCCTCCCAATTGCTGATGGGCTTGCTTCGTTTCGGGTTTATTGCGACTTTTTTATCCCATGGCGTGATTCGCGCCTTTACTGCTGCGGCAGCCATTTTAATCATCCTGAGTCAACTCAAGCATATCCTCGGGATTGCGCTCACATCCGGTGGCTCATTCCTGTCCACGATGGGGCAGTTGATGCAGCAATGGCAGGACATTCATGGCCTGACTCTGCTATTCGGTGCAGCTTCTATGCTCCTGTTGATCGCAGTCAAAAAATGGCGTTTCCCCGTTCCGGGCCCCTTGCTGCTGATTCCGCTTGCTACACTGCTTACCTACCTGTTCAGACTGGATCAGAAAGGTCTCGGAATCGCCGGGCCAGTGGCTTCCGGTTTCCCCTCTGTTCGATTACCGATGCTACAGCATGACATGGATACCTACACCAGCTTAATCCCGCTTGCGCTCACCATTGCACTTGTCAGCTTTGTGGAGTCTACTTCCATTGCCCGCTCCCTGGCCACCTCATCAAGAGACCAAAGTCGTCCCAATCGTGATTTAATCGGGCTGGGACTTGCCAACCTTTCATCTTCTCTCGTGTCTGCTCTTCCAGTTACTGGCGGATTGTCCCGCTCTGCCATGAATCGGCAATCAGGCGCACAAACCCAGCTTGCTTCAATTATAACTGCAGTGCTAATTTCGGCTACGCTTCTATTTTTTACTTCCGCCTTTTATTACTTGCCGATGTCCGCCCTGGCCGCCATGATTATCGTCGGGGTGGCGCCACTCATTGAATTTCGAACACCTTCCTCCTATTTTCGCATCAAAAAAAGCGACGGATGGGTGTGGGTCGTGGCCTTTGCCGGTACGCTGTTGCTAGGTGTCATGAAAGGCATTCTACTCGGGGTGGTGTTTTCGCTTATGCTCTTTATTAAGCGAAGCGCCTATCCACATACGGCTGAGCTTGGCTATCTGCCACAAAAGCAGCTTTATCGCAATGTGCTTCGCTATCCGGAAGCCAAAACAATGCCCGGTGTGCTCATTTTTCGGATGGACGCCTCTTTTTATTTTGCTAACATGGGTTATCTGGAAAAGCAGTTACATGAAAGGCTGGAAATGCGACGGGACATTCGGTGGATCATTCTGGACGGCTCCAGTGCCAATGCCATTGATGCCGTTGCACTCTCTTCCTTGCTGCAATTCAGACATGAACTGCAAGAGGGGGGCGTTACCCTTTTATTTGCACAACTAAAAGGACCCGTCAAAGACTTGTTTCAGCGCTCTGACTGGTCCCAGTATTCCTTTCATTCCTATGCTTTTGATACCATAGATGAAGCTTTGGCGGTGATCAGGCGCGATCCGTGATCCATGTGTGATCCATGTGTGATCCGAGATCATGCGCCTGAGACCGTCACGATGACAAGACCATCGAGCAATCGGTTCTAGTGGTCATGTCCGCCTCCACCATGTCCGTCATCCTCTGAAACCGTCTGATCCAGTTGCTTCAACTCTTCTTCACTGACCTCTCCGACTACAAGATGGCGTTTGGGCATGAGATGGGTGCCGCGGGCGGTAATATGGGTCTGCATCACGTAGATCCCGTTTGATTCGAATGTGGTCGTAACCCCGTACCATCCATCGCCGAGCGAATCAGCCTGCACAAGCCTGGACCCGTCCCGCTCCCCTTTC
Source organism: Marinicrinis sediminis (assembly GCF_042685085.1). Classification (NCBI taxonomy): domain Bacteria; kingdom Bacillati; phylum Bacillota; class Bacilli; order Caryophanales; family Paenibacillaceae; genus Marinicrinis; species Marinicrinis sediminis. The sequence continues at coordinate 94,106 of NZ_JBHUMM010000045.1, forward strand.
TTCCATAGCTCTATCTGTACGTCACCTGCATCCTCGACAGGTTGCTGTTGTTGAGTCAGTGCCACAGCCAGTTCAACCGGCTGATTGATTGCCAACTGTTCTTCTGCGTACATCGTAATTTCAATTGCGTCGCCTTGTGCGACAGAAATATCACTCGCCTGGCATGCAGACAGTAGAGCCACGCTAGTTATCAGGACGATCATGGACCAGGCGGATGTGCGTCGTCTACCGAGGCGATGCGAGTCTGGTTGGTATGACTTTATCATATCGATATCCCCCTTATGCTGAAAACCAGGATTTCAGCGCTTTTATTCTGCGGATGACGAGTAAGTCCAGCAGCAAGACCGCCACGATAGAGAGACCCACCAGCGGCATGAGAATGCCAAGAATCAGTGTGATGGCCCACACCACAATGGTCTGCTTAACAGGTCGCGGCGATGCAGGTTTGGAAGGAGCTCCTAGCTTGCCTGCCGGACGACGCTTGAGCCACATGACGATCGCACTGATGATCATGAGCACTAACCCCGCACATACGAGCAGACCAAGCAATTGATTGGGCAATCCGAACAGTCTTCCCTCATGAAGGGCAATCCCCAATGAAATGGCCTGGGCCGTTATGCCGAGATCAGCAAATCGCACATCTGTCAGTACGGTGCCGCTGTACTGATCAAGGTGTATGGTTGTCAGGTCGGTCGGATGCTGCCCAGTGGTTGCCACCGTATACACACCACTCGCTCCGCTCGGGAAAGACAGCGTATAGGGCTTATCGATAGACTGACTGTCTACCAGATGCTGAACCTCGTTGATTCCGAGCGGAATCAGTCCTTTGGTATCATCAGAAGTTGGCACCGGCAGCTTCTCTGTGGCCCATGGAATATCCTGAGCGACATCCTTTGTATACGTAACCGACTGCGGTTTCTCTCCGAAGCTGAGTGCAAAGGCGGGATATCCGGTATTGGTAGAGGTGGAGAACTTCTGAATCTGCTCCCCCATAACCCCGGACCATGGCAGCCCGGTCAGAATGAGCAGGAGCAACCCCGCAGACAACCAGAAGGCAGGTACGGCGTGCAAATCTCTCCAGAATGTTCTTCCCCTGGCACGAAACCGCGGTAGCAAAGTCCCCCAGATCCCGCCTTTATTGCGCGGCCACCAAATATAGAGGCCTGTAAGCAGCAAAATCAACGCCCAGCCAGCAGCAAGTTCCACGAGCCGATTGGCCCAGGTTCCGCCGACAAGCAATTGGCTGTGAAGATCGCGCACCTGGTTCATCAGCATGTCATCGCTGGACAGCTTGCCTGACAGTTCACCATTATAAGGATTGATGAAGGCGAATGACATTTGTCCCTGTTCGATCAGTCCCATTTTTACCGAACGCTCCGGATTATCATATTGGGTCATGGAGATGACCACGGCACCCGGATGACCAGCCTGAACTTTCTCTACCATGTCCGATGGCGGCAGCTTCTCCTCCGTGACGGTTTGAGGTGAAACAAAATACTGATCATGGTGCATATAATTTTCTACCTCATCCTTGAACAGATAAATGCCTCCGCTAATCGCGAGGATCAGTAGAAAAGGAGTGAAAATGAGACCCGCGTAAAAGTGCCATCTCCAAACGGAAGCATATAATGGACTTTTTTTCTTCTCGATTTTATGCTCGGTTTGTTGCTCATTCTGATGCTCATTCCTACGTTCCGTTGTTTTTTCAGCTTTATTTTCAGTTTGCCCTTGCGCAGAACTTGCAGGGCGGGATGGATTTATTTCCTCGTTCATCGATTGAATGCTCCTCTAATTAATATGTTTGCGATTACATATGATGACATTTCAAATTCCTTCATCACGAATCACGAATGATTTTGTCCATTTTTACCGCAACAAGATGAGGACGGATGATGCATCGTCTGGACAATGGTCGAGACCGCCTGTTTGAAACCATACACCTCTCCGCCAAAGCCGGTCTGAAATTTCAATGCATCCTGTCTGGACTGAAATGCGAGAACCTGTGGCTGACAGCAGTTAATGTGTACAGAAGGATTGAATAAAAACGTCGCCATCTGTGCACTGAGCGTCGTATCCAGAATAAAGTCCTTGCACAGCAGATGAGAAATCTCTGACTCCATGTCGGCGTAGCGTAGCAAGGCACAGTGTGCGCAACAGGCATGCTCTACGGTCTGGTCCGTCCGAATCACCTGTACCGCATGCCGGGAAGCAGATGACTTATAGCAATACACACAGGCCAGACTGGCAGGTTGCTTCGGCACCGAGGCCAGGGCGATTCCACCTGAAGTCTTCTCTACTTTTCCTTCGTCCATTAACGGCTTCAGATCCCGATAAATCGTCATCTCCGAAACCTCCAGCCGCTCGCTCAAGTCGGAGACCCTAAGTGTTTTCTCATCCTTCAGCCACTCCATGATTTGTTGTTGTCTTTCGATCGGAAGCATTCCTTCCATCCCCTTTCCTGTTCTTCACGTTATCGCGCTCGTCTTTGTTGTTTATTGCTATTGTAATGGATTCCTTCTCGATTGAATCAGGTGATTTGTGAATAAACGATGAATCCTGTGATTTTTCACACGTTTTATCATCCATTGCTTTTTGTTTTTGCTTTTTTGAACAGAAAAAAACCCGCTGCAGCCTGTTAAACAGGCACAGCGGGTTACAGCGGATTTCATCATGTTCTACGATTATCTTTCGTCTTTCGTCTTTCTAAGCTATAGCCGACTAGCTTAGAAATAAAACCTTCGTGCAGCCTGCTATGGCAGATGAATGAGTGTGTGAATCACTTGTGTGCTTTCTGCTCTTGTCATTTCCGCCTGTGGAGCAAATCTATTCTCTCCTCTGCCACTTAGTAAACCAAGTCTGGCCGCACGCTCCACATGGTCAACGGCCCAATCGCTCATTTCATCCGCATCTGCAAACGGAGTCATCGCTTTCTCTTCCCCTGTCAGGTTCAGAGACACATAGGCGTTTATCAGCATGACAGCCATCTCTTCCCGGGAAAGGGTGGCATTCGGAGCGAACAAACCATTGCCTACGCCACTCACAATGCCAGCTTCTGCCGCCGCTGCCACACTGTCGGCATACCATGCGTCAGCAGAAACATCCTGGAATTCCGCTTCTCCGTCCGCCTCTAAATCCAGGGCGCGGGCAAGCAATGCGGTAAATTCTGCTCTTGTCACCGATTGATTCGGTGCAAACTCAGTTGGCTGGATGCCAAATACAATTTGTTTCGCCGACAATTCTGCAATGACATCCGCAGCCCAGTGACTGGCTGGCACATCTGAATAAGATTTACGCATTTCCAGTACCGCGTACGTACTGAAATGGCTAATTTCGGCGGTGATCATCCCGTTCTCCATCGTGCCGCCTACATATTCCAGTGTACCATCCTGACCCACATAGTAGATGCCCGTCAGATTCGCATCTGCGCCTTCCTCTACAGGTATCGAGATAATGATCGGAGTACCAAATTGAGACAAGGTGGTTCCGTCTTCATCTTCTCCACCGATAGATAGCTTGAAGGTATACACAGCCCCTACGGACTGAAGATCGGTTTGTTGCTTCTCCCCTGCCATCTCCAGCAGCTCATCCACATCCGTGTTTTGTTCAAATGTGAATGAAATACTGGCATCGTCCCTTTCCTCTGCTGGCAACAGTTCCAACAGTTGCTTCAGCACATCCGCTGGTACCTCAGCCTGGAATCCATCGCCTTCAATAGACAAGGCATTTCCTTTGGAGACGGCATCTGCATTTGCTGGCAATACAACTTTGCTCTTGCCTTTGTTGACAGAAACCTTGATTTTGCCATCCTTCACGGTCGGGTTCTTGACCACTTCCGTCTGCTCGTCATCCTGCTCGTTGCCTCCAGAAGGTGGCGGAGTATTCGGTCTTGTATAAATGGTTCCGTCTGACTCCATGACATACGTGCTGAGCGAAGGAATACTGATTTGTCTTCCTTTCAATGTTGTCAGCACTTCGGTTCCGGCCTGATTCCCGTCTACCAGTACATCCCAGTAAGAAGAGATCGGCAAGGTCACGTTTACGGCCTGATTACTGGCATTAAATACAACCGCCAGATATTTGGCTGAATCACCGTTGGCATAGTCGTTGATCGTATAGCCAACAACCTGCTCCGGGGTATCCAGGAAATGAATGTGTTCGCGAATGTCTTCCGCCGTACGCATGCGCAGCGCCGGATGTGCCTGACGCAATTCAATCAGACCTTTCATGTATTCGACTTCATCTTCAAATTCAGCACGGCGATGCCAATCCAGGCGATTAACCTCATCCGTGGAACGGTAACTGTTTTCCGGACAAACGTTATCACAATCTACCTGAATGCCTTCATAATATTTGGTACGCATGAATTCCTGTCCGGCATGAATGAAGGAGACCCCTTGTGAAGTCAAAATGAGGGAAGAAGCCAGCTTGTGCATCTTCTTCTTTTCTTCATCTGTTGCTTCCGGATTGGAATTGGACAGCTTATCCCAAATGGTAAAGTTGTCATGTGCCTCGGTATAGGTTACAACCTGCTCCGGGTCCTGGTAGGTCTCATACCCGAACTCATAATTGTCGATTCCACCCTTGATACCTGCTCTGATTCGATCCTCCAGGCCTTCAGCACCACTGACGAATCCACTCTCATCGTCATTAAACACGCTGCCCTTGATGGCATCCCGCATGTCGTCATTAAAATGGGCAATGCCCGGCATATCTTCAGCGTTACCCTGATTGGAACGAATTTCCTCCGGATGGTTCCCCATATTCCAGCCCTCTCCGAGAACCACAATTGACGGATCAATCTCATCCAGCGTTTCGCGAACCTTGTTCATCGTATCTACATCATGGATACCCATCAGGTCAAAACGGTAGCCGTCAAGCTTGTATTCCGTTGTCCAGTATTCGATGGAATCCACAATAAACTTGCTCATCATCTTGCGGTCAGAAGCGGTATCATTACCCACACCGGTCCCGTTGAAGAAGTTGCCATTCTCATCGTAGCGATAGTAATAGCCGGGTACCAGCTTGTGGAAGTTGGAGTCTACCGCACTGTACATATGATTGTAAACGACATCCATAATGACACGAAGTCCATTGTCATGCATCGCCTGTACCGCCTGCTTCAATTCATTGATGCGCGTGGTCGGCGTATATGGATCAGTCGAATACGTACCTTCTGGGGCATTGTAGTTTTTCGGATCGTATCCCCAGTTGAACTGTGGCTGCTCATGATTTTCCTCATCCAGACTGTTGTAGTCATAGATTGGCAGCAACTGCACGTGCGTCACGCCCAAGTCTTTGATATGATCCAGTCCGGTCTTTACCCCGTCCGGACCTGTGGTACCCGTCTCGGTCAGACCCAGGAACTTTCCTTTGTTCTCGATTCCACTATCAGGATGAATCGACAGGTCGCGTACATGAAGCTCATAGATAATGGCATCTTCCTGCTCGGTCGAGAAGGCCGGACGATCATGCCCATCAAATCCTGCCGGATCGGTTGAAGCCAGATCTACCACTGCTCCCATGTCTCCGTTCACCGCAACCGCTCTGGCATAAGGGTCCACTGCCTCATTCCATTCATCGCCAATTTTTACTTTGTACGTATAGAGCAGTCCTTCCTGATCGCCATCCAGTGTGTACGTCCACGTACCCTTGACGTCTCGGGTCATCTCATATTCCGTTCCACTCGTCGAATCCCAGCTTTCGTACGTAACCAGCTTCGCTTCTGCCGCAGAAGGAGCCCATACCCGGAATGACGTCTCACTCGCTGAATAGGTGTTGCCCAAGTCATCACCATCGTAATAGAAAGTCTCGTCATAGTACTCACTTCTAACGATCTTGCCATGCTGCAAGGTGGCGCTCTCAAATCCGTCCAGGGAAACGGTGTATGCCTTGGACAGATCCAGATCCTCACTCAAGCTCACTTTTAACTGATTAGACTCCAGACCATCCTCGGAATCGATCAGCTCAATCTCTTCAATATCCAGATAGACCGCCTCGGTCACCGATGTATCCTGAATGTATACGGCTTCACTCACCGACACACGGCGGTTCAACGTGAGGTGAACCTCATCAAAATCATCCACCATCGCATCCAGCACTCTTGGAGTACGATCCACAAAAGGTTCGTGATAGTAAATCTTCTCGCTGTCTTGAAGTATCCACACCTCTGCCTGTCCGGTCGCATCCAGTCTGGTAATATAGCGGTCTCCGCCAGGCTCACGCGTTCCGCTCCATTCATTCTGACGGACGATAAAACCAATCCGGTTGGCTTCTACCTCTGAGAGACTCAGCGTGGCAACCACGCCATACTCATCCTCTTCGAACGTGACAGCCTGACCATTGGCATTTTGACCGGCCAGATTTCGTGTCCACATCCATACATCCCAGTCACTATAGTTTTCATCGTAGCGATAGTAGTGGAGCTTGACCTCAATGTCGCTATGATTCACAACATCCCGATACTCGCCATCCGGTGGAGACAAATAGACGGTATCGTCCCCGCTCTTCACCCATACTTCCGTTACATTGGAGCTGGTTACGTCTACAAAACGGTCCCCGCCATCCTTTTCCCACGTATCGGTGCGGATGATGAAGCCAAGACGGTCATAGTCACCCGTGATATCCACGAAGCCGACCTCGCCGAACTCATCCCCTACCTCTTCAAACTCAAATATTTTGCCTTCAACCGCTTCCGGCTCAGTTGCCCAACCCCATATATTCCAGTCCCTTGTGTCCTCCGGATCTGGCTGGTAATGGACGATTAGTCGGGTTATGTTTTTCTCAACGGTTTCTTCATCTGGCTGTGGCGCTGCTTCTGCTTATTGCACGGCTCCGAAGCCAGTCATTAACGAAAAGAGCATCATAAAGGCCAGCATCAAAGACACGCGAGATTTCAATCGTTTGCGCAAAGGTGAATCCCCCTCCATCAATATGAAATAATCTTAGACCTTCCTTTCCTTCTGCAAGTTCTGGATGCAGTTGTGCAACCGTTTTCAATAACGGGTAAAATAAAAATTTATATCGCGTGGCATCCCTCCTTTATTTAATACACAGAAAATTCTGACTCTTTTGATTAGCTTTTTTGCACACCTCATACTGTGCAAATCGCCTTCCTCAAACATGGCTCTTCCCATTCTGCCAGAGCCAACGGTACATATCGTCCAAACCGTCACCGCTGCGAAACTATCGTTTGTAAGCGGTTTCTAATTTTGTATTTTATCATACTATATCGTTGATCGCGAATCAATCCCTTCTCCATAAGTTCTGTCCAATCGACTGGAAGCGCTCTCATTCAACAAAGAGATGGCCAATCAAAAACCGGAAATCCCGATTTTCATCGAGTCTCCGGCTCTCTATGACGCTATAACTCTTGCTTCACAGCTTTCTCATTCGTTTGTTCCAGGCTTTCTTCACAGATGATAGAGAGATTGCCCTTGTCGTGCATACGTGTCCATGGCTTTTCTCAAACGCTGCATGCCTTCTCGAATGCGTTCAGGCGAACTGTGGCTGAAATTAAGCCGCATCGACTGGTGATTAGGTGCATCGGGATAAAAACTGCTGCCGGGGACAAAGGCAACGCCTTCCTCTATCGCAAAGGACAGCAACTCATCCGTTCGGTATGCTTGATTCAGATTGACCCATATAAACATGCCGCCTTTCGGAATCTCAAAAGCGGGCGACATCGGTCCGGCAAGAGCTTGAAGCTCACCCGCCATCACCTGCATCCGCTCCTTGTACCCCTCACGAAGCTGCGCAATATGGGCACGAAGATCATAATGTCTCATCAATTGATTCAGGGCCTGCTGATCCATGAGGCTGGAATGCAGGTCACAGGCTTGCTTGGCTTTGGACATCTCCTGAATAATAGCTCGATTCGCTATCACCCATCCGGTGCGCAAAGCAGGCACAACCGTTTTGGAAAAGGTCGAGGTGTACATGATGGAACCCATGTCCAGTTCACCAGACATCGAAAGCAGGCTTTCCATATGAGTCCCACTTTCAAAGGTCAGTTCTCCGTATGGATCATCCTCCAAAATGGTCAGCTCGTTCTGCTGACACAGATCCAGCAGAGCTTGTTTGCGAGACTTGCTCCAGCATTTTCCGGTTGGATTGGCAAAGGTAGGCGACACATACAGCAGCTTCGGCTTCACCTGCTCCATGACCTCCTGCAGACGTGCCAGATCCATTCCATCCTCGTCGGACGGAATTCCGATGACTTTCGCTTCCGCAGCCTGGAATACTTGCAGCGCAGCCAGATAGGTAGGACTCTCCGTTATGACGACATCCCCGGGATTCAACCAAATTCTAGCTGCAAGATCAATCGCTTGCTGAGAACCGGTTGTGAGCAGCATCTGATCCGGTTGCACGGAAACACCTTTATGCAGCATCCAATTGCACAGTTGTTCACGAAGCGGTGTGTACCCGTCCGTGATGCCGTATTGCAGCGTAGATGCGGAATCCCGGAAGATTCGGGCATACGCTTCCTGCAATGCCTCCCTCGGGAACCACTCATCTGCGGGCAGCCCGCCAGCAAAAGAAATCATGTCCGGTACCATCGTTCTTTTCAAAATATCCCGCACAGCGGAAGAGGAATAGCGGCGGGTCCGATCCGCGAAAGTAAGTTGACGCATCCTTCAGCCCTCATTTCCATTTACTTTTCTATAAGCCGTACAGCTTGATCACAGGTGGATATTGCCATCATCATAGCACCATTTAGTTGCTAAAGCAACTATTTATGAAAAAATGTCTCCTCCCTTTCTTTTTGGTGTTTGAGCAGCGGCCTGCGAGGCGGGTCATTTCTGCTTAATCCGTTTACCCAGATTGGCATCCAGCTGATCCAGCGTACGCCAGAACGCAGCTAAATCCGCCGCATCCAGCTCATGCCGCATCGCTTCCCTTGCCTTTTTGACAGGAGGCAGACAAGCTTCGATCAGCGCCAGTCCTTCCTCTGTCACATGCACCTGCATTTTGCGTCGGTCACGAGTATCGGGCTGCCGCTTAACCCAGCCTTTCTTCTCCATCGCGTTTAGCAAGCGGGTCATATTCGGTCGATCATCAATCAGACTCTCACCCAGCTCAATTTGCGTTTGGGGACTTTTGACATGCAATTTGTTGAGAATGAACCACTGCTCGGGAGACAGATCGAATCCGTTTTGTTGCAAGGTCATATAGTGCAGATGCCGGATCAGTCTGGAAGTCCGGTACATCCGATAGGCAATCGTTTCTTCAATTCGTTCAGGTCTATGTTCCATAGTTGGCTCCATCGTCGCTCCTTCTCCCTCGTGCCTTTCAGAGGACGAGGTGCAATATCTCAGCTGTATCTAGCATAGAACGACTGTCTCCTTTCGTCAACGAATCGTTCCTTGTCTCAAACGCCATCCAGCCTGCATACTCCTTCTCCATCTGGCTCATTCTATGCAAGAATCTGATTCATGGAGGTAGAGACATGCAGCCCCGTTCCATCCCTTCCGATATCCACTACATGCGAGCCATGATCGTCAACCTTCTCATGATTGGTGAAGCCAGTCAGGGACAATGGACCTTGATCGATACCGGCATTCCGGGATTCGCAGACCGGATTGCCCATGCTGCCAAGCAACGATTCGGCACCGAAAAACCGTCAAGCATCATTCTGACTCACGGACATTTTGATCATGTGGGTTCACTGAAAGCCTTGTTGACTAGGTGGGAGGATGTTCCCGTCTATGCGCACCGCCTGGAGCTGCCTTTCCTGCAAGGTGACGCCGATTATCTGCCTGCTGATCCCACTGTAGGCGGTGGTCTCATGGCTGAGCTTGCCCCTCTCTATCCCCATAAAGGAATTGATCTGGGAGGTAGGGTTGAAGCGCTGCCGGAGGATGGGTCTGTCCCAACTCTGCCCGAATGGACTGTCATTGAAACACCGGGTCATACCGACGGACATATTGCCCTGTTCCGGGAACGAGACCGCACCATAATAGCCGGGGATGCCTTTATTACGGTGAAGCAGGAATCTGCTCTGGCGGTGCTGTTGCAGCAAGAAGAAATTCACGGACCTCCCACATATTTCACGCCTAACTGGGACGCCGCAGGGGACTCTGTCAGACGCCTGGCGGCTCTTCTGCCGGAAGTTGCCATTACCGGACATGGCAAGCCAGTGACCGGACAGGCGTTAATCGAAGGACTGGATCAACTCGCCCAGCATTTCGAAGAAAAGGCGATTCCCGAGCATGGCCGTTATGTTGTCCAGTCCTGATCCCCGCTGCTTGTCCGTTTGCGTACAGAAAAAGAGAAGTCCCCGCAGAGACTTCTCTTCCTGTTTCAATCATTTCATTCACAACGATGCCATTTCCACAATCTCATTCCCGGTCAGGCTCACTTACACGGGATATTTCTTCACGAAATCGAGAATTTCCTGTACGGGACAAGTCGCTACGCCCACATACTTGTCTGCGCCGCCATAATACACATACAACGTATCCTCGACAATCACATTCCCTGTCGGGAAGACACATCCTTTATAAAATCCTTCCCACTCATAATCATGCTCCGGCTCCATAATAAAATGTGGCGCACGGGCAATGACCTTCGTTGGATCTGCCAGGTCAAGCAGGAATACACCTACCCGATAAATGCCTTCGTCGTCCACTCCGTGATACAACGTAAGCCAGCCTTCATCCGTACGAAGCGGTGGCGTGCTGCCGCCAATTTTTCTCTCCCAGTCATATTCGCCTTTGAGCAGAAGTTTATCGTGGCGCCATTCCATCAGATCATCGGACCAGGAAATCCAGATACCTGGATATTCACAACCGTATTCCTCGCCGATCCATTCCTTCGGACGATGCAGCATATAATATTGATCGTTGATCTTTTCCGGGAAAATGATGACATCCCGATTGTCGAGTCTTGATTGGGTAATCCGTCCAAGCCGCTGATACGTACGCAGATCCTTGGAGATCAACAGGCCAGAATTGGCTGTGTTTTTCTTCAGCACCGACGGCGCATGCTCCCCAACATCAAAGCTGAGCACCTCATCCGGGCCAAATTCCCAGTAGCGGCCTGGAGGAAATGGACGATAGGCATACGTCACATAAAATTGATCGTCAAATTCGACAATGCGCGCGTCTTCCACACAGCCCGCATCCGGTCCGTCCGGACTTGGAGACAGTACAGGTTTGTCAGAGACCCGTTCAAAATGATAGCCATCCTTGCTCTCTGCCAGACCGAAATGAATGTAATGCTCCGCATCGTCTCCAGCCGCACGATACAGCAGGTAGTAGGTGCCGTCCTTGTAATAGGCGCCTGGGTTTGTAACGACTAGACTTTCCCAGTCGTTCGCCGCATTGGGAGAAAGAATCGGATTTTGTTCGTATTTTTTTAGTTTCATCGTTAGGTTCTCTCCTTTTTTTATAGGTTTGCGATGCCTGCCACCTTTGTGGTGTATCTGGTTGTTATCCTTTTACAGATCCGCTCGTAATCCCTGAGATAATGAATCGCTGCAGGAAGATGAACAGCAGAATAAGCGGACAAGCTACGAGAATAATGGCGGCAGCCAAGAGCGGCCAGTTGACCGTGAATTTGCCGACAAACAGATACACACCAGATGTAAGGGGCCGTAGCTCCTTGTCATGCAGGTACAAGTATGGATTGATGAAGTCATTCCAGGAACCGATGCATTGCAGCATCGTCACCGTGGCAATAGCCGGCTTCATCAGCGGGAAGATAATTCGGAATATATAACGAAAGTAACCGCAGCCATCCATCCAGGCCGCTTCATCCAAATCCTTTGGCAGGCTCTTCACGAAGCTGACGAAGATAAAGACTGCAATCGACAGGCCACCACCGGCCTGGAGTAAAATAAAGCCGTGCATCGTGTTGATGAGCGCCAGCTTGTTCATCAGAAACAGCGTCGGCACAATCGCTCCCGGCAGAAACAGTGCAATCATGAAGATGGCATAGAGCAGATTGGCTCCCTTAAAATGCTGTCTGGCAATCGGGAAAGCAGCCAGCGATGCCGTAATGGCAATCAATGCCGCTGATCCCAGCGCGTAAATAAAACTGTTCTGAAAGTAGATGCCCAGTTCCGCTTGCTGCCAGGCCTCAGTAAAGTTGCTCCACTGAAACGAAGAAGCCAACTCATAAGGAAATTTCAAAAACTCCTCTTTCGTTTTCAGGGAGATATTGAGGAACAGGAGCAGCGGCACCACCATAATGGCCGAAACAAACAGGAGGACGGCATTGACAGAGACCGATATGAGACGTTTATTACCAGCCATATCCTTTCCCCCTTGCTGACAGGAATCGATAGAAGATCGCCACAACCACCGCAATGATGAAGAAGTGGATGAAGGACAAAGCGGCTGCATAGCCCTGCGTCAAATTCGATTTGAACAGGTTGTCGAAAATATACATCCCGATCGTCATCGTCGACATCCCCGGTCCGCCATTGGTCAGCACCAGAATAATGTCAAACAACTTCAGACTTCCAATCACACTGAGCATCAGATTGACCGTAATGATCGGCCACAGCATCGGCAGTGTAATATGGAGGAACGACTTCCACGAAGAGGCGCCGTCTATGCGCGCCGATTCATACAAGGTCGCCGAAATGCCCTGCAAGCCCGCAATGTAGAGGATCATCGCATACCCGACGGACATCCACACCTGAACGAAGACGACAAGATAAATCGCCATTTCGGGATCACCGAGCAATGCGGTATCCTTGCCAAACATTTCAAAACCCTTGACGACGGGACCAGAATACGGATCGAACAACAGCGTCCAGATCAAGCCCGTGACCACGACACCCAAGATATTCGGCATAAAAATAACTGATCGGTAAAACGTTCTTAGACGCAATTTCATATTGACAAGTACAGCCAATACTACCGCAAGCGCATTCTGTATCAACGTGACCAGAATACAAAAGATTGCCGTCACCTTGATCGTATCTCCAACATTGATGAGATCTGTTGTAAAGGCATACTCGTAGTTTTTCAGACCGACCCAGTCAAATGAATCGATATTCCCGTTGTAGTTCGTAAATGAAAAATACAGGTTCCCGATGGTCGGAAACAACACAAACATCGTAAACAAGGTCAATGCAGGCAGTATGGCCATCAGGGGCATAAATTTCTGTATTCGACTTCCTATGCCCATCTTCCCCACCCCTCTCTGGTTGCAGGAGGCCCTTCACCTGCTGGGGCCTCCTGCTGTCATGCTGGCAATGTGCTCAGATGAGCCTATTCCCAATTCTCTTTGCTGTTGATGAACTCTTTCTGCATTTTCTCTGCTGCTTCTTCCGGTGTCATATCGTTGAGAATAATCGGGATACCCTGTTTGTCAGGACTGATCGTTGCACCTGGCACGTTCAGCTCTTCCCAGTTCGTAATCTGATTGTGACTGTTCATCAGGTCGAGAATTTTCGTAGCCAGTGGATCGTCCATCGTTACATCCGCTTGTACAGGGAAGGCTTTGGTGAAGTCAATGAACTTCTGGTAGATATCCTTGCGAGAGAAGAATTCCAGATAGGCCAGAGCCGCTTCCTTGTTTTCGGTATTTTTGTTAATCAACCAACCATCGTTGATTTTGACTGAAATATTCTGATTCCACTCTTTATTGTCGGAGCCAGGGAAGTTGAAGACGCCTACTTCAAATTCCGGATTCGCATCCTGGATGGAGGAAGCTGCCCAAGAGCCATCAATCATCATCGCTGCCTTACCTTGTGCGAACAGACCTGGAGCCTGGGAATAAGCCATACCCGCTGCATTCTTCTGGAAGTATGCACTCAACTGCTGCAGGTGGTCATACACACTCACCCATTCCGGATCACTGAATTTGGTTTCTTCACTTCTCATGTTCTCATAAAAATTCGGTTTTGGTCCTCTTACCAGAGATTGTTCCAGCTGAATGATAATCATATTAACTGGCCACTGGTCCTTGCCGCCAAACACAATCGGGTCAATCCCTGCTGCCTGAATTTGATCGGATACGCTTAAGAACTCATCCCAGGTTGTTGGTACATCCAGTCCCAATTCCTCAAAAATCTGCGTATTGTAGAATGTAGGGAAAGTCAGGCTGAACCATGGAACCATAAGCTGCTTGCCGTTAAATTCAAGCAACTGAACGACATCTTCCTGGAAGTTGTCCAGAATGCCTTCCCCGGAAAGATCGAGCCACATTTCACTGCGGGTCGGGTTCTTCACATCCTGCTTGTAGTTACCAGAAACGATATCGACGGAATTCGTCGCCATTCTGGCATTGAGCAACTGATCATAATCCTTGAACTGCACGACATCCACATTCAGTTTAATGTGTGGATACTCTTCCATGAACATGTCATGAACTTCATCATAAAAGGCTTTGTCTTCTGTACGCCAGCTAATGATATTCAGCTCTACCTCTTCTTTGCTATCTGCTTGATTGCCCCCTGCATTGGATGACGAGTTGTTATTCGCCCCATTGTTATTGTTGTTGCCTCCGCATGCGGTCAACAGCACGCTCATCATGAAAACGATGACTAGCAGAAATGCGCTCCACTTTTTCATGTTCATCTGCTCCTTTACGTTTGGTTACTCTCAATATAGCGCAAACCCCTGTCCGGCCAAATCCATGATATTCTGATTTCTTGTACAATTTCTCAGTCTTCTTTTCACAGAAAAGGACGCATGGTCACTTATGCGTCCTTCTCTGTCTCATCTTGCCCTTTCGTATACGGAATCCGCAGCGACACTACCGTCCCCCGGTCGGGAAAGGAAGCAATCTGTACACCGTATGGCGGGCCAAACTTCAAGCGAATTCGGGCATGGACATTGGCTATGCCCAGTGAGCGATCCTGAATGTACTGGCCCGATCGATGCTGGTTCATTTCATCCAGCTTTTGTTCCAGCTCCTTAAGCTTGTCCGCCGGAATTCCCTTCCCATTGTCTGAAATCTCCAACACCAGATCGTTCTGTACTTCATATGCGTTTATTCGAATCGTTCCGATTCCACCAGCCGGTTCCACCGCATATTTAACCGCATTTTCCACGATCGGTTGCAGGGTCAGCTTGACCGCATAGCCGTTGAGATAACGTTCATTGACAATGATCTCACTGTGGAAGCCTGTCGGGAAACGGGTATGAATGATGGCCAAATACGTTTTCAGATGATTGAGCTCATCGCGAAGCAGCACTTCCATCTGTTTCGATTTCGATGTATACCGATAAAAATCTGCCAAATGATGCGTCATATCCACCACGATCTCATTTTTGCCAAGATACGCAATGCTCTTGATAATATCCAGCGTATTATAGAGAAAATGCGGGTTGATCTGATGCTGCAGCGATTGAATCTGGGCTTCTTTCTGGCGAAGCAGCTGTTCGACTTCCTTCACCTTCATTTCCGATACGGTATGGACCAGATGATCCAGCTGATCGAGCATCCGATTGAAGCGATAGTTCAGAATTTGCATCTCGTCTCTGCCCCGCTGCACCGTCACCCTCGCCTGCATGTCACCCTTCTCTACCTTCCCCAGTACGCGCACCAGTCGATGGATCGGACGGACAAACCGGTTCGACATAATCGGAACGACGATCAGAATCAGCATAATCACGAACAGCGTCACATACAGCGTCGCCTGATTGGCTGCCTCAATCCCTGGTGCCATTTCTGACAAAGGCGCCATGGAGACCAGCTTCCAGCCCGTCTGCTTCATCTTGCTCACGCCAACGAGCATCTGATTCCCCTTCCACTGCTGGAGCAGGCTCTGCTGATCTATCGCGGCATCCATATCCAGCGCAGCCAGCTCTGTCTCGGCGATGTGCCGTCCAATCCACTCCTGTCTGGGATGATAGACGATGGTATGATCCGCATCGACCACGAATTGCGTCCCCGCCGGGCCCAGTATGGAATTGGAGAACATATGGGCAATTTCGTCAAAATGAATATCAATGACGATGCGGCCAATCAGTGCGCCATTTTCAATACTGAAAACGGGCAGCAGCAGAGACAAAACCGGAATGTCCCGGTTGGATAGCAGGTGGGATTCATGCATAGCCAGCACTTTGGTTGAATCCGTAAAAGGTTCCTTGATCCAATGATTCTGTTCCGTATTGGCCAGCTTGACCGGCAAATGGGTATAGGAAATCATGCGCTGATCCGGAGTGACGAGGAAAATACCGAAGCATTCCCGACAAGAGGAGAGCAAATAAAACGTCAATTCCTCTTCAATCTTCTCCTCCACGGCCTTCTCCATTTTTGCCGACATCGGAGGAAGGCTGCCGTTCAGCCAGTTCTGGACCAGTCGGTCTCCGATAAAGCCCTCGGTCGTATATTTGATTTGCAGAAAATAATCATTGAGCTGATCATGAAGCTGTCTCGCCGCAGAATCTGAAATTCGCTTGAAATCCTGAACGGCATTGTCGGTATATACATTTTTCGAAATGATCGACATCATCAGCACGGAAATGAGACTGACGGCAATAAAAGCGATGATCATCTTCGATCGGATGGTAAAATGGCGGGGCAGAAACCGAATCCGGCCTAGCATAAGCCGACTTTCCGTCTGAAATCACTGGGGGAAATCCCGACAGACTCCTTGAACACTCGATTAAAATACGAAATCGTGCTGTAACCGACCAGATCGGCTATATCATAAATCTTGATATCCGGTTCCTGCAGCAGTTCCTTCGCTTTCTCAATGCGGATATCATTGGCATATTGAACCAGGGTTTTCCCGGTATATTTTTTGAATTCACTGGAAAAGTGAGAGATACTCATATGTGCTCTCGCAGCCATCTCACTGAGGGTATGGGACGTTCGATAATGTTGGGACAGATAGGTACAGATTTCCTGCATCAACACCGTATTATGATCGATAACCGGTTGCGTAGAAACGCGCAGAAACCATTGTTTCGAGCAAGGTCTTGAAATGCTTGACCATCTGCTCCAAATCTGTACTGTCCACCAATGGCAGCGGGCTAAATTCCCTGTCATGCTCCGAGATCAGCCGATTGAATCGTCCTGAAAAAAGGCGCAGAACATTTCTCCGTTCTGTCGTTGTCCATGCATCGTCATAGAGAATAGAACGAAGCAGACGATGCAGTTCCTGACTGGACGCAGAGCGGGAAGATGATGAAAGCGTATCCAAAAATGCCTGAATTTCTTGCCACTGCTTCCTCCACCCGGTATGTGCCTCTAATCGCTCCACCGCATGATCGAGGGCCGTCAGCAGCTCCGTTTCCTTGACGGGTTTGAGCAAATATTCCCGAATGCCGAAGCGTATGGCGCTCTGGGCATATCTGAAGTTGTCATAGCCACTGATTACGATCGTTTCAACAGGGTAAGGCAGTCCCTGAACCTTCTCCATAAGCCATAACCCGTCTTGAACGGGCATCATAATGTCGGTAATGAGGATAGCAGGGGTATGCTGCTGCAACAATTCCCAGGCCTGTTCCCCGTTCACCGCTTCTGCGATCACCTGGTAGGATGATGTTCGCTGAATCATTTCCACCAGTGCCTGTCGAATCCAAACCTCATCTTCTGCCACAATGACTTCATACATCTTGGACTCCTCCTTTGCGTCTCTTTCATGATGTTCGTCTCCAAGGTATATCCAGGTTTGCTTGCAATATGTATGGCTGCCTGCAGAGCGACATGCAAGTCTGCATGCTGCCTGTTCTTATTTTATCATGATTGGCGCTCTCTCTCCTGTCCAATTTTCTGATCCCTACTCCAATCTTATGATCCCTTCCTCGATATTCCAAACCCTGCTTCGATCTTCCGCTCTCTGCGCGATGTGCATCATTCACAGACCAAAAAATCGTGAACACGAAACCTAGTCCGTGTCCACGATTGGTATACATATGCGAGTATCCTAATTGGTATAGATCCGCTGATAAATCTGGTACATGAGCATCGCGGCTTCCGCTCTTGTCGCCTGTCCTTTTGGAAGAATCCGTCCATTGCTTCCGCTTACGATCCCTTCCTTTACAAGAACAGAGACGCTGTCAAGCGCATAAGCGGCGATCTGATCGACATCCTTAAATGCATCGAGTGCTTGTCTGTCCCCTTCGGATGAGAGGTGTCCGGCCACTGCCATCGCCTGGTTGATCATCACCATCATGTCCTGTCTGGAGATTTGCTGCTGGGGATGGAACAAGCCCGATCCCGTACCGTGGACAATGCCCAGCTTTTTCGCAGCACCCACTGCATCGGCATAATAAGCGGAACGATCCACATCCGCAAACTGATCCGTGTACGTCATATTCAGTCCCAATGTTTGCATCAGCAGCAGGAGGAAGTCTGCACGTTTCACTTCTTTCATTGGCTGATAGGACGTCTCCGACACGCCGTTCACAATCCCCTTGGCCGCCATCACTTCAATCGCGTGTTTGGCCCAAACCGCCTCGTTCAAATCCCCGAAGCTCTTAGGCTGAAACCCGACCGCATACGTGCTGAAGTGATCGGTTTGGAACCTCATCATCTGCTCGTTGGCGTCATAGTGACCACTGCTCACGGGCACCATCTGGCCATCTTCCGCGACATACCAGATCATCAGAAATTCTGCCAGGCCCTGTTCATTTTCTCCCGGTGTATATGGAATGGCAACCTGCACGGTTGTGTCCCTATTATGCCACTTGGCATCCTTGCCATTGATCAGGAAAGTCAGATCCACGACTGGTCTTTCCCCTATCAGCGCCTGATTATCCTTCATACGCTCACTGCGAGCTGACGAATCGACCGGTTCGATCGAAAAGGCAAACGTATCTGATCCAGATACCTGTTCCGCTGTGAGCAAGTTGCCTGGCAGCGTCACGGCGCCAAACTCTGTCTGGATCTCCACCATCCGGTCACGGCTGCCCGCTACGAATTCGGAAGCTGGCAGCTCCAGCTCATAGCGCTTGGCACCTGGGACAGGCTGAAGCTTCAGCTTAATTTTCTTCTTGCCCCGTGCATCGCTTTGTACTTTGTCAAACAACTTCTCCAGTCCGTCACGCGATACACTCGCCTTTGCCTTTCCTGTTCCCGCTTCCAGTTCAGTTGCAAGATCGTCAGATTCCGGGTCCGCAGACCCGCCATCTGTTTGTCCGGGTGGATTCGTTGGAACAACCGGCCCCGAAGTAGCCTGGAACGTAAAGGATGCGAGCTGACGCTCACTGCTGCCCGCCCCATTGACATAGACCGAATACGTCCCTGTCTGCATGTCCGCATGTCGGTATGTGAACGTGTAGGCTCCGCCTTCTTCACTCACAGTCTGATCGAGATACACAATCTGACCGGATGGACTCAGCACCTGTACCGTCACGTACTGTCCGCTTCCAAGGGAATGGGTGCCCGAAATGGTGACCACTCCGTTGGAGGTTGCGCCTGCCTGAACTGTAAGCTCTGCTGTCTGAGCCGTCGCATTCGCTTCCTGTCCGGTCTCAGCCCCCTGAACAGGCGTGACAGGGAGTCCCGGATACATACTCAGCATCAGCCCCATGCTCAGGGTCAAACCCAATAGTCTGTTTCGTTTATTTGTCTGTCTCATCGCTTATGCCTCCATCTTCATTGTATTCATTCCTCATGATTGAAAAAGGTGCCGCCCACCTTCCAGAGCGGCAGCACCTATGTGAATGTCAAGACTAAGAGGAAGCCGGAAAGACAACAGGTTCGGCGTAAGGCGTCATGCCACCCAGGCTGTCCCATACAAATACTTTGATCTCATGTCCCGTTACATCCGAGGGCAGATCGAATCCAGCCTGGAATGTCAACGTCTCATCGACGCCAAGGGTTTTCTCCACAATGGAAAGTCTCTGTACAGCGCCATCGGCATCATACAAGGCAACAATCATGGAAGTTGATACGTCTGAGCGCTCATTGTTCGTTACAGAAGCGGAAGCTTTTATAAAACTCAGTCCGTTTAGATCCGTCACTTCCGTGCCATTGTAATCGGTAAAGGAAACCTGATCAACGGATACCACACTCTTCAGCGTAAGCTGAAGCACGTCACTGGCTGCCGAAGTCTTGCCGGTGCCATCCACCGCCACGACCGTATAGTCGTGCGCCGAATTTGCCTCCAGATCGCTCAGCTGGACGGAAGTCTCCGCCACGGTGGCAACAAGTACCCCGCCGTCAAATACCTGATAGGCTTCCACCCCGATATCATCGATAGAGGCATCCCATTCCAGGTTGACATAGCTGGCGCCATAGGTGGCCGCGCGCAGATTGGCAGGAGCGGTAGGCGCTGCCTTGTCTTCCTTCTTGCCTGAAATCAAGGTCACTTCGGACAGTTGCGGACTCCATGGATTTCCACCTGTTTCCGAGAAGACCAATTTCAAATAATTCGTCCCTTCCGGCATGGCCGCTTGGGATTTCAAGGTGAACCGAGCCCAGTTGTCCGCTGTCGGTACAGGGCCGTCCGCATATACCGCATCTACGACAGACCAGTTCGCACCGTCCGTGGAAGTATAGAAATCAATCCCGCTGGTCACATCTACACTGCCTGTTTCACCGTATACGTTCGCGGAGAAGCTGTCGAGTCCCGTAAAGTGATAGACAATCTCCTGTTGATCCAGTGCAGTTCTCTTCAAGCGTGAAGCGTCTCCTTCGAAGTATGTCTCCGCGTTGCCGTTATCGAAGGACCAGCCATCTGAATGAGAGGCAATGTGTTGCCAGTTATCCAGCCCATCGACCAGCTTCTTGGCAACCGGAGAAATCGTGACATTCATAATCTGCGGGTCCCACACTTCTCCGCCCGCATTGGCCCAGATTCGCAAATAATTCGTCCCGACCGGAATCACTTCATTCGGCGTGAAGCTGGTCAGATACCAGTCCGTAAATACCTGCGGCTCTGTGAAATCTGCCCCGATTGGTGTCCAGTTCTCGCCGTCCGGGGAAATATCGAAGGTGACTTTATCTCCGAGCGTCCCCTGATAACCGGCATCGACCTTGAAATCTCCAATATCATTGAGTCGATACACAATCGCTTCCGAGCTGCTGGAAGTTCGTTTCATCCGCGATGTATCGCCATTGAAATAATCTGGATTGGAGCTGTCCGACTGAAAACCGCCATAGTCATACATTTTATTGAAGTTTTCAAGTGTATCCACTAGCGTTCTCGTCAGCTTCATATAGGCCAGCTGAGGCGTCCATGAATTGCCGTCATTACCGGAATCGCCGTCCGGGAGCACCTCCAGCTTAAGATAAGCTGTGTTTGCAGGCATCTTGGCGCCTGGTGTATACACAATCTTCATCCAGCCGTCTGCTGTTGGAGACGGGTTGCTGAACTGCGCAGGCATCGGTTCCCAAGTCGTTCCATCCGGAGAAGTGTAGAATTTCACCGTCTGCTCTGCATCAAAAGGTAGTGTACCTGCATTGTAAAAGAATTTGGCTTCAAAATGATCCATGTCATTCAGTTGATACGTCACATGCTGGGCATTATCCCAACCTCTCTTGATACGGCTTGCATCCCCTTCAAAATAAAGATCGGCATTGCCAGTATCCATTTGCCAGCCATCGGAAAGATCATAGATGTGCTCGAAATTCTCCAGTTCATCCTCAATCACAGAGGTATATCCCTGAACCGTTTCCCCTCCTGTAACCGGAATCGTTGCGTTTTCATCCAGCGCGATCGGGGAGGTTCCGGTTTCCAGCGTGGACAAGAGGATCACGCCTCGACCTGGAAGGGTAATATCAATGCCCTGGGTCAGATCTACGTCTGTCAGCGTCCCGGAAGCAACCGGATAGCCATTCGCGTCAACCGGACGATCATTTTCAAAATAGTTGTATTGGTTCATCGTGACCGGAGCAGTCGCAGCAGGCATAACCAGCTTGATGGTCTTCGCTTCCGGCTGATTGTTCACAAGTGCAAAAGAAAGATCATATTCATTGCCATTCGGAATTTTAGCTGCGGCTACATGCACGTTGTTAATGCCTGATTTGGACGCAAATACCGTCTGGCTGCCCCGCGGGAAGTTTCGTGCATAGAGCGAGGACGTATAATACCAAGGACGCAATGCCTGTTCCTCTTCTGTCCCGAGCGTATGCCAGAATCCCCATACTTTATAAGTGGAAGATGGATCGAAAGCATCCAGTCGGTGCATGGAATCATCCAGACTCCACAAGATGATGCTGGCCTGTCCGCCTCGCATGGTCTGGTTAATGTAATCAGACATCATCACGCCATATTCAAAATCATACACCCTGAACTGCTGATCCAGATGGTTCTTCCCGTCAGCCAAACCGGCTTCCCCCATCATGAATGGCTTGTCCACCCCTCCATAAGGGTCATTCTCCATGTAATAGGCTTTCTTGGAAGCAACCGTCTTCTCGATGTTTCCGGACATAATATCGCTGTCTGTGGCATAGCGGTGAATGTCATATACATCTACCACGTCCGGGAGATGATCAGCCGTCATATCTACCCAGTTATCTGCGGACGTGGAATCCGGACCTACAATCAGAATATCGTCCTCCAGCCCTTTTTCCTTCAGCTTCTCATGGAGACGGCGCACACCAATGCTCCATACTGTCCATCTGTCTTTCCCTTCATCGCTGATGCCCCATTCTCCGTTGGGCTCATTGATGTAGTTCCAGTATTTAATGTTCGTATATCCTTTTTCATGAATCATATGCTCGATCAGAGCGGACATCATCTCCATCCATCTCGGATCGGTTGAATCATCGAAGTGCAGCGGGTCCTGTGTAGATTTGGACCACTCACCCAAAATGACTTCGATGTCATTGGCCTGCGCATAGTCGAGAATGGCATACACTCTCTCCATGTCATCATTTCCCCAGTTAGCCGGGTCTTCCCAATAATATTGGATGCCGTCCTGCGAATCGGACGGGTCCAGCTTCGCATACCATCTGGCCTGCAAAATCGTTCGGATAATCGGCGGTTTCATAAAACCAACGCGATCGGTAATCATATTCCATTGTTCATACGTATAGTCGGTCACCGTCGGGTCCTGCGGATCCCACTGAACCCCTACCCCCAAGTAGTGATCCTCCAGTACCTCATTGGCATCTACATATACGGTTGCATCAGCCTGAGCAACCTCTTCGGCCTGCACCTCTCCCTGCTGCCATCCCAATCCTGCAGTCGACAGAACGAGTGCAATCATCAATACCATACACAATGTCTTCTTCATGGACAGTCCTCCTACGTGGTATGATTCAAACTATAAAATTTCAAGCCTACATAGAAGTATAGTATGGAAGCACTTTCATGTCCTTCGACAATCTTCTGATTTCTTGGACTACCTTCTTGCATCCAATTTCTCTCCGTTCAATGCCACGTCGAGCTCATTCACAAACAACAATACCCGTCTCTTGCCTATCCAGCAGCCTATTTCATTCCACAAAAAACCGCATGATCCTTTTGGTTCATGCGGATTTTCTCTTTGATTCCGTTACGGACGAGCTCCAGATCAGACTGTAACGATGTCCTCTATGTCCTTATGATCCTTGCTGTTTCTCACAATGGTCTGCATGGCGGCCTGATCGGCTACGATCGTCACATCCGGATGAAATTGCAGAATAGAAGCCGGTACCTCCGGGGTGACCTGACCGAAAAAGGCCTGTTGGAGAATATCGGCCTTCTGTTCACCAAAGGCCATCAAGACTACTTTCCTGGCCTGCATGATCGTACCGATGCCGACCGTTATCGCCTGTCTGGGCATCGCTTCAGCAGACTCGAAATACTGCGCGTTGCTGCGGATCGTGCTCTCATCGAGATGCACGACATGGGTCGCTACCGGAAAGGTCGCAGACGGTTCATTAAAGCCGATGTGCCCGTTGCGCCCGATACCGAGCAGTTGCATATCGATGCCTCCCAGTCGTTGTATCAGCGCTTCATACCTTGCACATTCCGCTTCCATACAGGCAGAATCACTGCTCGGAATATGGGTGCGTTCAAGCTGAATATTGATATGCTGAAACAAGTGCTGATTCATGTAAGAGCTGTAGGATTGCGGATCGGATGGGTGCAGCCCTGTGTACTCATCCAGGTTCACGGAGGATGCTTCAGAAAAATCCACATACCCTTGCCTGTACAGCTCAACCAGACGTTTATATACATTCATCGGTGACGACCCTGTGGCCAGGCCCAGCACCGAATCCGGCTTGCGGGTTACCTGAGCTGCGATCATCATCGCCAGTTTTTTCTCCAGTCTCTCCCTGTCCACTGCCGTTATAAAACGCATACCTGACACTTCCTTTACTGCGTTAATCTATCCTTCATTGTTGTTGCGTCTCCACCATTCGTCTATATTCATTTGGTGAGTGACTGGTTTCCTTTTTAAACACTTTGCCGAAATAGCTTTCATCCGCATATCCGCACAGATGCGCGATCTGACCGACTTTTAACGCCGGATTGCTCAGCAGGGAGCGCGCCTTGTCCATCCGAAGCTTGGTAATGTAATCATTAATGGTCGTATCGAATTTCTGCTTGAACAATCGGGACATATATTCGCGGCTCACATAAAAATGTTCGGCCACATCCTTCAGACTGATCGACTGCTCGAAGTTTTCTTCAAGAAATCTTTTGACCAAATCAACAGAAGCCTGATCGTCCCGCTGCTTCAGCTGCTGATTCATCTTCGCCACCTGCTGGAGGTGCGCAGTCAGACTCTCCTCCAGCGCTTTCATTGAAAAGCTGCCCTGCTCATCCCAATAAGACAAGCCACCCGTAACAGGCGCTAACGGCTCCAAGGACGTATTTTTCCGCCAGTCGCGTTCCGCCCGCTCCTGCATCAATTTCAATTCCTTCTCCCACCAGGCAATCTGCTCCCGGTTGACCGTCGCGCTTTGAACAACGGGCTGCAAGAACTGCTGTACGTTGCGCGCGATATGGTCGGTACGTCCGCTCCACAGCGCCAGCTGCAACGACTTCGTTTCATACAGCGAATGCAGTTCCATCTGCGGATATCCCTGTTGTTCGTATACACTGGCGTAAGTGCTGTCAAACAGGTTGCGCTGCTGGATAGCCGTGACGGCCGTGTCGATACAGGCCTTGATCTGTGCCGGCTTCCCGATCGGTGCGCTGATGTAATATTCCAGCGGCAGTTTCAGCGTTTTGCGCACCCTCGTTTCCAGCTTCTCCGTCCAGAAACGGATATCGAGCTGGTCTCTGCAAACAAGCACAATCAGCCCGGCATGTGAAAGGTATCTGAACGCACGTCCTGCCTGTTCCTGACCGGCATACTCATTGACAATGTTCAATATGGCAAAGAAGAGATTGTCCATTCGCTTGGAGAACCATTGTCGTACACGCGGCAGATTTTCGAAGACCGGAATCGCGATAACCCGGAACGGACCCTGCGATGCGGTCAGGCCCAGCTTGTTCCACACCTGTTCCGCTTCCTGATCGCCTACTGGCATTTCGTCCACCATACGAGTCAGCATCTGATCCATGTATAGCGGCCTTACTTCATTGGCATGGATCGCCTCCTGGACTTTTTTGCGCTCCCCTTCCTGCTCGAGCTTCCACTGCTGGACCGCTTTTTGCAGCGTACCATTCAACTCGTCTTCATCAATCGGCTTCATCAAGTAATCAAATCCGCCGTATTGAATCGTCTTTCTCGTATATTCATAATCATCGTAGCTGCTCACCACGAGGACTTTGCATAAGTAGGCATTGTCTTTCAGCCACTTCAGCAGTTCAATCCCGTCCATGTTGGGCATTTTCATATCCGTAATAATCAATTCGGGCCGATGCACCTGAATCATATCGACGGCTTTCATGCCATCTGACGCTTCCAGCACTTCTGTAATCCCGAGCATATCCATTTCCATCAGCAGCTTGATCCCTTCACGCACGTGGGCCTCATCATCAATGATCAGCAGTTTCATGATGCATCTCCTTCCCTGGTCGTCACAGGCAGCGACACCGACACCTTAAATCCGTCAGCCTGTCCTCTGCCGATATGAAATTCCGCATGGTGGTCATAGAACAGTTTTAATCGGCGGTAGACATTGATGAGTCCGATTCCGGAATCTTCCGGACGTTCGAACTTCAGATCATCCTCTGCCAGCCAGATGCGCAGCTTCTCTATATGGGCGTCATCGACGTGCGCGCCATTGTCTTCAATCTCGATATGAATGCGGTCCTTTTGCCCTTTCACCCGAATCCAGAGCATCCCGCCGTCACTGGTCTGATCCAGTCCATGCTTGAAGTAATTCTCGACCAGCGGCTGCAGGGTCATCTTCGGAATGAGAGCCTCCATCAGATACGGATCAGCCGCATCCATGTCCAGTTCATAGGAGAAGCGATCTCCGAAACGCTGCTTCTGCAGCTTCAGATAGGCCTGGATATGGTGCACTTCTTTCTGGATCGTCACGATATCCTCTTCCGCATTCATGCTGTAGCGCATAATCTCCGACAGCGACCGCAGAAGACGATGAATGGGCTTCATGTTGTTTTGCAGCGCCAGCGTGCCGATGGATTGCAGCGTATTATGCAAAAAGTGCGGGTTGATCTGGGATTGCAGCACCTTCAACTGATTGGTCTTGTTCTGCAGCTTCCAGCGATACTCCCGATTGATATAATCGTTAATCGTCTCGACCATCGACTGAAAGGTTCTGCCCAGTCTGCCGATCTCATCGTCTCCAAACGACTTGAAGCGCATTTGCAGGTCGCCCTGCTTGACCTCTTCCATCTGACCGGACAGGATACGAATCGGATTGGTAATCTTGAACGAGACGAACAGCGTCGCCAGCACGACCAGCAGAAGCACAAGCGAACCGATAGCAATATTCATCAGCACGACGGCCCGCGCATCCTCATAAAGGAAATCGTAGGGAATCATCTTGATCAACGTCCATCCCCCGAGTTCCTGCGCCAAGCGGTCATACACGATCACGCCCTGGAAGTCCTCATCCTCCCAATCCAAATATCCGCTGGACGCTTCCTGCCAACCTACCGCCTTGGCCCACTTGGAAGGATCGCCCCCAGTGGCTGAACTGGACGAGATCAGGACATCATCATCGACATCCACCAGATAAAATTGCTCCTGACCCGGATTGAACAGCTTCTTGGTCATTTTGGCAATCTGCCTCGTATCCAGATCGATCGACAAATAGCCGAGAAAAGTGCGATCCGGATAATCGAAAATGGCGCGATGGATCGAGAACACCACCGTGTTGGAATGGTACTCATATTCGGTTAAGCCGTACGTATGCAGCAAATGATTCGATTCGATCAGCATATGTCCAGGCTGTTCCTTGGCTTCGCTGTAGACTGCATACTGATCCGGGTTCATATCTCTCGCATTCATATGATAGGTCTTGGAGGTGGAGAAAGCCTGCTTGCGGCTTTCAATATAGAAGACCACCTGCTCCACATGATCATTAAAATGGGAAAAAGAAGCCAGCATATTGCGTATTTCATCAAAGGACGCATATTCTTCACTCGTGCTCGTCTTCATAATATTCATCAATCTGGAGTTATGGTAAATGGACAAGGTCAATCGATTCATGTTGTCCATATAATTTTCCAGATTGGTCTTGCCCTGATAAATCAGATTCAGATTCTCCTGAATGGAGGTGTCCTTCATCGATTCCTTCGTATGGTGGTATGTCCATACAATGGAGGAACCAAACGGAATGATCGTGATCATCAGCAATAAGGCAATCATCTTGAGGCGAATACTCTTTCTCATAAATTCCGGCATCTGCATGCACCTGCCTGTTCGTCATGATGTAACCCCTCTATCGTAACACATCCCGTAAAATCGTTAACCGGTCCATTTCACCAGGGTGCAACGAAAGGGAGACATCGGTTCATGGCCGAACGAATCCGACCGACTGTCCAGTGACAAAAAGCTCCCGGCCCTGAAAGGACCGGGAAGCCTGCCCGCCTGTGCGATGGATCAACGGAATTGCGCATCATACCCTAGAGCTGAATCCACGATCCCTCTATTGTTTCCGCTTGTCCTGCGATCTTTACTTCTTCAGTTGTTCCCAAGACTGATCCATTTTCTCCAGCATCGTATTGAAGTCATGCTGATCGCCAATATATCCTTGCACGTTATCCGCGAACTGGTTGGCTACGCCATCCGGCCATGTCGGGAATACCCAGCGCAGTGTCTTGTCGTCCTTGGAATATTGAATGACGTCTTGGCTGACTCCCATCGGATCTACTGCATCCATATGGTCAAAAGCCGGAATCATTTTGAACTTGTCGGTGATGTATGCTTTACCAGTTTCCGACATTGCCAGCCAGTTCAGGAATTCCTTCGCTCCGTCCAGATTCTGGGACTGATTGTTCACGACCCAGTTCATTGGAATGCCGACCTGAATCCGGTCTGTCTTGGATTGATCATCATTTAGCGGCACTGGCAGCAGACCCAGGTTCAAATCCGGATTCATTTTAGCCAGTTTCGGCTCCACCCAGTTCCCCTGGTGCATCATGGCTGCTTCCCCTGTCGCAAACAAGGTAAGCTGTGTTTCCATGTCTGTCGTTAACGGACTCGGGTTGCCATTTTCCAGTACGAAATCCATCAACTCGCCAAATTCCTGGAATTTAGGATTCGCCGCAATGGTTTCGGTTCCTTCATTCAGCGCTTTAACGAAAGCTGCCGGATCATCTTGCTGGGCAAAAGCCGCATTTGGCATATGCAAACCGACTACCCACCAGGTAGCAAAGCCATTGGAGAATGGCAGGATACCCGCATCCTGAAGCTTGGCAGCTGCTGCTTTCAGCTCCGTCATCGTCGTTGGCGCCTGTTCAATGCCAGCCTGTGCAAACAGGTCTTTGTTATAAATAAATCCGAAGCCTTCAATGTTCATCGGCATGCCGTACAGCTTGCCATCCAGCATCATCTGTTCCTTGGCAAACGGGAGAGAATGCTCCACCCATGGCTGGTCAGACAAATCGGTCAAATATTCCTTCCACAGCTCCAGCTGCGAAATTCCTTCGACAACAAAGACATCCGGTCCTTTGCCTGCCGCGAACTTGGTTTTCAGATTAGCCAACCAATCCGCACCGCCGCCGACGGTTTCAATGGTAAGATCCACATTCGGATGTTCGGCTTCATACGCTTTTTCCATCTCCTCCATCTCTTCGGCAATCGCTGCCTTGAAGTGGAAGACATGCAGTTCCTTCTTCTCGCCATTTCCTGCGTCTGCTCCGCTGTCAGAGCCGCTGGCTGCGCCATTGTTCGACGCATTATTGCCTTTGTTGTTTGTTGCATTCTCATTGCCGCCGCCACAAGCTGCAACCAGCGAGACGAGCATCACCAGTACCAAAGAAACGATCCAACCTTTTTTCATATTCATGACCTCCCGCATTCATCATTTTATTTATCAATCATTCTATAGGAATGACTATAAATCAACCTTTTAGTGCGCCAGCAGTAATACCCTGAATAATGTAGCGCTGCAAAACGAGATACAACAGGATAACCGGGGTGACACTCATGACCATTGCCGGCAAAGCCAGATCCCATTTATTCATGAACTGGTCAAACAGCTTGCTAATGACCAGCGGAATCGTGAGATACTCCGGACTGTGCAGGATCAGGAGCGGCAACATGAAGTCATTCCAGATCCACAATGAATTCAGAATAATGATCGTAACGGTAATCGGCTTGAGGAGCGGAAACACAATGCTCCAGAACAGTCGCATCGGATTACAGCCATCCACGATGGCCGATTCCTCAATTTCCAGTGGCACCGACTTCACGAAACCGTGGTACAGGAACAGGTTCAGGGAAACCCCGAATCCAAAATACATGATCACGAGACCGTAAATCGTATCGATCAGTCCCAGCGTATTGCCCCACTTCACAAGTGGAATCATCAGTGACTGGAACGGGATTACCATAGCAGACACGAAGATGAAAAACAGAATCTGGTTCGCCTTGCGTTTCGTTCGGGCCATCTTCCATGCTGCCATGGAACTGATAATAATCAGGCCGAGATTACTGAAGAACGTAACCAGCAGAGAATTGCGAAAGGCCGAGGCAAACTGGATCTGCTCCCAGGCAGCCGCATAATTGCTGAACACAAATTCCTTCGGCCACGAGATGGTATGCATGAGAATCTCGGCAAAGCTTTTGACCGAGTTGACAGCAACGAAGTAAAACGGGATGAGGAAGACGAGTGCGAGCGCAATCGCCATGATTTCCAGCAACAGCTTGCTCCAGGAATATCTGGATTCACCCATTACATCTCAACCTCCTTTCGCTTCGTTAACGAGACTTGAATGATCGTGATAGCCGCTACAGCCAGGAAGAAGATAAAGGCTTTTGCCGCTCCGATGCCATAGCGATTGTTGCGAAATGCTTCTTCGTAAATGTGGATCGTCAGCGATTCCGTAGACTGGAACGGACCTCCACCCGTAAGCGCATAGTTGATATCGAAAATCTTGAACGCATGTGAAATGGTCAGAAACAAGCAGATGGTAAATGCCTGTGCGATCAACGGAATCACGATGACACGCAATCGCTGTACACTGTTGGCTCCATCAATCTTGGCTGCCTCCAGCAGGCTCTGATCAATGCCTTGCAGGGCCGCGATATAGATGACCATCATGTATCCGCTTAACTGCCAGGCAAACACGATGACCAGTCCCCAGAAAGCTGTCGATGCATCACCGAGCCACGGGGTTTTCAGCGCTTCGATCCCCGTCAGGTTGCCGAAGCTCGGAAAGCCTTTCGTGAAAATAAAGTGCCAGATAAATCCGAGAATCAGCCCCCCGATCACATTCGGGATAAAAAAGGCGGTTCTCAGCATATTTTGCGTTTTCAAATAGCTCGTCACCAGCAAGGCCAGGCCAAAGCCGATGACATTCGTCAGGATCACGGCCGTCACAGTAAACCGAAGTGTAAATGAGAAGGAGTCCCGGAACAAGGGATCGTCCGTGAAGATATGTGTGAAATTAGATAAACCGACCATATTCGGATCACTGGATACGCCGTTCCAGTCCGTGAAGGAGTAGCCCATCCCCATCACAAAAGGGATGACGACAATCAGGAAGAAAAAGAATACAGCAGGGCCGGTAAAGAGCCAGTACTCTCCGATTTTCTTGTAGTTGGTTTTGGTTT
Organism: Marinicrinis sediminis; assembly: GCF_042685085.1. Lineage (NCBI taxonomy): Bacteria > Bacillati > Bacillota > Bacilli > Caryophanales > Paenibacillaceae > Marinicrinis > Marinicrinis sediminis. The sequence goes on from NZ_JBHUMM010000045.1 coordinate 125,095, forward strand.
TCATCTGGCTGTTCCCTCCCTTCTTTCTTTTATTATAGAAGTGTGATCGATGTCATTGTACGAACGAAATTGATCTATTCTTGGTACTTTTGTGAATAAATAAAGCGCTTACTTCGGATTTGACTGCGGAGCCTCCTGATAGGAAGGCTCCACTATTTTGCTATATCTTGACCACACGACCGGTTCGCGCTGACTCATAAGCCGCAATCGCAACACGTGTAGAATGGAGGCCGTCTTCTCCGGTAATCGGCATGTCTTCACCTGTTTTCAGGACATGCAGGAGATCGGATACGAGCAGATCGTCCTTGTTGTCTCCCCAGTAACTCCACTCCGCATGACCGATCTCCCCGCTATAGATTTCATTGATTTGCTGGAAATAATCAATGGAAATCGTTCCTTTCGTTCCGATCCATTCGATGGTCAGGTCCCGCTTGTACGGGTAGGGCTCAATTCTGGACCAGCTCGTATCGAGCGAAGCGATCACACCGTTTGCGAACTTCACATTGACCATCCCGGAATCGTCGATATTCAGCTCATCATAGAAGAGCGTGCCGTTCTCCGCGTAGACCTCTACCGCTGGCGAACCGATGACCCAGTTCATGATATCCATTACGTGGACACTGTGATCCAGCATCGCACCGCCGCCGGAAAGGGAGGCATCTACAAACCATCCACCGGGCATAGCTCCCTTGTTCGTTCCCTTGACCGCGACCAGCTCCCCGATTTCTCCCTGATCGATGAGGCGCTTCGCTTCTACGACGGTCGGGACATAACGGTTCGGGAAAGCCGTCATCAGCTTGACACCGTTCTCCTTGCATGCCTCAATCATGGCTTCCATGTCTGCGACCTTCGTGCCCAGCGGCTTTTCACACATGACATGCTTTTTCGCCTTGGCTGCGGCAATCGTATGCTCCGCATGAAAGACGTTCTCAGAATTGATAATGATGACATCGCAATCCGTCTCCAGCAAATCCTCGTAGCGATCAAAGAATGTTACCTGATGGGTGTCACAGATGTCCTTCACGCGCGACGGGTCTGCATCCCATATGCCGACAATCTCTGCATCCTCTCGCTCGATCAACACCTCAAAATAGCTGAATGCGTGCATGTGTGCAAAGCTGAGCATGCCGATTTTGATCTTATTCATCGTGATTCCCTCCCCACTTTACCGGTTGTCCCTGTGCGACGGATGTCAGTACGGCTGAAGCGAGACGTACGGCTTCATCCACATGAGCACGAAGCTGCTGTGCTCGCTCCCCATCTGTCAGGATACCTGCAAGCTGGTCAGCTTCCAGGGCCCGGATGTCCAATCTGGTCGGGGTCACCGCCACCTTGCTGTTGTGTTGTTGGACTTGCATCGTATGTTTGCTGTCATTGTAGCGCAGTACACCTCTGTTACCCGCAATCTCGCCCTTTCTGACTGCTTCACCCGGATAACCGCTACAGACTTCCATATTGACGATGCCCCCTGATGCCATACGCAGCGTAATGAGCATCATGTTGACGCCCGCCTGCTGTCTTTGCATCGCATAGATCGTCTTCACCTCTCCGAGCAGATCCAGCACCATACCCAGTTCCCGAATCATCGCCTCGATCAGGTTAGCGTTATTGTCTGGCATATAACACGTCGTGTTCATGACCCCGAATCGGCCAATCTTCCCGCCTGCAATAGCCTGCTTCAGATCGATAAACCGCGGATCAAACCGGGAGGATGACAAGACCATCACACGACCTGCTGCCTGTTGCCATTGATCCAGTTGTGCTTGTGCCTGCTCCAAGTCTTCGGCAAGCACAGAAGCACAGCGAACATCGACGCCTGAGCGGATGGCAGCCTGTATCTGCTCCGCCATCCCTGATGCTGACCCGCCCTGTACGAGGATGAGCTGCGGTTTGACTTCCTCCAGCATCGTGTTCATGCATGTGTAAGGTGTTGTGTGGCAAGCAGCAGCGGCCTGTTTGGCCACTGCCTCATTTTCATCGTAAATGCCTGCGATCTCCATCCCGTCTACTGCGGCCCATTTATTCAGATTTGCGCTGGCTTCTGCGCCAGCTCCTACAGCTGCGATTCTCATGCTTGCGGCTCACTCCTTCTCATCGAAATATATCGCTTTGCCTGTTCGCGATGATTCATAGATCGCTTCCAGAATCTGAGATACAACCAGCGCCTGCTCCGGTGTCACGACGGGGTCCTTGTCCTCCAGTATCGCCTCGATCCACAGTCTGGCTTCCAGCTCGCCCGGTGGCTGCTGCTGCGTATTGTAGAAATTGACACCCTCGTGATTAAGCTCGATACTCGTCGTATACAATTCGCTGTCTCTCTCTCCGTTCACTCGTAGACCGTCCCACATGTCCGCTCCAGCTTCGGTTCCGCACAGCGTCACTTTCGCAGTTCCTTCCTGCAGCATATTGAGTGCCCAGCTAGATTCAAGCATGATGGTTGCGCCATTCTCCATCGTGATCATCCCGAATGCCGAATCTTCCACCTTGAACTTTTCCGGGTCCCACGGCCCGAAGGGATTCGCCGCATTCGCCCGCTGACCCAGCTTGTGGTAAGAAGTGCCGAGCACAACCTTCGGCTTGTAATTGTTCATCATCCATAGCGTCAGATCGAGCGCATGCGTCCCGATATCGATCAGCGGTCCGCCTCCTTGCACCTCCTGATCGAGAAACTGTCCCCAGGTCGGAACGCCGCGTCTTCGAATCGCGTGCGCCTTAGCAAAGTAAATGTCTCCGAACTCTCCTTTTCGGCACAAGCGGTGCAAGTACTGGCTGTCCGGACGGAAGCGGTTGTTGTAACCGATCGTCAGTTTCTTTCCAGTGCGTTTGGCGGTCTCCACCATCAACTTGGCTTCCGCGACCGTCTTGGCAATCGGCTTCTCGCACATCACATGTTTACCCGCTTCCAGGGCAGCGATTGTGATCTCGGCATGACTGGCATTGCTCGTACACACATGTACCACTTCAATCGCCTCATCTGCCAACAAGTCCATATAGGTTGGATAGATTTTGGCATCCAGACTGCCATATTCATCGGCCGCTTTTTGCGCACGGGCCTGCTCATGATCGGTAAAACCAACCATTTCTACCGTATCCAGCTTGGACAGGCTGGGCATATGCTTCGCATTCGCAATGCCCCCGCACCCGATGATCCCAATCTTCAGTTTTCTACTCATCTGCACTCTCTCCCATCAGATCGATTGTGTATGTGGTTTTACCTTGCTCTGCTTGATTTGCTTCATTTGCTTCATTTGCTTGGACAGGCTTATGCGTTAACAAAAATCGGAGAAATCCAGGCAAACTGATGATTTTTCTGACGAATCTCCACATGATAGACGTCTGTCTCATTCTCTGCCTGCTCGTCTGTCCATTCCCCCTGATACGTATACGCTTGCTCCGGCACTGCACGGTGCACCAGGAATGCTTCGGAATTATGCGGCTGCAAATGGGTGCTGATGCCGCCCTCCAGCAGTTGACCGATTGTCAGAGACATTTCCTTGCCGTTCAGTACAATATGCAGTTTCGAGGACACATCTCCCTCGACCTCCAGAATGAGCGCTGCGGTATGGGCATGCAGGGTCGTTGGATTTTTGAAGCTGGTGCAAGTCCATGACACTTGCTGCTCGGACTGTTCGAGGATCTCATTGGCCAGTTCATTCAGCGTCGGATCTTCCTTCATATCCGGTGACGGTGCCAGTACGCTTCTTCCTCTGAAGCATGTTTCCACATCATGAAGCACGCCGTTTTCCAGGGAAACTTGTCCGTTCCAGATATAACCGTCCTTGGCGTTGCCCCAGCCCATTTCCAGGCGGATCTTGAACTTGCCGGACTGTGGTTTGGACACGTTCATTTCATCGCCATTGATGATTTTCCAAGGCTTGAGATTTTTGTACACGGTGATTCTGTCGATGGTATCGCATCCTCGCACGTCCAGCTCCAGCTTGCGGGCATCTGCTGCCTGAATCTCACTGCCAAATGGAGCCCCATTGATCCGGAAATCTGCCTGAATCTTGTCTCCGGTAATCGCATAGGTTCTTCTCGCCCGAATGGCTTCCCAGATCGCTTCCCGCGTCTTTTCTTCGGCCAGTACAGCGAGCCTGCCATCCCCGTAAGAGCCCGGGTAACCAGCGTGATGATCCGTCGATCCGACGAAGCCGAAGCGATGTCCGCGACGAATCGCTTCAAAGATCGTGCTTCGCGGGTCTCTTGGCCCCATATCGTGATAATACGGATACGGTGCATCCTCCGACATGCCGCAGCCGTGCTTGGAATACACTTCAATAATCGGACTGATCTCCGGATTGAAGGACTCCCAGTTGCCTCCGCGGTAGCCCGGTGTATAACCGACATGATGCGGAACGGCGATGACCTCCTTGCTCCCGAGCTTCTCGATAATGTGAGCAGGAGAATCCCCTTCCATCAACGGAAAGTCATCATGCAAGGAAACAATATGATGATCCCCATATTCACTGGAATGCGCTTCATACCCCTGGAACGTGACAAACTCATGCGGTACATTCGCCTCGGCTACCGTATTTCGTACCTGCTCCCAATGATCGGCCAGTTTGGCAAAGCCCTTTTCATGAAAATCGACGAGAAATTCAAGCTCCTCAGTCCGTTCCGGCATATCATGCCAGGAGGCATGTCCGGTAATGGATACGAAATCCAGCTGACTTTTCGCTGCCTTCAACGCATTCTCCAGACTCCCGTATCCATAACTGATGCCACAATGATTATGCAAATCTCCCCAATACAACTTCATTCCCCATCACTCCTTTTATAAAGTTCACTTGTTTGTAGCTGGTCTATTGCTCGTTGATTGTAGCTTGCCGATCGTTTGACTGGATCGGTTCAGCGCTCATATGCTACTTATCGGAATATGCCGATTCCTCCGGCCACACATCGGTCAGCCTTTCATTTGGACTGATCGCATCCTGCCGATTGACAACGGCCTGCTTCGGCAATGGCACAACCGGGTGATACTGCAGCGGATCTGCTGTCTCTTCCATCCATCGATCCAGGCGCTGGCTCAAATCTTCATAAACCTCCCGATAGTCTTCCTGCTCCCGCACATTGACACGCTCCACCGGGTCCATATACAGGTCAAACAGCATGTCTGAAGGTTCCGTGCCTTTCAGATAACCATGTTCCACCAGAAAATCCTTGCTCACACTGTCATCGATATTCGCTGCGATGCGATGCGCCAAATGGTCATAGCGGCGGATCAGCTTGTATCGCTTGGATCGGATCATGCGCATCGGTTCATAGGCCGCGTGGTAACTCACCTCTGCAAAGCAATGGTCCCGAATCACGTCCACCTCCCCGTTCATGAGAGGCATCATGGACGAGCCCTGCAGCCACGGTGGGGAATCCACACCCAGCCACTGGCAAAAGGTCGGAAAGACATCGATCTGTGATACGAGGGCATCACTGACTTCGCCCTGCCGGTGTCCATCCGGGAACCGTACCATGAAAGCCACCTTAATGCCGGTATCCAGCAAGTTGCACTTCATGCGAGGAAAGGCTAGACCATGGTCGGTCGAGAATACGACCAGGGTGTCTGCTCGGCAAGCGGCACTCTCCAGTGCCCGAAGGACAATGCCGACGCAATCATCCATGCCTTTTGCTGATTCGATATATGCCGCCATATCCGTCCGATTTTGCGGAGAATCATAGAGCGGAAACGGCGGTGTCACATAGTGGGCCGATGCCGGGCTCACTTGTGGAAATTCCCGATGGGTCTGATACAGACCGAGAGAGAGAAAGAAAGGCCGTTCATGCGACTGCTGGATGAAATCGGCCGCCAGGCTGGCATGGTGCCGGTCCATCTCCGCCAGAGACTCGACAGATTGATCGAGTTTATAGGGCGCATTCAGGATCTGGCTGTAGCCGATCATCTCACGGTCTGGCGCTTCGTGCTGAATGCCGCACAGTACCGTATCTACTCCTGCCTTCCTGAACCAGGAGGCCATATGCTGCTCATAGTCATGTAAGCGAAAGCCGCGGTGGGCGAGTCCATTCATTCCGCATGAATGCGGCGACATGCCGGTCATCATAGCGGAGCGACTGGCTGAACAGGTCGGCGCCGCGCTGTACATCTGCCTGAATACCAGCCCTTCCTTCGCCAGCTTCATCAGATTAGGCGTTGGCACCTGGTGACCGTACGGCTGAATATACGTTCCGGTATCATGCGTATGGATATAGATGATATTCACACCTGACCTCCTCGCCTTGTATTTGTTTTTATTATAAAAGTGTGACAAATCTCATCATACGGACAATATTGACGGAAGTTTGGGAATAAAGTGAAGCCTTGCGCCTGGCTTATCAAAGCATAAAAAAAAGAGGACCACATCGAAGTGTGATCCTCCCTTGCCAAGCATATGCCGCCATGACATCCTGATTCAGGATGACTTTAACAGGATAAACAATTGATTGGCCTGCTCTTCATTCAACGGGTCTCAATCTCATTTTGTATCGTGTCCTCTTCAGCCATCCACTGCACAATATTGAATACCACAGAGGCTGCAAGAAGAACGGTTCCCACGATCAGAAGCCTGTTCGATTTCATCTGTATTCCCCTTTTGCAACTGGTATACAGCTATCCACTTTCCTCTTCCTCGCTTCGTTTCACATACTCCATCATATCTCCGGGCTGACAATCCAGCACTTCACATAGTTTATCAATGACTTCTAACGATACATACTCATTCTTGTTGAGCTTTGCCATCGTTGCAGATGATATGCGCGCCCGTTTCATTAATTCTGTTTTCTTTATTTCCCGGTCTATCAGCATTTTTTGAAATGGCTTGTAACTGATCATCCGTTTCCTTCCTCTATTCAATGATTATCAGAGTAGAACTAAACTTTGCTCTTGCCTTTGTCATCTTGCAATCCCTTTCCCTCAAGAATGGACGGTATCCATTTTTCGACTCTTGATGCCCGTGTCTTGGACTGCTTGGGCTGAGAGAAGTGATGCAGGTAGCCGCGCTGTCGCCCTGGCGTCAAAGCTTGAAAGGCTTCTTTCAGTGCCGGATTGTCATCCAGCTGGCGTTGAAATTCTTCAGGCATAGCGTAGTCATTCGTCTGCTTATAGTCTATTTTCAAACCGTTCTTTTCAACGTTGATCGCTTCCAATATGTACGCTTTAAGGACTGGAGCCATCTCTTCAATTTCGTTTGCATGGGTAAAGCGGATTTGCCGCGCTGCCTGAACATGCTCGGTCTGCTGAATCAGCATGCCGTGCGGGTCTTGCAGCAGTGCTCCTTTGTGAAACAGCAGGGCACAGTATGATTTGAATCCATGAATCAGGACGACATTGCTCCCCTCATACGTATAACAGGGATGCATCCATTTAAAATCCTCGGTCAGCTCACAGTCCAGAACAATCTGTCTTAATAATTCAAACTCTTCCCGCCAGTTCTTGGCCTTTCTCAAAAATCCATCGACCTTCGGATTCATAAGACGGTCTGTCACCTGAGAACCTCCTCCTCTTTGTTAGGATTGGCGCTACATACTTTCATGTTTATCTCATCTTATCGCATCGCATCATCTCGTTTATATCAGGTATATCAGGCTTCAGGAGGTAGAACATTCGTCCAGCGCTTGGATGGCTCGTCCCAGCGATTTCAATCTTTTTTCCAGCAGTGTGCGCTGGGGACTGCCCGCTTTGGCCTTGGCATATTGGTTTTCAATGGATGGAAGCAAGCCAGCGATCACCTTTCTGGCTTCTGCTACATCTTGCTGCGTGTATGGATGGGGAGTTACTGGGGGAGATGCATGCCAACTGTTCTCCAGCATCGCCAAGCCGATGCGAATAGCATCAAGCCGCTTCTTCACCAAGGTCGTATTGACTCCCTGTTGAGTCATCCCGGACCAGGCATTCTCCAGTTTACGGATTGTCGATTCCAAAGATTGCTTCGATTCCAGCTTATCTGCATCCGAAAAGGGGTTCATGAGATTTCGTCCTTTCCAAGTTTCTGTTCTATCCCATTGGATATCTCCTTCTCACATTAACGGATTTAACCAATTTTGTAAAAGTGATTTTTGTCTCTATGACCGTCACGTGCACTTGTGTCAGCCAGCCAGTAAGACGGCCCCGATAAACACGAGCTGCAAGAGCGTGCGGGCAGGCAGGGATGGAACCGGTCTGCCGCCTATGGTCAATCCTTCCCTCGCGGCTTTCACATTCGCCGGAAACATGGCAACCAGCAGGACAGCGAGACCGATCGACGCGGCCTGGGAGGTTGCTGAATACAGAAGTCCCAGCGCGCCAACGATCTCCAGCAGGCCAGTAAGGGTGACGATCATACCAGGATTTGGGAAACGGCTGGGAACCATTCTGATAAGGTCCTCTCTTCTTTTTCCCCAATGAGCACTGGCGGTCAGAAATAACATAATTGCCACTGCACCCTGCAAAGAGGGGTGCCAGCCGTCAAAGAACGTCCATCCGATATACCCCATCGCACGGCATACACCAAAACTGATGACCAGTACAAAAAATGGAATCATACATACTGCCTCCTTCTCCTGTCGATTTGTGCATATGTGTATCGTTAAGATTGAAGCGTTTGTGCGATAAAGCGGGCCAATCTGTCTGCATTAAAATGTGTGGCCTGTGCTGAAAATGAAGCGCGCATCCGCATACCGAATCCCAGCAGCACGAACATCTCGGCGGTGGTGTCAGCATCTACAGAGGGCTGAATCACCCCATGCTGCTGTCCGATTTCAATCCAACTTTTCGCCATGTTCAGCAGGGTGTCATAGAACTGATTTAGCACTTCGGTGACTTTGGGGTCTTTTTCCTTGCCGAGCAAATACATCAGCACCTGACTGCTCAGATTACGGGGATCATCCATCGCTTGCAACGCTTCGGTGATCCTCTCCATCGGTCCTGCGAAGCTGCTTCCACCCTCATGGACTTCGTTCAGGAATCGTGTATTGGTTTGTTCAATCTGCTCCCTTAAAATCCAGGCGAATATTTCTTCCTTGCTCTTTACATAGTGAAAAATAGCTCCTTTGGACAAGCCCGAATGCGCCACAATATCTTTCAAAGTTACCGCCTCGCACCCTTTTTGCTTGATCAGTGTTAAAGTGGTTTCGAGTATACGTGCTGTCGTCTGCCTTCTTCGATCTTCCTGCTTCATCAGATATCCGTCTTCCCTTCTGCTTCATACCATTGTTCCATGCTGCTTCCTATCCATCTCCAAGCTATTACATATCCATTTCCAATCCGCCTGATTTTTCGTATTTTTTCAGTTGTTTATTTCAGTTTATTTTTTATTATACATACCGACCAACGGTTTGTAAATATTAGAAGCTGCATATAATGAATACAAAAAGTTTTTTCTGTACATATTTTGCGGCTTCATTCCAATAACTAACTCTAGTTGCCAACGCAAAAACACCTCCAAGTTGTCCTCCACATCATACGATATGGTAGTCTTTTCTTGAAGGAGTTTTAATTTGTCTCACGTTATGGAGTCAACTCAGAGATCGCAGTGCTGTACTAGTTCATCCTTATTCTATCCGAGTCAAAGCCTTCTCTACTAGTCAAGAATATGGAAAATTTCTCTTTTAAATATCTACGGCTTCGAGTATCGGACGTCTATGCAAAACTATAATCATCAATGAATATGATCTCGAACAGATAAACGCAGTTGATGCGGAATATTAAACTTACAAAATCAACGTTGTTCCCATAACCTCAAGATTTCCAAAACTTCATCACAGCTTAGGGCATCAAGATGCGCCAAACTGTTGCGAGCCTTATACAACATGTTGAATGTTCGTTGTTCTTCCTTACTTTGAAAGCCATTCGTTTTAAAATAATAATACCACATATGACGTAGCTCCATATCCTCTGGTTCGCACAGTTCTTTCTCGAATTCATCCAATTGAGGAAGAACGGCAAGTAAACGGTCGTAATATGTTTTGATATAATACTTGCGCATTCGTTCAACGATTGGAAAAACGACATGGATTTGCGCTTCCCAGACGATCGAATCGACGAGCCGAGGTTTATTAGTCCATTGTTTCGCGGTTTCATAATCATCCGATAGGCGCTGGCATAATGTGAGAGGACAATCTAACAGTTCTCGGGTTGCCAGCGCTTCGCATAACTCTGGATCGGTTCCCGTCAGGCGTGAGGCAATTTGCGTAATATAATGGCGCTCCGGATCGGATAACCCAAGTTGATCAGCTACACAATTCGAAGCAAACAACTGTATATCGTATTTAGAAATGTACGAATTCCACTTAAACACGGATACGCCTTTGCGAGCAGAAGTCAGAGGGGTGGAACCGCGATATGTCAGAATAATCAGTCCGCCAGACATCGGGCAGTGTCTGGCATATTCGACGGAAAAGTCCAGCCAATCTTGTCTCTCCTCAATCTGACGGATGATCAGCACTCTGCCTTCCAATACCTGGTTTTTTGCAATAAACGCTGCCCGCGAGCCGTCCATCGGATGATAATCCGCATGAGGCGCGTATCGGTTCATGATCACAGTACTTAGCTCCTGTCCCTCTGTCCAATCGTCCGCAAAACCTTTTTCGAATAACAGGTTGCTGTCGGATTGCATCAGTGCTTCCTCATACATTTGAAGATAGGATTCCGGATAAGGTGCTTCCTCTATAAGCAAAACACGATATTGCATGTTGGCTGATATCGTATCATGCAAATACCGAGCTGCTCCGGAAACATAATTCCACCAGAGAGATGCAATGTCCATGCTCAGTTCTCTCCCGCTTCGCTATAATTGAAAAGATGCTCCCATACCAATTCCTGATTACCAAGCATTTGGAAAAAACTGAACCGGTTGAATACATACTGCTCGGTATCTGGAGTTTCCCTGCTAAAAATATTCAACTCCTCCATTTCATCTAGCAATGCCTTTACGTTTTGAACCGACATCTGATTAATTTTCTCGATGCCGAACTCCTTGCAAATTTGAATGAAATCCGAAGCTGCAGCTCCTTTTCCGATCCCCTTTTCATAATAGTGAAATGCCAATGCATTAGCTAAAATATCATACAAGTTGTCGCTGTCCAATTGCAGCGTAATCTGGAACTTTTCATCAATCTCAGCCAGAAATTCCGATTGCCCAAGCAATGTCTTGATATGCTTCTCGTCTAAAACATACGGTGGGCAATTTCCCTCGCTGTAGTTGCCGTTCCGGTAACTGTCGGCAATCACCTCGATCAGCTTTTGACAGTAGAAGTGAACAAGCCCCGGATAATAGTTCGTCTTGGCCAGGATTAGACTAATGATATCCTCTCCGTTTGAGGCAATCCGGAATCCAAGATACTGCAATGGACGCAACAGCAGATCTCGAGCATCAAGGTACTTCAAAGGTCGAATCGTAATATGACCCAAATGGGCAAGCACGCTGTTTCTACTCAATCGTTGCTTATTGAACCGCACGACATCGCGAAGTCCTGCCAACACGAATTTGAACCGATCGTTATAAGCATCCTTCAGTTCTTTCAGCATTTCAAGCGGGCGGTAATCGTAAGCCTCACAATCAGCAATAAAAGAATCCGCTTCATCGAGCAGAAGCATCAGCTTGCGAATAGGTCGCTCTTGATCAGCCAGCCGCTTGCGCAGAGTTGACGTCAATTCTTCCCATGTCCTGCACGGCTGATTCAAGCTCAGATTTTCAACAAGTTCTTCACTGATTCTGTCAAGCGCTTGGCTGACGTTCCTTTTCTTCAAATCAATATAATACGCATATTTGCCGTTATCCGGATCATGATCTCGATGCTTCGACTCCCTGAGCAAGGCCGTTTTCCCCAACTGCCGGCCCCCGTAAACAAATACTGGACCGTTCGTGTTCTGGATTTTCGCAAGTTCCTCCGTTCGTCCAATAAACATTTCGGAAGGAATAACCCCCTCCGGAATATAAGGCTGGATTTTGCTCGAAGGCAGTGCTGCCATCAGGAAGGCATTTCCCCTCTCGATCTGATTGTAGCCAGCCAAAAATAACGCCATCACTCGATCAATAACTACAATTATTTCTGGAATAGAGCGAAGCTTGATTGATTTGGCTAAAGCTCGGCGCTGCGCCAGTGGCAAAGCATAGTCTAAAATAACAATGGTCGCCGATCCATCATTGGCTCCTTTTTGCACTACCTCATCAAGAATGTTGTCCGCTGTCCGAACACCTGCCATCATTAATACACGAAGGCTGTTCTTCACCGACCGAGTTCCAAACGCTTCAAATGGATGAGGGTATTGGCCGAGCTTGGCGTCCCTGGCTGCTGGGAAAACGTAATATTCATTGTCTCGTTCTGGCTGCTTTTCCACTCTACTGATCTGATCAAACATAAGCTGCTCCATGAATTCTTCCAGCTTCTGCAACTGCGGCTTGTACCATGCACGGATGAATTTTTCCGCGCTCGCCGTATTACGGTTGTTCTGATTTGGAAACAACAGTCGGCGCACCGACTGTTCATAAGTTCGGTATAAGTCTTCCCCTTTATGGAGATTGCACATGCTGTACAGCGTCTGATACTTCTCAATGAACAACGCATGGATGTCCCGATCGTATGAGTCAATCGACGGAGTATCTTTCTGCCCGCTGCCGGCCAGTTGGACATAATCCTCCGCCACAGTCATATTTCGCTTCTCCAGCATGCGTTCAATTTTGCCAAGAATCGGCCACTGCTGCAAGATTTCATCATCGCTCTCGGCTTCATCGCGGTCCGGGTCTCGCAAAATATCACTCTTCAGCTTCTCCAGACGATTCCGCATCGCCTCCATGCGGTCATCCGACCCCCTACGAATTTGCTGCATGCATTCGTCCAGCAGCATTTTGAAGAAACCGACATTTCCCGTTTCCCTCGCATGCTTCTCTGCGGCTTCCGCCATCCGGATATAAGCGTACAATTCATCTTTACTAGCCAACTGTCCGTAATTTTGCGCGCTTTCCACCGCAGTCATGAATTCTTCTTTGTATTTGGTAAATTGCGCATCTTTCTTATTCCTCGTTTCAATCACTTTCGGATCGTGGTCATGAAGTTGAAGCGGCAATTTATCACGGTACCGCTTAAATATCAGATCGTACATGCCCAGATCGTAATTCCGCAGTGACCGTCGGGCCGCTTCCTCCCAGGAAGACAGCTCCGAACTGCAATGGCGGAGAATGCGTTCCCACATACGGTATCCATCTAAAGTTGGCAGATCTTTCAGCCATGACTCGTTCACGATCGGCAAATACTTCATGTCCATTTCAATCAAGCCGGTAAGCAGCAATGACTCGTAAAAAGGATGCGACTGTTCTTCCGTCAGATCGCTGAAGGCATCCCGGAGCTGGCAAACAAGAAGTTGAAGGCAACTTCCACCCGCACGCTCCTCGACTCCTGTATTTTCTTTAAGTTGGTTGAGCACAGCATTCAATAATTCCATCACTTTACGCCGTGTTTTATTCACCGTTTCCGGCGAAATATTGGTCGACCCCTGCCGCAATTCGGATTGGCAGCGGCAAACATAACTCTGTAGCAAAGGTTCTGCCGCTTCACAGAGACGGCTGCGCATGCGGTTTCTCAAAGCGCCCGTCAGTGTATCATTTCTCATGGAAACAGACTTGAAGTCCATCTCTTCCCAATACCGGTCAAGAAATACTTCCAACTTCCCGTCATTTGCCCTGACATTAAGATATTCAAAATCTCCATTCAAATCAGCCTCTGTGAATTGTTGGACGAAATTACGCAGTTCAAATAGAGGCATGCTGAATGCATCTTGCAGTTTATGAGTCAACAAGCCGCTGTTTCCATATAATTCCGTCATCATCGCATGGATTTTCGGATGATTGATTTCGGCTCGAATATTACGCTGAAACACTGTTTGCAACGTTTGTTCAATCTGCCGCTTGCACAGTTCCAATGCATTTACAATTTCGACCTGCCGGGTCACTTCTCCTGATGTGCAATACTTGATCCCGACATGATGGCGTTCGATAAAATTCCAAAAATAGCTGATCAACTGTTTAATCGCAGGATTATGCTCCAGCACTCGACTAGATAGGTCATCGTTAATCTGACGCCAGCGGTTATTCAAGCGATAGTCGTTAGCATTATCAGGATCAAAGAAGATTCGGAGCCACATGGCTGCGTTGAGATAGTCATTCAGCGATTCATCCTCTTCACTGAACGGCAAACTTGCCACAGTATCCGCCAACGAAAACCAATCTTCATTTGTTATCAACGGGTCTCCCAACACAAAAGAGACTTTTCTGCGCAGGACATCGACATCCTCCGAATACTCGGCAACAGAATGCAGCAGAAGCATCCCTTCAGCTTTTCTACCGTCTGCGAACATGGTAAGAGAGGTATTTACAACCTGAACCAGATCAGCCGGTTCAATTGATGCTGGAAGTTGAGGTTCACTCGTTGCTGTCTCCAAAACTAGGGAGTTCATCGACCCCTCTACCATTTCACCAAATTCAGTCATAAATCTAGTTTCTTTCAATAATGTGTCTCGAGCCCCCAGGATGATGTCATTCTCTACAGACGCAGCAGTTTGAATCTCGGTAGCCTGTTCACTGGTAACTGGTTCATCAACAATTTTCTCTTCGACGACCCGCTCTTCAGTTAGCAATTCTTCTTCCTCAGGCAACTGCTCATCAGCCTCCTCTGCCTGTTCGAATGCATTCAACTGGAACAAGGAAGCCAGCGCATCATTTCCTTCACTGTCACCTACGTAGAATGACTCCTTATCGAGGGATATGTAATAGACCTTACACTCGTCTGTAGAAAATCCACTCGCAAAAAATTGGCCAGACTCCGTTGAAGAGACAGCAACTATGGCAATCGAACCTTTAAATTGGAGTAAGGTTTCCGATATCCGTCCCAATTCCTCTCTAGAACAGGTCCTATCAAGCATACCCGGAATAAGCATATAGGTTTGTCCTTGGCGAGATCGAATAATTCGATGTAGGAATGGAGTAATGCATGTTGAAATAATATTCAGCTCCTCTTTCATGGTCTTCTCAAGTTTATTGAAGACTTGATCAAGTAGCTTTAATCTGCTTGTGACGGCTACCACATTGTCAGGCCCCAAGCGAATCCAGTCATCAGACATACGGGAGGTCAGTTTATAATTGGACTGAATCAGCTTCCTGCTGGTTTCTTTGCGGAAGGCTCCGCCACCATATTCGCTGAGCACATAATAGGCATCAGAATCCTCGTCCAAGGTGATTCGATGTTCCACAAGGTACCCCTTTTGAACTAGCTTTTGAAGCACCATTTGAAATTGATCTATCGCACTTGCAGTTTGATCAGTCCCCCACTTTAGCTTTGACTCCTGAAGTAGATCGAGAGAAATCATCCCATATTGATAGATGTAGCCCATCACAAATGCCGGGATCACGGTGCTAACAGCCATTTGTCTAATGTCTCCCTCAAATTGCTTGACAGAGAAGTTGTTTTTGTTAATCTGCTTTTCTTGCAAGATATGTAGCGCTTGACTAAAGTCAATACAAACCTCTACAGGAATATCTATTAGGTTTGTGCAATCCGCTTTCGAGTGTTCCTTCTGCACATCCTGCTCCAACTTATCGGTGACAGATACTATCGAATTATCCGGCCAAAATAGCCATCCATTCGCCAATGCTTCCCGAGTTCCGTAGCTGATTTCCCTTGTAATTCTTCGGTAAATCTCCTGCTTTTGCTCCAGTTCGTCAGGGTCACGCACTAAATCGACCACGATCGAATAAATCTCTGTGATCGAAATTAGTTCCTCACCATCGAACTCCTGCAACAACTTCTGAACCTTGGCTTGTTGAACAATAAACTCTTCCGCTATTTCTTCGTCCTTACATTTAAGAAGTCCAAACAGACGTAAAGATTCCTTCGCTGCTTCTACCTGTGCGGCAAGCGAATGAAATCGTTCTAGTTCATCGATCAACGTGGTGATTTCTACAATCGTTGAAGGTTTACTTTTCATCGGTGATAGCACTGCTAGACATTCGTCCTGTAACTTTACAACTATGTCCATCGCTTCAACAAGGCTAGCGCTGCTTTCGGCAGATAACAGTTGACCGGATTTGACTAGCGTTGTAAGTTCACTCAGATACAGATCGATATTATTGCGACCCTGCACCATTTGATCCAAAAACATCTTTACACTTTCTAGTGAGTTCAAATTGTCTCCCCCTATTTTATGAAGTACCTTAATTCTTCCTGGAACAACTTTCACCTTGACCTGCTAACGCTCACAAAAATATTGCACCACATTTACATAACGTCGCTTTGGCACTGCTATATTTATTTGCTGCAGTAAAGCGTAACCTACGGCATATAAGAGTCATAAAATTTTGATATATCTATTTTGCCTTCGCTAGCTGAACGATTTGGTCGACGGTCTCTGGGTAGACTCGACAACACTCACCAATCAACGTCTCTGTATCATGATCAAGTGCTCGTAACAATACTTTTTTAAAGCCCCTTGTCCGTTGAGGCCGTTTGAATACCCTTGAAGGCCCTCCTGTACTCTTCATCACGCAACGTCGGATTTGCCCTACTTCCCAACCATGATTGTTCATCCATAACGAACTGATACTTAACCTTTCCTCCCACTAGTCCCCCGTTCGCTAAACATATGTACAACGAGCCTAGCTTGGGTAATGACTGGTCTTCCTTTCTAATCTCCTGCAGCTTGTCTCAGACATGCCTCAGCAGAAATACCCGAATTCGTTTGAAAGGCAAGTAGCACTTTATACAGCCGTTTCGCTTTACCCATCACGTCGCTTCTCCTATTGACTCATATGTATTGTAAATCCTGATCATTAATGGAATTCGACATTTTCCCTAGTTCTTCCTGCCTATTGGCAGGAAGCAAAATAAAACATACTATTGTTTTGATGATGTACACTTCTTCTTGGCTCTTCGTAAGTTCAACAATTGCTGTTTCTTTCACGACAAATCGCACCATACCTCAAACATGGTGATCCAACATATCATAAATGCGACCGGCACTGCGGCATCCTTTCGGTACATTATGCGTACTATTAGCGACATATCCAATTTTGTCAGATGGGATCATTTCTACTTTTATCACTTCATGGTCATGCAGATTGTCCGAGTCTTAACTAAAATGAACAATCTGACCCAGCTTTATAAAGTCAACTCCATAATAGTGTTACGTGCCTGTAACGGCGATATAGATCGGTTGATCCATTATACTCACTCCATATGTCTTTCCTCCATTATGACAAATCGCAACGACTATAGATTATCAGCGAATATACGTTCTATACTAAAAAAGCACTGTGGAGTCTCAAGGAACTGACCCCCGCCTTTGAGACAGGGATCAAAACACCATTCAAGTTTATGCAGCCAGTCGCCTGTAATCAACGGGCGACTGGTTATTTAGTTTTCTTTGAATCCGAATTTTGTTATAGTAAGTGATATAATCTTGAACGGTCTGTTCCACGATTGCCGTCGTTGTGCAGGTTAAACCTTCGAGATAGAACGTTTAAGACTTTAGTATGGAATGAAACGATTCGATGGGGGCATGATCAGCAGGCGTTCCTTTTCGGGACATGCTCATGATAATGCCTTTTCCTTTTACAGCCTCTTGATACGCCTGGGACGTATAAACACTGCCTTGATCACTATGGAGCATCGTACCAGGTAGGATTGGCAATTGATTTAAGGTATCGAGTACAAAAGTAGTGTCCTGCTTGTCTGCTATACTGTACGCCACAATCTCCCCGTTAAACAAGTCTAAAATACTCGATAAGTACATCATCTGTCCACCGAACGGCAAATAGGTGATGTCTGTGACCAGCTTTTGCATAGGTGCATCTGTATGAAACTGTCGCTGTAGTACATGCTCAGCTATGTGTGCAGGCTGTCCATTTTGTCTACGTTTCTTGACTCTGACCCGACATTGTAGCCGCTCCGATTGCATAATACGCTGCACGTGTTTATGGTTGATCCGCTTTTCGTTCCTAAGCAGCGCGGTAATTTTGCGATAGCCATAGCGAAATTTATGCTGGGTACAGAGCTCACGGATCCTCTCAACCGTTTGATCCTGCTTTCTCTTCTCGCAGGCCGCTTTCCAGCAATAGTAAGAGGCACGTGCTATTCCGAGCCACTTACAGGCTGGATAGATGCCATCCAGGCGATGACGATTCGTGGTTCCACCTCCTTTCGATCTCCTTGTACTTTTTTAGAACGTCTATTTGCTGCCTCAAAAAGCGATTCTCGGCTTTCATCATCTCGAGTTCTGAAGCGTACGCTGGCCCTTTTCCGTAGCTGTACTGTTTCCCCACTGGCTGCTTAAGTCGCTTCAACTCACCGTTGTGATACCATCTCAACCAGATCCCAATCTGTGTCTTATTTTTTATGACGAGCTATTCCATGATCTCCTTCACCGGAACACCCGCCAACCTCATTTCAATCGTCTTCATCTTTGTTTCCACTGGATAACTCACTCTAGTTGCCAATGCAAAAACACCTCCAAGTTGTCCTCCACATCATACGATATGGAAGTCTTTTCTTGAAGGTGTTTTGATTTGTCTCACGCTATGGGGTCAGTTCCACCCTCTGCTAAATAGTTTCCAACTCTTTTATATAACGTTCCCTCTATTCACGATGTCGATGTCCGACTGATTCCGCTTCCTAGTTTCTCCAGGGCAGAGGACGCATACCCCATGCGTGAATATTGTGCCCTACGATGGCACAAGCTTCGAACACTTAATTACCATCTTTAATCCTGTCTTTATAAAAGTCATTTTCTATTTTATGAATAAATTCCAGAAAGTCATCAAATGAAAATCTAATAGTATTTTTTTTATTCTTGAAAGTATAGCCTTCACTAGAAATCTCAAAATCATTATGTGATATTGAATCTCTAATTACTTTTATTTTTTCAATATCGCCTTCAAGAGGAACACTTGCATCTGCATATTCTTGTTTAATCAGTATTAGTGGTAAGATTCTCATTATTCCAAAATACTGATTAAGCATTACTTGATTAAATTTAAACTTTCCTTCAAATTTTTTTCTTAGCTCCTTCATTGTCATTTCAGAGGGAGCATTGTCATACTGTGAAAGAATAAATTCAATATATTTTTGATTTGAGTTTAATTCTAAAATTCGTTTCATCCTCCAGTCTCCTTATGTTTTGTTCGAATGTTTTCTCCGATTAGATTCATTTTCCACCTACATTCAGATTCAGGAAAGTGCCAATTCACGTTCAACAAGTGAGGATTACGTCACTATGAAATAGCATTTTCCGAATCGCGGAGATTTTGAATCTCAATAACTGATAAACCCTTGATACGTCTACGTCTGCGTTTTCCCGTACTCTGGTGACGGTTTTCCGTGGGATTTTATTTTACTGTGAGTGACAATTGCACGTATAACGAGTGACAACAGTACGTATTACCCACACTATGAAACTGCTGTTAGAACTTGTAGGCTTTCATCGCCTTGCGAATTTCTTTCCAGGAAGGCTTCTTGCCGTACATGAGGACGCCTGTGCGATATATCTTCGCAGACAGCCAGCCACATAAGTAAATGGTCACAGCCAAAATGCCAATGGACAGCAGCACTTCCCACAGTGCCGGGTCTACGACGCCAATCCGCATAAACATCACAAACGGGCTAAAGAACGGAATGAACGAGGTGAAGACTATATAGCTACTATCCGGCGAGTTCAATCCGAAGATCACCAGGTAGAAGCCTGCGAGCGACAGGAACGTAATCGGCATCACGGCCTGACCCAGGTCCTCGGTTCGACTGACAATCGAGCCAATCGCGGCAAACAAGGTCGCATACAGGAAGAATCCCATCAGGTAGAACACGACGGCATATACCCATAGCGAAGCCGGGATTTGACTGAGATCAATCTCCAGATTCTTGAGAATCTCCTGATTGTAGGGCAGGGACAGGTTGAGTGCCACTGTCACTCCCAGGAATCCAATCTGGGCGAGTGCAATCAAGAACATCCCGATAATCTTTCCGAACATTTGCTTGAGTGGAGATACGCTCGTAATGAGGATCTCCATGACGCGGGAGCTCTTCTCCGCTGTAATCTCGGTCGCGATCAGCTGACCAGACACCATGATGCCGGTGAAGAGGACAATGACGACGACATAGACCAGCCCCATGGAGGTAGCGGTTTCTGCAAACGTCTTTCCTTCTTCCTTGATCCCCCCTGCGCCAGAACCGGACGTAGCGGAAATCTGTCTCTTCTCCAGTTGAACCGGCTCATACAGCTGCTGTTGCTGCTGATCCGTCAGGCCGAGCTCCGTACCGATCCACTGCGTCTTCACGATCTGCAGACCGGTCTCCAGCGGACTCATGACGGAAAAATCGGTGTTCCCTTCTGACTTGTAGTACACTTTCGGGAATCCACCAGATTCACTTGGCTCCAGCATGAGGTAACCCTCAATCTCCCCGTCCTGGACATACTGCTTCATCTCTTTCTCCTGGCCCGCTGTATCTGCACCTGATTCATACAGGGTCAGTTCGATGTCCGAATCTTCCTGGGCCTCGAAGAAGGCCGCCAGCATGGTCGTGATCTCTTCATCCTGGGACTGAATCATACCGATCTTTGTCGGTTCATCCGAGCTGAAGATGGAGATGGCATATGGAATGTGAGCCACAATGGTAATAAGCAGGGCGATGATAAGTGTGGTGACCATAAACGCTTTCGTTCTGAACTTGTTGCGGAAGGTAAATCCAATGACGGTCTTGAAATCATTCATCTGCATTCCCTCCCACTGATTTAATAAAGATTTCGTTCAACGTCGGTTCCTTGATTTCGAACTTCTCCACCGTCGTCTGCTGCATCGCCTGCGTCAGAATGTGCTGGGCAGCTTCCGGACGGGTGATCTTGATTTCGCAGCCATTCTCCATCTCTCTGACCTGCTCCACACCCGCAATCTGTTCCAGCCCCTGCACAGGCTGTACCGTACGAATCCATACTTTTTCCTTGGGGAAGCGACTCTTGATTTCCCGAATGTTCCCTTGCAGGACGGTATTGGATTGATGCAGGATGGAGATATTTTTGCAAAGCTCCTCCACATGCTCCATGCGGTGGGTAGAGAACAGGATGGACGTTCCCTGATCACGAAGCTGCTTGACCGTATCCTTCAACAACTCTACATTAACCGGGTCCAAGCCGCTGAACGCTTCGTCCATAATGATGATTTCCGGCTGATGTATGACCGCTGCGATGAACTGGATCTTCTGCTGATTCCCTTTGGACAACTCCTCGATCTTGCGGTTGTAGTTCTCCGGCACTCCGAATTTCTCCAGCCATTCTTTCAGACTGCGATCTGCGTCCTTGCGGGACATGCCTTTCAACTGGGCCAGATACAGAATTTGCTCCGACACCTTTACCTTCGGATACAGTCCTCTTTCCTCCGGCAGGTATCCAAATTTCCGGGTTAATTCCTTGTCATACGGCTTACCGAAATAGGAAATATCTCCTTCATCGGGATAAATCAGTCCGAGAACCATCCGCATGGTCGTCGTTTTGCCTGCACCATTCGCTCCGAGCAAGCCATAGATTTCTCCCCGGTTGACTTGTAGGTCGATGCCATTGACGGCCGTCTTGCTCGCATAGGTCTTTGTTACCCGGTTCAGTTTCAACGGGACACTCATTCGTTTCACTCCTTCAATCTCATTGCCTGCTTATGCACGCCTTATCATTTCTTCTCTGTAATACGGGCGGTTCTGGTACAAGTTTCAATGCCATGCTTTTTCAATTGTAATCGAACTGGTAGCGATCACAAAACCATTTGTTTCCTGAACACGAAAAAACGCCCTTTCCAGGAAGGCCAGAAGAGACACTGTCTCTCCGCCTTTACCCGGAAGGGCGCTTTTCATTTGGATCCAATCTGTATCAGATCAGGTTCTGATCCAGATTATTCGTACTGCTTGCCAAGGTTGACCAGCTCTTCCCAGCCTTGCTCTGGCGTCAATTGATCGAACATAATTTGCTCGCCAATCAAATCATAATCCTTGTTGAAGAAGTTGGACCATCCTTGTGGCACGTTCACATATTGCTGTGCCTTCGGAGCCGTGTCGCTAATGAGTTCGATACCCATTTGATCTGCTTCTGTAAACTGGCTTTCCAGCTTGCTTACGACATCACTGGATACCGGCACACCACGGCTTGTACCCAAGATTTTGCCTGCTTCTTCATTGTTGATGAACCAGTCGATGAATTTCTTGGCTTCTTCCTTGTTTTTGGAATCTTCGCTGACACTCCAGTACATGGATGCTTTCAACCAGCTTCCGCCTTCTTCGGCACTCGGCATTGTGATCATGTCAAATGCACCTGGCTTCAAGCTGTCCAGTGCGACCGATTGAGCGGCATGAAGCGGCTTGAACAACGTTTTGCCTGTCACCATCAGGTCATTCTGAGGATCGAGTTCTTTGTCTGTAACCGATAATTCAGCCGGAGGAACAATGCCTTTTTCTCTCATGTCCTTGAACTGGTTGATGTACTTCAGCCACAGGTCCTTGTCGATGTTCATTTTTCCGTCCTTGATGTATGGACCTTTGCCATGGGCAAGCTGATACGCGGAATACGTGTTAATGTCTTTGGTACCGTCCATATAAACGTATTGATCCGCACCCAATTTAGCTTTGACTTCCTCGCCTAGTGCAACATAGTCATCCCAGGTCCAGCTTGAATCCGGGGCTGCCACGCCAAGCTTTTCAAATGCTTCTTTGTTTAACGCCATTCCGTATGCGTTGTTTCCTAGCGGGATTGCTCGCTGGGTGCCTTCGTATTTCCCGGTATCCAGCAAAGCCTGGTCTACACTCGACACGTTGATGCCCTCTGATACATCAGCCAGTTGGCCGCGGCCAGCCCAGTCAGCCAGGTAGCCGGCATCCATCTGTACGATATCCGGCGCATTTTTCGCTGCTGCCTGTGTGGTCAATTTATCCCAGTAGCCTTCCCATCCATTAAACTCAGTTTCTAACGTGACATTCGGATTCTGCTCTTCATATAATTCAACAGCTTTCAAAGTTGCATCATGACGAGCCTGGGAACCCCACCAGGTAATTCTGAGCTTTACTTGCTCCTGACTGCTTTCCACGTTGCTATTTCCGCTGCTGCTCTCCGAGTTGCCATTATTGTTGTCGCCACAAGCCGTTGCCGTGACTACCATTCCCAATACGGCCAACATTCCTAACCCCTTTTTCCATCCACGCATAGTGTAACCCCTTTCATTTTCTCTTTCATCGGCTCTCATGTCCGATGTAAATCAAGTGTATCATCCTCGCTTTTCAAGCTGTATGAGAGAAATGCACAAAGAGTTATAAAATCTAACACTCTTTCATTTTGCATTTGTATGGGTGCATCCGGATCACGACTTGATCAGCTCGGATGGGTTGTATCCGGTGTGCTTTTTGAACAGGGTACTGAAATACGGAATGTTTTTGTAGCCGACCTGCTCGGCAATTTCATAGATCAGCAGCTTCCCTTCCAGCAGCAGACTCTTGGCTTTTTCCATTCTCACCTTGGTGACATAGCTGTTGAAGGTTTCACCGGTCATATTTTTGAAAATGAGGCTAAGATAGTTGCGGGACAAATATACCTGATCGGCAATCTCCGTCAGCGTAATTTCTTCTGCGTAATGATCATGAATGTAATCGATCATGAAATCAACGGCTTGCTTGTGCCGCAGATTCTCGTTCCAGCCGGCATGCTCACTGATTTGCTGCAGCAATCCCGTCAGCCACGCTTCCAGATGCTCCGGCTTGGTAATACCGGTGCCCTCCCGCTCCTTCTCTCCCCCCGGGAACAACTCTTCTACCGAAAATCCCGAATCAAAGAGGGCATACGAGATCACGGTCCAGATGCTGCTGCTGATGCGCTGCATGGAAGATGGCTTGAGCTCTCTTCCTTCCACCTCGGTCATGAATTCGCTGATCACCTGCAATGCCTTCTTCTCCTGTGCATGCTGAATCGCTTCCGACAAGCGATGATAATACGGAAACGGCCACATTTCTTCTACTTCATCAGACGACCCCTGACCAGCCCGCTGGTTATTCTTCATATACCGGTAGACATCCTTGCAGGCATGATGCGGATTCCGCTGATGGATGATTGCGGAAAAGGCTTCTTCTGTAGACGTCCGCATATCGGAAATCGAAGTGGTAATGCCTCCGATGCCCACCTTCACCTGAATGTTGAGGAAATGATCGACCCCATCGTACAGTTGCTCAGCCACTTCCCCGCAGGTGGCGATAAAGTCTTCTGCTGGTACGGATGCATCTGCATAGAGCAGGACGAGAAAATAATGGCTGTGCAGTTCAACCAGTTCGGACTGAGGCCACACTTTATCCAGCAATTCTTTCAAGAGCTGCTGGACGGCGAACCGGAACAGATGCCAATCCGAGATAGAGGCCGTCTGCACTCTTCCACCGCGCATCATCTCCACGGCCAAAACCCCCTGACACGCCGAATGCACGAGCGGATGATCCACATGCGTGAAATCATTCTCCTTGTCCGGTCTGGTGCCCGTGACGAATGACTTCAGCCATTCCTTCTTGTAAAAGGGCTGGTACAGCTCCAGCTTGCCCTGCATCTCCTCTTCGGCCATCTGTTTGGCTGCCTGGGCTTCCAGTCCCCCGACGGCCCGCTCCAGCACCTCCTTGATCGTCTCCAATGTAGCTGGCTTGGTCAGATAATCATCCACTTGCAGACGCAGCGCCTGTCTCGCATACTCAAAGTCCTGATACCCGCTCAGTATGATAATCTTGCCCGGAAATCCTCGTTCTCTCAGCTTCTCGATAAAGGTAAGCCCATCCATGACGGGCATATATACATCGGTAATGACCAGATCGGGTTCCACTTGCTCGACCAGCTCCAGACCTGCTTGTCCGTCCATCGCTTCCCCGCTGCATACAATATCGAACTCCTCCCAGGGAATCATGTTCTTCATCCCCTGCAACACCTGACGCTCATCATCCAGTATGATGGCCTTCCACATCTGTATCTCCCCCTAAACGGCTTGTTGTTCATCCATACGCGGTATATTCAGGGTCACGGTCGTCCCTTCTCCACGGACACTGCTGACCTGGATGTCATATCGATCTCCAAACAGGGCCTGAATGCGCTCTCTGACGTTGCGAATGCCATAGCCCCCCTTGGTCCGAATTTTCATAGGCCCGGCTGCTGGCTTGGCCTGAGGCTGTGTGTCATCAAATCCGCTGCCATTATCGTAAATGGTTAACTGTACATCACGTCCATTCGGCTGGATATGCAGCCGGACTCTGCCTTCAGTTCGTCCATGAAAGCCATGCTTGATGCTGTTTTCGATAAAGGGCTGAATGGTCAGCTTGGGCAAATAACACTCGAGCAGCTCTTCCTGCTCCACCTCTACCTGAAACTGAAGTCCTTCTCCGAACTGAAGCTGTTGAATCTCCATATAGCATGCCACATGCTCGATTTCTTCACGCAGCGTGATCAGCGTTTTGCCGTCCGATAACTGAATGCGGAACATGCGGCCGACCAGTTCCAGTACACGGCTAATCTGGGATTGCCCTGCACCAATGGCCATCCAGTTGATCTGATCCAGCGTGTTGTACAGAAAGTGCGGGTTAATGTTAGCCTGCAAGGCGGTGATTTCGGCTTCACGCTGCTTCTTGTACTGCTGTTCCAGCGACTGATACAGCTCCAGCGTGCGGTGAGTCAGCTTGTCATAACCGTTGAACATGACGCCGAATTCGTTGGTATAGTCCTCCGGCAAGTAAACGGACTTGCGCGTGACAGAAAACTTGTTCATGGCTGAGGTGAGCAGCCGGATCGGTCTCGTAAACTGGCGGGTAACCCACAGAGTGAACAGCAAGGCGACTACAACGGCCGCCGCTCCGATCCAGGCCAGCTTAACAGCCAGCTCCACACTGCCTTTGGTCATTTCCTTCCACGGGGTCAGCTCAACCATGACCCAGCCCGTTCTTGGCGCGCGGTTCCAGACCATGAGCTGCTCGTCCGTGGACGACGCCTGTTCGATAACGGTACGTTCATACCCGCTGCTCTTACCCCATTCTTCCTGCCACATGACGTGCTCGTCAGCGAAAGATAGCGGCTCCTCATCCGTTGAGAAGATCAGCCGGTTGCCTGCATCGAACAGCATACGGTTGGACCCAATCGCATTTTCCTCTGTGACTTCATCCAGCATGTCGCTTAGGACAGATTCTTTCACATGAAAGACGAGAATGCCGTGGAACTCCCCGTTAAAGGCATACAGCTTGCGGGCGAAGGTAATGACCGACCTCTCTCCACGGTACGTATCAATGATATGGTTGCCCATCCACGCTGCATCGGTGTCTTCCAGAAGGGAATAGAAGCTCTGATCCTCCACCTTGTCCATGTCCATCACCCGCACGCCAGCTTCATGCTTCTGTGTGAGAATATGATCATCGATATACAGCTCAACAAATTCCAGAATGGTAGAACTGTATACCGTCTGGGCCATCATATCCTGCATCGTCCGCAATCGGGTGTAGCGATCATAGACGCCATCCTGCTCCTGATAATAATCATCCAGCTTCAGGTTGCGGGCAGCGGCAAGGGACGATTGTTCTACGGAGTGCAGGAGCACACTGACTTCCCGATTCAGTTCTCGCAGCAAACTTTGCTGATAATAAGACGTATTCTTGAGCATTTGCGAGGACGAGATCTGATAGCTCGCCCAGATGATGCACACGAGCAGAATCAGAATAAATCCGGCAAAAATGGTGAACATGACCCTCTGCAGCTTCCACTTCTTGAACGGTCTCATCTCTTCCCTCACCTCTCACTCTCTCACGGTCGTAACGCGACCTGTGCGCCTCCTCGCAAGGCATGCAACAAAAGCGAAGAGGGATGCAGTCTGCCCATATGAAATATATGGGTAGACATGCATCCTCTGTCACACATTATGCTTTTATCTGTTCTGGCGTTACGTTCTTCTCTTGATGCTATCCTTTTAGACCGGAGGTTGCAATCCCTTCCACAAAATGCTTCTGGGCAAACAGGAAGATCAGTGCAGCCGGTACGATCGACAGTAGGGACATCGCCAGCAATTGACCCCAAGGCAGGGAAGACTGGGAATCAATAAACATGCGCAGGGCGAGCTGTACGGTATATTTGTCTACGGAGTTAATGTAGATCAGTTGACCGAAGTAATCGTCCCAGTTCCACAGGAAGCAGTAGATTCCGACCGTCATCAGCGCAGGCTTGGTCAACGGCAAGGCAATTCGCCAGTAGATACCGAACCAGCTGCAGCCGTCCATCTTGGCCGCTTCGTCCAGCTCTCTCGGCAATCCTCTCATAAACTGCACGAGCAGGAAGATGAAGAAGGAGCCGCCGATTCCGCCCGCCAGAGAATGGGGAACGATAAACGGCAAGTACGTATCAACCCAGCCAAGGTCATGGAAGATAACGTACTGCGGGACCAGTGTAACCTGACTCGGCAGCATCAGGGTCACCAATACGAGTGAGAACCAGAAGTTGCGCAATGGAAAATCCAGTTTCGCAAAGCCGAAGGCCACAATGGAGCAAGAAATCAAAGTTGTAAACAATACCCCGAGAATAAGCAGGAAGGTATTGCCGAAGAAATGTCCGAACGTAAATCCAGGGATGGCGTTCCAGCCGTCAATATAGTTGCTGATCAGCCAATCGGTCGGGAAAATATTCGGCGAGCTCATTTCTTCATTTCCCTTGAAGGAGGCGCCAACCCACCAGATGACGGGATAAACCATCGCCAAACTGAATACGATAAGCAGCAGCTGTGTTCCCATGCCTTTGAGTTGTCTTTGTCGTTGTCTTGGGATCATTTCGCTTTACCTCCCTTGTCATTTTCATAATACACCCAGAATCTTGAAGTGAAGAAGATGACCGCTGTCGCAAGTCCAATGATAATCAGCAAGATCCAGGCCAGGGCAGACGCATAACCCATCTGCAGGCGACCGAAGGCCTGATCATACAGATAGAGGGCATACATGTAGGTCGAACGAATCGGACCCCCTTCGGTAATGACAAATGCCTGGGTAAACATCTGGAACGATGTAATCGTCTGCAACACCATGTTGAATAGAATAATCGGTGACAGCATAGGCAGTGTAATCTGGAAGAATTGTCTCACCTTCGAAGCACCGTCCACCGAAGAAGCCTCATAGAGGTCTCTCGGAATGTTCTTCAGTCCGGCCAGGAAGATAACCATGGAAGATCCGAACTGCCACACGACGAGAATAACGAGCGTGCTGAGCGCCGTATCCGGCGAGTTGATCCAGCTGCGGCCTTCAATACCTACGTAGCCGAGCAGCTGGTTGATAAAACCGTCTCCACTGAACATGTTTTTCCACAAAATCGCGACCGCAATACTCGTACCGATCAGGGACGGGAAGTAGATGAGCAGTCGATAAAAGCTCATGCCCTTTACGTTCTGATTGAGCAGCATGGCCACCAATAGAGCAAAGATCAGTTTAAGCGGTACAGAGAATACCACGAACCAGAGTGTAACCGACAGAGACTTGTTGAATGTTGGATCAGCCGTGAAGATTTTGACGTAATGGTCTGTCCCAATCCACTGTGGCGCCTCCAGAAGTGAATATTCCGTAAAGGAATAATAAAGTGACATCAGCATCGGCCAGAGAGTTAATCCCAGAAAACCGATCAGCCACGGCGCAATAAACAGATAACCAATAACCGGCGTTTCCCATCTGCCCCTCAGCCGTTTTTTCTTGGCCGTATTTGTTTGACTCATCGTTGTCATGGGTTCTTGCATGGATTTCGCCTGTGCCATGAGCCTTCCTCCTTGTGAGCATGTAGTAAGCGTCTTCGCTTCCTGATAGCGTTATGTCTTATACACCTATTGTAGATGGAAGAACGCTTGCCCAAAATAAGAGGAAGTAATGAATTCTTTCACTTTTTACGGATGACTTTCAATCTGTCTGTCCATGGGCCTGCATTTGCTTGCGAAATTGATCAGGCGTGCAACCAACATGCTGTTTGAACACGCGACTGAAGTGTGCAGGGTGCTTGAAGCCCACCTGATAGCTGATATCTGTCACCTTCTGCTGCGGATTCAGATAGAGCAGAATGCGTGATTCATTGATTCTTCTTTCATATAAGTACGTAAAAATGGTCACGCCGGTAATTTCCTTGAATATCTTCGACATATAGTATTTATCCAAATGGATCGCTTCTTCCAGAGTCTCCAGATGGATATCATCCATATAATGCGCAGCCAGATACGTAATCATGTTCTGAACCGCCTTCACCTTCTCTGAGCTCTCCTTGTTCTCCCCTTGCTTCATCTGCGCGGAGAAGCAGCCGGATATAAACAGCATCAGATCATAGAATGCGAGGTAGCTGCGATCTCGATTTCGTTCTCCCGGTTTCTGTTGCCTGTCTGCCAGTCTGACGAGCAGTTCCTCCATCTCTGTCCGCTGCGCACCCGTTAAATGAACACGGGCATTGTTCAGTTGCTGAAAAGGCTGTAACACCTGTTCGGTACAGGGAAGCTGGAACCATTCCCGCACGAAGGACGGCTCAAAATGAATGACAGACCTCACGTAGGGCTGTCGTCTGGATACTTTGGCACAATGCAGCGTCATGCCATTCATGATGATCAGATCACCAGGTTGCAGCATGTAGATTTTGTCGCCAATCAAATAATTGCACTCCCCTTCATGAAAATAAAAAATTTCGTGCTGGGGATGGGAATGAAAAAACACGCCGACATAATCTTCGGCCCGGTGTTTGTATTCAATATTGTTGATCAACAGATTCTGCGGAGAGATATCCATGTCTGCCGCCCTTCTTTCTGTCTGGTTTCGCTCCACAGGAATGGAGGTTCAGATTTCTTCCCAGTATAGCACGTGTGAACCCCATCACAACAATGAGAGATAATTGATTCCCGGATATCCGACAATTCGGGTTCAGAAGAACAGGGAACGGGCATGGTAAGATAAAAGCAGTCATAAACGAATTCAATCTCGAAAAACAGTTGGAGGTATTCATATGAACGTTGTACGCATTGGTATTGTAGGACTTGGCAATATGGGAAGTGCGCATGCCCAGTACATTTTCAACGGGAAAATCAAAGGAGCGCAGTTAACTGCTGTTGCTGACGTACGGGAAGAAAGACTCGCCTGGGGACGGGACAAATGGGCGGATTCCGTTTCTTATCATGCTTCATTAACCGATATGCTCGCATCTGGAAATATCGATGGGGTATTGATCGCTACGCCTCACTATCACCACCCGGAAGCCGCGATTGAAGCGCTGCAAGCTGGCGTGCATGTGCTCGTGGAAAAACCGGCCGGCGTCTACACCAAGCAGGTTCGGGAGATGAATGAAGCAGCGGCAGAAGCTGGCAAAGTATTCAGCATGATGTACAATCAGCGCACCAATCCGTTATATCAGAAGCTCAGAGACCTGATTGCCTCCGGAGAGATTGGGGAAATCAGACGCACCAACTGGATCATTACGAACTGGTATCGACCACAAAGCTATTATGATTCCGGCGGCTGGCGTGCAACCTGGGCCGGGGAAGGCGGCGGCGTTCTGATTAACCAGGACCCTCATCAGCTTGACCTGTGGCAATGGACAACTGGCATGATGCCTAAGCGCGTCAGAGCATTTTGTTCATTTGGCAAGTATCGCAATATTGAAGTCGAGGACGACGTTACCGCCTATGTAGAATATGAAAATGGCGCGACGGGTGTTTTCATTACCACGACAGGTGAAGCGCCTGGCACCAACCGCTTTGAGATCACCGGAGATCGGGGCAAGATTGTGATTGAGGACAATCAGATGACATTTTGGCGTCTGAGAACCCCGGAATCGGAATTCAACCGTACCTTTAAAGGCGGATTCGGAGAGCCGGAGAACTGGAAGATCGAGATCCCTGTACAAGGAAGCAATCCGGAGCACCCGGGCATCACCCAAAACTGGGTCAATGCGATCCTGCATGGCACAGAACTGCTTGCTCCGGGAGAAGAGGGCATTAAAGGTCTGACTTTGTCCAATGCCATGCTGTTATCCAGTTGGACAGACAACTGGGTCGATCTGCCGCTGGATGAAGAACTGTTTTACTCGCTGCTTCAAGAGCGAATTCAGAACTCTACTTTTCAGAAAAAACAGGTCAATGAGCAAACCCTTGACGTAGACAACACGTTCTAAAATCTTCGAAGCAGGAGCTGATCAATCATGCAAAAATCAGATGGAATGAATTACGCCCCGCAGGGCAAGCCAAACCCGGTCGTCAAATCGGGAGAGTTTCAATTCGCCGCTACTGCACTGGATCATGGTCATATCTTCGGCATGTGCAACGGATTGATTGAAGCAGGGGCTGACCTGAAATGGGTCTATGATGAAGACAAGTCCAAAGTAGAGCAGTTCAAGAAGATTTATCCGAATGTCGCGATTGCGGACTCGCTGGAGCAAATTCTTGCTGATGCGGATATTCAGCTGGTCGCTGCAGCAGCGGTGCCCAATCTGCGTGGTCCGCTCGGGGTCAAGGTAATGAAGCATGGCAAAGATTATTTTACGGATAAAGCGCCGTTCACCACAATGGAGCAACTGGAGGAAGCCCGCCAGGTCTGTGAGGAGACAGGACAAATTTTCGCGGTCTATTACAGCGAGCGTCTGCATGTGGAAAGTGCGGTCTATGCCGGTTACTTGATCGAACAGGGCGCGATTGGTCAGGTGATGCAAGTAACGGGATTCGGTCCGCATCGTCTGAATGCGCCTTCCCGTCCGGACTGGTTCTTTGAATTTGAAAAATACGGCGGCATTCTCTGTGATATCGGCAGTCATCAAATCGAGCAGTTTTTGTTCTACTCCGGTGCCAAGGATGCCACGGTGATGCATAGCAAGGTCGCCAATTATCAGCATCCGGAATATCCAGAGCTTGAGGACTACGGGGATGCAACGCTCGTAGGCGACAATGGTGCCACCCAGTATTTCCGGGTAGACTGGTTTACGCCTGACGGACTTAGCACGTGGGGAGATGGACGTACGTTTATTCTCGGAACGAAAGGCTATATCGAACTGCGCAAGTATGTCGATGTAAGCAGAGAACAGACAGGAGATCATGTCTACCTCGTCAATGAAGACGGAGAACAGCATTTCTCTGTGAATGGACAGGTGGGCTTCCCATACTTCGGTCAGCTGATCCTCGATTGTATCCATCGTACGGAGAAAGCGATGACGCAGGCGCACACGTTCAAAGCAGCAGAACTGTGTCTGATTGCCCAGCAAAAAGCGCAACGAGTATCCTTCTCCTGATTGATCATATAACCGACACAACCTCCTGACCTGGAAGAGCAAGCTCCCAGCTCGCAAACCGTGTATGAATCTATACGGATGCGGCAGAGCATGCTCCCAGAGCAGGAGGTTGTTTTTTGCATGTTTGCAGGTTTGTATACATGTTTGTTTATAGGTTTGTTTACAGGTTTATTCGTTTTTGAAAGGCTGATCCTCAGGCAGACGAAGGCAAGATCGTGACGGCCTGTTTGCCCATTTGATTCCACCCGGCTTCAAATCTTTTGATTTCAACCTTTTGCCTGCGGTTAAGCGGGTCTGCGATATAGACATATCGTTCATCAAAGCCGGTGACGACCACACTATGTTCCTTATACGTAATCCGGATATCACCAGCTTTTGTTTTCCAGGTCGTCCAGTAAGAAGACGGCAGCCAGTCATAATGGGTATTGTGAATGACCCAGACCGGCATGCCGGCAGCCAGCACATGGAGCAGATCATCAAAACGTGCGCCTGTCAGATCGACCACCCGTCCAGGTGCATAACGCTCCGCCAGTTCCGCAATCGGCCCATGATAGACGCCAAGACCATGCTCGCGGAAGGTGTAGATGTTCCCGACAAAGCCCTCATATGGATTGCCCCGGTAGATCTTCCCGTCTGATCCTTTCTCAAACATCGGAACCTTCTTCACTTCCTTCGCCAGCTTCATCTTATCCGCCTTAATACCGTGATAGCTTAAGAGCATAGACAACGAGGTCACTTCACAGCCTCTGGCCAGCATCGGAAGCTGAAACTGCTTCTCCACCTTCATCCGTATGGGCTTGGGCTGCTTTTCTCTCGCCCACAGCGACTGCTGCTTGTACACGACCTCAGTCGAAGCATAGCCTTCTGCATAGCGGACGGCCTCCGCAAACGTGGAAAAGCGGTTAATCAGCCTGCCAGACTGCTTCACCAAATACGGTGGCTTGTTGTCCCAGATGACGGTTCCTTCCTGCTCGATATGCACGTTCTCCATCGTCACGGCAAACTGCTTCGCTGCCTTCAAGTTTGAATAGCCGTTTAACAGCTTGTCCTTCTGCCAAACGGTATAAGGGGCATACGGCATCAGTTGCTGTCGCAGAGACTGAAGTTTTGCTGATGAGGGAGGGTTTGCCGCGGATGGGGATTGCGGTGCGTGATGCATCACCAATACCTTTGTAGCATCGAAATATATCCCAAGCCCCATCTGCTCTGACAAAAAACGAGCACCGATATAGGTGGTCCCGCCTACCTGACGGAGATTCGCTGGTTGATCAGACAGCACCTTGCGCTCGCCTTGCCACATCAGGGCCAGTTCGCTTTTCGAGTATAAAACCTGCCCCCCCATCGTCTCTACCATGTTTCGCAGTGGAAGATAAACAGCGTGTTCAATCAGGAGAGGAGCAAAATCCAGTTCGGTGATCTGATCGTTTACAATCGCCGCTTCACTATCGACCATTACAAACAGTTGCAGCTCGGTATCATTCGCATTTTCCGCGTCTCGGACAGCTTCCGCTTGATTGACACTCCCCAACAGGAAAATAACCAATCCGATACTAAGAATGACAATAGCGAATGCACTGAACCACCTCTCGTTGGTATCGTTCATACATAACCACCCCATACGGTTCCCATTTGCCATTTCTACTCTTATTTCGCCCACTTTTCTCCCGCCTTTCATCCTGATCCCCACACTTCTATCAGGATGCTAGAACAGGAAAATAACGCGATAACCTTTAATTAGTAGAATCATTTAATAGATAGAAGGGTGGTTGGTTTTAAGATTCTATACCCTCTCTATCAAAAGTCGAATCATCTCGAACTTATGCCTGCGTAAAGCAGGACTTCGCGCATAGATAGCGAATCATTAATATAGACAATCATTAGAAAATTTGTGGATGAAATTGGTTATTCATTCTGAAAATTTCATATTTAATAGGAGGTAGTCATGCTTATTTACATTCCAACAAAAATCCGGAAGCAGTTGGGATTAGGGTTTGGCGATTTGCTTCAGCTGAAAAAAGATGAGAACCACGCCCTTTATTTTGAACGGAACGAGAACGGAAACAAGCTATCCAAGCTCGGACAAATCCATCTCTCAGAGAAAATTGTCCAGGAACATCAGCTGCGCAACGGCAAAATCGAGCTTGTTCCAAGAGAAGACCGCATTTATCTCGAAGTCAATCCATCACTGCGAGGAAGAAGTTCCAGCATGCGGAGCCAGAGTGGCAATCAGTTGCAGGTCATTTATGATCGGGCGCAGCGAATGACAGGCAAGGAACTGCAGGAAGAGCTGCTGACAATCTATAATCGATTGCAGGAAGAACTGACTTACGACACGAATCTGTGGGTGCAGGAACATCAACCCTATTCATCCGAGGTTCCTCTCACACCAGCGCAAGAAGAACCGGCACCCCAGCGGAAATATAAAGTATGTATCGTGGATGAGGATGGCAATAAGGAAGTCTTCACCCATGAAAGCTCCCAGGATTTTTATCGTGCGCGGGAAGAAATCCAGGATGCCAACATGGACAAGAGCATCGAATATATCATTCCGATCTCTTCTTGATTCATCTATAGAGCGGTGATCAGATCGCATTATTGGTGTTATCTTGGTTTTGTTTTGAGCTGTCTGATCTCCGTCTTCTTCCTGTCCTGGAGGCTTCATGCAAAATAAAAAGTTCCCTTCTCCTGTGCAAGTTTTGCAGGAGAAGGGAACTTTTTATTTATGTTTTGATATCCGTATAACCTTAACCAAAAATGGCATCAATCAGATTCGTTGTTTCCGGTGCCGGGTACAGAATATACAACAAGTAATAAACAGCGACTCCTGTTATCGCGGTAATAAACCAAATGACCGCAGTCGGTCGGCCAAGTCGCTTATGCTTCAGAAAGTTGCCCGTATAGGCCAGCTGAAGCGTAACCAGTCCCATTACCGCAGAGACGGTAGCCAATACGATGTGGAAGATCAGAAAGATTCGGTACAATGTCTCCATGCTGTCTGGACCCGCAAATGGCGTACTGCCATAGCCGAAAGTCTTCGTCAGATAAATCGTAAAGAACAGAACCGCACTGATCGCTCCCCATACCATGACTTTCTGATGGGCTTCGCGTTTTCCCTGGACGATGAGACGCCAGCCAACCGCCACCAGAATCGCACTCAATACGATAAAACACGTACTTATGAATGGAAGTATATTTGCCACAATCATCCCTGCCTCTGTTTCCCAATTTCTTTCTACTGCATGACGATGCCACAACGCCTTGAAAGCAAGTCATGACACCACCAGATGGCGATCATTATGCCGGGTCCATCGATGGAGGCAAATCGTCCTCTTTCTCCGGATTTTCATTGCGATACCATTCCTTGAATACATACAACAGCAAGATGCCATACAACGTTTCCTGCAGCAGCTTCATAATAACACCGCCTAGCTGCTGATCATCAAGGGCTGACATGGAAGTAAAAAACTGCGGTCCTGAAAATTGTGTCAGCACCCAGTCCTGTCCCGCCGGAACACAATAGCCCATGGCCTCTGCCCAGATGGTGGGATCTGTGAAGGTGTTGTACATCGGCTCATTGGCAAAGACAATGAGCGCACAAGCTGGCGTAATCAGCACGCCGTTGGCAAAAATATAGCCCATCTTCTTCAATCCGCTCAACTGTTCTTCGTCAGACAGCGGATTGATGATTGGCCACCACATCATGAGAGAGGTTACCAGCAGCAATACATAATACGCAGCATGGACTTCATAATTCGTCATAACGTAATCATGAATCGTCGGAATATGGTAGAACGAAAAGGCTGCATTAAAAAATACCATGGTAAGCAATGGATGCATCAGGAACTTCAGATATTGCAGCACACGGATGCGCAGCAACGGGCGCAGCATCCATGCCGGAATTCCGATGAGCAGCAACGGGGGAACCAGAATGTAGGACACCGCCATATTGAACATATGGGCACTGAACATCAAATGAGCCAGCAGACTTAGCGGTCCGGCCTGTGTCAGATACAACAGCGTAAGGCCGATTAAAAATACCGCTTTTCGCCACCACGCAACCGCCTCTGACTCCTTGAAACGGATGCTCCACGGTCCAACCAGCAGCAGATACACAATGGCTACCCCGATAAACAGCAACAGAAACAGTGGACTCCAGATCGCTTCAAAGCTGAAATATTGCAATCCTAGCATATATCTATCCCCTCCTCTTCAAAAGAGAGATTCGTTAAAACGTGACATCCTGAACCCTGTCAAACGATTCACAATCAATCTATCCGTATTGTACGCCAAGCCGCGTACAGATGTAAAATGAAAGTTGTCCCATCACGAGGAAAATCGCATAGCTTGTTGAAAAAAAAGGGAGCATCTCTGCTCCCTTTCCGTCTTCGTCAACCATCTCAACGATTTGCTGTTTACCACCACATCAAGAACAGGGCAGCGGCTACTGCAGTGAGTGCCGTAATAAAACCTGTGAAGAGCGCGATAAACGCGTAGACATGACCTTTGTCTTTCATATGCATCCAGAATGCAAGCTGTACAATAACTTGCACCATCGCCATCGTGACCAGCAGGAAGATGACGAATCCGCCACTCAGAGCATCGTTGGCTGCCGCCACGAAAGCAATAAAGGTCAAGATCATGGATATGGCATACGTAATAATATGATTCCTCGGTCCTTCGTGTACCGGGCCTCTTTTTACCTTAGAGGCTGGTTGCTGAGTTACTTGTTGTTGTCCCATCAGCTTAACCTACCTTTCCCATGAGGTATACGAGAGAGAAGATGAATACCCATACGACGTCGATAAAGTGCCAGTAGAGACCTGCGACATAGAACTTTGGTGCGGTTACAGTCGTAATCCCCTTCTTGCGTGCCTGCACAATCAGCATCGTAATCCAGGTTACCCCGAACGCCACGTGAGCGCCGTGGAAACCAACCAGTGCATAGAAGGAGGAACTGAAGGCACTGGTTCCGAACTTGTGTCCCTCATGCACATAATGATAGAACTCATAAATCTCCAAACCCAAAAAGCTTACACCCAGAACAACCGTCAGGATTAGCCAGTTAATCATGGCCTTGACATCATAGCGGTGCATCGCCTGGGTAGCAAACACACTGGTCAAACTGCTTGTCAGCAAAATGAAGGTAGCAATAGCAACTAGCGGAATGGAGAACAATTCGTCAGCAGTCGGTCCGTCCAGCACCTGTCCCCGCAGAGCGAGGAAGGTGGCGAAGAGCGTACCGAACAAAACGGTCTCTCCACCGAGGAACAGCCAGAAGCCAAGAACTTTATTCTTTCCTTCCAGCGTGGCGATTTCGGGTTGGTGCGGCTTTTCGCCCGTTACATGTGTTTGGCTCATGCTTTTACCCCCTTATCGTCTTCCAGTTCCTCTGGTTCAATATGATAACCATGATCATCAATGACCGATCTCAGGAACATACACGCAAATGTGACAACCAATCCGATAATGCCGACAACCCAGTTTCCAAAGATCATATTCAGGAATCCGTTGTTGAATTCATAGCTTTGGAACATAAATCCGATCCCGGCAATAAAGAGTCCGAGTGACATGAAGAACGGCAAGAAAGAAGCATTCGGCATATGAATGGAACCCACCGGTTCCGCCGGAGTCATTTCCTTGTTGCCAGCCATTTTTTCTTTCCAGAAAGCATCTAATCCACGCACAAGCGGCGTTTGCTTGAAATTATACTCTGGCGGTGGCGAAGAAATCGTCCACTCCAGTGTACGACCATCCCATGGATCTGCTGGTGCGTCTGCTTTTTTCAAGGTAGTGATGAAGACGTTGACCAACAGGATAATCGTCCCGACCCCCATCAGCAGAGCACCCATCGTTGAGATAAAGTTCAGTTCATTCCAGCCCGTCTGGTTATCCAGATACGTGTATACACGACGCGGCATGCCGTCAAGTCCGAGCAAATGCTGGACGAAGAACGTCAGATGGAATCCGATGAAGAAGGTCCAGAACGTCCATTTCGCAAGCGTTTCGTTCAGCATGCGGCCAAACATCTTCGGCCACCAGTAGTGTGCCCCGGCAAACAGACCGAACACCACGCCACCGATGATGACATAGTGGAAGTGAGCGACAACGAAGTAGCTGTCATGATATTGATAGTCAGCAGCCGGAACGGAAAGCATGACGCCCGTAACCCCACCCATGACAAAGGTCGGAATGAATCCGAGTGCAAACAGGTTCGGGGAATCGAAACGAATTTGTCCGCCCCACATCGTTAACAGCCAGTTGAAGATCTTGATCCCTGTAGGCACAGCAATCAACATCGTCGCTACGGAGAACAACGCATTCGCGATCGGCCCCATGCCGACCGTAAACATATGGTGAACCCATACCATGAAACCAAGGAAACCGATCAGCATGGTTGCAAAAACCATGGAACTGTATCCAAACAGTCTCTTCTTGGAGAACGTACTAATGACTTCGGAAATAATACCAAATGCAGGCAGTACGAGAATATATACCTCAGGATGCCCAAAGATCCAGAAGATATGCTGCCACAGAATCGAGTTACCGCCACCTGCGATGTCGAAGAAATTCGCACCGAAGATACGGTCAAAGGTCAAGAAGATCAGTCCGACTGCCAGTGCCGGGAAGGCAAACAGAATCAGCAGGGACATGACGAATACCGACCAAGTGAAGAGCGGCATTCTCATGAAAGACATGCCTGGCGCTCTCATATTAATAATGGTAGCCAGGAAGTTAATCCCCCCGACCAGGGTTCCGATACCGGCAATCTGCAATCCAATGGCATAGAAGTCGATCCCCATGCCGCTGTAAGCATCGGTCGCCAACGGGGTATAGGAAGTCCAGCCCGCGTCCGGGGCCCCTCCTACAAACCAGCTGACATTGACCATTAGACCACCAAAGAGGAAGGTCCAGAAACCCAGTGAGTTAACGAATGGAAATGCCACGTCACGTGCCCCGATTTGCAAGGGCACAATCGCGTTCATCAGTCCAAACAAGAGTGGCATCGCTGCCAGGAAAATCATGGTCGTTCCGTGCATCGTCAATAGTTCATTAAAGGTTTGGGCGGAGACGAGATCGTTCTCCGGGGACATCAATTGCAAGCGAATCAGAATGGCTTCCAATCCACCGATGAGGAAGAAAAATCCACCCGCTGCAAAATAGAGAATCCCGATCTTCTTGTGATCCACCGTTGTCAGCCAATCCAGCCAACCATTGTACTGTTTTTTAGCATGAGCCAATGTATGTTACCTCCTTTTCACAGCGTCCGTCTATTCAAGCGTCAAGCTTTGCAGATATTTGGTTAATGCATCAAGCTCTTCATCCGTCAATGGTACGTCTGGCATCAGCACGCCCTCTTTGACACTTTCAGGGTCATCGAGCCATTTCTTGATCCACTCTTCGGTGTTCGGACGAATACCGGCAACCAGCTCACGATCTGCAAAACCTTTCAGATTCGGATAAAGTCCGCCCTGCGTTCCGTCAACTGCGTGGCAGCTCATACATTTAGCCTTGAAAATTTGCTCGCCTAGTGCCAGGTCATCCTGCTCCGCAACCGGCTGAGTCGGCTCCAGCATCTTGGCGACCCACTCCTGATATTCTTCTTCCGTTACAACAATCACTTTGAAGTCCATCAAGGCATGGGAAGCGCCGCAAAGCTCCGCACATTTTCCTTTATAAACGCCCGTTTCCTTTGCATCGAGATACATCTTGTTTGTCATGCCCGGGTTCGTGTCCATTTTTCCGCCTAGCCCCGGCACCCAGAAGGAGTGAATGACATCCGTAGAAGTCAGTTCAAAGGCAATTTTCGTATTGACCGGAATCACCAGATCCTGGGCCGTAGTAATGCCATGCTCCGGATACTGGAATTCCCACCAGAATTGGTGACCAATAACTTTCACCTGCTCTGCTTCCTTGGTTTCACTATAGTCCTTGGCAAGCGCAAAGGTCTGGGATACCATCGGAACAGCCAAAATCAAAAGCAATACGAGCGGAATAACCGTCCATACGATTTCCAGCACATGACTGCCTTCTGTTTGCTTCGGTACACCGGTTTGATTTTTACGCTTTCTGAACTTCACCACGATGTAAGCGTATAGCACAAATACCACAACAAGAACAAAGAACATAATAAAGAGAGATAGCTTGATCAGCGAAAGTTGATCCTCCCCTACGCTGCCTTTCGGATTCAGCGGACTTGCATCGTCTCCTAAAATACTGCTGCATCCAGATAATACGAATGAGAACAGCAATAACAAAGGTGCCAGTCGCTTCGCCAGTTTCCACGGTTTCACAATATCAACCCCACTTCTCTGTAATTCATTTTAACCTTCCAATCAACCATGATGATGCCTAAATTTATAACCATTACCATGAATGGAGATACCTTGTCAACAAACCTAATCACCCTATTAACTATAAATACGATGAAGTTTTTTGTCAATGAAATTGGGGCATAGTTTAAGGAAGTTCACAAAACGTTCTAAAAGCTTGCAAGCCAGTCTGCACGGCGCTTCCGGCCGTTTCTGGTTAACGTTCTCAGACATATTCCGCCCCATTTTGCACATGCTACGTACATGCGATAACCAGGCTGCACCAGATATCAATTTTTTAGAGGAAGGACTGGTTCTCATGCGTACCCTGATTCGCACGACATCCCTTCGTCTCATCATTTCCATGCTGTTGCTGATCCTAATGTCAGCAGCGTGCCTCAGTGGCTGCGGCTATACGAAAAACTTTGAACAAAGCGATTACAATGCAGGTGGAGGCATTCCCGCACGCGAGAAAGACCCGTACAACCGGGCATACGGCTTCACCATTCAGAACGAGCGCTATGATCATCACGGCAACACGCATGCCGCTCTCAGCCAAAAGGCAGCCAACCAGGTCATGAAAATTCCCGGCATCGCCCACGCCTATGTGTTCATCACGGACCGCAATGCCTATGCGGCTATCGTGCTCAATCATGCTGCAACCGGCGTCAACAGCGACGGCAATCGACGCAGTGATACGACCAATGTCGGCAATTCGGAAGGGGTTTACAACATCCGCAATGGCGGTTCCTATCTAAATCCCCGCAAGCTGGTGGGCGACAGCAACTCCTATTATACCCTTAACAAGCCGGCGGACATTAGTCATGTGCTGAAGCAGCGTGTGGCCATCGCCATTCGAAATGCACAGCCTTATGTACAAGAGGTGTTTATTTCCGCTAATCGTGACTTTGTGAATGAAGCGAATGTCTACGCCCAGAAAACCTGGCTCGGTGAACAGACCGACCTGAATATGAACCGGTTCAATCAATGGGTGCGCAGCCAGTTTAAGCAAAGTGAAACGCAGTAAGGTTGCGGCCACACCATAAAAAAGCTGCAAGCAGGAAGGGAGCCAGGCATCGCCTCATTCCTTTGCTTGCAGCTTCTTTCTATGTTCTCCTTGTCGTGCACGATCGATCACTCATGCGTTTTACTGCTTTTGCTTCTCATCTCAATATCTCCCGATCCGGTTGAAATTTCAACATAATGGTTACCTTCTCCAGCGACCGCCGAAAATAAATGACGGGATTGCGCCAGATTACGCAAATCCACATCCATGTCTATAACCTGGTCACCGGAACCTGATCGGAAAGTATAGGTGGTGTCTGCAGGATGAACGCGATAATCCAGACTTACATCCCCAGACCCGGTCTTCACAGACACTGTACGGTCTCCTGCCATGGCAGGAAGTGCAACAGATCCAGATCCCGTACGCAATTCGGCCTCATGCCAGTCCGATTCGCTCAGCTCCATATCCCCTGAAGAAGCATTCATCGTCAATCGCTTTACCTGAATCCGCTTCACAGTCTGGGAGCCACTGGAGCTGGTCATATGCAGTCTGTCTGCCTGCACCCCCTCTAGCTTCATGTCTCCGGAGGTCGCAGCCACCTCAATCTGTGCCAGTTGACGGGCGGGAATCTGAATCTGAACAGAGGGAGCACGTCCCCAGTTGAACCAGCCCTGCTGATGTTTCTCTATATTTACACGTGTATGCGAGCCGCCGTCGATATGAATCTCATAATGGTCTTTATGCTTCTCCGCACCATGAAGCTGTACGGAAATGACATCGCGGTCCTCCACGGCAGTCAATACAATATCCATGGAGCTGGACAAGACCGTTAACACTTCAACCTCTAAGGCATCGTATTCCTTCATATCGAGAACAACCTGCTCATGGTTCCATACCGGTGTTTGGTCAGAAAGCAGCGCAACCAGATAGATCAATCCGGTCAAGATCAGCAATAAGCCAATAATATTCTTCAGGCTCATGTGCGGTTCCCCCTTCCTGTCTACATTCCATACGGGCCTGCTAAGATCTGCAAGGCATCCAGCCTGCTGTACTTAGCCTCATGTTAACGTATGCCAGTCATAGACAGGTAGTGTCTGCGGTCATATGACGGTCACAACAAGTCAGTGAGTTCTCCTCCGGACAAGTCGGGACAGTGGAATCAGGACAGATGAGCAAGGATATACACACGGTCCGGTTGTTGCTTGTCATCATAAGCTAATCGTATACCCTACCGGCAAGGAGGTGTATCTATGATCCGTCGTTCTGTCATCACACGCAAGATCCGAATCGGCCGTAATAAATATGTACTCGTCACCGTCAAGCAGATTGCCACAGCGATCGCACCAAATGGAAATGCCAATGCGACCAACCAGGCTGCCATCACCGTGAAACCAATGCGCAAAAAAAGACGCAACCGCAAATGGAGGTGGCGTCGTAAGTTATCCTCATAACTGTTGAAGCAGGCGAGGTCTCCGTCCTCTCACAGAACGTATACAGAGCCTGGCAGGATCGCTGCATCTTGCCAGGCTCTCTCTCCTGTCTGCTTCCTGTTCGCTGCAATCGGGTTACTGTACGGTCTTCCCCGCCTGATGCAGGGCTTCCTGAACACGGGTGACCCCTTGAGACATGGCATGCCCGCCACCGAGCGCAGCCGCTACCGCAGCCGCCTCCAGCACTTGCTCCTGTGTAGCACCATGCTGAAGCGCTTCTTCCACATGATAATACGTACATACTTCATTGTTATTGATCAAGCTGATCCCTAGCGCAATCAACTGTTTTTCAGAGGCAGAAAGGGCCCCTTCCCTGAAGCATTCCGCAGTGAAATGATGATACGATTCCACCATCTTCGGCATATGGTTCTGCATATGCCCGACTCCGATCTTATAGGAGCCCACCTTTTCCAGTACATCGTGATGCACGCATCTGCACTCCCTTTCTGTTGCTTCTGCCGGTCGATTAGGCATAGGAGCCTGCAACCATCTATGAAGAACCATCTACTTGTAAGATACCCTGAAAATCGCTTCCCCATTCCAAATGAAGTCCGGTATAATGGTCAGAGGACATCGATGACTACAGGGAAATCAAAGGAGTGCTGGATATGTACAAGATGATCACCATTGATATCGACGATACACTGATCAATGATCAGAAGGAAGTAAGCGAGGGAACCAAATTGGCCTTGCAGGCAGCCGTAGACAAGGGGGTCATCGTGACTCTTGCGACCGGTCGCATGTTTGCCTCAGCGAAGCAAATTGCCAAACAGCTGGATCTGAATGTGCCAATCATTACGTATCAGGGGTCCCTTATCAAGAACTGTCTGGATGAGACGGTGCTGTATGAGCGCAGTGTGCCTTCAGAAGCCGTTGCGAAGCTTTTTGCGTTTGCCAGAGACAAAGGACTTCACCTTCAAGCTTACTATCAGGACGAGCTGTATGCGGCAGAAGTCAACGACAAGCTGCTGGCGTACTGCGAGCTGTCCAATGTGCCTTACAAGATCGAAAGCGACTTCGAGAAACTCTGCATGATGCCGATGACAAAGCTGATCATTATTGATGAGCCTGCCCTGCTGGATGAGATTGCTCCCCAGCTAAGAGAAATCCTCGGTGACGAAGTGCATGTCACCAAATCCAAGCCCAACTTCCTCGAATTTATTCACCGGGAAGGTACGAAGGGCTCAGCCGTCGCCTTTCTCGCCGAACGCTATCAGTGCGAGCTGTCCGAGGTGATTGCCGTAGGGGACAGCTGGAATGACCACGATATGATCGAAACGGCCGGCATGGGGGTCGCCATGGAGAATGCGGTGCCCGCTCTCAAGGAAATTGCCAACTTCATTACCCACAGCAACAATGATGAGGGCGTTAAGCATGTTATCGAAACCTTTATTCTGAATGCTGAACAGCCGGTAAAATAAAGGAAGCAAGCAGGTGCTTCGGGTTTTTCCATCTGCTGACCTTTGGATTGGACGTCATGACGACCACCAGATTCTTGCTGGGGACGACGAACAGATACTGACCACCGTGACCTAACGCAAAATGAACCATCGTCCCCTGTATGATCTGGTTCCACCACTGGTAGCCATATCGACCGTGCTCCGTCACTTCTGCACTGTGCGCGGTCCAGCTCTGTCGAATCCACGATTCGCCGAGCAGCCTGCTGCCCTTCCACATACCGAGATTGAGATAGAGCTGGCCCAGTTTGGCCACATCACGAATGGCCATCGATAAGCCCACATGCCCCTGCGTATGACCTTGCGGATCGGCCTCCCATGTGTAGCGCTGAAT
The DNA here is from genome assembly GCF_042685085.1 of Marinicrinis sediminis. Taxonomy (NCBI): domain Bacteria; kingdom Bacillati; phylum Bacillota; class Bacilli; order Caryophanales; family Paenibacillaceae; genus Marinicrinis; species Marinicrinis sediminis. The sequence goes on from NZ_JBHUMM010000045.1 coordinate 169,945, forward strand.
CCCAAGTGGATGAAACAGCCGCTCCTCCGCGAGCAGTGCCATCGACTTGCCGGTTGTGTCGGATAGATAGATCGACAACAAGTGGGAATCCAGACTGCAATATTGAAAATGTCCTCTCAGCTCCCCATGCATTGACTGCTCCAGTATAAAGCGAAGCCAGTCCTCGCTATGATGCAAGCCCCCGATATGCTTCTCACCGAATTTCCTTCCCACCTCCCATTGAAAGCCGGACGTCATGCTCAAGGCGTGATGCAGGGTCATCGTTCGCTTCAGCGACCCATCCTCTCTACCCTTCAGCAAATCTTCAAGATCGTAACTTCGTTCCGAATGCCATCCCTTCAGTCCGTCCAGGAGCGAATTCTGTACATTCTGCTGTACAGGATGCACGGTGCCCAAGACGGCGGAAGTGAAACTTTTCGTCGCTGAGCGCAGATCCATAAGCGTCTCTGCCGTGCAGCCATGAAAATAGCGCTCGTACAGAAGCTGACCATGACGAAGGATACAGATCCCATACAAACTCGGGTATGCAGGCAGTCTCGCCTCCATCTCTTCCAGCTTCGCTACATTTATCATGGATCCCCTGCCCTCCTCCCGCACTTCCTTCTCTTGTATGCTCAAATAAACACATTCCACTATAAAAAAAACCACTGGATCACTCCAGCAGTCCTGTTCGTATGCATGTCATTTTCATGCTTGCCATTCTATCTATTCTATCTTGCTATCTGGCAACCTTCCAACCTTGCTTGTCCATCGAATCCGGCTTAATCCTGTCCCTGATCAAGGCTGCGCTGGGGTGTTTCTTCCTGTTGACCTGCTCGCTGCGCTGCTCTGGCCTTCCATATCTTCACGCCCAGATAAATCGCGGCGATGAGACCACCAGTCCAGGTGAGAATCAGTGCATAGCGAGTGATCAGCTCACTGATCCGTTCCCATTTGGGCCCAATCAGATACCCCAGTGACACATACGTGACGACCCAGGTAAACGCCCCGCTCCATACATAGATAATAAAGGAACGAAACTCCAGCGACATGATCCCACCGAAATAACCGGTAAAATGACGGATGCCCGGCAGGAAATAGGAAATAAACAGCAGCTTGTTTCCATAGCGATTGAACCACTTCTGAACCTTTTTCCGCTGCTTCGGTCCCATGAAGAATTTCGCCCCGTATTTCTCGAAGAACGGATAGCCGACCGCTCGTCCGATAAAGTACGTAATGGTCATTCCCATCGAGGTCCCGAGACCTGCAAGCAAGATGCAAACGAAATAGTTGAGGTCTCCCCGATAGGACATCACTCCTGAATACCCCATCACAAGCTCACCGGGAAAAGGCAAAAACACAAATTCCAAAAAAAGCCCGACAAACAAAATCAAATAGCCATACTCTTCAAACCAATTCTCCACGAGCTCCAACGATCATTTCTCCCATGCGCTTTGATGTGCTGACTCCCCCTCTATTGTAGGGGATTTCACGCACGTCCGCAATCGATTCCCGCTTGTCAGCCGATAATGACGCGCTCTTCGGGATATCGAATCTTCGTCTTCTTGTCCCGCTGGAAGAACAGCAGCAGCGAGAGCAGGCCGATCCGTCCCATGAACATCAATAAGATAAGAATTGATTTTGACTCCGGATCGAGATCCCCCGTGATACCCATTGACAGTCCTGTCGTCCCGAAGGCCGACGAAACTTCAAAAATAACCGCATTCAGGGAATGACGCTGGGACTCAAACGTATCGACACAAATAATGCCCGCGACCACGATCAAAATCGCCGTGGAAAAAACAACAAAGCTCTTCATGACGTCTTCCTGGCTGATTCTGCGCTTGAACGCACGAACTTCGGAATTTCCTTTTGCGTAGGCAATAATAGCCAGGATGACGATAGCGAAGGTCGTTGTCCGAATGCCGCCGCCCATACTCGACGGACTGGCCCCGATCACCATCAAGGTGGATATCAGAAACTGGGTCGGCGCTCCAAAGTCAGCGACATCCATCGTAGAAAGCCCGCCATTGCGGGCGGTAATGGAGTTGAAAACCGAGTAAGTGAGTTTCTCATGCCAGCTCTTGTCTGCAAAAAAACGCTCGTTTTCCATCAACCATATACCCAGCACTCCAATGATGAAAAGCACAACGAACGTTGTCACCGTAATCTTCGTAAACAACGAGAAGCGGAAATGCTCCTTCCGGTGTTTGATAAATTCCCACACTTCAATGAGAACCGGGAAGCCAATCGCTCCGATCAAAATAAGCACGATAATAATCAGCTGGATCACATAATCGTCCTCGAAGCTCCTGAGCGAGTTCCCGAACGTATCAAATCCGGCGTTCGTAAAGGCCGCTACCGCATGAAAAGAGCCATAATAGAAAGCTTCCTTCAGGCTGTCTGTAAAACCGGTGAAATACAAACGCAGGGTTAGCAAAATCGTTCCGATAAATTCAATGACCAGTGAAAACGTGAGTACGAAGCGCAAAATGCGCACCAGCCCGGAGAGCTGCTGCCGATTCTGGTCAATCATCATGAGACGCCTTGCACCGAGTCCGATGTTGCGCCCGATAACCAGATAAATAAACGTACCGAGCGTCATCAGACCAATTCCCCCAAGCTGGAAAATCGTCATGATGAGTGCATAGCCATACCCGTTAAACGTATCCGCTGTATTCACCACCGTCAAACCCGTCACACTCAGGGCACTTACGGCTGTGAACAACGCATCGATAAATGAAAGTTGGACACCTTGTCTGTGGAATACGGGCAAATACACCAGTATGGTTGAGACCAGAGCGGTAATAAAGTACATGAAAACAATCGCTCTGACGGGCGTCACTTGCATCCTGTAAAATTTCATTCTGTTCCTCCGACGATCTATGATTTTAATTTGCGTCTAGGCAATCGCCAGCCGAAATACACCGTCAGCATACGCAAGACGACGATGGCAATGAACAAGACCACAAGCTGCCAGGGCTCCTGTCCCCAGCCGTATGCAATCGCCAGCCCTCCCAGCATGGCCCACATCGCATAAATTTCTTCCCTGAAGATAAGCGGCTTCCGCTTGGCAAGTACATCCCGAATGATGCCGCCCCCGCTACCTGTCAGCAAGGCCGCTACCACGATCGCACTGACCGGATGATTCATCTCACTGGCATATAAGGCCCCCTGAATGGCGAAGGCTGCCAGACCCAGCGCGTCAAAGAACGTCCAGTGCTTCAGAAAATTAAACCAGATGCTTGGCATCACAAACACGACCGTCATGGTAATGAGTGCAATAATGAACAAATCTCCGTGATTCCATAAGTTAGATACGGGAACCCCGATCAGGACGTTTCGCGTTGCCCCGCCGCCAAAAGCAGTCACCAGACCCAATATGTAAACACCCAGTATGTCATACTCTTCTTCCATGGCCACAATGACACCACTTACGGCAAAAGCAATGGTGCCGATAATATTTAGCATGTCCCAAGTCACGCAGAACGACCCTTTCCATCTTTCATCCGTTTCTTTCAACCCAATCGTTGGTTCACGTGTATTATGGGTGAAAATGACCGATTGTGCAACCCCAAAGATGGGAAAAACGCGCATCGAGCGTACAAAAAAACGCCTTTCGGCGTTAGGGCATTACCCGATCATCAACTTTTCCTCGACATATTTATAGTCCTGCTGATTGCTTGTCTGAGACATGGCATAAGCCAGCGTTAACGGTCCAAGACGACCTATGAACATCGTGGCAATAATGACCACTTTCCCCCAGAAGGAAAGCTCATAGGTTAGACCCATGGACAAACCGACCGTGGCGAAGGCGGAGGTGGATTCGAAGAGAATTTCCATAAAGTCCTTCTGCAGACTGTGCTCCGTCAAGGTGAGCAGCAGCGCCGACAGCAGCACGACCATGATCGAGATCATCACCACGGCGAGGGCACGAAACACCAGATCAATGGCAATACGCCGCTTGAAAATATGCATATGTTTCTCACCGCGTATGGTGCTCCATATCGACAGCAGCAGGATGACCATCGTGTTGGTCTTGATTCCGCCTCCTGTTGAACCGGAAGAAGCCCCGATGAACATAAAGAAAATCATGACGAACTGGGAAGCGGTCATCATATCCGGAATATTGAGCGTGTTAAACCCGGCCGTCCGGGTGACCACACCCTGAAAATAACCTGCCCACAGACGCTCCGAGAATGACAGCATACCGAACGTCTTCGGGTTGAACCATTCAATCAGGGTAATCACCAGCGGGCCAGCCACACAAAGAAACAGTGATGCAGAGAGCACAATTTTAGTATGCAGACTGAAAGCGACCCATTTCCGTTTTCGAATCACATCGAGCACCACAAAAAAACCGATACCGCCGATTAAAAACAGCATCGTGATCACCATGTTCACAACCGGGTCCCCGACATAACGCATCAGGTTATCCGGCCACAAGGAAAATCCGGCGTTGTTGAAGGCGGAGATAGCATGGAAGACCGCATAATAGCTGGCTCTCGACCATCCGAGATCTGGCGCAAAGCGGATGGTCAGGATGGCGGCTGCCACCGTTTCAACGACTAGCGCGATGAAGAAAATACCCAGCGAAAGCTTGACGACGCCAGCGGGATTGACCGCATTGGTCGATTGTTGCAACAGCATACGCTCCCGAAGACCGATCCGCTTGCCGAGCAGGACGGCGATGAGCACACTGAAGGTCATGAATCCCAATCCGCCGATCTGTATGAGCACCATGATGACCATCTCTCCGAACACCGAGAACTGGCTGGGCGTATCGATCACGATCAATCCGGTCACACACACGGCTGATGTAGACGTGAAAAGCGCATCAATGAAAGACAAATCCTGACCTTTCTCAGAGGCAATCGGCAGGGATAACAGCAACGCACCCACGATTGTCACCAACATAAATCCATTCACCAAAAACCTCGAAGCCGCAAATTGTGCATGCCTTCTCTTCATCTTCGGTCCCTCTTCTCCACGATATGCTGTTTTCTATTCTATCCGATGTTTTCTATCTCTCTTGTATCTGTTTTGTATCATATAAAAAGACATCCCGGCTTGTCAGGGATGTCTTGACACTTCTCTGTCTCGGGATTCCCTACTTGGCTGGAATCGCAAACGACAGGCAGCTGCCTACTCCTTCAGTTTGTTGAAGCTTCATACTTCCTCCAAATTGCTCGATCATCAGTCTGGCTACTCTCAGATAGATCGGTTCTACTTCAAAACCGCTGTTGCTCGCACCTTCATTTTCAAAAGTGAAGGAAATATCGACCCAGCCAGAGCGATTGGACAGCGCCTGAATATGTAACGATCCTTCTTTTGGTGAACGGCTCCAGGCAAACTCACAAAGACTGGACAAAATTTTCTGCAACGCGTAACCGCCCATCGTAATCGGAGGCAGCCATTCCGGCACATCCACGGATACATATAGCTCTTTTTCCTTGAATCGATGATTGAATTGACTCAATACCGCCGTTACTTGCGGCTCCACCTGCAACTGCTCCATGGGCTCCTTGCTCTCACGGTTCAGATGAATGATTTCATTGAGCAACATAATAAACTGATCTTTTTCCGATTTTAAAAATTCGAGGTTCGTTCGAACAGCCTGCTCGTGATCGAACTGGTTCCTTAGATACGCATTCAACCACATCGTCATCGATTCGTCCGCATCATCCATCACAATCGGATCTGATGCCTGCTCTTCCTTCGATGCTGCGATCTCATTTTTCACCACCTGCTTCAATTTCCAGGTCATATCATTCAGCTGACTGGCCAGTTCCTGAAGCTCCTGCGGACCCTCTACCATAATCGGTTCCTCGAATTCTCCGCGTGCCACCTGCTCAGCCCGTTCACTTAGCTTGTCAATCGCTTCACGGAACATTTTGGCTTGAGATGACATCATCCAAATCGCGATCAATAAACCGACCAGAGATACGCCGATAAAAATCAGAGCGCTCAGACGCTCATCCGGAAACAGGAAATACAAACTGACACCTGCTGCCACTGACAAAAAAGGAGCAATTAACCCTAATTGAGACAAGTAACCCCGCAGTTTCATTCGCTCACCTTCATCCTTTTGTCTAGTATTTGTACTCCTATCATACTAAAATTCTACCAATTGTCACAATAGTGAGTTGAATGGCTAGGTAATTGTGTCCATGGCTGGATTTGGAATCGGCACGATGAAGCCAGTGCAGACCACGTATTTCACCGTTTTACTACGACAAGGAGCACAAGCGAAAGGACGGCTGGTAAACATTAGTGTCTCTCAGAGCGACTTAGATATGTTAGCCTATGTCTGTAAGTGAAAAGCGATGCCTTCCCTTCATCAAATCAATCTATATATCATTTAACAGGAGGTTATACCCTTATGAAAAAGAGATATCGACAACATCGTGCGATCAAATGCGCGGTTGCAGCCGCTTTGATTGTAACCGGAGGGACTTTTGCACAGGGTTCAGCAGAGGCTGCCCCTGCTTCTCATACAACGCCAAAACCATTTTCTCTGTGGGGTTCTTCGAGCCATGCCAGTCCGTTCGGCTTTTTCTCCGTTCCCGAGGCAGTTCCCGCGGCAAAGAACAACGCCACCCCGGAATCGAATGAAAATGAACCGGCAAACATGAAGTCCGAGAAACATGTGGAAGCATCGTCTGCCAAGCAAGAGGCTGACGATTCAGCATCTTCTGTCGAACAGACTCCTGCCGAACAAGCTCCGGCTGAGGAAAACCTGGCTGTAAACGAAACCGAAGAGCCGCTTGATGAAACGGCTGCCCTGATTGAGGAGATCATTGCGACCGGTAAAACGTATTTTGGCACCCCCTATGAATTCGGGTCCAACCGTTCGACCGTTGATACGTTCGATTGCTCTGATTTTGTGAAGCATATTTTCAAGGAAGTCGCGGGTATCCAATTACCCAGCAACTCCCGCACCCAGGCTGATTTCGTCAAAGAGATCGGCGAAACCCATACCGACTGGGAGGATCTGACTCGCGGAGACCTGATGTTCTTTATGAGCTATAAAGGCAGCAAGGAAGCCGACTACAAAGGTATCGACAAATCCAAACAGCGGATCAGCCATGTCGGCATTTACTTGGGAGACGGTAAAATTCTGCATACCTATTCCGAAAAATCGGGCGGAGTACGCATCGATGATTTCACCGACAGACACTGGGAATACCGGTTTGTCGTTGGAGGCAGTGCGATTCCATCATCCCATTAAAAAAATGGCGGTAGCAGGCTCATCAGCCTGTACCGCCATTTTAACGTTTCACTGAAATCGCAATGAGATCACCAAACGAATGGCCATTAGCCCGAACCGCTTGCAGAAGAAGGCGAAGAGATTACCGTGAATCTACGAAAGCTCTCCACGCGGTTACGCCCTTTGTGCTTGGCCCGATACAAGGCCTGATCCGCCTCTTCAACCAGTTCTAGTCCGTCTGAATGTCCGTTCCATGTCGCCACCCCTACGCTAATCGTTAACTGGTAGGGACCCAGCGTATTGATCTCAACAGCAGAACGCAGCATCTCTCCATATCGATAAACCCCATCCTCATCACACGCTCGCAGAAGTACCACGAACTCTTCTCCGCCGTAGCGCGCCATGAACTCATTGTCTTCCACCTGCTCCAGCATCGTCTGGGCAATATGGATCAGGGCCCGATCCCCTTCAACATGACCGTATGTATCATTCAATTTTTTGAAGAAATCAATATCAAACAGAATGAGACTGAACGGTGTATTCGTTCGTTCCGCTTCCTGCACACACTTCGCGATCTCTTCATCAAACGCTCTGCGATTATATAATCCGGTGAGAGCATCCACCTCCGCCAGCGACTCGGCCTGCCGGAATTTCTCATGTAAAACGGATCGCATCACATCCACCCGGCGAATCAGTTGTCCAAGCTCGTCCTGCTTTCCGTAATACGGGACAGGTACATCAAAGTGCCGGTAGGTATATTCCGCCACCGCCCGGTTCAAGGCATTGATCGGCGCGGTAATACTGCGAATGCGTCTTGTGATGTTGCGCAGTGATATGAGAATCAACAGCACAATCACCCCTGCCGTGACATACAGTGCAGCTACGACCGTATCCTTCAACTGGTTCCGTACACGCTGATACTCATTGGTCACCATCGTTTCAGCGAATTGATTCAGGACACGAAATTCATCGAACCACCGTTTTCCATCCATCAACGTCTTTTCTGGAATGGTCTGATTGAATCGGACCAGCTTCACCTGTGGTTCCCCGTATATCATTTGCCACTCATCCGCCGTCTTCAGCATGTTCATAACGGGCACCGTAAATTTCTCATTGTCTGACAACCAATCGATGATATTCGATTTGGATTCGCTATATTTGCTCACACCATCGTAATAGGGGTCCAGAAAGGACTCATTGCGGGATAGAGCAAAACCCCTCTGTCCGGTCTGCTGATCGATCATCGCCTGCTTCACGCGTTCCAGTTCTTCTCCAGCAATCTCTAATTCACTCATATGTTGATATGAACTCGTAAAGTCCCATACGATAAAGGTTATACTCGACACAAGCAAGATCGAAATCAGAGCACCGGTCATGAGTGTATGACGAATCATGCCTCTCCCCAAACTGCTCCTTGTTTGCAATTTCATCCTACCTCTCCCTGCAATGTCAATCGTTCTTGATTTGGATTCATTGTATAGAACCTTTACAGGAAATTCAAATTATTTCACATGCATTGAAAAAGACTTGACGAAAGAAACGAACTCTGCTTGCAAGAAGATGGGAGTCGTGATATGATAATCCCAATAATTCATACTATTTTAATCGGAATTGTTGGTATTAAACAATCAGGAGGAATGTTGCATGCAAATCCCATTATCGATTCCTTACCAGCAGCTTGAGCTTGCCGCTACGCTTCATCTCCCTGGTGATCTGGCACAGCCCGGTGTCTCCACGCCGCTTGTCCTGATCTGCCATGGCTTTACAGGCAGCCGGATCGGGGCAAATCGCCTGTTCGTCCATGGTGCGCGCGCCTTGCAGAAGAAAGGGTATGCCGTGCTCCGTTTTGATTATGCCGGATGTGGTGAAAGCACCGGAGATTATGGCGCTGAGGGACTGCAATCCATGGTGCAGCAGACGAAAGCTGTGCTGGACTATGCGAGACATTCGCTTGATTCATTCACACCCAGTGAGATTATCCTGCTCGGTCATAGTCTCGGAGGCGCAACAGCTGTCCTGACCGCAGTGACAGAGCCGCAAATTGACAAGCTGATTCTCTGGGCGCCCGTCGCTCATCCCTATCAGGATATTATGGAGATTGTCGGAAAGCCCCAGGTTGAGCAGGCGCTGCGTGATGGAAGTGTTCCCTATCTCTCCTATCGCTTGCAAGAAAGATTCTTCCATTCTCTACAGCAGTGCCAACCTTTGTTCGATGCCCAGCGCGTACAAGGCGATGCCCTGATCCTGCATGGCTCATCGGATGATGTTATCCCGACGGACTATTGTTTTCTGTATGACAAGGTATTGAAGCTTCGCAATGCCGGTACCGTCAGCAAGGAAGTTCTGTTTCAGGCCGATCATACTTTTTCCCGGCTGGAGCATCAGGAACAACTGTTTGAACTGACGCTGGCGTGGCTGGCGCGCATGGATCGCCGGCAGGACTGGCAGGGCTGGAATATATAAAAAGGTGCACGCTGATCGGTTTGGCCTTCGTCTGGTTGACATGGCTTTTTCCAATCCGGCGTGCACCTTTTCGGTTATATGGAGGAAACAGAGCCCGCAATACGGGACACCTTCTGTACATACTGCTGGGTTTCCGACGGCAGCAGATGCATCTTCTGCCTTACCTCTTCATCTGTCTGAATACCGAGCCTGTCCACTCTGCCCGGTCCAGCATTATAGGCGGCGAGCGCGACCATCTCCTCGCCGTGGTATTTGCGAAGCAAGGCAGCCAGATACTTGCTTCCTCCCATAATATTCTCATACGGATCATAGGGATCCTGAACGCCCAGCTCTCTCGCGGTTGCGTCCATGAGCTGCATGAGTCCCTTGGCGCCTGCAGAAGAGGTGGCATAAGCCTGGTAACCGGATTCCGTCTGGATCACTGCCCGAATCAGAGAACTGGACAGACCGTAACGCTGTGACGCCTCTTCAATCATCTCATCATAGCTTGCGGAGGCAGGGGTATGAAAGGTTGTTGTTGCAGGAACAGGTAGAGCCGATGAGAGTTCCGGCATCTCCATGTTGAAGCTTCCTTCCCACCCGTTCTTGTGCTTGAGCATGAGCAGTGCCGATTCCGCAGGAATGATCCGTTTGGAAGCGGACCCTGCAAACAGCAGCTTCTCCAGTTCCGCAGCAAATCCTGTCTCCCATTGCCCGGGATCAGGCATCGACAACGGTGAAGAAACAGCAGAAGCAGAAAGAGGCAGGACTTGTTTGGCTTGCTGCATCGCTTGTTCGGATATGCGCAATGGCTCCACCCACACTTTCATTTTTAACTCTATCATAGCGGATCGAAAGATTTTCGTATAGCCTTTTCTAGTCCGTTTCAAGCATTTTCACACGCTGTTGCCTCATGTTCTAATCGTGAAGGTGATGCTCGATCAATCGTTCCAGAGGGGCGATGAATTCCTGAGCGTGCGGAATGGTCGACGTTTTCAGCATGCCCAGCATGCCCTTCAAAATCACCTTTCGCGGAACAGGCTGATTCAGTTCCTCTTCCACAACCAGCAGGATGGAGTTCCATTCCTCTACCATCTGATTGTCAAATTCAGCCTCGGCCAGATGCATCTTCAAATGGTCGATCGATTGCTTCACCTGTTCAATGGTTGGCTTGGCAAGATCTGCATGCTCCATCATCGGCTGAACCAGCTCTTCATTCAGAATGGGCTGTGGTCGACGCTTGACAAGCCCGGCTGCGATATCTTCCATGCATTCGACCAGATAGACGGCAATCCGTCTGCTGTCTATCTCCGTCTTATCCAGGATGATATGACCCATATATTCATTGACCATACCGTGCAGGATCGTAGAACAGTCGTAGGCATAAGAGAGAATCGAGTCACCGAACAGATCGATGACCGCATTCGTATACCAGTGGAAAGTCTCGGCACGCATCTTGGATACAAACTCATAAATTTCACTGAGATTTTTAAACGGCTTTTCTTTCATTTGCATGAGTATAAAGTCACGATGGCTCTCAAACACTTCAAACATCGCTTCGATCTGGCGAATGATTCGCTCTCGACTATCCAGGGAAGTATCTTCCGCAATCCGGGTTAAACGTCCTGTGAAAAGCTCATAGTAATACTGAAAAATAGAGAGCAGCAAATCCTCTTTTGATTCAAAGTAGGAATAGACTGAGCCTTTCGACATCCCGCAATGTTCGGCAATTTCCTGAATAGTCGTTTGATAGTACCCTTTTTCTGCAAAGAGAGCGATCGCTTCTTCTATTATTTGCGTTTTTTTCTCCAGCAAAAGGTTCACGTCCTTCTTTATAATTCGGTGCTCCGTGTCTTTCTTCTGAATTTGGACAAAAATTCATAGACAACCGGCACGATGATCAATGTTAACAGGGTCGAACTGGTTAATCCTCCAATTACCGTAACACCAAGTCCTTTGGAAATCAAGCCTCCCGATTCGAATCCAAGGGCAAGCGGCAACAAGGCGCCAATCGTCGCAAGTGCCGTCATCAGAATCGGTCTGAGTCTCGTACCCGCTGCTTCCAGCAGAGCCTCTCGAACAGTCAGACCTTCCTTTTGTTTCTGAATGACGCGGTCGATCAACACGATGGCATTGGTCACGACGATACCGATCAGCATGAGCGCGCCAATCAGGGCGGTGACACTAATGGTCTCACCCGCCAGATACAAGCCGACCAGACCGCCAATAACGGTAAACGGCAAGGAGAACAAGATAGCCAGCGGCGTCAGTCCGCCTCCGAAGGTCAGCACGAGAATAAAGTATACAATCGCAACCGCAGCCAGCATAGCGAGACCGAGCTGCCTGAATGATTCATTCATCTGTTCGGTCACACCGCCAAATGAAATCTCTACTCCATCCGGCAGTTCAAGGGCGTCCAGGGCTGTCTCCAGCTCTGAGGAAGCTTTTCCTACATTAGAGGTCGTTACATCAGCGGTGACCTCGACATAAATACGTTCATCGAGTCTCGTCAAGGTATCGGCTGTCTCTCCCTCTGCAATGTCCACGACTTCGCCAAGCGGAACCATCATCCCGAGCGGAGAGGCAAGCTGTACCTGCTCAAGCGCTGTACGATCCGCATATGCTTTCTTCTCTACCTTCATCACGACATTGAGCGTCTGACCATCCTTATTAATCGTCGTCAGAACGGGCTGCTCCCGAACCGGGGCCAGCGCCATCGCAACCTGGCCTGCTGTCAATCCGTACTGACTCAACTTGGCTTGATTGGCTACCAGTTGATATTGGTCATAGGCGTTGGACAGACTGGAATCGATATTGGCAAATTGCCCTTCTTCCTCCATGACGCCCGTCACCTGCGTGACCACCTGTTTCAGATCTTCCATCTTGTCCCCGTATATATTCAGGGTCATCTGGTCGCCGCCAACACCGCCGCCTGTCATGTCTTGCTGCTTCCATTCACCTTGTCCACCCATGTCCCGAAGCGCAGACAGAACCGTCTCCTTCTCTTCCTCAAATGCTGCAAAGTCATCCAGATAGGAAACGAAGAACAGAGCCTGCTTGGTGGCACCCGGATTCATCGGATTCTGTCCGCCTACCGAATACTGCATCGTATCTACACCATCTCTGGCCAGCAGCATCTCCTCTGCGCGAAGCGTCATGTCCACAATATCTTCCTTCTTCTCTCCTGGTGCGGGATTGTAGGTGACCATCATCATCTTGTCTTCTTCTGCAGGCAGGAAGCTGAAACCGATCGCCGGGGTCAACACGACCACACTGCTGACCAGCAATACGAGAGCGAGCAAGAACGAAATCAGCTTGTGATTCAGTGACCAGTTCAGGCTCTTCTTGTATGCCGCTGTCAATCTGCCCTGACCTTCCTCTTCATGACGAACTTTCTTCAGTCCTTTTCTGAAGAGGGCGTGCGCCAGCATCGGTACGACCGTAATGGCGACCAGCAAGGAAGCCAGCAGGGCAAAAACAATCGTCAAGGCAAACGGCATGAAGATTTCCCCGATTGGACCGTCTACAAGTCCTAGCGGCAAGAACACCGCAATCGTGACGACCGTTGAGGCCATGATGGGCACGAACATTTCCCGCGTCGCTTCCATCATCAAGGCCTTGCCCTTCAGTTTCTCATTGGAAAAGGACATTCTTCGATAAATGTTCTCAATGACAACGATCGAATCATCCACTACCCGTCCAATTGCCACCGTCATTGCGCCCAATGTCATAATATTGAGCGTAATATCCATCTGATTCAGAATCAGCAGGGCAATCAGTATCGACAGCGGAATGGAGATCACAGCAATCATCGTCGAGCGAAGATTGCGCAAGAACAGCATAATAATCAGAATCGCGAACAGGGAGCCCAACAACGCTTTGTTCAGCATCGTATTCACAGATTTCTCGATAGGCTCTCCCTGATCATAGATGGAAGTGAGCTGCACATCTGCATCATTCGATTGGAACTGTTCCATCCAGTCCTTCACGTCATGCACGACTTCTACTGTATTGGCATCCGGTGATTTCACGATCATTACCCCGATGGAATCCATGCCGTTTGTTCGGGAAATGGACTCCAGTTCGCCTGTCACCTGTATGTCTGCTATTTCACTCAAACTAATCGTTGGCAGACCGGAAACAGCCGGATTTCCAGCTTGTCCGTTTTCAGCTTCAGCTCCTGCCTGAGGAGACGCTGCGGGAGGAGACGCTGGCGCTTGTCCCGCCCCTGGCTGCTGACCTTGCGGTTGCTTTGGTATAAGCGGAATCTGCAGTTGCTCCAGGTCGGACAACGTATGAATATTGCCGTCCACCATGACCGCTTTCTCCGTTTCCCCAAACTCAAATATGCCCAGTGGGGCGGAAAGGGAAGAAGCCTGAATGATCCCCTTCACCTGCTCCGCATCCAATCCAAGACGGGCCATTTCCTGTTGATCAAATGAAAGTTCTACCCGATTGACCTGCTGACCCGAAATTTGGATGGAGGCTACGCCATCGAGTCCCTTCAATTCCGGAATCATCTGCGTTTCGGTCAGTTGGGTCAGTTCATCAAATGGCATATCTCCCGACACACTAAGTGACATGATCGGGAAAGCGTTTAGCGATATTCGTGAAATGTCCGGCTCCTGGGAACCCGCTGGCATCGGAATTCCCGCAATCGCCTCACGGGCCTCATTTAAAGCGTCCTGCATGTTCTTGTCGTAATTGTATTCAATAATGACATTGGACGCGCTCTCGAAGGAAGAAGAACGAATGGTTGTCACACCATCCAGATTTCTCGTGTTCTGCTCCATCGGCTTCGTAATATTGTCCAGCACCTCTTCAGGCGCAGCACCGGGATAGATCGTCGTCACCGAGATAATCGGCACCTCGATGTCAGGCAGTGTTTCCATTTTCATATTCATACCCGCATAAAGACCGCCAATACTCACCATCAAAGTCAAAATCCAGATGGCAAACTTGTTATTCAATGAAAACTGTATGATTCCTTTCAACACTTCCACTCCTTATTTTATCATTTTGATCCTCATTCACTGTTATCGTCATGTCTCTTTGCTGTTACGTCTCTGCACCCCCATGTGACTGATTAGTTCTGACTTATTGGTCAAGCTGTTGTTCCTTTATAATAAACTGGTTGGTCAGTCAATACAAGTCCCTGTTCATTTCATTTGTGAATAATTCAGGAAGTTCAAGTCTCTCTCAAGTTCAGATCAAGCTGGTAAGCTGGTAGCCAGCCAGCACAAGCGAGGGAAAGCGAGGGATATGTACCCGGATAAACGAGTGACTGCAAAAAAAGCGCACACGCTGAATCATCAGCGTGTACGCTTTCCTCTCATTGTTGTTTCAGTTGACGCGCCCTGTCAACAGATCGCATCGTTCACCTATAGCATACTACTATACAATCCTTCTATAGAATACTTCCTCCAAACACCATGCGGTACTCCCAGTGCTTGCCTGCAAGCGTATCAATCCGTACGCCGCCAGAGTTCTTGGAGTAGGTGTGCATGATTTTGCCGTTCCCCAGGTAGATGGCGTTATGGCTGATGCGCTGTTTGGATTTGTTGATACCCGTATAGTTGCTCTTTGCAGTCCCTTTGTAGCCCATGAAGAAGATGACATCTCCGGGCTTGAGGCTGCGCCAGTTGGTCGTGGTCTTGCCATTTTTCTTGAAATAGTTTGCCTGTGAGCGTGAATTGCTCGGTAGCTTGATCCCGGTTGCTTTCTGATAAACGTGCCGCACAAAGTCCGAGCAGTCAAAAGTCGTGGTCGTTGCCCGATTGGAACCGTATTGGTAAGGCGTCCCCAGATACTTCTTGCCGGTGCGCACGATGGCATTTCGGGATGAAGAGCTGCTCGAAGAAGATGCGCTCGATACCCGGGCCGGAGACGAGGATGTGGTGCGAACATATTTGCTCAAGCTGGACACATAGCCAACTCGTCCACGATCATCCTTGATCTTGTACCAATACTTGTTCGGCTTGGATAAGATGGTGATCTTGTCTCCACGATCCAGCATTCCTTTTGTACTGGCAGAGAGAGATGGAGCTGTACGAAAATTAACATCCCTTACGATCGAACCGCTGTTTGCTCCTTCTGCTGCAGACGGAAACAATCCGAGGCTGCTGATCGTAAGTACAGATGCTAACGCTGCTGCTGTCATTCCCTTGAAGTTCTTTTTCATACAAATGGTTCCTCCTCAACAATTCTCCCATGAGATTTCAAAAGCTTGTATGCTTGTCCTTTACTCCGCAATCAGACTAACACAGGCTGGAAATGCACGGGCGTTGAAAATGTTGGAACCGTCATATAACAAGGTTTAAAACTGTATACGTATTCATTTCCAATCTCCAGACCCCCTTATCTTGAGACCGCCCACGAAATGTATAAAATTCAACGCTTGTTCTGTGATCAATGTCACAGCCACTATCCTTTATATATTGTAATATTCGAATATAGTCATATATCAATCAAAAGGAGGTCATGAGAGATGGATACATCCTTGCAGCAATACGAGCAGACTGCGGAATGGCTGAAACTGATGGCACACCCGATTCGACTATGTATTCTGCATGGTCTCTCTGAGAAAACATCCTGCAATGTCAGCTATATGCAGCAGTGCTTGCAGGTTCCGCAACCGACGATTTCCCAACATCTGCAGAAGCTGAAGAGCGCAGGTCTCATACAAGCAGAACGAAACGGACTTGAAATGCATTATCGATTGGCCAGTGAAGAAGTAAGAGGTTTGCTATTGCAGCTATTCCACACCTCATCCCGCTTCGATTCCCAAAACAACCATCAGGAAACTAACTAATCAGGAGGCGTTCGTATGACAAATCATCCACAAAAAGTACTCATTGTAGGCGGAGTAGCCGGAGGAGCTTCCGCAGCGGCCCGGTTAAGAAGACTCGACGAGCAGGCGCACATTGTCCTATTTGAAAGAGGCCCTTATATTTCATTTGCAAATTGCGGTCTGCCTTATCATATCAGTGAAACGATTCAGGATCGGGGGAAATTGCTCGTCCAAACACCTGAAGCCATGACCCAGCGATTTAATCTGGACATTCGGATCGAAAGCGAAGTCGTCGCCATTGACCCGGAGCGGAAGATGGTGACCGTCAACAGCCGGGAGCGCGGACAATATGAGGAATCGTATGACCAGTTGCTGCTCTCTCCGGGAGCGAAGCCGATTCGGCCTGCATTGCCTGGTATGGATCACGAACGGGTATTCACGTTGCGCAGCATTCCAGATATGGACCGAATCAAGGAACAGATTCAAGCCCATCGCCCTCAGCATGCCACCATTATCGGAGGCGGGTTCATTGGGGTAGAGATGGCAGAAAACTTGCGGGAGATTGGATTGGACGTAGCCTTGATTGAAGCCGGCCCGCACATTCTGGCACCCTTTGATGCAGATGTATCCGTATGGATCGAGCATGAACTCCAGCAAAAAGGGGTTCATCTGCTTGCAGAGCATCGCTTGACCGCCATCGCGGAACAAGCCGACAAGCTGCAGCTATCGTTTGAACACCCTAACCAGCCACTGGAAACGGACTTTGTCATTCTGGCCATTGGTGTCCAGCCAGACACCGCTTTTCTGGCAGACAGCGGCATTGAACGTACAGATCGAGGCCACATCATCGTTGACGAGCAGTGTCGAACCAATGTGGCAGATATCTATGCCGTCGGGGATGCCATTCAGGTTGCAGACAAAGTAAATGGCCATGCCACAGCTGTTCCTCTTGCCGGACCAGCCAACAAGCAGGGACGGATCGCAGCGGATCAGATCGCAGGCTTGTCCACCACGTATACAGGGACGCAGGGGACGGCCATTATCAAGGTATTTGATCTGACTGCAGCCTGCACAGGCATGAACGAAAAGGCCTTGAAGCAGCAGAACATCCCGTACCAGAAAGTCATCGTTCACCCACTTTCCCATGCGGGCTATTATCCCGGAGCTTCAGCAATGACACTCAAAATCCTGTTCGATGAACAAGGAAAGCTGCTGGGCGGGCAGGCAGTCGGAAAGGATGGGGTGGACAAGCGCATCGATGTGCTGGCCACGGCGATCCATTTCAAAGGATCGATCAACGATCTGACCGAGCTCGAACTGTCGTACGCTCCCCCTTACTCTTCTGCCAAAGATCCCGTCAACATGGCCGGATATGCGGCAGAAAATATCCGTACCGGAAAGACCCGTGTCTTTGCTGTAGAAGATCTATCTACCCGTGACGAGCAGAGCGTTCTGCTTGATGTACGGACGAAAAAGGAATTTGAGCAAGGTCATATTCCAGGCTCTGTGCACATCCCGGTCGATGAACTGCGCGATCGCATAAATGAGCTGCCGACAGAAACAGAAATCTGGGTATATTGCCAGGTTGGCATCCGCGGTTACACGGCCAGCCGCATATTGGAGCAGCACGGCTATGAAACCCGTAATCTCACTGGCGGATACAAGTCCTATGCAGCGATGAACCGGTAACCAATCGAATCCAACAAAAAGAGCATAAAACGAATAAAAATCGAGTAGCAGGGGGTGCGTAATCCCCCCTTTCTACTCGATTTTCTTTTATCACGGTTGCCTGCATTCGTACCCGATTAAATCATCATTCTAGTCACGCTTATAGTTGATTGATGTTGTGAAAATTCGTTCATTTATGTAAAGTTTGGATTAGGATCATACACATGTGTAACTGACATCTTGCAGAACGGCATGGATGCAAATAAATGGTTTCAAAACGTTCAATATGCCCATGAATCAATGAAATGTGATGAGTTCAGGTCAACACACAGAAAGAGGGGTTGTATGAAAATCAGGTACATGCTTGGAATCGTGATCTTAGCCATCACGCTTTTCTACGGAGGGAAGCTCCTGTTTCAGCATCTGATGACCCATAAAGAAATCCCTTCTACTCGCTCTGTCGTCAAGCTTCTGGATCTCTATGACGCGCAGTTAATAGGACCGTTTGAATCGGATCTTATGGACACCTCTCCCTATTTGTACGGATTTTATATTTGGGAGGAAAAGGGACAGACTCCCAAGGTTGCGATTGTGGATCAACATTTCGGAAATCGAGGTCGCGATTCCGTTAATAGCACGTATTTAATCATACATGGTGGAACTGAACTCTCTTCTTCAGATCAAAATGAAGCAAAGAAATGGATCGAACATTCCTCCAGGGAATCGAATGAAAAAGACGTGTTATCCAAGCATCTAATTGAATTTCACCGAGAAAACAGGACGAAAACGTATACCTTCTATAAATTAAGATCGACGAATGCGTTTAATTTAGACTGGATCAGCAACGACAGCCATTCTATCACCACTTTTAAAGAAGGCTATATTGAATTAAAAGATTACTAGCGATCCGGACATTCACGCTGGAGGTAAGGCCAGGAGGAACCGGACGGAGCCAAGCTGAATGCAGAAAAGAAGCGGCACTGTTTTTACACAGTAGCCGCTTCTTGATCATAGAGAGCCGTTTGGTTCCGACCCTGTCCTTTCGCCCTATATAGGGCTTCATCCGCCTCCTTGATGAGACGCTCGAGCTCCTGGCCCGCCTTGCTCACGCCGAGGGAGACGGTCAGAGTTCCGCCAGGTTGATGACTTTCCCCGTAAAATGAAGTCTCCTCTATTGTCGTACGCACGATCTCTGCTACTTGCTCCGCTTCATTCAGATCGTCTGTATCTACCATCATAATGAACTCTTCCCCGCCAAAGCGTCCGGCCAGATGAGGAGTTGATACTTCTTCCTGGAGCAGCTTGCCCAGTTTGCCCAGCAGCAAATCTCCGGCGATATGACCATGGGTATCGTTATATACCTTGAAATGATCGATATCCATCATAATAATGTATCCGGTTCGGCCGCTCAGCGACTCCCGGACCTTGGATTCAAAATAGCGCAGATTCGGCAGACCCGTCTTCGCATCATAGGCAGACAATACATACAGCTCTTCCCGGTCGATAAACGACTTCGTATGTTCGTTGATCATCAAGACCGTAAACAAAAGCGACAGTGTCCCGAACAAAGCCATAAAGCCGGAAATGATGATCCATTCCTTTGCAGGCAGCTCAAGGGTAAATACCCCAATGACATACGTCAGCAAATGCTCCATCAATGCAAGTCCGACAATATTGGTAACCCGAATCATCGGATAGTAGGATATCTTCTGCTCCGACAGCAGTGGTGACAGCTGCTTCAGATGCTGCTTTCGGATGCGGGTGCGCGGATACAGGAAGCCGCCGATGCCCACTGGCAGCAGCACCGTCACCATTACACCAAGCCAGGCCGTATCCCCGCCCAGCAGCAATCGATATCCCATTACCGGAATAGCGGCCAACAATCCCCATACAGGGCCGGCGAGACTGGCATAGATGAGCATCGGTGTACTTCGGAGATCGAACAAGATCCCGTTGATCACAAATTGATCATGCATGATCGCGATCGTAAAAACGCCAATCAGCAAGGACAGGCCCACCATATAAGAATATCGATGCCGCTTGCTCACAACCGGGTTCAACCAGTCCCGAAACTTCAAGAATAGAAAGGTCAAGGTAATCATAACTGTCATATTGTATATAAACGCTTGAATCATGTTTAAATTCCCCACTGACTACGTTTTTCAGACCGCACTGCCTCATGGTGTGGGCAGACCTCTGCAGACTGTCCTTTCATTTAATCACATATAGACGCTTACTCACAAGGCAATGTGCGCTTTTTCGCTATTTTTCTTGCCTCGCGTCCTCCCAAATACGACAAAAAACGACCTCCCTGTTGGAAAGTCGCCTGTTTCTCTTCCGGTTCAGCCAAGGTTCAGCCAGCTTCTCAGGCCATCACCGCATAAATATAGTACACACCGAACAGCATACTCAATGTCCCGGTCCATCTTACAAAGGACCGATGAAATCCAGTCCATCGCTGGCTCATCACAAAGGGCATCCCCAGCAAGGTTGTAAACAAAAACATGCCGGCTACAGTCCCTCCGCCAAAGATGAGCATATACAAGGCGCCCTGCCACCAAGTGTCTACCGTGGCCAGAGTTAGCAGGACCAGTGCGGCACTGCCAGCGAGGCCATGCACCGTTCCAATGAAGATGGAGCGATACCATTGACTTCTAGGCGAAATTCCCGTCTCCCCTGCCTGCGCGGAGACCTGATGCCGATGAGCCCACATGCTGGTCAATCCAAAATAAATGATCATCAGTCCTACCGCAATCTCCATCGTCGACACCCAGGTTTCCGGGAGCTGAAATTTGCTTATGATCAATACCATACCTACAATCAGCATGGTGACTGAATGCCCGATCCCCCAGAAGACCCCTGCCATGGAAGACTGGGAAAGCTTCTTCGAACGACTGGCAATCGTCGAAACGGCAATCACATGATCCGGTTCAATCGCATGCTTAATTCCTAATCCAAATCCTAACAGCAACAATGACCACAAGCTTGCCTCCATGATCCTCACTCCAGTCCGTTAATGTTTCTCTCGATGTATATGTCTATGTTATATAACCTAACACAGATATTATAGCATACTTTAATCAGACTTGGAATGACCGTCTCGCAAAAGATTCACCATCACTTGCCAAAACCAGCTTTTGACATCCTTCTCTCGCTTTGATACACTTCTCTCATATACCCCCCGGTAGTATATAGAGGGCGGATATGCGCTGCCGCAAAACAAAAACCAGATCGATCGACAATCAGTCGGGAGGAATCAGTATGGGACACCATCATCATCATGGGCCCGGGCATGGGCTTCACGGGCATGGGCACAGTCATGGAATCGGCCATAACAATATGCGTGGGCTTGCCATCGCCCTGATCGTCACAACCAGCATCATGGTGCTGGAAGCGATCGGCGGTATCATTACCCACAGTCTGGCTCTGCTGTCTGACAGCGGGCACATGCTCAGCGACGCCGCTTCTCTGGCACTCAGTCTGACCGCCATCTGGATCGCCAAACGACCCACCACCATGGGCAAGACCTATGGGTATCACCGCTTTGAAGTTCTGGCTGCACTGGTGAACAGCATGACGCTGTTTTTCATTGCCGGCTTCATTTTATGGGAGGCATTCGAGCGCATTCAGGACCCCCCTGAAGTAGCTGGCGGCGTCATGATGCTCATTGCCTGCATCGGACTTGCTGCCAATCTGCTTAGTGCCTGGGTGCTGATGAAGCAGGGAGACACGAAGGACAACCTGAATGTGCGAAGCGCCTATCTGCATGTGCTGGGAGACGCACTCGGTTCAGTTGGAGCCATTGCTGCCGGCGCAGTCATGCTGCTGTTTGGCTGGTTCTGGGCTGATCCGGTTATCAGTGTGCTAGTCGCCCTGCTGATCTTGCGAGGGGCATGGGGAGTATTGGCCGGAACGATTCATATTCTCATGGAGGGGACCCCTCCTTCGATCCAGCCCGAAGAGGTGAAATCCTCTCTCCTTTCCCTGCCCGGCGTTTCAGACGTACACGACCTTCATATTTGGACCATCACATCCGGCAAGCACGTAATCGCCTGCCATGTGGTCATTGAAGATACGATGCAGTGGCAGTCTGTCCTGGCATGTTCGCTGCAGCTGCTGGAAAATAAATACCACCTGCATCATGCTACGATACAGGTGGAGTCGAAGGATTTTGAGCATCATCCATGTGATTTTTAATGAGATTCTCCACCTCTGTGGAGAGTTCTTCCGTGGAACGAAAGGGCGCTTTCACCTGAAGCATGCGTTCGAGCAACTGCCGGGCCCTTGAGGGAAGGCCCAGTTCCTCCTGCCAGCTGCGCTCCGACTCATTCGCTGCCGGTTCATAGGATGAATAGAGCAGAAACAGCACGAGATGGGCCAGCGCATAATGATCGCTTTGACAGAACGGAGCTTTTCGCGGATCAAAGGCCGGATCTTGCCTCGTCTGTTCCCACAAGAACGGACGGGAATCATCCTGTTTGCAGGCGAGTCCAAAGTCAATGACAAACAGCCGATCTTCATGCACAATGACGTTTGGAATGCGCAAATCGCGATGTACGATTCCCTTTTGGTGAATATGCTGCACAATGTCCAGCAGCTTGTGCAGCATTTGAAAGGCCTCTGCATGAGAGTAGCGAACTCCCTGTTCGAAAATCTGCTCCCAAAACGTCGCGCCCTCCACCCACGCCATCACAACAAACTCTTGCTGCTGCCATTCAAACTGCTCGACGAGTGTCGGGATGGCCGGATGATGCAATTGCGACAGCATGTCGATCTCGTTCTGATGGGCACGCAGGCCCTGCTTATTCTTCTTGCTGCTCGGTCGGAGCTGCTTCATTACATAACGCTCTCCGGAACTGCGATGACGAACCAGATAGGCCATCCCGTACCCGCCCGCCCCGAGAAAATCCATGATCTCGTAGGATCTGATTTGCTTGCCTTTCTCATACGGACGATCCACGACGAACACTTCCCACACATGCCTGAACCACTCAGCCTGCAAGGTGAAAAAACGAAGCACCGGACGAGGGCTCAAGAAGAAAAAAAGCTGTGACTGCTGCGGGAGCGCTTGTAATGACCGTGTCCGTAACGGCTGTGTCCCCGGTGAGCCTGTCTCGGCGGATAGTAGCGGTCACTGCTGCTCATTGAATGCCGCGCATGACGGTAATGACCGTGGCCCTGATGAGGACGATGCATGGCGTGCATGCTGCTGCTGTGATGTCGGTAACCGCGCTGCTTCAGCATTCTCATTGCATGTCTGCCCTTTTTCATTACCAAATAAGCACCGAGAGCAATGATGATGATAAATATAAGAAATAAAACGCCCAAAAACTTTAACATTCGCTTCATCCTTTCTCGTTTTGAATACCCATACATACGCAATCCAATCTGAATGGTTTCACATGAGGCAGGCTCGCGCATATGAAAAAAGCCGTCCTCCCGGTGAGAACGACTGACCCTCTGACTGTTCATGCTGAAACTGCCCGCTGGACCTGTCTTACAGACACGTTTCCTCTACCGTTGTCACTAAATTTTTGATCACCGATACGGCATTCTCCAGAGACAGCGAATAGTAGCGTTGTGTACCCTGCTGCTCCATCGCAAGCAGTCCGTTATCGCGCAAAATTTTCAAATGGTGGGAGATGGCTGGTCTGGATAAATTGGATGACGCCGCAATCTCATTCACTGTCAAAGGCTGCTGCTCAGCGAGCAACAAAATAATGTCCTGCCTCGCTGAATCACTCAACGCCTGAAATAAGGGTATACACACCCGAAATCGCTCGACTGCATCCTGGTGCATCTCCGCCCCCTCCTTGCTCAGCTTTTCTGCTGAATTTTTTTCACGATGGTGGTGACCAGTTTGCGCGGCATAAAGCGTACGCTCTGGGCAAGCATTCGATTGCGCCACCCCGGAATCACGACTCGTTTTCCGCGCATCGTTCCGTCATACCCGATTCTCGCAACTGTCCGCGCGTCCATCACACCGCTTTTCAACAGGCCTGATCCCTGCAAATTGGCCCTTTCTTCAAACCCCGTCGCGGTTGCCCCCGGGCAGAGGGCTGTCACGGTGATCCCATGATCCTCCAATTCCTTGGCCAATGCCTCGCTGAAGGAAAGCACGAACGCCTTCGTTGCATAATAGACCGCCATGAGAGGACCTGGCTGAAACGCAGCCGTTGAAGCCACGTTTAATATGCGGCCGCGGCCTTTCTTCACCATATCCTGCAAAGCCAGCTTTGTCAATTGCGTCAGCGACCGTACATTCAGGTCAATCATGTTCAGTTCATCCTGCAGATCCGTCTCTGCAAAAGGACCAAACAATCCATACCCTGCATTGTTCACCAGGATATCTACAGACCAACCCGCTTCCTGCACAGACGTCCACAGCGCTTCGATCTCTGCGGGCTTAGCCAGATCATGTACAAATAGAGCTACAGGCACTCCGTACTGCTGCTCGATCTCTTGCTTGGCCTGCTCCAGCTTCTGTCCGCTTCTGGCAGTCAGGATGAGCGTATGACCCGCTGCGGCAAACTCCCGCGCGAGTTCCAATCCAATTCCTCCGGATGCCCCCGTAATTAAAACTGTCTGTGTCATGTCAATTCCTCCTGTATGTTCGCATATCACTTGCTGCTTCGATTGGCTGTTGCGTTTCCTGCACTAGTTTTCTTCTGGCGTGAGAATTCATGCATAAGCTCCCCGACGATCACTTCTCTATTTAATAGATGTTTTGGTTCTTTGGTTCTGTTGTTGAATTAGTTCATTTAGTGCTTTTAGGGCTTTTAGGGCTTTTAGGGCTTTTAGGGCTTTTAGGGCTTTTAGGGCTTTTAGGGCTTTTAGGGCTTTTAGGGCTTTTAGGGCTTTTAGGGCTTTTAGGGCTTTTAGGGCTTTTAGGGCTTTTGGTTGTTTTGGTTGTTTTGGTTGTTTTGGTTGTTTTGGTTGTTTTGGTTGTTTTGGTTGTTTTGGTTGTTTTGGTTGTTTTGGTTGTTTTGGTTGTTTTGGTTGTTTTGGTTCTTTTCGTTGTTTTCGTTGTTTGAGTTGTTTTGTTTTCAAATATGCTGGTTATCCTAACTGTCATATGTTCTAATGTTTAATCATTTAAACATATCAGTTGTGTTTTATTGTACGTCAATCGGCACAGTTGCGCAAGAGTCATTAATCTCTTTAACGTTCCTGGCCTTATACAGCACAAATGAAAGTATGCTCGTATGGAGGCAGACAAGCGAGGATATATAGGGCGTTTTCATGGTCGCTGGGCTTACACAAAAAAGGGCTGCTATCCCCAATCTGATATGCTCCCCTTTGAGTAGACACCTGAAATAACAAAATTCAGGACTACTCAAAGGGGAGCTTTTTTATGGGAAGAAGACGAATCAGTTATGACAAGAAAATGGAAGCTGTAGAGAAATACAA